>SVRD01000023.1 GCA_015064955.1 Oscillospiraceae bacterium
TCTTAACGGTAACGGTAACGGTGATTTCGTCGCCTGCCTTGTAGGTTTCGGGAGCGTTGATCACGAGGTCGAACTTGGGATCAGCGTTTGCTTCGCCGAGTGCTTCCTTGAGTTCAGCTTCAACGTCAACTTCGGGTTCGTCGTCAACAGGGGGATTAACGGGAGCATCTTCACCGGTGTATACGGTGTAGGTAGCGGTGCAAACGTATGCTTCGTCGTACCACTTAACGTCGGGAGTGGAAGTAGGAACTTCGAGGTTAGCGAGGTCGATACCTTCAAAGGTTACCTGCATACCAACAGTCCAAGCGTTGATGTCTTCCCACATAGCAGAAACGTTAGCGGTTGCATAGTTGGGTTCGTTTGCGTGGAATTCGTCGTCATACCAGAGACCGGTAGAGCCGTCGCCGGTAACGCCGTTTTCTTCGCAGAGATCCTTCCAGTTGTTGCCTACGTTAATAGCGTAAACAAAGCCGCCTTCGGGAATAGCAAGGGGTTCTACGCCGGTACCGCTGAGAGCGGGGCCGTCAACGATTGCGGTGATTTCAAATACGCCTTCAGCATCAGCTACGGGAGCGAATGCATAGTGCTTCCACCATGCGCAGCCCGAGTATGCTTCGGTGAAGATAACGCCAGCGCCTTCAACGTTGCTGTCGTTGAGGTGAGTTACCCAGAACATCTTGGGTTCTGCGGGAGTTTCGGGTACTTCGGGTTCTTCAGGAACGCCGTTGGTTACTTTGTATCCTTCGGGAGCTTCCTGAACGGTAGCGGTACCGTTATCAACGGTGCCTGCGGCAAGATCAACGCCTGCAAGGGTAATCTTGTCGCCAACCTTGAGTGCCATTGCAGCAACCTTCTGTTCCCAGTTGGGGAAGGTCTTGTTTTCGTCTTTAGGATCTGCAGGAAGAGAACCGGACGAATGGCAGATCAAAACGATGTTGCCGTTTTCGAAGTTGATGCCCTTGTCGATGCCGCCCTGAGCAGAGCCGGGGGTAACAACGGGAGCGAGAGCTACTTCATAAACGTTAGCATCGGAAGTAGGAGCGAGAAGCACGCTGATCGCCCAGTTGGGATTGGATGTCGCGTATGCTTCAGCAGTGGTGATGATAGTGTTGTCTTCGCCGCCGATGGTGCCGTTTACATCGTCAACTCTGAAAACGAATTCGTAAGCGTTATCGAAGGTATAGTTACCAAGAACGCCGTCTTCGAGTTCAGCGCGGGTCTGACCGTCATTCCAGTTAACTGCAACAGCGGATACTGCGAATGCAGAAACGAGAAGAACAGAGAGAAGAATTGCGAAAAATTTCTTCATGATGTGTTTCCTTTCTTTTTATTTTGGGTAGAACAACCCATACTTACGTGTCGATTATATCATACATTTATTTTTATGTCAACACAAAAATTAAATACCCGCCATTTTTTGTTCATGACGGGTATTCTTTCAATTTCAATTTTTTGATTTTAAAGAGTAATATGGTCGATAATATAATTAAGGTAGTTTTTATAAGCCTGTTTATCGGCAACGATACGCTTCATTTCATAAAGCTTGTTGGGAGGAATAGCTTCCTCTTCCTCGGCAGTGAGTTTATTCTTCATCAATTTATCGACAGTGAGTGAATCGAAAATATCCATCGCGATAATATTGTTGCCGCGCAGACACATAACCTGCTTCATCTGACCCGCGATAAGATTTTCAACAGCCGCACATCCCATTTGGGTGGCTAATACACGGTCACGAAGTGTAGGCGCGCCGCCACGCTGGATATGCGCAAGTCTTGCGAAACGGGTTTCGATGCCGCTGCGCTTTTCGATCATCTGACTGAGCTCTTCGCCGTATTCCTTACCCATACCCTCGCAGGTGATGATAATGAAATTACGCTTGCCGCCCTTACGAGCCTCAACCATTTTTTCGATAACGTGGTCAAAATCGGTGGGGATTTCTCTGATGACCGCAGTCACAGCGCCGAGCGCGATAGCGGTTTGGAGAGCGATATCGCCCGCTTCTCTGCCCATAACCTCGACAACGGTACAGCGCGAATGGCTCTCGCTGGTATCACGGAGCTTATCGACAAGCTGAACAACGGTGTTCATAGCCGTGTCGAAGCCGATGGTTGCTTCGGTAGATGCGATATCGTTATCGATAGTCGCAGGGATACCGATACAGGGAACGCCCGCATTGGTGAGCTCAACTGCGCCGCGGAAGGTACCGTCGCCGCCGATCGTGACAATGCCCTCGATGCCGTATTCCTTACAGCGTGCAACCGCCTTTGCCATACCCTCGGGAGTGCAGAATTCCTTGCTTCGTGCGGAATAGAGCATTGTGCCGCCGCGGTTGATTATGAACGAAACGTCACGTTCGTGAAGCTGTTGAATGTTGCCGTCAATGAGGCCCTGGTATCCGTTATAGATACCCATAACCTCGATTCCCTTGTAAAGAGCAAGTCTCGTAACCGCGCGCACCGCAGCATTCATACCGGGAGCATCGCCGCCGCTGGTGAGAACGCCGATTCTTTTTATATCTGCCATAGCATTTTCCTCCGTAAAAGTCACTGTTGCATACAAAATAATATATAGCACAAAAAACATTTATTGTCAATCTGTTCTATATAAAAAAACGTCCGAATAAACTTGTAACAAAACAAACAGGAGGACACATTTATGACCGATACGGGAATATACAGCGACATCGCGAACCGCACCGGCGGGGATATCTACATAGGCGTTGTCGGTCCGGTTCGTACCGGAAAATCAACACTGATAAAGCGCTTTACCGAAAGCCTTATTCTTCCGAATATCGAGGAAGACAGCATGCGCGAGCGCGCAAGAGATGAAATGCCGCAATCGGCATCGGGGAGAACGGTTATGACGACAGAACCGAAATTTATCCCCGAATCCGCTGTCGGAATACGCATCGACGAGAGCGTGGATTGCAAGGTAAAGCTGATTGATTGCGTGGGATACGTCGTCCCCGGAGCTATGGGGCTTATTGAGGACGGTCAGCCGCGTATGGTAAGCACACCTTGGTCGGAGACGGTGATCCCGTTTGAGCAGGCGGCGGAGATCGGAACGCGAAAGGTTATCGACGAGCATTCGACCGTCGGCATCGTTGTCACCACCGACGGCAGCATCGGCGAGCTTCCGCGTGAGGTATACGTTGATGCCGAACAGCGAGTTATTTCGGAATTAAAGGAGCTTTCAAAGCCGTTTGTCGTCGTTCTGAACTGCAGTCACCCTCATTCACAGTCGTCGCTCTCGCTTGCGAGCGAGCTCGAAAACGAATACGACGTACCCGTTTTGCCGATAAACTGTCTTGAACTGAGCGAAAGCGACATAAAAGAGGTTTTGAAAAATCTGCTTTATGAGTTTCCTGTGCGCGAGATACGTTTCACGCTTCCGAGCTGGATAGACGTTCTCGACAGCGACAGCGAGCTCAAGGTCTCTATTTATGAGAAAGCCGCACAGACGGTGGGCAATTTAAAACGTGTCGGCGAAATACGCGATGCGGCGGAGGCGTTTTCTGACGGAAGCGAGGTAAGCGCGAAGCTTTCGAGGCTTGATTTGGGCAACGGAAGCGCAAAAATCGACATTTGCATTCCCGACAGAATATTTTATTCGGTGCTCGCCGAAAAGAGCGGGTTTGAAATCGAAAACGAGCGCTCGCTTTTGACGATAATGACCGATCTTGCCGACGTGAAGCGCAAATACGACAAGGTTGCAAGCGCGATCGACGACGTAATGAACGACGGTTATGGAATAGTTATGCCCTCGATCGACGACCTTACTCTCGAGGAGCCCGAGATCGTAAAGCAGCCCGGCGGATACGGAGTGAAGCTGAAGGCAAGCGCGCCGTCGATCCATATGATGAAGGCGGATATCGAAACCGAGGTCAACCCAATCGTCGGTACCGAGAGCCAATCGGAAGAGCTTGTGAGCTTTTTGCTGAAGGAATTCGAAGAGGATCCGAAAAGCATTTGGGAATCGAATATGTTCGGTAAAACTCTCCACGAGCTTGTCAGCGAGGGCTTGAACAGCAAGCTTGCGCATATGCCCGACGATGCGAGAGCGAAGATCGCGGGGACGATACAAAGAATAATCAACGAAGGCAGCGGTGGGCTGATATGCATTCTGCTTTGATATCGGTCGCGTCGAGCTTTTCGGAGCTTCGCAACAAAGAGGTTATAAACATCTGCGACGGCAGTCTGCTCGGATGTATAAGCGACCTCGAATTCAATTCCTGCACCGGCGAGATATATTCGATCGTTCTGCCCGGAAACGGATTGCTCGCATCGTTCTCCTCGAAAAACCGTATAACTATCCCTTGGCGTGATATCGAACGGATCGGCAAGGATACGATACTTGTAAAATACTCGGGCGAGGCATAAAAGAACAAAAGAGAAGCTGTCCACAGCAGCTTCTCTTTTTAAGCTTTACAATCTATTTCATGTTTTCCTTTATAAGTCCCGCATATGCCTGTGCAAACAAAAGGATCGCGTTTTCCGCTTCCTCGAGTGTGTTCCCGCAAGAACCGACCTCCAAAAGAACGCTCCCTGCCGCGAGTGCTTGGTTGAACGCCGCCGAGCGAAGATTTATCGGGCGGGCAAGAGTGGGATAAAGCTCGTTCATCTTCTGCTGAAGATGTGTGGCAAAGGTAAGATTATTGCGCCAATTCGGGTGGTCGGAGCCTCCCTCGTTTGTGCCGACGACAAGCATCAGCTGGGCGCATTTTTTACCGTTCAACGTCGTAACCGGCTTGATGTTGTTCCCATTAGAGTCGAAAACCGAATCGCGATGCAGGTCGATAACATAGCGTATGCTCGGATATTCGGCGAGTGCTTTTTTGATTCCCTCACGCGAGTAGTTATATGAACGGTTGAAATCGGTCTGATCGTACATCGTTTTATCGTGAATCGTTTTTATGCCGAGCGAATTCAGCTTTTCGCAGAGCACAGCGCCGATATGTACCACGGTTTCCTCCTCGGAAAGCGAGCGGAAGGTCTCCTCCGGCGAATAGAATTCGTATCCGTTCTCGAGATAGCTTTCGCTCCCGTGGGTGTGGATTATAAGCACAAGCGGAGCATCGGGATCCATCGGCTCGTTTATCGGGAAATCTTTTTCCAAATAGTCAGAAAGCTCGATTTTAAACTTGGTTCGGTTTATAATATTAAGCGTTGCCGTTTCGTCGGGATCATACCAGGAAAGATTGCTGCTCATAACCGGAAGATCGTATTCCCCCGGCTTTGGAACAGGAATCGGAGATTCGGGCTCGTATTCACCCTCGGGGTCGATACCCGGCGGAGTGTTTTCGTCTTCTTCGGACAGCTCGAATTCGCCCGCTCCAAATGCAAAATCATAGTTTTCGTTCTCTGCTCCGTTTCCGTTCAGTACCTCGCGGATATCGCTCCCGCGGATATTCGGCAGTGCGTTGACGATATAGGGTATTGCCGCAAAAACGCCGATCAGCAGCAATAAAGAAAGCGCAAGGCAGCTCCATTTCAGAATAGCTTGTCTTTGTGCAACAGTCAGTCTTCTTTTCATTTTATCACATCCTCGTATATTATATATGCGAGGAGAAAACGTTTTATGACTGCGAGCCTAGATATTCGTTGATTTCGTCGATACTGAGCTTATGCACCGCAAGATTCAAAGCGATTGCGATAAGGCTTGCCGTTTGCTTTGCGATAATATCGTTATCCTTCGGTGTGACAAACATATTTCTGCCGCTTCCCTCCATAAGATTATTAATAACCCTTGAAAACGAGTCGTCTTCCCTGCCGGTGTGCTCCTCAAGAAGATCATAGGCAAGGGTTGCGGCATCGACGACTGTCGGAACGCCGATCGAAACGACCTTTGTCCCGAGAAGCTCGCTGTCGAGCGCAACGCGGCGGTTGGAAACACCCGAGCCGGGACTGATGCCGTTGTCAGAAAGCTGAACCGTAGTCGCAAGACGGCTGAGTCTTCGCGATGCGAGAGAATCTATAACTATAACGCATTTCGGCTTTACCGTATCGCAAATGCTTTTGATTATCTCGGCACTTTCGATTCCCGTCTGCCCGAGAACACCGGGACTTATCGCAGCAAGGCTTCCGAATCCCGCGCTTTTAAATAAAAGGCTGTCTATCGCGGCGATATGGCGGGTAACAAGCAGACGCTTAACCGCAAGCGGTCCGATCGAATCGGAGGTTATCTCCTCGTTACCGAGTCCCGCAACGAGCACTGTTCCCTCGACCTGCGGAAGAAGCGATTCGATTTCGCTTGCAAGCAGAGCCGCGGTATCGCGGAAGCGCTTTTTATCCTGCTTCCAGATTTTGCCGATATCAAGAGTTATATATCTCCCCGCCTTTTTGCCCGAGCTTTTCTCACCGATTCCCTGCGACACCTCGGCGACGGTCACCTTGATTCCGTCTTTGATCTGCTCGTTTACCTCTATTCCCGAGGCATCTCCGTGCAATTCGTGCACCTCGAGAGCAAGGTCGGTTCGCTTTTCAAACATAAAATCACCCGAAAATCTAATATTTTTATCTATTTTTCCACAAAACAAAATTTTTATAATTTTTTTGTCTTAACCTATTGCAAAACCGAAAAAAGTGTGGTATTATGATTCGGTACCAAAATTCAAATGGGAGGTGCGAGTGCATGCCTAACATTAAATCTGCAAAAAAGCGTGTTAAGGTTACCAAGGTAAAGACGCTTCAGAATAAGATGTTCAAGTCTGCTATGAAGACTTCTGTGAAGAAGTATAAGGCTGCTGTTGCCGAAGGTAACAAGGAGCTTGCTGAAAAGACTTATCTTGAAGCTGTCGGCATGGTTGACAGAGCTGTTTCTAAGGGCATTATTCACAAGAACAATGCTGCACGCAAGAAGAGCCAGTACACTAAGCTTCTCAACGGTTTAGCCTAAGAATATACCCGTCTTTTCGGGAAATAGATATACAAGGCATAATTTAAGGCGGCGGTTCACGCCGTCGCCTTAACCAACTTTTGAAAAGCACATCAGTCAACGGCTAACAGCCGATTCGGAACAAACGCTTCGGCTGATATGCGGGTGTAGTTCAATGGTAGAATCCCAGCCTTCCAAGCTGGTCGCGCGGGTCCGATTCCCGTCACCCGCTCCAAATGAATATTTCTTTTATCAATGTGCCTTTAGCTCAGCTGGATAGAGCAACTGCCTTCTAAGCAGTAGGTCGGGGGTTCGAGTCCCTCAAGGCACGCCATATGGTGGCTGTAGCTCAGCTGGTTAGAGTACCAGGTTGTGGCCCTGGGGGTCGCCGGTTCGAACCCGGTCAGCCACCCCAAAGATCGACAAGCTTTAACAAAGGCTTGTCGATCTTATTTTTCCCACCAACTCTTCTCTTTTCGCCATTTTTCGATTCTTGACATACATTTTCGGATATGCTATACTTGTAGCACTATCAAACAGGAGCGCGTTATGAAAAGATTTTCTGCGATTTTAATATTGTTATCCATACTGCTCTGCTTTGCTTCCTGCAGCGACGGCAAGCCAAAAGCACAAACCTTCACTCACGAATGCGGAATCACGATAACCTTGAACGAGGCATTCCGCGAGGACAATGCGGGCGGATATGACGTCGTGTACGAATCATCCGATGCAACTGTTTTTGTTCTCAAAGAGGAATTTTCGGAGTTCGACGGTTTCGGTGACTATTCGGCAACGCAATACGGCGAGCTCGTGCGCGCGGCGAACAGCAACAACAAGCCGACGGAGCTGGCAAACAGCAACGGAATCATCTATTTCGAATACGGTTATTTTTACCGCGAGAAAAATATCGAATACAAATACCTCACTGCAGTTTTCAAGGGCAAGGACGCATTCTTTTCGGTACAGTTTGCCGCAACCGCAGACAAATATCCGCTTTTGAAGGAAACGTTTTTGACATTTGCCGAATCGGTAAGCTTTGAATAATAAAAAACAAAAACAAAACAAGCTTCACTTTAAACGTGAAGCTTGTTTTTTATCGCTTGAATTGAATTAGAAGTTCTTGCGCTTGTTTACGAGAGCGGGAGCCACCTTGACAACAGTTGCCACTGCGGCAGCCACAATCATAAGCCAGATCACAACGTTTCTCGAATCGCCGGGCTTAACAGGTTCTTCCGGAATAGATTCCTCGGGCTCGGAGGGGATAGCCTCGCTCGATTCCTCGGGAATCGAAGCATCGGGCTCGGAATATTCAGGCTCTGATAATTCAGGTTCGCTTGATTCTTCGGGTTCGCTTGATTCCTCGGGTTCGCTCGATTCTTCGGGTTCGCTCGATTCTTCGGGTTCACTCGATTCTTCAGGTTCGCTCGATTCTTCGGGTTCACTCGATTCTTCAGGTTCGCTCGATTCTTCGGGTTCGCTCGATTCTTCGGGTTCGCTTGATTCTTCAACAGAGGATTCGGGCTCGCTCGATTCTTCAACAGGAGCGGTTATAACGATCTTTACGTTATTACCGAGAAGAGTGTGAGCGTGATACAATTCGTTTTCTTCGTAGTCGGTATGAGATACAGAAGAATAGTAATGAGTGCCCGAGCTGTTGAGATCCTTTTCTACAACATCGTCCTCGGTGCTGAGCTTAACGGTGCCTGCGGGGATATACCAATATCCGTCTTTTCCCTTTTGCTTTGCATCAAACGCGATCTTGCTGATCGGTTCGTAGATAATTCTTGCAACAGCGGCGTCGCCGTCGTTTTCATCTTCGGTATGCTCGAATACAACTCTTGCGCTGTAGAAGGTTCTGTTGGGATCGAAATAGGTTTCGTTCCACCAGTCGATACGGATATAGTTGCCGTTATCATCGAGGTAGTACATATCCTCGTCCAGAGCATAGTAATAATGCTCGTTATCGGTCGAGGGCTCGAAGTGAGCGTTTGTAACAACGTCATCGCGAGTGCCTTCGCCATTTGCATCCCAAAGGTTGCTGTAAAGAACGAGGCCGTCCTCGGTTACGTATCTGTCGTCTGCGCTTGTCATAAAGTCGCGAATGGTTTCTTCATTTATCGCTTCGTCAACACCAACCTCAAATACAAGGCGGATAGGTAATTCTTCCTGTACCTCGAGAGAGATATTCTGGGTTGTTTCGATATCTTCTCCGTCGAGAGTTACGTTATACTGAATAACGGGAACCAAAGCTGCGGGGATCTTCCAGGTAACAGTCTGACTGCCGTCATCAATACGGGTTTTTACCTGAACGTGCATATAGAGCAGGTCGCTTTCGGTTGTTGCTCCGAGATAGCCGTAGGAGCGGACGATATAAGCCGCTTCTTCGGGAGCGGTAGTTACACCCTCTGCCCATGCGCCGCAGTAGTTGCCCTCTTCGGTAGCATACCAGCCGATATAGTTGCTGAAGTTGTCTTTGCTTTCGTAGGCAAGCTGACCATAGTCATATGCGTGGTCAAACAAATATCTTGCAGTTTCGAGATCGAGGCCAAGACGGGCACGAAGAGCACGGATAACCTCATCGCCGAGCTCTGTGGGATTTTCAACGGTACCCAAACCGTCGCTGCTGTTTGTAAGAAATGCCGCAATCTCCGAACCGTCATAGAGTACGTTATTCATAATAATACCCTTGACGTCGGAAACCTGCATATACTTGCCGATTTCATCAGTGAAGGTAACGAAGCCGCTGGAGTTGGCGTCCGCACCGTCGATATTGGTGGGATAGTACTTGGTCTGGAGATTGATGTCATCAATAATGCTGTCGAAGTTCTCGATAAGCTCGTTAACGCTGCCGGAAAGGTAGTATGCGTCAACGTAATTCTTGTTTTCGAGACAGTAGGGGTTATTGGTCTTTACGCGAGGCTCATACCAATAAAGGTTGCCGTCGCTGTCGGGCTTATCGGTTGTGGGAACGTAAACCGTCATATCCCATCCGCCCGAATTTTCATAAACGGTCCAGAATCCTTCGGTAACGCCGAGAGGATTAAGTATGCTGAGAGCGTGCTCGGAATCACCTACACCGGTACCGCCGAGGGTAAAGAAGAGCATATCTCTGTCATACTTTTCTTCGATCTTGCCGCGTACAAAGGAAGCGGTGAGCTGAGTAAGGAAGGATACGCCGTCGACCTGACCGCTTATATCCTTACCGTTGGAAACGTTACTTGTGCCCACGTTATCGTATTCACTGGTTGCGGCGGTAGGATGTCCGTCGCTCATAAATACCATAACGGGAACTCTCTTTTCGCCCTTCTGAAGACCGCTTTCAACAACGGTGCTTTCGACTGCGTCAAAGGTCTGATATGCCTTGTAGAGTGCGTTCTGAATATAGGTCGCGCCACCGTAATTGTGGCCGATATCAACAGAAACGTATTCGCTTGCGCTGTTATAAACCTCGTCTGCTACACGGATTCTGATAACGTCGTCAAGCAAATTGTTCGCGTCACCCTCGTCGGTGATATCGCATACGAGGAAGTCGCCGCTGTTGTTATAAGCATAGTAACGGTCAACAGGGAGAACAACGGTAGCGGTATCGGTGCCCGAAGCGCCGATGCCCCAATAGCCCGAATAGAGTATAACACCCACACGGTTTTCGGTATTGAGCTCCAAAAGCGATTTGATCGCGGTGTTCGCAGAGGAGATAAGCTCATCAAGGCTGTTTCTCATCGAAAGCGAAACGTCGAGAACAAAAATAGTGTCGGTAGGGAGATTGTCATATCCGGTGATTGTCTTGTTTGCCGACAAAGCGGAAAGCGCTACAAGAACGTTGCCGTCCTTATCGAGTTTTACGGTATTTTCGGGGAATGCGCTTGCGTCGGTAAATACGGATTTGTCAAGCCAGATGGTACCTGCGTTTTCGGTGCTTGCATTGAAAACTCCGAAATAATCCTGCCAGCTGTCCATTGTAGAGCCGTCGGCAGAAAGATTTACGGAATAGCCCTGTGCCACAGTGCCCGCAAAGGGAACCGCGAGGACAAACAACATTACCGCTAAGCCGCAGGCAAAAATGCGTTTGATTCTTTTCATCGGTATTCCTCTTTTCTTAAGTTATTGTGTTAATTATATGTAATAGAGAAGATCTCCATACGTCGGGAAGGGCCAATAGGAGCGCTCTGTAAGGGTTTCGGCTTCGTCAGCCGCAGTTCGCAATTCCTTCATCAAGGGGATAACCTCATCACGACAGTAAACGCCGCATTTTTCGCTGTTGAGGTTGCGCTGTGCGTGCTCTGCGTTTGCACGAAGACGCTTGAGAGACGCGGTCATTTCGTCCGAAAGCTCTACCAAACGGTTGAGAGTCTCGGTGGTGTGATGCGGGATAGGCGCAGAGGCATTTTTGAGCGCGTTTACGGTTTGTGCCAGCTTGAGAATATATGAGCCTACCGCGGGGATTATATCACGGCTTGCCATATCGCACATTGTTATCGCTTCGATAGCGATGATCTTGCAATAGGATTCAAGCAGAATATCGTGGCGCGAGCGCAATTCCTTTTCGGTGTATACCTTGTGTCTTGTGAAAAGCGAAACATTTTCGTCGCTCACGAAATAAGGAAGCGCGTCTGCGGTGGTGGGAAGATTGAGCAAGCCTCTGCGAGCCGCCTCGAGCTTCCATTCGGCAGAATATCCGTCGCCGTTGAAAATTATGCGTTTATGCTCCTTGATCGTTTTTCTGATGAGCGTGTTCAATGCAGTGCGGAAATCGTCCGCGTTTTCGAGCTCATCTGCAAACTGCATAAGGCTTTCGGCAACGATGGTGTTTATTACAACGTTGGGTTCTGCGACAGACATAGCAGAGCCGGGCATTCTGAATTCAAACTTATTGCCGGTAAAAGCAAACGGGCTTGTACGGTTACGGTCGGTGGTGTCCTTCGGGAAGGTGGGAAGAACGTGAACACCGATCTCCATTTCGGTCTTTTCTGCTCCGTAATAGGGCTTGCCCTCGTCGATTGCTTCGAGTATCGCGGTGAGCTCATCACCCAAAAACATCGAAACGATCGCAGGGGGCGCTTCATTTGCGCCGAGTCGGTGATCGTTACCCGCGGTTGCGACCGAGATACGCAAAAGATCCTGATGCTCGTCAACAGCTTTTATAACTGCACAGAGGAAGAGGAGGAATTGCGCGTTTTCATAAGGCTTTTTGCCGGGTGCGAGAAGATTTACACCCTTGTCGGTGGAAAGCGACCAGTTATCGTGCTTACCGCTGCCGTTTATACCCTCAAAGGGCTTTTCCTGAAGAATACAAACAAGTCCGTGGCGCTCCGCAACCTTTTTCATGGTTTCCATAGTGAGCTGGTTGTGGTCGGTCGCGGTATTTGCCGAGGAGTATATCGGTGCCAATTCGTGCTGGCAGGGTGCCGCCTCGTTGTGCTTGGTTTTGGAAAGCACGCCGAGCTTCCAGAGCTCATCGTCGAGTTCCTTCATAAATGCCGATATTCTCGGCTTGATAGCTCCGAAATAGTGATCCTCGAGCTCCTGTCCCTTGGGAGGCTTCGCCCCGAAAAGCGTTCTTCCGCAAACAACAAGGTCCTCGCGCTTGTTGAACATCGCTTTATCGACAAGGAAATATTCCTGCTCGGGTCCGCAGTTGGGCTCGACGTGGCGAGCTTCGGTTCCGAACAGCTTTAAAATACGCATCGCCTGCTCGTTGATTGCTTCCATCGAACGCAAAAGCGGTGTTTTTTTATCGAGCGCTTCGCCGCCATAGGAACAGAACACGCTGGGAATGCAAAGCGAGCCGTCTTTTATAAATGCATAGGATGTAGGGTCCCAAGCGGTATAGCCGCGTGCTTCAAAGGTGGCGCGCAGACCGCCGGAGGGAAAGCTTGACGCATCGGGCTCGCCCTTGATAAGCTCCTTGCCCGAAAACGACATTATAACGCCGCCCTTACCGTCGGGAGTGATAAATCCGTCGTGCTTTTCGGCGGTGATACCCGTCATCGGCTGGAACCAATGGGTATAGTGAGTTGCGCCGTTTTCGATAGCCCAATCCTTCATCGCCTCCGCCACAACGTTTGCAACGGTTATATCGAGGTCTTCGCCGCGTTGAATAGTATGCTTCAAGGACTTATAAACGTCCACGGGAAGTCTTTCTTTCATTACCTCGCGGTTAAAAACCAGCGAGCCGAATGCTTCGGGAATGTTGTTCATCGGCGTTTTCTCCTGCAATACAAAAATACGAATAATCCCAAAAACTAATTATTCACCCATTAAATAATATAAAGCTTAAAGTTTAAATTGTCAACATTTTTTCGCGAATCGAAAACTTTTCGTAGAATACCATAAGAAAACCGCTTTCACGGAAAATATTTTTTGCATTTGTTCCACATTTCAATCGTCATTCGAGCCCCCAAAAACGATTGTGACACAAAATCATCGGTTGAAGTGCATTCAACCAATCGTTTATTGACACAAGCGCCAAGCTGTTATAAAATTGTAAACAAAGACAGACTGGAGGTAATATAGTAATATGAAAAAACGCTTTGAAAGATATTTCGGAAACAACATCGGCAGAAAGATCTATATCGCAAGTATCGTCCTTATCGCACTCGGCGTTGTCGTCGGCTACGGATATTGGTGGGGCTACGGTATGCCGCTCGCGGTTATCGGAGTTGCGGGATTTCTCGTTTCCTACGGTATTCAGGTTTCCGATAAGGACATTGACGATCATATTGCATCGGTTATCGAGCAATACAAGGAAAAGATCGACGGCAGAACCGCACGCAAGGAAACGCTTGATTCACGTGATTTTTCGTTCTTTTACGGATTCCTGCGCGAAGACGCAAAGACACGCTTTGCAGCGGGACGCGACGGCAAGGTGAGAACAAGCAAATTTTACGTCACGGCAATATCGGCACAAAAGGGAATCAAGGTTTTTTGCACTGTTTACGATCTTCTTTCCGACACCGTTCCGAACGACAGCTTTATTTATGCGGATGGAGCTTATTCTACCGAATTTTCGAGTGAAACGCTTGAATTTCCCGCAGACAACAAAAAATGCCGTTATACCGTTTATTCAAACGCAAGCAATTTCGAGACGATGACCTTTTACGTTCCCAACGACGCATTGGCAGATAAGCTTATTGCAAAAATGCAGTAACACTCCTTACAAGAATAAAAAAGGGGCTTGAACCAAGCCTCTTTTTTATTATTTGGAATGTAATTGATCGTGAAGCGCCTTCAGCTCATCGCCAAATGCAGAGATAGAATAATTATCATAAGGCGAAACGCCGACGCTGAAGGTATCCTTCAGCGCGTCCTTGAGGTCGGGCGAAATACCGTCCTCGCCCAGAAGCGCGCCCATAAACGAGCCGACGGTCGCGCCGTTGCAGTCGGTATCCATTCCGCACTCGACGGCAAACGCAACTGCATTTTTGAAATCGTCCTTATAGCGAAGTATCGCCGCAATACAGTACGCCGCGTTATTTATAGTATGTACCCAGCTGTATTTCTGCCCTCTTTCGACAAGTGTTCTGATAAGCTCATCTCTTTCCATATCGCTTTCGGCAAGCGATCTTACCAAAACAGCCTCCTCGTAAAAGCGGCTCTTCTTCGGGATCACGGAAAGTGCGATATCAAGGCATTTGCCCACGTCCTTTTCGGTGAATGCCGCCGCGATAAGCGCGCCGAAGAACATTTCGCCGTAAACGCCGTTTTTGATATGTGTGAAATATGCATCGGTGTGCGACATTTTCGCAGCAAGCTTTGGCATACCTGCCGCAAGATACGCAAAGGCATCACAGCGTATTTGTGCGCCTATCCATTCGCGGTAGGGATTGAGATAGCTGTTGACTCTTTCCCTTTTCAGCGCTTCCATCGCATCCTTCGGCTTATACCACGGAGTGAAATGGTCGACGTTGATAAAATTCAAATAAGCTTGCGTTTCGGCGGTGCAAACGAATCTGAACGGCAGATTCCAAGCCCAATGGCTGCCGACGTCCCAAGAATCAAAATCACACCCCTGATTTTTAACAAGCAGATAGTGAATAACCGTGAAACGAGTATCGTCATCAAGCGGCATACCACATATCTTTTCGTCGGTCGCCAAACCTTCGTTGCGGTTTTCGCCCGAGGAAGCGGGGACGAAATAGTCAATCGGATATTTGCCGGCATTTTTATACCAATCAATGATTTTCTCGGAAGCCCAGCCCTCGACAGGCTGTCCGAAAGCACAGCCGATGCATCTTCCCAGCCACGCACCGCGGAAATATTTTCGGTCGACGGGGGTATATTTGTCATCGGGAAGCGAATCGATATCACTTTCTGAGTATATTTCATCGAGCTCGGTGGGCTCGATATATTCATAATCGGCACGCATCGGAAGTCCGCAAAGCTCGGAATAGATATCCATAATCAGATTTTTGTCCTCGTTGGAGGAATTGATGCGTTCGCGGTATTTTTCGCAGTCGATATCTCTTCCCTCCTGCGAAAGCTGGTTTACCTCTTCCATAAGTAAAGCATAGAGTCTGTCGTAGCCTGCCATAATATACCTCCGATGTTTATTGTTTTTATACTAACACAACATAGAATCAAATTCAATATTTTTTTGTTCGACAGGCGCATAGCTTTTTAAAAAAGCGACAACAATAAAAGCACAATAACATCACGGAGGTATTTCTATGTCACCCAAAGAGCTTCTTTATATCGAAGACGCATTAGGCCACGCAAAGCAGATCAAGACCGTCTGCACCGATTTTTCAAATCAGCTTTCCGACAGCGAGCTTTCCAATTTTGTTCAGGATATCGCAAAAAAGCAACAGCAAACCTTTGACCGTATCTACAATCTGCTTTAAAAGGAGGAGAAATATGCAGGATCAGGTAATTATGGACAACATTCTGACAAGCGTAAAAAATGCTTGCGATATCTATCTTCACGGCACGATCGAATCCTCGACACCCAACGTAAACGCCGCATTCAAGCAGGCATTGAACGAATGCTTATGTATGCAGAACGAAATTTACAGCAAGATGGAGCAAAAGGGCTGGTACCCCTCGACACAGGCGCCCCAGCAGCAAATCCAGCAGACAAAGCAGAAATACTCGAACTGAAGCAAAAAAGCAGGGTGTGTTACCCTGCTTTTGTTTTTGATTTTTACAGCTTTGTGCCGTTGGCGAAGCGAAGCGGCAATCTTTCGGCATAGAGATGAGAAGTATCGGATACAGCCAGGCATATAGGCGCGGTAAATCCGTCCTTGTTGTTCTTGAACTCGATAATGGTCACGCCGGTATGGTTCATATCAAACGTCGACCAGAAAAGTATCGGCGGGACACCGAGCAGATGCGAAAGCCAGGTCGTGCCGAAGCCCTGGTGGCAGAAAACAGCAACGCGGTCGTCGTTGGGGCGGATTATTCGGTAATTGAGTCCCTCTCGCTTGTAGCCGAGGTTTTCCATAAAGGCGTCTGATTAGCGCATAATGCGCTCGTAGCCCTCCTTTGCTTTCGAGCGGCAGAAGGGCTCTGCCTCGTACCACTTGTCGCCCATCGCCAATATCTCGGGGGTTTTATAGCGGGTGGTCTGCACGTGGAAGCACCAATTAAGCAGACCGCCGAGATTCTCGTCCTCGAAGGTGAATTCCTCCCAAGTATGACCCTCGCTCGTCCAATCCGCGATTTCGGGTTTTATGCCCAAAAGCTCACAAGTCGGCTGTGCGGTCTGCTGTGCACGGACAAGCGGCGAGGTATATATCTTGTCGAGTCCGTTTACGGCAAGTCGTCTGCCAAGTGCTTCGGCTTGACGCTTGCCCTTTTCGGTAAGACAATCGGGATTATATATCGGGTCGCCGTGGCGGATAACGTATAAAAGCATTTTTATCTCCTTACAGCTTTATCATATTCGTGAATTCATACGGCAGACGTTCGCCGTAGAGATGTGAAACGTCGGAAAAGGCGAGCACCTTGGGGACCGAATAGCCGCTTTTACTGTTGCGGAAATCGACCACCGTAACGCCGGTATGGTTCATATCAAACGTCGACCAGAAAAGCACGGGCGGAATATCGAGCAAATGAGCAAGCCAGGTCGTACCGAAGCCGTAATGGCAGAAAACGGCGACGCGTTCTTCGGTATGGTTGAGTATTCTATACTTCAAGCCCTCGTGCTTATATCCGAGCGATTCAAAAAATGCATCGGATTCACGTCCGATACGCTCAAAGCCCTCCTTCGCGTTGCAAAGCGTAAAGGGAAAAGACTCGTACCATTTATCGCCGAGTGCGAGAATTTCTTCGGTGCGGTAGCGAGATGCATCGATACCGAACGACCACGACCAACGGTTATCGTTTTCGGGGTCGTGAAACATAAAATCCCTCGCGGCGTTGTTTTCGCTCATCCAATCGCAGATTTCCATTTTCCTGCCCGTAAGCTCACAAGTCGGTTGCGCGGTGAGCTGTGCGCGGTTGTTAGTGCTTGCGTAAATCTTATCTATTCCGTGCAGTGCAAGTCTTCTGCCGACTGCTTCGGCTTGGCGCTGTCCCTTCGGAGTGAGGCTGTCGGGGTCATATATCGGATCGCCGTGGCGGATAACGAATAAAAGCATTTTTGTTTCTCCGGAAAATTTATTTTGTTTCTACGATATAAAAATAGGAGCTTGTGGGAGAATTGATTATACGGAATTTTGCACAGCAATATTGCTTTCGGTCGAGCGCAGAAAGCTTTTCATTGATAAGCTCGCCCTCGATCCCGCCCTCCTCGTGCCCAGGGTATACGGCAATAAGCAATATCGCATCCCTATCCATAAGCTCGATTGCCGCATCTATCGCCGCAAGCGTGGTTTCGCGCTTGGTGGTGATGCTTTTATCACTGCCGGGAAGATAGCCGAGATTGAACATACCCGCTTTGATCTTACAGTCGATATGCTTTTTGGCATTGTGGTGGGAATCGCATATAAGTGTATAATTCTCGGGAGCGTTATTCTCTGTCAAACGCCTTTTCGTGCTTTCGAGCGCAGCGGGCTGGATATCGAACGCATAGACTTTTCCGCTTTCGCCGACCGTTTTCGAGAAAAACAGTGTATCGTGGCCGTTGCCCATCGTAAAATCGGCAACAGTGTCGCCCTCTTTTATATGCTTTAAAATAAAGCTTTTTTCGGTTTCAAGAATATCAAGCATAACAAATCCTGTATTTTAAACAAGGGAGGTTTAGCGAAAACCTCCCTTTTATTGATAATATTACTTGTTAAGATAAACTCTTTCGCGAGTTTTGCCGCTCTTATAGATCGCACAGATCATTTCCATGGTTTCATATGCGCTTTCAACGGGAATGAACATTTCTTCGCCGCTTTCTAAGCATTCGTAGAAGTTATTGATCTGCTTGCAGTGGTTTACGCCCCAATAGGATTTTACGTTGCCGTAGCCGAAATCCTCGTTGGGCTGTACTGCGTGGAATTCTCTGCCGTCGTAAAGCTTGATATCAGCTCTGTCGGCAAGAAGAGTAGCGACACCGTTTTCGCAGTGGAATTCGATAAATACCTCTGCGTCGTAGGTGTAATAGTTTATAGCGTGGAAGTTTGCGAGCATACCGTTGTCGAAGCGGATAACACCCTCTGCGGTATCCTCGACGTCGATCTTTGCGTGACCGCGGTTTGCGATAGTAGCATCTACCGATTCAACGGGACGGTTGATGATGTAGCGCATCATATCGAGAGTATGGATTGCTTGGTCGATAATAACGCCGCCGCCCTCTTTGTCCCAAGTGCCCTTCCAGTCGCTGCTTCCGTAGTAAGCATCGGAGCGGTCCCAGGTTACATAGCACTTTGCAGACTTGATAGCACCCAACGTACCGTCTTCAAGAAGCTGTTTTGTGAGAACCGTGCCTGCATTGTAGCGGTTTTGGAAGATACAGCCGAGAACAACGCCGTTTTCCTTTGCGGTGTCGATCATCGCGCGGGCATCCTCGATATTGATAGACATAGGCTTTTCGGTAAGAACGTGCTTGCCTCTCTTGCTGCATTCGATCGAAACGATCGGATGGAGATAGTGAGGGAGGCAGATGTGAACAACATCAATGTCTTCCTTTTCGAGCATTTCGATATAATCGTAATATGCCTTTACGCCGAATTCCGCAGCCTTTGCGTCTGCTCTGTCCTTCTTTACGTCGCAAACAGCAACAAGCTCAGCGTTTGCACATCTAACGATACTAACCGCATGCATCGGGAAAATATTGCCGCAACCGATTACGGCAGCCTTATACTTTTTCATAACAAACCTCTGAATTCTTTGTGTTATTACAAGGGTGATTATACCACATTAAAATATAAATTCAAGACTTTTCAGACAATTAAAACAATTATTTTCTTCTGAAAACACTGTTGATTTTTCTGAAATAATCGGCATCAATGCCTGAGATGGTTTCGAACGTGGTGCGGAATTTCCATTTGCCGCTGTCGTCGCCGGGAATATTCATTCTCGCGTCGCTTCCAAATCCGCACATATCCTGAAACGGTATTATCGCAAGAACCGCCGTCGAGCGCCAGACCGATTCGATTATCTTTCTGCAGGCGGGCGCGTCGTATCCGCCCTTACCCCAATCGCCGTGGTCGAATCCGACGTAATCGAGCGCAAATGCGCGCTCCTCCTCGCTTGCCTCCCAAAGCCAGCCGAGAAGTGTATTGTTGTCGTGCGTGCCGGTATATGCGATACAGTTTTTCGGGTAGTTATGGGGGAGATGGGTCGGGTCGTCGTTCGGGTCGAAGCCGAATTGGATTATTCTCATTCCGGGGAATCGGCTGTCGTTCAAAAGCTTTACAACGTCGTCGCCGAACACACCCAGATCCTCCGCGATTATCGGAACGTCGCCGAGCGAATTGCGAACCGCCTTGAAAAGCGACATACCCGGTCCCTTTTTCCAGATACCGTCGCGCGCGGTTTTCGATTTGCCGTTTATTGCCCAATAGGAAGCAAACGCGCGGAAATGGTCGATTCTCAGCATATCGTACATTTCAAACTGACGTGCGATCCTTTTTATCCACCATTCGTAGCCGTTGGCTTTATGGTATTTCCAATCATAAAGCGGGTTGCCCCAAAGCTGACCGTCCTCCGAGAAATAGTCGGGCGGACAGCCTGCAACACGTGACGGGATATAGGTTTCCTTGTCTATATCGAAAAGCTCGGGGTTGGCCCAGACGTCTGCACTGTCGCGCGAAACGTATATCGGCATATCGCCGATGATTTTTATGCCGAGCGCATTGATTTGCTCCTTTGTTTCAAACCACTGGGTATAGAAAAGGTACTGCACAAAGCCGTGATAAAGCACCTCTTCTATAAGCTCGGGCTGCAGGGATAACGCGTCGGAATGCTTCGCGCCAATGCTCCATTCCCAAAACTTCTTATCATCGTTGCGCTTTTTCAATGCACGGAAAAGGCAATGATCATGCAAGCCGGAAGACATTATAAATACGCCGATCTCGTCCTTTTTCGCCTTGTCGAGCTTTGAAAACGCAAGACGCATAAGCTTTTCGCGGTTTTCACGGGCGAAAGCATAATCGGCAACATAGGGACTGCCCGAATATTTGGTCGAATCCGCCTCTGCTTGAGTTACAAAGCCCGCTTCTGCCATAAGATCGGGGCTTATATAAAGCTCGTTGCCGGCGAATGCGCTGTCCGAGCCATAGGGCGAATTGCCGTAATCGAGCGGTGTAAAGGGGAGCACCTGCCAATAGGAAAAGCCCATATCCTTGATTTCTTTCGCAAACTCTATACATTCTCTGCCGAATACGCCGACACCGTATTCCGAGGGTATTGCGGAAACGCTCATAAGAACGCCGCTGCTTCTTTTTAAAGACATATATTACTCCTTGGAAGGTATATGATTTTTTACAGTATATATCAAATACATAAAAAAAGCAAGCCGATTTACGACTTGCTTTTCAATGCGATTATGCCTTTTTCTTGCCGGTGGAGGAATTGAAGATATAAGTAACGAGAATTACCACGCCGACAACAGCGAAGATGCCGAGCATACCGAGACCCATATACTTGATGTTTCTCAAAAAGCCTTCCTCGCCGAAGCCCTTGTATTCAAGGGTAACACCCATATCGTCGGGCTTTGCAACCTCGATAATGATGCTTTCAACATTCGCGGGGATAGTCTGGTTGGTAGCCTTGTCATAGACAACGTTGGAATTGTTTGCTTTGTAAAGCTCGAGATACTGTTCAAGTGTAATATCGTAGCTTTCCGACCATTCGATCACGTCGTCGCCGTCGTTATAGGTCGCGTGAACGGCAACCGAATTGTTTTCACCGGGGACAAGCACGATTGCAAGGATATCAAATCCGCCTTGTTCTTGGGTAGCGATAGCCTTTTCGATGTTTTCTGTGTTTGCAAATGCCGAAACGGCGCATACACCGAAAGCAAGAGCGAGAGTAAGGAAAACAAGAATTGATTTTTTCATTTTGATATTCTCCTTTCCCTATCAACCGAAGAAGTTAAGGATCATACCGCCTGCGATAACAGACGCGATCTGACCCGACACGTTAACGCCGGTAGCCTGCATGAGCAGGAAGTTCTGAGGATCTTCCTTGAGTGCCATTTTATGAACAACTCTGCCTGCCATGGGGAATGCGGAAATACCTGCCGCACCGATCATGGGGTTCATCTTGGTCTTCAAGAAGAGGTTGAGGAACTTAGCGAAGAGAACGCCGCCCGCGGTATCCACGATAAACGCAACGAGACCGAGACCCATAATAAGAAGTGTTGCGGGGCTTAGGAACTTTTCAGCCTGCATCTGACAAGCGATCGTGATGCCGAGGAAGATTGTAACAAGGTTTGCGAGAACCTTCTGTGCGGTTTCGGAAAGCGAATTGAGCACGCCGCATTCGCGGATAAGGTTACCGAACATAAGGAAGCCGATAAGCGCAACCGAGTCGGGAGCAACAAGACCTGCGATAATTGTGAGGATTATCGGGAAGAGGATCTTTGTTGTCTGGGAAACCTCACGCTGAACGTAGGGCATTCTGATCATACGTTCCTTTTTGGTGGTGAGAAGCTTGATAACGGGGGGCTGAATAATGGGAACGAGCGCCATATATGAATATGCCGCAACCATTATCGCGCCGATATAATCGGAATCGAGAGCCTGTGCAACGACGATAGAGGTGGGGCCGTCTGCCGCGCCGATGATAGCGATAGAAGCGGCGTCCTTATCTACGAAGAACAGCGATGCCATACAAAGAGTGAAGAAGATACCGAACTGAGCCGCCGCACCGAAGAGCATAAGCTTCGGGTTGGAAAGGAGCGGACCGAAGTCGATCATCGCGCCGATACCGATAAAGAGAATGAGCGGAAAAAGCTCGTTGGCGATACCTGCATTGTAGAGTGTGGTGAGAGGTCCGTGCTCGCCGATCGCGCCCGAAAGCGGAAGGTTAACAAGGATCGCACCGAAGCCGATAGGGAGCAAAAGGGTGGGCTCCATATCCTTTTTTATTGCAAGATAGATGAGTATGCCGCCGATAAGCCACATAACACACATCTTCCCATCAAGATTGGCAAAGTTGCCGAATACTTCCAAAAGAGCTTCCATTTTTGGAATTCCTTTCTTTTAAAATATTTTTACATACTCAAAAATTGTAGCACATAAGACGCTATAAATCAATACAAATCCAAAAAAATCGATGCGCGTTTTTTCTTGATTTTTCAATGCAAATCACGAATTCGACACTTTCTTTGCCGAATCTTTACCAAAAAAGCGTTTGGGCGATGCGTCATAGTGAGAAAACGGTTTTGTCCTACCGCTTCACCCTGCAACATAGTCAAAAAGCCTTGAAATACGGACGTATTCCTTCGTTTTTTGCCGTCGTTGCAAGGCAAATCGGATAC
>SVRD01000024.1 GCA_015064955.1 Oscillospiraceae bacterium
TTGTCGTTGCGTTGTTGGTAGAAATGGCAATGGGAATCGTATAAAGAGAAATAACACTATAAGAGAGCAATGAATAAATTATCCGATGCGAGTTACACGGTATTATAAACTACAATTTATCGAATTGCTTCACACCGATATCTGAATCGGTGCAACTTGCCAACCAAAAAATCAAGCAACCTTTTGGTTGCTTGATTTTTTTATCCATTGCGAAAGCAATGGTATATCATCGCCGTTAGGCGTATATCATCACGCGCAGCGTGCATATCATCAGCCGTAGGCTGTATACCGCTTTCTCAATGATGATATACAACACTCCGTATTGATGATATGCAATTCCTACGAAATTGATGATATACAAGGCTTCGCCTTGCTTTTAATTTTGAAGCATGGTATAATAACAGAACAAGGAGAGGTGTTTACTATGAAAAAAACAGTTCTATTTTCGGCTTTTTGTCTTATAATAGTAATCTTGGTTTCGTGCACTATTCCATATTCCTTTATGCATGGCGAGCCGGATATTGATACTATTAAAATTGAAATTGTTAATTTGGAAACTGCGATGGGATATCACGAAGGATCTCCTTATAACGAGGAAAATATTTCGGTTATTAAGGTTATTGAAAACAGTAAAAATCAAGAGTTTCTTTCCGCTTTCAAGGAAATAAAAAGTTATCAGGCGAATTTTGGCAGTAGGATTGATTGTATTTCCGGCGAGGCGATTCGTATCACTTATAAGAACGGAGACATCGAGTTAATCACACACTATGGCACTGCAACCGTAGAAAACGGAGATATTAGTATTCAGACTATCACTTTTGACTCAGTACGTTTTTCTGAGTTTTTAGATAAATTTTCGTGAAAACATTCCGTATCTTTTTCGGCACCTTATCTCAAACAAAAGACGCCAAAGTTTTTGTTACAACGGCTTGTTTTGAATTATTATTGCAATCAATTGGCAGATATGCTATACTGAAAACAGAAAATAAAAGGAGTAATACGTATGGCAATTTCCACAATGTCGGAAGACAAAAATCGACTTATTGATGAGACACTCAAAACCGTTTTTGAAGCGTTGGAGGAAAAGGGGTATAAACCCATTCCGCAGATTTTGGGATATTTGTTCACCGATGACCTTACCTACATAACACCCCACAAGAAAGCCCGTGATCTGCTCAAAGAGCTTGACCGCGATGATATAGGTATGCGCATTCTTGAAGTTTATTTTGCGGATTGATTAAATTTACCGAAAGCGAAGCTGATTATGAACCCGAACGATTACACTGCGGAATTGAAATATCATTTCAGAACGAAAAAGGGCTGGATCAACGACCCGAACGGGCTTGTTTATTTCAAGGGATATTATCATATTTTTTATCAGCACGCGCCCGACCACGAAATCCCTTGGAAGCAGCCGATGCATTGGGGCCACGCGAGGACAAAGGATTTTTTGGAATGGGAGGAGCTCCCGATCGCGCTGACGCCGGGCGACAAATACGACGGAGGCGGCTGTTGGTCGGGAACTGCAATCGTAAAGGACGATAAGCTTTATTTGTTTTATGCGGCGATAACCGCGGTTTCGACGGTTGCGGTGGCAGTTTCCGACGACGGAATCCACTTTGAAAAATACAGTCAAAACCCTGTTATCGACAGATATCCGTCCGACGGCGGTCCCGATTTCCGCGATCCTGCGGTTTGCTGTATCGGCGGGGAATATTATTGTATCGTTGCTTCGGGCAATCCCGAGAAAAAGTCGGGCAACCTTTTGCTATACAAAAGCGAGAGCCTGCTTGATTGGGAATATATTGGGATAATGCGAGAGTGGGAAAGCTGCAAATACACCGAATGTCCCTCGTTTGCCGATGCCGAAAACGGCAAATGTATGCTTGCGGTGTCGGTTTGCCCGCTCGAAAGCGAGCATTATTTTCAGCTTATGTACGGCTCGTTTAAGGACGGGAGATTTTCTGCCGAGGTTGTATCCGAGATTGACAAGGGGCCCGATCAATACGCGGGGCAGATGTTCCGCGACCATTTGGGCAGAAACCTTTTGATAACCTGGATACCCGGCTGGAAATACGCGGGCTTTGCAGAACGCAATATCGGCTGTATGTCTGTTCCGAGAGAGATAAGGTTAAATGACGGAAAAATCACCGCGTTCCCGATAAAAGAGCTTCACCATCTTTTGAAGGACAGCGACCCTGCGGTGAAGCGAACCGAAAATGGATTTGTTATCAAGCGTGACGGCAGGGAATCGGTCGTTTACAACGGCGAGCTGAACGATTTGAAGATCATCAGAGACGGCTGTATTATCGAGGTGTTCGTCAACGGCGGTGAATCGGTCTATTCGGCTTTGCTGTGAAGCGATATATTGATAATCAAAAAGGGATATAGCGGCAATAAGAGCCGATATATCCCTCGATTTATTTTGAAGTTGAAAATCGGAAAGAGATATGGTATAATCCTTTAAAAGTGAGGAGAGACAGGGAAGTATGGCGGGTATTAAAAAAGCAATTTCGCGCTCGGTGAACGAATTTAAAATATTACTGCGGTCTATCCCCGCGACAGTTGTTACTCTGTTTGCGGTGAGCGTTATTTGTATGAATCTGCTTGCAAACAAAACGCTCTTGAAGCTCGATTGGATCGCGCTTGACGGCGGAATACTTATTTCCTGGCTGTCGTTTATGTGTATGGATATCATAACAAAGCATTTCGGACCGAGGGCGTCGACACTGATCTCGATACACGCGGTTATGATAAATCTGCTCACCTGTCTTATTTTCTATATCGTCAGCATAATCCCCTCGGGCGCGAGCGATTATTCGGCGTTCGACGGCATTTTCGGCGGTACCTGGTTCGTTTTGCTCGGCAGTACGGTTGCTTTTTTGGCTTCTGCCGTTGTAAACAATATTTTGAATTGGCTTATCGGAAAATCGTTCCGAAAGAACCCCGACGGGAAGCTTGCATATATGATGCGGGCATATATTTCGACATTTTTCGGGCAGTTTCTCGATAATTTCATCTTCTCGCTTATCGTGTTCAATTATTTCGCGCCGATATTCTGGAACGGGTTTAATTGGACGGTGCTTCAGTGTGCGATGTGCGCTCTCACGGGTGCTGTTGCCGAGCTTATTATGGAAATCGTTTTTTCTCCTATCGGTTACAGGATCACAAGAAGGTGGAAATCCGAATCGGTCGGACAAGAGTATTTTGATTATTTGAAAAGGGAAGCAAAATGAAGGTATTGATAACAGGCACGTCGCAGGGAATAGGCAGAGCGATCGCAGAGCTGTTTTTGGCTGAAGGACACGATGTGATCGGCATCGACCGACAGCAATCGACGATTGAAAACGAAAAATACCGCCATTACACCTGCGATATCCGCGACAAAGAAAATCTACCCGAGATATCAGACGTCGAGATATTGATAAACAACGCAGGCACACAAAACGAGGACGATATTGATATCAATCTCAAGGCATTGATCTATATTACCGAGAAATACGGCGTTCAAAAAAGCATAAGGTCGATACTGAATATCGGCTCGGCAAGCGCACATACCGGCGCCGAGTTTCCCGAATACTGCGCGAGCAAGGGCGGTGTTGTGGCTTATACGAAAAACACCGCAAAGCGTGTTGCACAGTACGGCGCGACCTGCAACAGTCTTGATCCCGGCGGGGTTTTGACACCGTTGAACGAATGTGTTATGAACGATCCGCTTCTTTGGGAGCAGATAATAAACGAAACGCCGCTTCGCAAGTGGGCGACTGTCGGCGAGATCGCGCAGTGGGCGTATTTTCTTACCGTGACAAACAGCTTTTGCACGGGACAGAATATAGTCGTCGACGGCGGCGAATCGATAAACCACAATTTTGTCTGGGTGGAATGATTTACAAAAGAAAAAACTGCGATAATACGAGTGTATATCGCAGTTTTTTTGATGCGGTTTTTTGCAAAAAATGGCTGTTTTAAGGCGATTTCTCACTGTGACGCATCGCTCAAGCGGATTTCTTTTTTGTCGTTGTCGTGGAACAAGCGGTCGATCGACACCCCAAACAGCATTGCGATCTGCGGGAGCAGGGTTATATCGGGGTAGGCGGCGCCGCGTTCCCATTTTGAAACTGCCTGAACGCTGACTCTTAATCGGTAGGCGAGCAGTCTTTGGGTCAAACCCGATTCGAGTCGCAGGCGCTTGATATTTTTTCCTATTTCAAGGAGCATTAACGTGCGATACCTCCATAATTACGGTTGCTTTGGTCGGCGTGCCGCACGCGGTAAAACGGGGTCATACCCAAGGCGTGACCCCGTTATTCCGTAAACTCGCTTTTCGGACCGTTATTTAAAACGCTTCCGCAGGGGCGAGCAATACGACACTTGCGGTCTGCAAGGTACAAACGATCATATTCTGCCCCTCCTTTCGTTTGAAATTTCGTATCGGGCGTCTGCAGTACACCCGACGCATATATTCTATCACAGCGCCCGATTTCTGTCAACAAAAAGCGGTCAACCGTTGGTAGAACGGCAAAAAATCGTTAATAAATTCCAAAACTATATTATGTAGTTTTGAAAAACTTATCATATAGCTATTGAAATTACGTAAAAAATAGTGTATAATGTTTCCATAAACCGTGAAAGGATATATTTATGAGTATATACGAAGAGTTCCTGAAGAAAGGACACAAGGTTGATCCGGTGCGCGATTTCCGCGAGCTTGTTTTTCGCAGCGAGGAAAGATACGGCGATCTTCCCGCATTTGAGCTTCGCGGCAGAACCGTAAGCTATAAGGATTTCGCCAACGATTACAGAGCGATCGTGACCGAATTTTTAAATCTCGGCTACAAGGATAAGCGAGTTGCGGTAATCGGTGCGAACAGCTACGGCTGGATACTCGGTTATCTCGCGGCGGCGACCTGCGGCGTTGCGGTTCCGATCGACAAGGAGCTTTCACCCGAGGATATCGTGAACTTTATCAACGAGGCGGGCTGTGTGGCTGTTGTCGGTGACGAAAGCATTGTTTCAAAGCTCGAATGCGATATCGTGAAGTACGCCATTTCCTCCAAAACGGGCGGATATAAGACTGTCGACGAGCTTCTCGACGAGGGCAGAAAGCTTTATGACGGCGGTATGAAGGATGTTGACACGATGCCCGTCGATGCCGACGAAATGAGTGTTCTTATCTTCACCTCGGGCACTACCGGCAACTCAAAGGGAGTTTGCCTTGCACAGAAGAATATCTGCGCGAACATCAACCAGACCTCGCGAATGGTAAAGATCGACAAAACGCTTCATTCTCTGTCGGTGCTTCCGCTTCACCATACCTATGAAACCACACTCGGACATCTTCTTTTGCTTTCGGGCGGTGCTTGTATTTCCTATTGTGACGGCTTGCGCCACGTGGCGAAGAATATTACCGAATACCACCCGAGCGTGCTTATCGTTGTGCCCCTGCTTCTCGATTTTATTCTTAAAAGAGTCGATGCTTCTCTGCGTCAATCGCTTCCGAAGCGCTACGTTCCGAGTGAGGATACCCCTCTGCTCGATATGATCAAGGGGCTCCCCGCGATACTTCGCTTTATCGTTAAGAAAAAGGTTAAAAAATCGCTCGGCGGAAGATTGAGATTGCTTATTGTCGGCGCGGCTCCCATCAAGCCCGAAACGATCGAAACCTTTTATCTTTTGGGAATTGCCACCTATCAGGGTTATGGTCTTACCGAGACCTCGCCGCTTATCGCCGGTAACAACGATTTCTATGTCAACCCCAAGGCTGTCGGACTTCCGATACACGGAGTTGAGATCAAGATCGAAAATCCCAACGACGAGGGCGTGGGCGAGGTTATCTGCCGCGGTGACAACGTAATGCTCGGTTATTACAACGACCCCGAGGGGACCGAGCGCGTTATGCGTGGCGGTTATTTCCACACGGGCGACCTCGGACGCTTTGACGAGGACGGATTTTTGTATCTCACCGGACGTTGCAAGAACGTAATCGTTGCACAGAACGGCAAGAATATTTACCCCGAGGAGCTCGAGGAGCGTCTTTCCGAGGCGGCTTTCGTTTCCGAGGCGTTTGTTCTCGGTGTGCCCAATACAAAGGGCGGTACTGCTGTCAAGGCGAAGATCTTCCCGCATCTCGAAAAAATCAAAGAGGTGTTTGGCAAGGAGCTCAGCAAAGAGGAGATCTGCAAGCTTATCTCCGACGTCGTTGCCGAAATCAATGAAAAGCTTCCTATCTACAAAAAGATCACCATTACCGAAATCGTTTGGGAAGCGTTTGAAAAGACTACAACAAAGAAAATCAAGCGCTTCGGCGCAAATGCGGTATAATTCGATTATTGACATTGTCGAAATAATGTGATAATATAAGCACATAAGGTTGTATTCAATCAAATTTTTTAATCGAAAGGAAACAAAATTATGGGCAAGTTCGTTGTTAAAGAAACCGCTACCGGCTTCAAGTTCGATCTTAAGGCAGGCAACGGCGAAGTTATCGCTACCTCCGAGGTTTACAATTCCAAGGCTGCATGCCTCAACGGCATCGAAAGCGTTAAGACCAACTGCGTAGGCGAAGTTGAAGACCAGACCGTTGAAGAAATCGTTGCAGTTAAGCACCCCAAGTTTGAAATGTATCAGGATAAGGCAGGCGAATACCGCTTCCGTCTTAAAGCAAGAAACGGCGAAGTTATCGCAACCTCCGAAGGCTACAAGGCTAAGGCAAGCTGCGAAAACGGCATCGCAAGCGTTAAGAAGAACGCTCCCGAAGCTGAAGTTGTTGAAGCTGAATAATTAATCGAATCACCAATCAAAAAAGGGTTGCCTTTAAAGGCTTCTTCTCACAAGGATGATAAAACACCGACAGATTTTGATAGTCCGTCGGTGTTTTTCTATTCGATTAATATGAATTTATCAAACTAATTTAGAAGAACCGGCATCGCATTTGTAATCACAAACGCTTTATTGGGCTTTGCCCAAACCCATTTTATCATAATAAAACAGTAGTTATTATTCAAGTTTTATTCCGACTTCGTCGGAGTGATATTCTTTTGGAATACCTCGTCGCAGACGAGATATTTTCCAAAAGAGTGTTATTGAAACCTTACGGTTTCAGTGTTATTTTATTCGCCCTAAACTGCCGAAGGCAATATAACTATGCGAAGCATAATATCACTGCGGAGCAATATCACTCGCTGAATGTAATTCGGCGAATAAAACTGCGAGACTTCCTTATCAGAAGTCTCGCAAAGGCAACCCTTTTTGTTATGCTGATTTATTTAACGAGCTCTTTGTTTGCGTTGTAGTAGCTGAAGCTGTTTTCCTCTGCGTTGTAGATCGCAAAGCTTGCGCCTGCGGGTGCATCTGCATTGTTGAATTCAACAAGGTAGAAGTTGCCGTCGCCCTCGCAAAGCGATGCGTATTCAGAGCCTTCGGTGATCTTCGAGGTGTAGATACCGATAAGACCGCGGTATTCGCTCGTGCCGTCGTTTGCTTCTGCGTCTGCGATGCTCATATTGAACATACAGCAAGCCATTTCCGCGCTTTCAACCGACATAAAGGTGCTCGAGTTGTAGCCGCACATATAGATATCGGGGTAGAAGAAGAGGATAAGCTCTGCGTTGATAGAGGATTCAACGTCGATAAGATCGAGATCCTCGAGCTGATCCTGCTTGTCGGGGAAGAGGCTGGTGGGGGTGTTGGGGTGTCCCTTGTAGTAATATACAAATTCCTCTTCGCCGTAGAAGGCTTTGACGAGATTTACGTAATCCTCGAAGTCGGGCTCATTCTCGGGGTTCGCCCACGAGCCGAGTATCATCATTGCCTTTTTGCCGGCTTCGTCAGCTGCCTCGAACATTTCGTTGTTGAAGTTATAAAGCGATTTGAGGCTTGCCTTTTCCTCGTCGGACATAGCCTTGAGCGGATTTGCGAAGTTGCGCTCCTCGATAATGCCCTCGGTCTTATCGACTGTGAGCACGTTGTTGATGAATTCTTCATCGGGGGAGCAAAGAACGCCTGCTCTCGGGCGGAGTATCCACCATTCTACGTTGTTCATTTCCTTTGCCGCAACATAGGAATACTGTCTGAATTCGTCGCCGCCGACAGAGAACTTACTGTCGTCGCCGTTATAATCGCCTGCTTCGCGGACTTCGCCGTAAAGGGTGGCGAGCTTTTCTGCCATTTCGGCATACTTGATATCTGCATCAAAGCCTTCTTCGTCGATATTGAACGCGAGGTTGAAGTCATGATAGGAAGCGCCGCCGTCGGAAAGAAGGGTTACGTAGTAGTTGTTTTCGGGGATACCGTTACCTGCAAGAAGCTTGAGGTAGAGGTAGGAGTTGTAGTCGTTGATATAAAGATTGAACTTAGAGTTCTTGTTGATGCTGTAAAGCTCTTCAATGTAGGCGTCGGTTGCCTCGACCATCTTGTCGTAGTTGTTGTGGGTGAGCACCTCCTCGAGCGGAACGGTGGGGAAGGCATAGACGTTTTCGGGGAGCTTTTCCCAATTCCAGCTGTCAGGACGTGCGAGCCAAACAAATGCGGGGATCTGGTAATTGTCGGTGATTTCCTTTAAGTTAAGGGTGAAGTAAAGCTGAGGCATCGAGCCCGAGATGGGAGCGATAACGTATTCGCTTGCCGAAAGAGCAACTTCCTTGAATACCTCTGCGGTGCCGCCTGCTTCCGAGGTAGCGCGGATGCTTACAGTATGTTTGCCGTAATACGCATTGATATCGACGTTGTTGTTCTTGAGCGCGTCGCCCTCGAAGACCTCGTTGGAAACGACGCTGTCGCCGTGCTTAACCGAAACCTCGAGCTTGGTGATGGGTTGATCGCTGCTATAAGAAACGTTTAATTTTTGTTCATCGTTAACCTGATTGATGACGAATACGCAGACGAAATCGCTTTTCATATCGCTTACGTCGAGAGCGTCGTCACCGCATGCCGCAAACAGCATGGAGAATGCGAGAATCAGTGCAAGGAGTGCAAATGATTTTTTCATAATCTTTTCCTCTCTTTAATTTGATTAATAATATTTTAACATATTTCGAGCATTAATTCAATGCTTTTATCAAAAATAGGCTATTGTGACAAAATTCGACGCAGTCGGCACATCAAAAGCATTGAATATTTATAGATATTATGTTAAAATGTTATGTATTACGAATCGAACAGACGAAAGTAAGAAGGATCGCAGATATGAAAAAACCGAGAACGGTAAGGCTTGAAACCGAATACGAAAAGAATATCGGCGAGATTCCCTTTTGCGAATACCCGCGCCCGCAATTAAAAAGGGATTCCTATTTGTGTCTGAACGGAAAATGGGATTTTTGTATTAACAATAATCGCGAAACGGTTTTCAAAGGTAGTATAACCGTTCCGTTTGTGCCGGAAAGCGAAATTTCGGGGGTGAACCGCGAAATCGGCAAGGACGATTTTCTTATTTATGATAAACGATTTTCTCTGCCTATTGGCTTTCTGCGCGACAGAGTGATTTTACATATCGGAGCTTGCGATCAGACGGCAGATGTTTTTGTAAACGGCAAAAATATCGGTATGAGTGTGTGCGGATATCTGCCGAGTGAGTTTGATATAACCGATTTTCTTTGCGAGGGCGAAAATCTGATTCGTATCGCTGCGAATGATCCGCTCGATACCGATCTGCCCTATGGCAAGCAGACCGAAAAGCGCGGCGGTATGTGGTATACCAAAATAAGCGGTATATGGCAGACTGTATGGCTCGAAAGTGTTTGCGAGGATTATATCAAGAAAATCAAAATCACACCCGACTTAAACGGTATTGATATCGAAGTATTCGGCGGGATTGATAAAAAAACGCTTGTTTTCGACGGAAGGGAATACAGCTTTTCGGGCGATAAATACCGCCTTGAAGTAGAAAACCCGATACATTGGACGCCCGATAATCCGCATATCTACAATTTTTCGTTGATTTCGGGCGACGACAGGGTGGAGAGCTATTTCGCACTGCGCACAGTCGGGATAGAAAACAAGAAGCTTTGCCTCAACGGAAAGCCGATATTTATGCACGGCCTGCTCGACCAGGGCTATTTTTCCGACGGTATATTTTTGCCCGCAACGCCGAAGGGATACAAAGACGATATACTCAGAATGAAGGAATGCGGGTTCAATATGCTGAGAAAGCATATTAAGCTCGAGCCGGATATCTTTTATTATTATTGCGATATCTACGGAATGCTCGTCTGGCAGGATTTTATAAACAACGGCAAATATTCCTTTATTGTCGACACAGCACTGCCCACCGTATTTTTGAAAAAGGGTATTAATCACAAGGCGAGCGAGCGCGCAAGGGGATTCTTTTTGGACACTGCGCGCGGAATTATCGAAAATCTTTACAACCACCCGAGCGTTGTTTATTATACGATATTCAATGAGGGCTGGGGGCAATTTGACGCCGACAACTGCTATGAAATATTGAAGCCGCTCGACAAAACGCGGATATTCGACACGACTTCGGGCTGGTTCAAGGCGAAAAAGACCGACGTCGAAAGCGAGCATATATATTTCAAGCCTATAAGGCTGAAAAAGAGCGAAAGACCTTTGGTCCTTTCCGAGTTCGGCGGTTATTCATACAAGGTCGAATCGCATAGCTTTAATCTCGATAAGAATTACGGATATAAAAGCTTCAAAACGCAATCCGAATACGAAAACGCGCTTGTTGAATTATATGAAAAAGAGGTTGTCGGCGCGATAGAAAAGGGACTTTGCGCCTCGGTTTATACTCAAGTGAGCGACGTCGAGGACGAAACAAACGGGCTTTTGACCTATGACCGCGCAGTTTTGAAGGTCGACCCAAGCCGTATGAAGCAAACGGCGCAAAAGATTTTTGAAAGCTTTGAGAGAAACTTACAATAAGCCTTGATTGGCGATTTTAAAAGATAGGAGAAAAACGGTATGCTTTTTAATTCATACATATTTGTTTTGTTTTTTCTTCCTGCGGTTATTTTGATATATTTCGGATTGAACAGAATCAGGCAGACAAAGGCGGCGATGCTGTTTTTGCTTTTGATGTCTTTGTGGTTCTACGGATATTTCAATACCTCTTATTTGATTATTATACTTGGCAGTATTGCGGTGAATTATTCATCGTATTTACTTATGAAGCGTTCAAAAGCCGGGGTGAAAAAGGCGGTTGCGGCGACGGCTGTTCTTTTGAACGTCGGTGCACTGTTCTATTTCAAATATTACGATTTCTTTGTGGAGAACATCAATTCTCTTTTCGGCAGTGATTTCGTATTGCGGAATATTCTGTTGCCGTTGGGTATCAGCTTTTTTACATTCCAACAGCTTTCGTTTGTTATTGACGCATACAAAAACGAGATCCCCGATTACAATATAATCGATTACGCTTGCTTTGTAACCTATTTCCCCCAACTCGTTGCCGGCCCTATAGTCACCCACGACGAATTGGTTCCGCAGTTTGCCGATGCTTCAAAAAAGCAATTTAATTGGGAAAACTTTACAAAGGGCTTGTATGCCTTTGTGCTGGGGCTTGCAAAAAAGGTTCTTATTGCAGATATGCTCGGCAACGTTGTCAATTACGGATATTCTTCGATAGGATCACTCGACAGCGTCGGTGCAGTTATCGTGATGCTTTCCTACACTGTTCAGATATATTTCGATTTCAGCGGTTATTCGGATATGGCAATCGGTATGGGTAAGATGATGAATATCGAGCTTCCGATAAACTTCAATTCCCCCTACCGCGCGACGACGATAAATGATTTTTGGGACCGTTGGCATATTACGCTCACTCGGTTTTTTACTCGCTATATCTATATTCCCATGGGCGGCAACCGAAAGGGAAGTGCACGCACTTATCTGAACATAATGCTTGTGTATCTCGTGAGCGGAATATGGCACGGCGCGAACTGGACATTTATTTTCTGGGGAATATGCCACGGTATATTCTGTGTTGCTTCGAGAATGTCAAAGGGCTTTATCAACAAGCTTCCAAAGGCGCTTAATTGGTTGATCACCTTTATATTTGTAAATGTTATGTGGGTATTCTTCCGTGCTGAATCTATGTCCGATGCGTTTTTGCTTTTGGAAAGAGTGTTCACGGGCGGATTCGGCGGTATTGATTACGCTCTTACCGACAATATTATGTCTGCCGAATGGAGCTTCCTCGCTTCGCAGATTGCTATTGTGAGCAAGGCTCGGTTCGTTATACTTCTTGGATATATTTTTGTGCCATTGGCGGGCGCGGTTTTCTGCAAGACGGTATCACAGCGTATGAACGATATGAAGCCTAATGTGGTGAATATGCTTGTGACAGTTCTGCTTTTGGTGCTTTGCATACTCTCGTTCTCGGGAGTGAGCACGTTTCTTTACTTTAACTTTTAAGGGGGGGTGCGGTTTAATGAGCTACAAGAAAATGGGCATACTTACCCTCTCACTCGTATTGGTATTATTGATCGGCGTTTCTGCCGTCACGGTGATTTTCGACCCGTATTTTCATTACCACGCGCCTTTTTCCTGGCAGAACTACACACTTGATAACGAAAGATATCAGAACGACGGTATAACAAGGCATTTTGAATACAATGCGATCATAACCGGAACCTCGATGACCGAAAACTTTAAAACGAGTGAATGTGACGCACTTTTCGGGGTACAGACGATAAAGATCCCCTATTTCGGTGCGAGCTTCAAGGAAATCAACGACAGCGTCGTCCGCGCACTCGAGCGCAACACCAAAGTCGAGATGGTTATCCGCTGTCTTGACACCTACCGTTTCCTCGAGGCAAAGGACGAAATGAAATACAGTGAGTACCCCGAATATTTGTACGACGACAATATTTTCAACGACGTCAAGTATCTTTTGAACAAGGATATCCTTGTATCCTATGTTTACCCGTCGGTTGTCGGTTCTTTAAAGGGGATAAAGCCGAACAGCTTTGACGATTACGCGAATTGGCATAAAGACGCCGTCTACGGAAAGGACGCGGTTTTGTCGAACTACACCCGCTTGGAAAAGGCACAGTCCGAACAAGACTTGAGCGAGTCCGAGCGCGAAACGGTTATCGGCACGGTGAAGCAAAACCTTATTTCTGTTGCAAAAGCCAACCCCGAGGTGACTTTTTACTATTTTCTGCCGCCTTACAGTATCGTTTATTGGGATTCGTTATACGTTCAAGGTGCTTTGAACAAGAATATAGAGGCACAAAGGATCGCTATCGAGCTTTTGCTCGAATGTGAGAATATAAAGGTGTTTTCCTTTGTCGACGAGTTCGAAAAGGTTTGCGATCTGAATAATTACAAGGATAACGTGCATTACCGAGAGGAGATCAACAGCTACATATTGGAATGTATGAAGAACGGCGAGCATCTTGTAACAAAGGAAAACTGCGAGGAGTATTTTGTCGGAGTAGAAAAGTTTTACTGTGAATATTCTTACGATTCGATATTTGAATAGTACCGCAAAAGATTTTTGAAAGCTTTGAGAGAAATTTCGAAAAATAATTTAACCGCGTGAGGAAAAGGGATACTATAAGGACAGATGCATCTGAATTGGAGGGGCAAATGAACAACGAACGGTTACACGAAAAGATCGTCGACGCCTCAAAGGTTATCTTTTCTTATTGTATGTCCAAAACCCGAAACCGTGCCGACGCCGAGGATCTTTCTCAGGATATTCTTTGCGAGCTTGTCAAATCGGTGAGCAATATCCGCGATGACAGTGCGTTTTACGGATTTATGTGGGCAGTCGCCGGGAACGTTTATAAGAAATGGTGTAAAAAGCGTGCAAGAATCAATGAATGCGAGCTTGATTACGATATTCCCGCAACAACCGATTCCGAATATGAGGCGGTTGAAAATGAAGATGATATTTATCTTCTTCGCCGCGAATTAGCGTTGTTGTCCGAACGTTTTCGCAAGGCTACCATATATCATTACATCGACCGAAAAAGCTGTTCTGAAATCGCCCTTCTTTTACAAACAAACGAAAGTACGGTTAAATACCTGCTTTTCAAATCAAGGAACAAATTGAAAGAGGGAATGAATATGGAACGCAAATTGGGAACTTTGAGCTATAAGCCGATCGAGCTTATTCCGCTTTATAACGGTTCGGGTCCGAACAGATTTTGGGAATTTATGCAAAGCAGGGTGCGTCAGAATATCGTTGCGGCTTGTTACAACGATTCGCTTACTGCCGAGCAGATAAGTCTTGAGGTCGGCATACCTCTCGCTTATTTGGAAGACGATATAAGCGCACTTGCCGAAAAGAAGATAATAATCAAGGACGGCAGATACTACAAGGCAAACGTTATTATTATAACAGATGAATGCTCGGAAGAGATAAGACGAACCGTTTCGAAGCATCACAACGCTATTGCCGACATAATAGGAGAGTTTCTTACAGACGGCTTGGAGGATTTTAAAGCTATCGGGTTTGTCGGGAACGATTTTTCGAGAAACACACTGTATTGGCAGATGTTGGCTTTTGCGTTGGCGGTTATCACGCTATACGGTCACGAGAATATCATCGACGAAAACGATGCGAGTGAATTGCCGGAAACCGCTTGGGGCGATCATGCATATATCTGGATGATCGAAAAGGGAAGCGTGCTTGACGATTTTATTATCAATTTCTCGCAGGAGCATTCGCGCAACGGCGATCGAATACATTCGCTTGATTATCTTCCTAAGCAAAAGGGCGATCATCATGATTTTTATTCTCAAAGGCGGTATACCGAAATTTTCATTGATATCGTGCGCGGCAATTACGAAAAATTCAGTGAATATGATCTCGAAGCTGTTGCCGATATGATAAAGAAGGGCTATGTTGTCAAGGAAGGCAGCGGTTACCGCGCTACAACTCCGGTATTTACCCAAACGAAGTATACAAAGGCGATCGAGCTTACGAAACAATTTGTCAAATCGAGACTTGATGCGGTTATAAAGGAAATGGACACGGTTGCGGAAAAGATTCTTTCCGAGTACACGCCGAAGCATCTGCAATCGCAGGTAAAGGGGATCACATTGGGCGATAGATTCGTCAATGCGGTGTGTGTTCCTACAAAAATACTTGTCGAACGCAAAATACTGTCGACAGATTGGCACCCGCTGGAGATGCCGAGCACTTTTGTCGTGCTGAGTGACGAATAATCTGAAGAGGAGCAGTAATTGAACTGCTCCTTTGATTTTTGTTGACTGTGTAAACAAAATGTGGTAATATGAAATAAAGTGAGGGTAATTTGTATTTTGTTCGTATAATTGACAAAGGGGATTTTCAACAAAGGAGCGAAAAATATGAAAAAAGCATTGTTATTAATTCTTGCGTTGGTAATGTGTGTGACATTTTTTGCGTCCTGCGCAGAGGGGACGGTCGAAAATTCATCGGGCGTTTCCGAAACCGAATCAAATGATTCCGAAACAAGCAAAGACGAAATGAGCACCGGAGAAAGCAGCTTGGAAGAGGTTGTTTTCGATGAAACACCGCGCGATATCGAGTTTGTTGAGCATAGTCTGTCAGTGGGCTTTAAATACGGATCTTCGGAAAACGAAGGCTTTGCCAAAACACATATTATCGGCAGAGGCGACAGCCGCTTCGACACGTTTGTTCTTGACAGCGAAGATAAGATCGAGCCGTTTTTGAGCGCGCTTGACTCTCCCGAACGCGCGGAAGAATTTTTCGAAAGTCTGCCCGAGGATTTTTTTGAAAGAAAGCTTTTGTTAATTAACGATTTTCTTACACCTATGACGGGTTATCGCGGCAGAGTCCGCCGTGTGTGCGCCGATGAAAACGGAGTTACGCTTGAATACGTATATACCCACGGGGAAATAGGAAGCGATGTCGTTATACCCTGTATTTTTCTGACCGAAATCGACAAAGCGGACGTTGCGGGCTGTGAAAGCTTTGGCGCGGAATCGACAAAGGTTGATTTTGATACCACCGAGCGAGAGCTCGATTATATCTCGCACAGCTTTGTGGGTGAGCTTAAGCTGAACTACGTAGATATACCTGCGGACAGCGTTGTAGTGACTGCGGTATACAGCAAGGGTTCGCTTCAACGCCTTGTCGAAGGCTCGGATTCAGAGGAGTTTGCCGAATTTGCAAAGGATAAGGACAGCAAGTATTTTCAGAAAAAGAGTCTGATTATCGCATACGTGATCTCGAGCTCGAGCGGAAATGAATTCCGACTCGACGGTATTTCCTGCAGCGAATACGGCACGGCGGTGAGAATAAACAGAGCTCTGAACGACACAGATGATAAAGAAGTAAAGCATATTTTGGTTGTTGAGGTCGATGCCGACGAGGTGTTTGGTGTTCATGAAATTTACCCCGCAGTATCCGACACGGAAGAATGGCAGAAGAATCAGTCTGCGCCGATGTATATAAACGGCAAGCTTGCGGAAAATGTCGAATGCGAGCTCGATATTATTGCTCGCGAGGTAGAGCTTCCGCTTGTCGCAACACTCGATTCGCTCGGAGCGAGTATCGAGTGGACGAGTAGTGAAAAGGCTTCAGTCAGCTTCAACGGAAGATCATATACGCTCAGTCTGAAGACGAAAAAGCTTGTGCGCGGTAACGAGGACAGACTTTGGGGCGAAGTAGAAAACCGAACTTCCGAAGAGCAAGAGCTTTACGTTGATTATATCGCCTTGTGGGGATTTTTGCTCAGAGAAAGCGATTTTGATCTCTACGTTAACTGCAACGGAAATTATATCGAGCTCGTGGAAAGAAATTATTGATCGGATATAGATTAAAGCCCGAAACGGCAAAAGGAATTTTTGCCGAGATATTGTAATTTGATTTGTAATGTGGTAATATGAACTAAAGTAATCAAACGGAGGTGTTTCGTTATGTCTGCAACAGGATACGTTTGGAAGGACAGGAAGCGCACTATATTCGGCTTGCCGCTGAGCTTTACGGTTTACAAGCTCAAGGAAGATAAGCTTCTTATCGAAACCGGATTTTTTTCTAAAAAGGAAGAGGAGATTCGTCTTTATCGCATAATGGATCTTACCCTCAACCGTCCCTTCGGTCAGCGTATTTTCGGCTTGGGCACGATTCATTGTTGCACAGCCGACAAATCGACACCTGAATTCGATATCAAGAAGATCAAAAAATCTTCTGAAATCAAGGAAATGCTTTCCGATATGGTCGAAGCGGAACGCGACAAAAAGCGTGTTGCCGCCCGTGAATATATGGACGACGGTGACGAGATCGGCTGCGAGGAGCTTTAATTCTTTGACTTTTCCGTAAAATACAAGACGCAAGCAGGTTCGCGGTATTTAAGTACCGCTTTGTCGGCTTGCGTCTTTTTTCATTTTGAAAATACGGAGATAATATGACAAAAACAGAATTTATTTATGCGCTCGAGCGTGGGCTTGGGCGCGCGTATATCACAGCAACCGAGAATTCCGAAATCTTGCAAAACGAAGCGGTAAAAGCATTGACGGAATGCACTTCATTCGATGTTCAGTGCGAAGGCACGCGCGCGGATTATGCAATCGGAATTATCTCGCATCTCGGCGCGACGGCGCGATTCCGCGATATTATTATAAACAAGCTTTTTTCAACACCAAACAGCGATATGAGCTGGGACACTGCATACTATGCGGAGCTTTTATCTAAGATAAACGACTCTGTTTCGGCTGACGCCTTAAGGGAAAAATACAAAAGCCTTTATTTCGATTTATCAAACACAAAATCACTGCCGTTCGGCAGATTCCCCGAGCGCGATAATTTCGAGCAGGTTTGCGTTTCGCTTTGCAAAAGCAGTAAAGTATTTCGGGAGATCGCTTCGGATATCGCGAATCTGATCGATAACAACCCGAATTTTGACTGCGGCGATTTCGATTGGTTTATATTGGAAAGCAGGCAGTTTATCAAGCGTGCCGAGCAGTACAAGAAAAAAGGGCAAAAGCTTTGCAGATTTCTCGAGCTTGTTAACGAACGAGAAAAATTACGTCTTATCGAGCTTGATCGGCGCAAGAACGACCCGACACTTGCCGAAGCGGCGAGAAAACGGCTTGAAAATTATAAAAACAGAGCGCTTTTTCAAGATATTCCTTTGCCGAAAAGCGAGGAAGAGCTTATCAAGACTTTGGAAACACTCGATATCGACAAGGATAACGAGAGCGGTTGGCATAGCTTTCATTTTGATATTTTCGATTCGCTCGAGCGGGGCGATTATCCCGAGTATCTTAAAAGCGCATTGCCGATGATTTATAAAACGACCCGTTGCTCGAACTGCCGTTTTCATTCGCTGCGCTTGATGGCAAAATTCAAAATGCTGAGCAGGGAAATTATCGAAGAATGTCTGTACGACAGTAATAATGATATACGTACCTTTGCGAAACGTCGGATAAACAAAGCAAAACAGCCTCGGAATAGGGCGGCGTCACAGTGATAAATCACCTTAAAACCGTCATTTTTGCACAATACTGCATCAAAAACTGCGATATACAAAAGAACAAGCTTCTCTTTAAAACAGAGAAGCTTGTTTTTGTGTTATTTGCAAAGATTCAGCGCGTCGTGGATATGGGGAACGAAGTTTTCGGTTCCGACCGCCTCGACAAATCCCGATTTCTTCATAATCTTCATCGGCTGCTCGTTCACGTGAGAAAGGATAAGGCGGACGCCCATCTTCTTGCACTTGTCGTTGAGTGCCTCGAGAGCGTTCATCGCGGTCGAGTCAACTGCATTGACCGCACGCATACGCAATATAAGATACTTTGTGTTTTCGTCTGCGACGATATCGGGAATCTTGTCTGCCGAGCCGAAGAACAGCGGGCCGTCTATCTCGAAAACCTTGATATTTTCGGCGATACCCGCAAGCTCGCTTTCGGGATCATTTTTCCAAGCGATGATTTTCGTTTCGTCGCTCATACGCTTCATAAAGAGCACAAACGCCATAACAAGACCAACCTCGATAGCGATAACAAGGTCGAAAATAACGGTAAGACCGAAGGTTACGACCATTACTGCGATATCGCTGATGGGAGCGGTCTTTACGATGCGGACAAATCTGCGCCATTCGCTCATATTATATGCTACCATAAAGAGAATTGCGGCGATAGTCGGCATCGGAATAAGTCCCGCATAGGGCATGAGGAACAAAAGCACGAGAAGGAGCACTACCGCGTGGACCATACCTGCGATCGGGGTTCTGCCGCCGTTTTTCGCGTTTGCGGCGGTACGTGCGATCGCGCCGGTGGCGGGGATACCGCCGAAGAATACCGATGCGATATTACCTGCGCCCTGCGCTACGAGCTCGGCATTGGAGTTGTGGCGCGAGTTGACCATATTGTCGGCAACGACACAGGAAAGGAGCGATTCGATCGCGGCGAGTATCGCTATCGTAAACGCATCGGGAAGAAGCGCACCGATGTTGGAAAGCGAAAAATCAATACCCGAAAAATCAACCTTGGGGAGCCCCATCGGGATATCGTAAAGCTCGCCGATGGTGTTTACACCGCTGTCGAGCCCGGGGATAAACTTGACCATAAGCGCGCCGACAACTACCGCAATAAGCGAAGGGGGAACACGCTTTTCAAACTTGGGGTAGACGATAAGGATTATAAGACATACCGCACCGACAAGCAACGCCTGCCAGCTGAAAGTCGAGATGGAATCAATATTTGCCTCGATCTTTTCGATCGTTTCGATCGGTTTGACACCCTCGGCGTAGCTCAATCCGAGGAAATCCTTTATTTGCCCGATAAAAATAGTTACCGCGATACCTGCCGTAAAGCCGGTCGTGATAGTATAGGGGATATATTTGATAAGTCCGCCGAGCTTGAAAATGCCCATAAGGATAAGCATTATGCCGGCAAGCACGGTTGCGACAAACAAGCCGCTCATACCCTTTGTTGCGACAATACCCGCAACAATAGTTGCAAATGCGGCGGTCGGGCCTGCGATCTGAACACGGCTTCCGCCGAGCATCGAAACGATAAATCCTGCGGCGATGGCGGTGTAGATACCGCAAGCGGGCTCAACGCCCGAAGCGATTGCGAGTGCGATAGAAAGAGGAAGCGCGATTACCGCAACGATAATACCCGCAACCAGATCCTTTGAAAGCTGTTGCGCCGTATAGCCCTTTATTGTAGAAAAAAGCTTCGGCTTCAAATAAGAACCCTTCATAAAAAACGCCTCTGTTCGACATTGATTTTGCAAGAGGAATTATAGCACTACGCAATATTAATTTCAATGGCAAATACAACAAAAAGTCTGTTTATTCACTGCGATATTGTCGTTTATATAACGAATAAATAAAAAGAGGCTTCCTTTTGGGAAGCCTCGATTTATGTCCTTATATTAAAACCGATAAACGATTATTTACGGGACTTGATAACAACTGCAGAGCCTGCAACTGCAACGAGAGCGATGATAGCGAATAC
>SVRD01000008.1 GCA_015064955.1 Oscillospiraceae bacterium
AGCTCGGTGAAGCCGAGATCGAGCATGGTTTCGATATCCTTGAGAAAATCGGGGTTCGCGTGGGTGAATGTGCCGCGCATATAGTAATCCTTGCCGTTGCGCGAGTTGACAAGCTTTTGGAATTTGGGAACGATTCTTTCCCAGCTTCCGTTGCCCGCATAGTCGACACGGAACCTGTCGTGGATTTCCTTTCTGCCGTCGAGCGAAAGAACGACGTTGCTCATTTCCTTGTTTGCAAATTCGATAACGTCGTCGTCGATAAGCAAGCCGTTGGTTGTGAGGGTAAAGCGGAAATTCTTGCCCTTTTCCTTTTCGATGCTTCTCGCATAGGCGACAAGCTGCTTTACAACGTCAAAATTCATCAAAGGCTCGCCGCCGAAGAAGTCGACCTCGAGATTACGTCTGCTTCCCGAATTTTCGATAAGAAAATCGAGCGCACGCTTACCCACCTCAAAGCTCATCACCGCTCTGTCGCCGTGGTATTTGCCCTGGCTGGCAAAGCAATAAGAGCAATTCAAATTGCAGGTATGCGCGATATGCAGACAAAGTGCCTTGATAACGCCGGAAGTTTTTCTCTTCAGCTCGCCCGCCATCGGCTCGAAGCTGTCTTTTACAAAAAGCTTGCCCGAGCTTTTCAGCTCGTTGACCTGCTCGTAGCATTCCGAAATATCCTCCTCGGTGATTCCGTCAATGCCTGCATATTTTTCCTTCATCGAAGCGATTATGCTTTCCTTGCTTTCGCTTTCAAAAAGGGAGATTATATCGTAAGCAACGTCATCGACCGCGTGGACCGAGCCCGAACAGATATCAAGTACTATGTTATAGCCGTTTAGTTTGTATTGATGGATCATATTGTCCTCTTTTATGAAAAAATGCCGCCACTGGCGGCATCTTCCGTACGAATTTAAATTTAAAATTGCAAAAAGCTATTATTTGCTTTCCTTCTTGCTTTCGCACTGCTGGTTAGCGATACCGCAGCTGGTCTTGCAAGCGGACTGGCAGGAGGTCTGGCATTCGCCGCATCCGCCGTTTTTAGCGCTTTCGCAAAGGTTACGGGTTTCGAGAGTTTTGATATGTTTCATTATGATTTCCTCCGTTTGTCGAAATATTTCGATTAATTATACACCAACAAAAGCTTTAAGTCAACACCTTTGGTGCATTTTTTATTCGTCTTCGTTTTGCTTTCTCATCGCCTTGGGCATATGGCTGTCGGCGGGGCGCTGTTTTTTGCGCTTGATGCCTACTATGACCGCAAAAATCGCCGCGATTAACGAAAATGCAACAAATCCGTAGATAAGAATGTTGCCGATAGAAATACTATTGTCCGCTTCATCAAACGGAACAGATTCGGTTTCACTTTCTTCGGGTGCGGCAATACTTTCCTCCTCGGAAATATCGGGCTCGCTTTGCTCGGCGCTTTCATCGGAAGTGTCGCCGCTTTCGTCGTTCGGAGGAACGATTTCGGCTTCCTCCTTGTAAAGCAGTGCCATTTTGGTTATTGCCTCGTATTCCTTCAAAACACTCTGCTTTGCAAGGCTTGATGCGAATATCATCGCAATATCGCTTTCGAGCGCAGTCGCCTGCTCGTGAGTAAGAACACCGTTTTCAACAAGAAGCATTGCCTCGTTTATTCTTGTCAATGCCGTAACCGCGGTTGCCTCGTCACAGCCGCCGAGCGCGAGTATTCGGTCGTTTATCTTTGACTTCGATGCCTCGAGAATCGATTTCATCGCGCTTGACGTTTCGGAGAGGGGAGAAAATGCCTCGTTTGAAGCGATTCCCTTATTAAGTGCCAAATGATAATTCTGTGCGATGAACGAATCAAGATTGCTGAATATATAGCCGTTGCTGCCGATCAATCGTGATTCGCCGATTGCGTTTGCGATAACCTCACCGCTTATCAGCTTGTCCGATTCAAGCGCGGTGAAGAAAAATGCATTTCTGTCGGTAAACGAGCCGATAATATCACCCTTGGAGGTTATATAGCCGTCGTCGTAGGCAAGCTCGTCGATCGGGTCGTTTTCTGCTTCGTCGCCCTCGTAAAGCGCAAGACATACGCCGTCGAACAATCCTGCTTCGAGCCAGCCGGTCATATCCTGCATATAGAAATGGTCTACACTGTCACGCGCCGATATCGCAATAAGGTTAACGTCGGAACGCACCGCTCTGACCGTTTCCGAAATGCTTTTTGCCATATCTGTAACAAGGCTTGTACGGTATTCGACCCACTTGAGCCAATGCGGCGAGGTGAAAAGCTCGGTTTTGATTGCATCGACCTCGTTTATGGGAATGCCGTATTTTTCTGAAAAGCTTTGTAGAGTGATATAGTCATAGCCCATATCGGTTTCCTCGTGGAATCGGGGAAAACGCAGACTGTCGAGCATTATCGTTTTTATATCGTAGTTTGTGACGATATGTGTCAGATATTCGAGATAATAGCTCTTGAATTCCTCGTTGGAGGGGGAATAAAACTTGTCGGTCGCGCCCTTTTCGCTTCCGTTCGGCTCGCTCAGCCAATCGGGTGCGGCGATAGATGCGTATTCGTTATAATATACGTCGATCGACAGTCCGAGCGCGATATTTTCTTCCTCGCAAACCGTGATAAACGCCTTTAAAACGTCAAATCCCTTGAATTTTTCGTCCTGTGCGAATTTATTTCCGTCGGGAAGCGGGACAAAGCTTCCGTATCCGTTGGTCAGCTTCAGAAACAGAGTGTTGAGCCCTGCCGCCTTTGCTCTCTTTACGGTTTCGCGCACTGCACTGATTTCGGTTTCATAAGGCGTGTGAACTGCCGCTCTCAGCTCGCCGATAAGCTCGGATGCGCAAATTCGGTTGACCTCGTTCTCAAGTCTTGCCAAAGCCGAACTAAGCGTTTTGTAATCGAGGCTGCCGTTGGCGGTCGATTTGATTTCGGCAACAACTGCATTTACTGCATTCAGGTCGATAGGGTAAAATCCGGCAATCGCATCGGCAATTATTTGTTCTGATCTTGCGATTTCCGCAAGCAGAGTCGATTTGAGCATATTTTTGTCGTAGCTGAAGCTAACGACATTCTCGGAAATACTGCATTTTGCACCCAAGGGCGCATACATCAAAAGAAACGCCTTGTCGCTCGAGGTTGAGGCGGATATAATAAATCCTCCCTCGGTAACGGCGATATTGCTTCCTCTTGCGGTAACCGTGCCGTTTGAGTCAACGGCGATATCGTAGGTGTAGGTCGGTGTTCCGCTCGTGAGGGGATTTATCAAAAGATAATGACCCGCTCCGAGCTCGCTTACACTTGCTGTTTTTGTGAAATAGGGATCGAAAACACCTGCCTGGTTGCAAACGAAAAGCTTTTGGGTGTAGCTGTCGTAGTAAAGCTTGCTGCCCTTTTTAACATTGTCCTTGAACCATTTTACCTTAACACCCGCAGCGGAAATAACGTATCCGCCGTCGGGGACAGACAGGTTTTCACCCTCGGGAAGTCCGCCCTCGATTATATCGGTAACAACATTTTGTGAGTCGACAACGATGTCGTGTCCCCACTGTGTTTGACCGGTCGAGCCGACTCCGCGGTATATGACAGCCGTGTTGGTTTGTCTTGTGATATTTTCGCCGTCAATAAAGATCCAAAGGTCGCTCTCTTCTGCAAACGGAAAAACCGAAAGCAAGCAAAACGAGAGCGCCAATGCCGTTATTACGGCAAACAAACGTCGGGTTATTTTCATATTTCCTCCGTCAGAATTCGATCGACATACCATCGTATGCTACGATAAATCCAAGCTTGCTCGCCGCCTCGCAGAGCTCATCATGCAGAAGCATACCGTTGTGCGAGAAGTGGTTTACAACGTGGATGGTGTCTGCACCGCAAACACCGGTGCTTTCCAATCTTGCCTTGACGAGAGGGACGCTGTCGAGGCCCATATGTCCGCCCGCGCTGGGAAGCGCGCCGTAGGTGCAGTCGTAACTGACAAGATCGGCTTTTATATTGTTCTTTTCGAGATAATCGGAAACCTCGTCGAAGGGAAGTCCGGTATCGTGCAGATAAAGCAACGTTTTTTCGCCGTCGGTTAGAAGATAAACAAACGGCGTTTCCTTGGGAGCGTGGAACGCGGGAAGCGCGGTGACGGTATAGTGTCCCGCAACAGTGACGTCGTATGCCTTGATCTCGTTTATCGTGACAGAGGGAGGTATCTCCTCCTCGTCGGTGTCGCGCACGAAATGGTTATAGCGGTTCAAAACCGCCTTGTTTCCGTAAAAATGCAAAACTGGCTCCGTCATTTTGTGGGCAAAGCAGCTTTCCATACGCATTATCACGTCGGTGGGCTCGAAATGGTCGATGTGAGAATGGGTAACAAAGCAATATTTCACCGCGGAAAGATCGTGTCTGTTCTGAAGCATATGTGCATAGGTGTCTGCAGGGAAGTCGATAAGCAGATCCTCGTTTATAAGCGCTTGCGAACGGGTTCTGATATTCTTTCCGCCGAGCTCCTTTGCCTTTTTGCAGTATTCACAGTTGCAGAATATAGCGGGCCAGCCCTCTGCCGCCGCGGTACCGAGATATGTTATTTTCATAAAAAATTTCAACTCCGTGTTGCATATTCTTTCAAAATACATTATAATATCGCTTGCGTGAAAAAGCAAGCATATTTCAACCGTTTCTGCCCGTTTTTTCGAAAGTTAAATAAATTTCGAAAAAATCGAAAAAAGGTATTGCATTTTTCGGATATGCGTGTTATACTTTAGTGTGCGAAATGTTGGAGCATACGCTCCTTATCATATGAAAGAGAGGAATTCCGAAATGAAACAGGGTATCCATCCCGAATACAAGACCACCACTATCAAGTGTGCTTGTGGCGCAGAATATGTTACTAAGTCTGTTAAGGACAACGTAAAGGTTGATATTTGCTCTAAATGCCACCCCTTCTTCACCGGCAAACAGAAGTTTGTTGATGCAGGCGGACGTGTTGATAAGTTCAAGAAGAAGTTCAACCTCGACTAATCGTAGCATAATCATTCCGAAAGCGGCACCTTGTGTGCCGCTTTTTTCATTGTATTGCCGCCGATTCGGCGATAATACGGTAAAGGAGGTTGTTAATTATGGAAAGCCTTAATATCACAGAAGAATTGAAGTCGGGCTCGGGCAAGGCGTTGCTTGTTTCGGTTTCGACTGTTGACGAAAACGAAGAAGCGATGCGCTCGCTCGACGAGCTTGCCCGTTTGCTTGAAACCGCGGGCGGAGAAGAGGCGGCGCGTGTTATCCAAAACCGCGTAAGCCCCGACAAAGCAACCTATATCGGAAGCGGCAAGGTGCAGGAAATCGCCGAATTTATCCGCAACGACGGTGAAATTTCGCTTGTCGTGTTCGATAACGAGCTCACCCCCTCGCAGATTGCAAATCTCGAAAAGGAAATTCCCGACGTTCGCGTTATAGACCGCACTATGCTTATACTCGATATTTTCGCGCTCCACGCCGTAACGGGCGAGGGAAAGCTTCAGGTCGAGATAGCTTGTCTTCGCTATACCGCGCCTCGCCTCACCGGCAGAGGTAAAGAGCTTTCGCGATTGGGCGGAGGAATCGGCACGAGAGGCCCCGGTGAATCGAAGCTCGAAAGCGACAGAAGACATATCAAAAGACGTATCGCCGCGCTCTCCGAGGAAATTGCCGATATCGAGCGCACACGTGATATAAAGCGTGCATCGCGTGCACGCTCGGGGATCAAATCCGCCGCGATAATCGGATATACGAACGCGGGCAAATCCACTCTTCTGAATACGCTTACAAACGCGGGTATTCTTGCCGAGGATAAGCTTTTTGCTACTCTCGATCCCACGACAAGAAGACTCACTCTCCCCAGCGGCAACGAAATGCTGCTTACCGATACTGTCGGCTTTATCGACAGACTCCCCACTCATCTTGTAAAGGCGTTCAAGTCTACCCTCGAGGAGCTTAAATACGCCGATTATATTATCAATATCACCGACGCGAGCGAGGAGCTTACCGAGCGTGAACGCAAGCGTGCTGTTACAAAACAGCTTATCCAAGAGCTCGGTGCGGGCGATAAGCCGGTTATCGAGGTGTTCAATAAATGCGATATTGCCCTGCGCGATACCCCATATCCCAAGGATTCGATAGAGATTTCGGCGAAAAGCGGCGACGGAACTCAATCGCTTCTGGAAAAGCTCGATGAATTGGTTGCGGCAGGCAAGAAAAAGCTGAAGTTTTTGATTCCTCACTCCGAGGCGGGAGTTGTTGCCGATATTTATCGTCTCGCGACCGTGCTGGATTGCGAATACGTTGCCGAAGGCGCGCTCGTCACCGCCGATTGCGATGCCCGCGCACAAGGTATGTTTGAAAAATACAGGGTGTGATATGCGTCTGTTTCATGTCAGCGAAGAAAGTGATATAAATATATTCAATCCGCGCGTTCCGTTGAGAGCCGATATGGACAAGAGCGTCGGTGTTGTGTGGGCACTCGATGAAAAGCGATTGCCGAATTTTCTCACTCCGCGTGACTGTCCGCGAGTCTGTTATCATATTGGCCCGAATACTACCGAGGCTGATATACGAGAATATTTTCCCGATCGGGAATCCTGCCATGCAGTCGTTATCGAACGTGATTGGCTTGAAAGAATGAAAAACACGGTTCTGTATATTTATGAGTTCGATCCAAAGGATTTCGTTTTACAGGACGATGTCGCGGGATATTATATTGCGACAGTGTCTCAAACTCCTATTGCAGTTCACCGAGTGGACAATCTTTTGGGAGCGCTTGCAAAGGCGAAAGTCGAGCTTGTCTTGTCCGATTACTTGTGGGAAATAGCCGAACGGATAAAAAATACCGGTCTTAACTGGTCTTTGTGCCGTATGAAAAACGCAAAAACAAAATAAAAAACGGCAGTGCCTTTTTGCAGGTACTGCCGATTTTTTGCGAAACTATACCTCGAAAACGATAGCCTCGAAGGGTTGAAGCTTCAAAACGTTGTTTTCGGGAAGAATTGCATCATCGTAGTTGGAGATGAGCAGCTTTTTGCCCGAAATATCGGTCTTCACTTCAAGCGGATAGGGAGAGAAGGAGCAAACTACCGCAACCTCTTTGCCGTTGCCGATACGCTTGTATGCGATGACGTCATCGTAATCAAGCATAATGGGTTGAATACTGCCGACCGAGAGGGTTTCTGAAAATTCCTCGCTCTTGCGGAGCGCAATCATCTTTTTGTAGTAGGAAAGCACGCTGTTTTCGTCCTTTGCCTCGTCCTCTGCGTTAAAGCGGATATATTCGGGGTGGATCTTCATCCAAGGCTTTGCATTTGAAAATCCGCCGTTTTCGCCTGCGGTCCAGGGGAAAGGAACACGGCCGTTGTCGCGGCTGTAACGGTTTACCGCCTTGATTGCGTCCTCGGGGGTGAGTCCGTCGTGGATAGCGATGCTGTAATGGTTTTTGGTGGAAATGTCGTCAACGTCGTCGATGCTGTCAAAGACGGTGTTGGTCATACCCAATTCCTGTCCCTGATAGATAAAGGGAATACCGCGGAGGTAGAACCAGAGAGTGCCGAGCATCTTTTGGGAAAGCTCGCTTTGGTATTCTTTGGGAAGGAATTTTTCACAAGCACGGGGGTAGTCGTGATTCTCGAAATAAACCGCGCCGAATCCGATCTTTTCGGTTTCGATCTGGCTTGCAAACATCTTGTCGCGCAACCAGGTGATAGGCCATTCCCAAGCCTTTTTGCAGGTGTACCAGGTGTGGCCGTATGCATAAAGCTCGGAATAGGAAAAGTCGAAAAGGGTAGAGAAATAGCCGTTTTCGCCGATGTATTCGCCAAGCTGATGATAGGGAACGCCTGCCGCCTCGGCTACCGTGAAGCAATCGTATCTGTCAAAGGTGCGCTCGCGGAGCTCGGTGAGAAAATCGCCGATACCGGGGTAGTTTCTCGTCGGCTCAAAACAGCCTACCAATCCGTCGTCGCCATCGGGCGGAAGCGAGGAGAGGGTGGGCTCCTTTTTGAGATGTGTGATAGCGTCGATACGCCAGCCGCCCAAGCCCTTGTCAAGCCACCAATTAACCATTTCGTAGATCTTTTCGCGCAGCTTGGGGTTTTCCCAGTTCAGATCGGGCTGCTTTTTCGAGAAGAGGTGCATATAATAACGGCCGTTGCCGACGTGCTCCCACGCGCTGCCGCCGAACATCGAGCGCCAGTTGTTGGGAGGGCCGTTTTCGCTGTTTCTGAAATAGAAATATTCGGCTTCCTCGCAGTTGGGGTCTGCAAGCGCCTTTTGGAACCATTCGTGTTCGTCGGAGCAGTGGTTAACAACAAGGTCCATAACGATCTTTATACCGCGCTTGCCTGCTTCTGCGAGAAGCTCGTCCATGTCCTCCATTGTGCCGAACATGGGGTTTATTGCGTAATAGTCGGAAATGTCGTATCCGCCGTCATCCATCGGAGAGGCGTAAACGGGACAGATCCAGACGTAATCGATGCCGAGATCCTTTAAATAATCAAGCTTCGAGGTGATACCCTTGATGTCGCCGATGCCGTCGCCGTTGGCGTCGCAAAAGCTTCTGGGGTATATTTGATAGGCTACTTTTCTTTTCCAAGCCTCGTTTTTCTTCATCATAAGAGGTCACAACTCCTTTCAAAATAGTAATATATCACATAAAATGTCAAAAAACAAGATTTGGTATAGATTTTTCGCAAAAAAAGGATTGAAAAATCCGAGCGCTCATGCTATAATATAGAACGGATTCGGTCTGTTTTGCGACAGATCGATTAAATATGCGCAAAAATAAGAAATAAATCTCTCAGGAGGAACCCGAATGGCACTTACTCAGGAACAGATCGCGGCAAAGAATGCCGAACTCGAAGCCTACATCTCCGAACAAAAGGATGTCGGCGGCGCGCTTATCCCCGTTATGCAGAAGGCTCAGGAGCTCTTTGGCTACCTTTCCTTCGAAACCATGCAGCTCATTTCCGACAGACTCGACGTACCCGTATCCGAGATCTACGGCGTAGCTACATTCTACGCACTCTTCTCCCTTACTCCGAAGGGTGATTACGTTATCTCTGTATGCACAGGTACCGCTTGCTACGTTAAGGGCGCTGCTGCAGTGCTTGACGAAGTTAAGAACCAACTCGGTATCGATTCCGGCGAAACCACCAAGGACGGCAAGTTCTCGATTCAGGACACCCGTTGCCTCGGCTGCTGCGGCCTTGCTCCCGTAATGACTATCAACAACGATGTTTACGGCAGACTCGACCCCGCTGACGTCAAGGATATTCTCGCAAAATATTAATTGTTGAAAGGAATTGGAATAAATGAAATCATTGGCTCAGCTTGCCGAGATCCGCAACGAAGCTAAAAAAGCTATTGCGATCCGTATGCAAGATAAATCTCTTTCCGATAACAAGGTTAAAAGACACGTTCTCGTCTGCGGCGGTACCGGTTGTACCTCCTCCGGCTCGGTAACCATTCGCGAGATCTTTGAAAAGGAACTCAAGGCGAACGGTATCGAAAACGACGTTAAGATCGTTCAGACCGGTTGCTTCGGTCTTTGCGCACTCGGCCCTGTTGTTATCGTATATCCCGAAGGAACCTTCTATTCTCAGGTAACTCCCGAGGACGTTCCCGAAATCGTTTCTACTCACTTGGTAAACGGCGAACTCGTTCAGAGATTGGTTTACGACGATATCGGCGGCGGTAAGAAGGCAGACGGCCCCGTTGCTCTTAACGAAACCGGCTTCTACAAGGATCAGCACCGTGTTGCATTGCGTAACTGCGGCGTTATCGATCCCGAATGTATTGATGAATACATAGCTACCGACGGATACCTCGCACTCGGCAAGGTATTGACCGAAATGACTCCCGACGAAGTAATTCAGGTGATTCTCGATTCCGGTCTCCGCGGCAGAGGCGGCGCAGGCTTCCCGACCGCAAGAAAGTGGCAGTTCGCAAAGAACAGCGTTTCCGACAAGAAGTATGTTGTATGTAACGCAGACGAAGGCGACCCCGGTGCATTTATGGACCGTTCGGTTCTCGAGGGTGACCCCCACGCAATTATCGAAGCAATGGCTATCGCAGGCTATGCGATCGGCGCAGACGAAGGCTTCGTATACGTTCGTGCGGAATATCCTATCGCAGTTAAGCGTTTTGCTATTGCTATCGAGCAGGCTCGTGAATACGGCGTTCTCGGTAAGAATATCTTCGGCACCGGCTTCAATTTCGACGTAAACATCCGTCTCGGCTCGGGCGCATTCGTATGCGGCGAAGAAACCGCACTCCTCACCTCGATCGAAGGCCACCGCGGCGAACCCAGACCTCGTCCTCCGTTCCCCGCAGTTAAAGGTCTCTTCGGTCAGCCCACCATCATCAACAACGTTGAAACTCTTGCAAACGTTGCTCAGATCATCAACAAGGGCGCAGACTGGTTCAAGTCTGTCGGTACCGAAAAGTCCACCGGTACAAAGGTATTTGCACTCGGCGGTAAGATCAACCACACCGGTCTTGTTGAAATTCCTATGGGTACTCCCCTCCGCACCATCATCGAAGATATCGGCGGCGGTATCCCCAACGGCAAGAAGTTTAAAGCTGCACAGACCGGCGGCCCCTCCGGCGGCTGTATTCCCGCATCTCTTATCGATACTCCCGTTGACTATGAATCTCTCATGTCTATCGGCTCTATGATGGGCTCGGGCGGTCTTATCGTAATGGATGAAGACAACTGTATGGTTGATATTGCTAAGTTCTTCCTCGAATTCACCGTTGATGAATCCTGCGGTAAGTGTACTCCCTGCCGTGTAGGTACGAGAAGAATGCTCGATATCCTCAACCGCATTACCGAAGGTAAGGGCGAAGAGGGCGATATCGAAAAGCTCGAAGAGCTCGCAAACAATATCAAGGCAACCGCACTCTGCGGTCTCGGCCAGACAGCTCCCAACCCTGTTCTTTCCACCATTCGTTACTTCCGTGACGAATATGAAGCTCACATTCGTGAAAAGCGCTGCCCCGCAGGTCAGTGTAAGGCACTCTCGAGATACGTTATCGACCGCGAGCTTTGTAAGGGCTGCTCGCTCTGTGCGAGAAAGTGTCCCGTCAACGCTATCGAAGGCGTCGTAAAGAGCCCGTTCGTTATCGATCAGGACAAGTGTATCAAGTGCGGTACCTGTATTGACAGCTGTAAGTTCGGCGCAATCTCGAAGAAATAAAGGAGGACGGATAAATGAATATGGTAACTCTTACAATAGACGGCGTACAGGTAACTGTTCCCTCTAATTATACGATTCTTGAAGCTGCACGTGAAGCAAACATCAATATCCCGACTCTTTGCTACCTCAAGGATATTAACGAAATCGGTGCTTGCCGTCTCTGTCTTGTTGAAATTCAGGGCGCTCGCGCACTTCAGGCATCCTGCGTATCCCCCGTTGGCGAGGGTATGGTAGTATGCACCAATAACGAAAAGCTCCGCAAGGCAAGAAAAATCAACCTCGAGCTTATTCTTTCCAATCACAACCGTGAATGTACATCCTGCGTAAGAAGCGGCAACTGCGAGCTTCAGCAGCTCTGTAAGGAATACGGCGTCGACGGTTATCCCTTCGACGGCAACAAGTCCGAAGCAGATATTGATGAAATCAGCCCCTCTATCGTTCGCGATAACACCAAGTGTATCTCCTGCCGTCGCTGTGTAGCAGCTTGTAACAACGTTCAGAAGATCGGTGCGATCGGCGTGGCGAAGCGCGGCTTCAATACCACTATCGGCTGTATCTACGGCATGAGCCTTGCAGACAGCCCCTGCGTAAACTGCGGTCAGTGTATCCTCGCTTGCCCTGTTGGCGCATTGTACGAAAAGGACAGCACCGCAGACGTATACGCTGCACTTGCTGATCCCTCCAAGCACGTTGTTGTTCAGCCCGCTCCCGCGGTAAGAGCAACTCTCGGCGAAGAATTCGGCATGGAAATCGGCACTGCCGTTACCGGCAAGCTCGTTTCCGCACTTCGTAGACTCGGCTTTGACAAGGTATTCGATACCGACTTCGCGGCTGACCTTACCATTATGGAAGAAGGCACCGAGCTCATCGGCAGACTCAACAACGGCGGCGCACTTCCTATGATCACAAGCTGCAGCCCCGGTTGGATCAAGTACTGTGAAGAATTCTATCCCGAATTCCTTCCCAACCTTTCCTCCTGCAAATCGCCCCACGAAATGCTCGGCGCGGTTATCAAGAGCTACTATGCTGAAAAAGCAGGCATCGATCCCAAGGATATCTACGTTGTTTCGGTAATGCCTTGTACCGCTAAGAAGTTCGAAGCAGGCAGAGAAGAGCTTTCCGCAAACGGCTTGCAGGATGTCGATGCGGTTCTCACCGTTCGTGAGCTTGCAAGAATGATCAAGAACGCAGGTATCGACTTCAAGCGTCTCCCCGATGAAGACTTTGATTCTGTTCTCGGTGAATCTACCGGCGCAGGCGTTATCTTCGGTGCGACCGGCGGCGTTATGGAAGCAGCGCTTCGTACCGTATACGAGGTTGTTACCGGCAATACTCTTGAAAACGTTGAATTTGCTTGCGTTCGCGGCACCGACGGTATCAAGGAAGCTGAAGTTGATCTCAACGGCAAGAAGGTTCGCGTAGCAGTTGCTCACGGTACCGGCAACGCAAAGGATCTTCTCGATATGATCAAGCGCGGCGAAAAGGAATATGAATTTATCGAAATCATGGGCTGTCCCGGCGGCTGCGTAACCGGCGGCGGTACTCCCATCGTTGATGCGACCACACTTTCCTACATCGATCTCAAGACCGAGCGTGCAAAAGCGCTTTACAGCGAAGATGCAGGCAAGGCAAAGCGCAAGTCGCACGAGAATGAAGAAGTCAAGACTCTTTACAAGGAATTCCTCGGCGAACCGAACTCCCACAAGGCTCACGATCTTCTCCATACTCACTATATTCCCAGACCCAAGTACATCAAAAAGTAATTATAGAACGGCAAAAGGCTTCCTTCGGGAAGCCTTTTTGTCCACTTTCTTGATTTTTTACTGTTATAAATAATGAAACATAGGAAAGGTGTAATTATCATGAAAAAACTTCTCGTTTCATTATTGGCTGTTTTGTTGCTGCTTTCCGCGTGTAATAACGAAACCGATATATCGGTTTCAACACAGTCAGGACAAGAAAGCGATCCCGTTGATGATATGTCGTGTATTGGAAAATATCCCGAGATCAATACACCTCTGTTCGAGCGCGACATACAAATAGAGCTGCCTGCCAATGTTTTCTATTCGCTCGAGGTTCGCAAGGATTACCACGAGGTATTTGCCGACTATATCGAGCTTCGCACCGAGGAACATATTGATTGCTATGCTTGGCTGGAAAACGGCGAGCTTAAATTCGGGCTTGGTGTTTTGCGCAGTATCGACAGCTACGAAACTATAAAGAAATCACTTATTCCCGCAACGCTTGGTGAAATGCGAGCGCTCTTTTCAACAAGGTTTTCGTTCGCGGTCAGAAAGAAGATTGCCGCGATACCCTTGGACGATTCGCTTTTGGATTATGTCGATGAGCTCGAATATATGCTCGGCGTGGGCGAGGACTGTATCGAATTTACCGTTTCGTTGGGCGATTATAAGTTCGATATCCCCTTTTACAATGAAGAAGCAAATGAACTTTACGAGCTTTTCAACAAAAAACGCGAGGAAGGGGAAAAAGCCCCCATCGGAAGCGTTTCTATGTATAATGGCGAGGAAATATCCGTCGGAATCTCGTTTGCCGCTGCCGGAACAGAGGATTTCGGCGGAATAAGCGATTGCGGTCACTATACTCTCCGCCCCGACGGTTATATGTTTTATTACGATTCGATCGTCAGCTCAAGCTCGGATTATTATAAGCTCGATTCGGCGTTTTACAGCGAGATCTATACCCGCGTTGTCGATCTTCTTTACGAAAAGGGAATTAAATTCCCGTTTGCTCAAACCAATAAGCTTTGGTGCAGAGCCTTGGTTGGACTCGGCACGAACGACAGAATTCTGCTTGGCGATAAGGCAGAGAATATTCTCGCTTATGTCGAATCGTTAAGTGCTCTGGCAGAACCGATAGCCGAAAACGCAACCGAGGGTAAAGACGCAAAAACGGCGGTATATATAGAATTTTACGACTGCAATATGCGGTTTGTGAAGCAGTTTACCGTTTATTGTGATGACACGGCGGGCTTGCTCGGAACTACAAGCGAGCGAAAATACGGCATTTTGCCGAAATGGAGCTATTACGAAATAATCAATCTTATTACAGACGAAAGCTACAAGGTCGAATGTAATGTTTTCGGAACCGAATGGACGGACGAAAAAATCACAGTAAGCGGCAGAGATGCGTTGGAGCTTTTCGACACACTTTACAATGCATATCATTCGAGCCGCGAGGCGACTGCGGAGGAAAACAGCGAGCATCGGAAGCAAGAAATGATTTCAGGTGCGGTGATGTCGGGTTATTCAAACAGCAGGAGAAATATTGTTTTCACAAACGCACCGATAGGTTATCTTGACTCGAGGCTCACGTTGCCGATGTTCGAGATATATCAGGACGAATACGGAAGATTCACTCCGTCGTCGCTCATGTCCTATATGCCGAATGCGGTCTTTTTCCCAAAGGGGACCTATGAAAAGGTTATGGAATTAATTTCCGAATACGAGGAGTTAGCAAAAAATCAACAAGAGCTTTCGGAATTGTTTGCGCTTTTGGACGAAAATGAGATCAGATATCCCGAAAACGCCGTCTTTTACGACGTAACGCCCGAAGCGGTCAGGGAATCGACCGATTACCGAATCTATAAGGAAATGACCGAATTCGGCTCGTATATCGTTGCCGACGGCAAGGTATCACCGGTTTGCTTCTTTTTCGGCGGATTCGGATTCCACGATGCCTACCCCTGCGATTATAATTGCGACGGTGTAACCGATCTGCTTGTGGTTTCGTCTTGGGGATCGGGTTTGCATCGCACCGAGATTTCGCTTTTTGACGTGTCAACGAGAAAATCCGAGCGTCTGTTTTCAAGCCTCGAATTGCCGGAAGAATATTATTCATTTGCACTTGCATTAGATGTGATCGTAAATGAAAACTCGGAAAATCGTTATTTGGTGCAAAGCATCGAGATCTCGCCCATTTCGTCAAAGCCTCCGGAAACAATCACTGTCGGCGAAATAGTTTTTGAAAACAACAAGGCGGTCTTCAAGCCGTTATATAACGAACAGTAAAATATATTCGATAGTATAAATAAACGCCTGCGGCTGTTACGCCGCGGGCGTTTTTTTGAAAAAGTTTGAAACGGGGTATTGACAAACAATACTATGCGTGATATAGTATTATGCGAAAGGTGGTATTGGTATGGACGTACAGATGAAACGCGGACTGCTTGAGGTATGCGTGCTTGCATCGATAAAAAATTCCGATTCTTACGGATATCAGATCATAAAGGATATGAGTCCGTACGTTGAAATATCCGAATCTACACTTTATCCGATATTGCGAAGACTCGAGGCGTCTCAGCTGTTGACCGTCTATTCGGTAGAGCACAACGGAAGACTACGAAAATACTATTCGATAACCGAATTGGGAAAAAAGCGTATTGCCGATTTCGAGAATGAATGGCGGGCAATAGTTTCGATTTACGAATTTATCACAAGGGAGGAACAGAGTGATGACGAAGTTTGAATTTCTTGATACAATAAAGTCGGGGATATCCGCACTTTCGGATGAGGATAAAAACCGCACCTTGAATTATTATTCCGAAATGATCGACGACAGGATAGAAGACGGCATTTCCGAGGAGGAAGCGGTTGCCGCGATGGGCGAGCCCGACAGAATAATTGCCGAAATATTAAGCGAATCGACTCCGGTCGAAGAATCTGCAGAAGAGGTTGAGAATGAACCGTCAGAATCGGCAGAACCTGCTTCAAATGGCGAAAATAATAAAAATAAAAAAAGAAAATACAAAAAAGTGCTCCTGATTTGCGGAGTGTTGACTATATTCCTTTGGATTTTTGCAACCGTTTTGTTTATGCCGATCATAAAAGCCGGCTTTGACAGAGAGGCTTTGCTTTCCGACAAGGGCATGTTTCACGTCGATGATGATACGAGCGCGATAAGTGCATTTGAATCAATAAGCATAAAAGAGGGAATTTCTGACGTAGTGATAGTTCCTACCGACAATGAAAAATGCTATGTCGAATTTACGAAAATCGAAGGAATTCAGCGTTTTTATGAAATCGGAAACGACGGAACACTTTATCTTACCTATATTGATGACCGCAGCTGGTTTCAGAAGATCGGTTCTGTATGGTTTCTCGATTCGAAAATAACAATATATCTTCCGCACAATAAGTATCTGTCATTGAATGTTTCCGCATCAAGCTCGGATGTGTATGTTGCGGACGAATTTGAATTCGGATACGCCGAAATAAAGACCTCGAGCGGTGATATAGATTTCAATGCGGAAATAGACGATTCGGTTGCAAAGCTTGAAAGCTCGAGCGGCGATATCAAGGTGAGCAATATAACAAAGGGCGGCTTTGTAGTAGAGACCGCAAGCGGTGATATAAATATCGAAAACGTGTATCTTTGTGAGAAAATCGAGATCGACGAAAGCAATATAGTAGAAGAGCTCAATACGATTTATGACCGATTCGGACAAATACGCCCGCTGTCGCTGAAAACCTCGAGCGGCGACATAACGGTAAAGGGTACTCGTTCGACCGACCTTCTTATCGAAACCTCGAGCGGTGATGTAAATCTTGAAGACGTATACAATTACGTCGCACTTCAGGTAGAATGCGCAAGCGGCGATATAAACGCCGATAACACCATGTCGCTTTGCAGTGTTACGTTTGAAACCTCAAGCGGAGATATAGAATTTGACGGCTTGGATTCGTATTCGGGAATTTCTTTGAGGAGCTCAAGCGGCGATATCGACGGATATATCAGCTCGAACTGCTATTTCTCCTGCGTTACCTCAAGCGGCAGTGTGGATATCCCGCAAAATAACGGCGATGCATACCAAAACGGCAGACCGCTTCATCATTGCTCGGTAACGACTTCAAGCGGAGATATTTCGATACGTACCCCGCAATAAAAAACAAACGCGTAGGTTGATTCCTACGCGTTTTTGCTTTGTGACATAAAGTTTAGATTCTTGCCTTGATCTCGTCAGCCTTGTCGGCAATTTCCCACTTAACGCCGAGCTCTTCACGTCCGAAGTGGCCGTAAGCCGCGAGGTTCTTGTAAATGGGCTTACGGAGATCGAGAGTTTCGATAATAGCCGCGGGACGAAGGTCAAATACCTCGTTTACAATTTCTGCGAGACGTTCGTCGCTGACCTTGCCGGTGCCGTTGGTGTTGATAAGAACCGAAAGAGGTCTTGCAACGCCGATTGCATATGCGATCTGAACCTCACATCTGTCAGCCGCGCCTGCCGCTACGATATTCTTTGCAACGTAACGAGCCATATAAGCCGCACTTCTGTCAACCTTTGTGGGATCCTTACCGGAGAACGCGCCGCCGCCGTGGGAAGCATATCCGCCGTAGGTATCAACGATGATCTTTCTGCCGGTAAGACCGCTGTCACCGTGAGGACCGCCGACAACAAATCTGCCGGTGGGGTTAACGTATATCTTGGTGTTGTCGTCAATATATTCAGCGGGAACAGAGGGGATAATTACCTCGCGGATGATATCTGCGCGGATCTGCTCGAGACTGATTTCCTCTGCGTGCTGAGAGGAAACAACGATCGCATCAACGCGAACGGGCTTGTTGTCCTCATATTCAACGGTAACCTGAGTCTTTCCGTCGGGACGGAGATAGGGAAGAGTACCGTTCTTGCGAACCTCGGTAAGACGCTTGGACATATGCTGTGCGAGAGAGATGGGCATAGGCATAAGCTCGGGGGTTTCGTTACATGCAAAGCCGAAAACCATACCCTGGTCGCCTGCACCGGTGTCCTTGTCGTCCTTCATTTCGCCGCTCTTTGCTTCGAGCGCCTTGTCAACGCCCATAGCGATATCGGGAGACTGACCGTGGATAGCGGTGATAACACCGCAGGTGTCGCAGTCAAAGCCCTTGTCGCTGTGGTCGTAGCCGATACCGCGTACGGTCTCGCGTGCGATTGTCTGGAAATCGGGCTTTGCGGTGGTAGTGATTTCACCCATTACAAGAATAAGACCTGTGGTCGTAGCGGTTTCGCAGGCAACGCGCGCCATAGGGTCAACCGCAAGTATAGAGTCAAGAACCGCATCCGAGATCTGATCGCAGATTTTATCGGGATGTCCTTCGGTTACTGATTCGCTGGTAAAGAATTTTCTCATTTTTCTTTCTCCTTTATGTAAGTTATTTTTTTGCAAAATAAAACACCCTTTGACAGATGTTCAAAGGGCATAGTTTTCTTATACTCTAAAAACATCTCATCTTCGTTTAAAACTACTGAATTGACACCTTGCAGAATTGTAGGTTGTCGTGGGTTCATCGGGCAGTTCCCTCCGCCACTCTGGATAAGAATGTACCCTTATAATAACACGCGGTTTGCTTTATGTCAATATGGCAAATAAAAATATTTTCGCAAAAAAACAAAAAAATCCAAAATTTACTATTGACAAACACTGAAACATCTGTTATACTAACCAAGCTGTCGCGGAAATGCGCGAAAACATGGCGGAATAGCTCAGTTGGCTAGAGCAATCGGTTCATACCCGATAGGTCGTGGGTTCAAGTCCAACTTCCGCTACCATTAACGGCCCGTTGGTCAAGCGGTTAAGACACCGCCCTTTCACGGCGGTAACAGGAGTTCGATTCTCCTACGGGTCACCAAAAAAAGCACTTCGCAAGAAGTGCTTTTTTCGTCCCCTTTTTAAAATCTTATTAACAGAATAATTAATAATTCTTGTTGTATTATCAGTTTGTGTATGGTAGAATAATCAAGTAATGCTGTGAAAAGGAGAATGGTATGTTTAAAAGTATATTCGGTAAATATCTTACAACCTTTACCGTCATTTTGCTTGCCTGTATTATTGCGATACTGTTTGCCGTCTCCTCGCGCATCGCCGCCGACAGCTATGCCGTTCAGCGCGATACGATGAACGTTTCGGTCGGATCTACCGCATTGGTTGTCGATACCTATCTTGAGGATTACGGATACGATAAAATTTACACTGCTTTTTCCGAGGGAAGCGACCTTGCGGGATTGATTGCATATACCGCCCGAACCTCTCATACACAAATATATATTTTCGATAAGGTCGGAAAGCTTGTCGGCACGACCGACAAGGAATATGATTCCGGCAATCGCCGATTGTCCGAAAACGCACTGCTTACTATGCTCACGACCGATGAGAGCTATATTATAAGCACGGTCGACGGATTTTTCCCGAGCAACCGAATGAACGACTATCAGGTTGTATACGTGCAGGATATGCCGTTTATAATTATGATAAGTATGAGCAACTATTCAAGGGTGGTGTTTACTCAGGAGATAGTAACGGTTGCAGTTACGGTTGCATTGTGGATATTCCTCGCGGCAATGCTCTCGCTTTACGTTATTTCGCGCAGAACGACCGAGCCTCTTAGCGAAATTATTACTGCGGCAAAGGAATATTCAAAGGGCAGATTCGACACCAAGATTTCCTATACCGGTCAGGACGAGGTTGCCGAGCTTGCCGCCGCGATCAACGATATGGCAGTATCGCTGAAGCATATCGACGAGGTCAGAAACTCATTCCTCGGCAACGTCAGCCACGACTTAAGAACCCCGATGACTACCATTTCCGGCTTTGTCGACGGTATTCTCGACGGCACTATCCCCCCCGAACAGCACGAAAAGTACCTTAATATTATATCTCAAGAGGTAAAACGCCTCTCGAGACTTGTAAATACGCTTTTGGAGGTATCGCGGCTTGAAAGCGGCACCAATCTCAAGCCGACTGACTTCAATCTTTCCGAAACGGCAAGAACCGTTCTTATCTCGCTTGAATCGAAGATAAGCAAGAAAAATATCGACATTTCGTTTGAAACCGGCGAAAATGATATTTACGTCAACGCCGATCCCGACTCTATCCACCGCGTTATTTTTAATCTTATGGATAATGCAGTTAAGTTCACCCCCGAAAACGGCAATATTTCGATCAATATCGCTTTTGTTTCCGACGGACGAAAGAAGAAAAAGGCACAGTTTGTCATTCGCAACAGCGGCGAGGGTATTCCCAAAGACGAGCTGCCCCACGTTTTCGAGCGTTTCTACAAGACCGACCGTTCTCGCGGCTTGGATAAGAGCGGAACCGGATTGGGACTTTATATCGCAAAAACCTCGATATTGAATCACGGCGAGGATATGCTTGTCGATTCGGTCGAGGGTGAATATACCGAATTTCGCTTCACTTTGCCTCCCGCGCTGGTAGAGGTCGCTTCGAGACGTTAAGCGTTTTTTAAGTATAAGAATTTATTATTTGCTTGCGAACTATAAAAGGAGTGTTCTTATGGCAGTTTACAATTTCAATAACGGCTTCAACGGTCAAACACCGCCCGACAGCTCATATAGCTGGAACGGATCGGATAACAACGGCAACGGCGGCGGAGGCTTCAAGACCGCGCTGATAATTATGTCGGTTATTCTCGTCACGGTTTTCGTTGTATTCGGCGTTATTATGATGAGAAACGGCGACAATGCCAACGGCAATTCGTCGAATCAGTCGTCTTCCGCGGTGTCACAAAACGAGAGCGAAGGCTCGGGCAGCAACGAATTCTCACGCGATCCCGATATGACGATCCCCGATTTCAGCATCGCAGACGATGCGGTTATCGATATGGCGACCGATTACAGTAAGATATATGCCGAATGTGCGCCCTCGTGCTGTACGGTGCGCGTAAGTGTCGGCGGACGTCCTTATTCTATCGGAAGCGGATTTGTTATCGACTCCGAGGGCGGATATATCGCAACCAATCACCACGTTATCGAGGACGCCGATGAAATAACGGTTGCATTTTATAACGGTAACGAATATACCGCGCAGCTTGTCGGAAGCGACCCTATCACCGATATCGCGGTGCTTCACGTTGACGTGAAGGATCTCCCCGCGGTCAGCTTCGGCGATTCGGGTAAACTGAATATCGGTGAATATGTTGTCGCGATCGGCACTCCTTATGACGAATCGCTTGCCGGCACGATGACCTGCGGTATCATAAGCGGTATCGCGCGTGATATCGACATCACCAACAGCAGCGGCAAGGTTGTCAAGACAATGACTCTGATTCAGACCGACTGTTCTATAAACCCCGGCAACAGCGGCGGTCCGCTTATCGATATGTCGGGCAACGTAATCGGAATCACCTCGCTTAAGATTGCCGATGAGCAATTCGAGGGCATCGGCTTTGCGATCCCGATAACAAGCGCAGTCGATATTTTCAAAAAGCTTATTGCAGGCGAGCCGATAACCGACAGTGATATCGCTTCCGCTTCTCCTCAGATAGGTATTACCGTTTACGACGTTGACGACGGACTTGCATATTTCAGGGTAACACCCCGTTGCGAGTATCCTCAGGGCGTGCTCATAGCAGATATCGAAATAACCAGCTCTGCTTATGCCGCAGGACTTTCGCGCTATGACGTTATCACCGAGTTCGGCGGTGTAACGGTCACAAACCGCGACGATCTCACCTCGGCACTCGCAAATTACCGCGCGGGTGACAGTGTCAAGGTCAAGGTATTCCGCTTTAACCGTACACTTACCGGCGGAACCTATGAAACTATCGAGTTCAAGCTCGACGCGGCTGAATAAAACAAAAAACAAAGCTGTCGCTTCTTTTTTGGGAAGCGACAGCCTTTTTATTTATTGTTCGGATTTTATTGTTCGGGGAAGTCGTATCCTTGCTCGCAGGCAAGCTTTGCACAGTCGATCATCGCCGCAAGTGTTTCGCTGTCAAGTCCTGCGGTGTAAGAGATATTTGTAATATCAATGTCAAAATAGGTTATCGCCCAAACGCAAGCGATAAGATAAGAGCCTGCATTGGAGTGGTGAGAGTTGTCGGTGAAGAAGAGAGGAGCGTTCGGGTATTTCTTTTCGCAGATAAGAAAAGCATCTGCAACGGGAGCGACCTTGTCGATAGCGAAATCCTTTGCCAGCGCGGTGTAGTTGAGATGGTGCTTGAGCGCGCTTGCGGGACGGTTTGCGGGTACGTCGTTGGAGGAATAACGCTTGTAAAGAAGCGGTATTGCGCCGTTTTCCTTGATGAGCGGCATAATTATATCGAGCGCGGGCTTGCTTTCGTTGTAATCGGCGTTGCTGTTGTCCTGAAGAACGATATAATCATAAGATCTTTCGGCGAGCTTTTGGCGAAGCAGCTTTCCGCAGGATTCATTGTTTGCATCGGCATATTCGCGAAGATATGCACCGCCGACGCAACAATAATAAACCTCGATATCGATTCCCGCAGCCTCGCAGATAAGCTGGAATTTGTTGGGAGTGTTGAAATAATAAGTAGAACTGTTACCGACAAACAAAAAGCTGACACTGTCCTTTTGCTCGGGGTATGCAATAGCCTCCTTCGCGGGAATGCCGAAAGCTTCGACCTCTGCAACCATAATCCAGTTGCCGTTGCCGAGGAAGCGGTATTCGACGTATCTTGCCGTCATCGCGCCGTTGAGCGAGAGGGTGATGTCGACTGCGCTTTTGTCGGTGATATCCTCGCATTGAGCAGTTCCTGCTCTGAACCATTCCTTGCCGTCGTTGGAAATATAAACCGACATCATCTCGGGCGCGGTAATGCCGACGTCGAGGTGATAGGAAGAACCGACGGTCGCAACGAATTTATCGACGTAGAAAATACCTCCGAGGTCGACCGTTACTGCGGCGTAGCCCTTTTCTACGTAACTGCGGGAGATCTTGTTGAAGCCCGCATACGTGGTGTCGGAATACTTTGCGGTTTCGGCGGGACATACACCGTCTGTCATACTGCTGTTGTTCTCATCGGGATAGCTGGGGCTGTCGTTGTTGGGGTGCAGTCCCGAAAGGGTATAGCTCTTGCCGAGCGTTATGTTTGAATATGCGGGATCGTTGTTGATTATCATAGGTTCGCTTTCCTCCGTTACCGATTCGGCAGTTGAAGTTTGGTCCTCGCTGCTTTGCTCGCCGCTTTCACAGCCGTAAAGCGATAGGGTAAATACGCTTAAAACAAGTACAAACGCAATCAAACAGGTTAACAGTCTTTTCATATTAATCCCCCTTGTATTAGGTTATATCAGCATTATACCACTTTATCGCTTGTTGTCAAGAAATCGGCATTAATAAAAGCAGACCGCGTTTGATTTCACGGTCTGCATATACACATATATTCAATTTAATTTAATTTAATTTAATATAAGCGCCGTAGGAATAGCCCTCGATGCCGTTGTAGCTTACAAGATACCAATCGTTGCTCTGCCCGCGGATATTTATACTGCTTCCGTTGGGGATCTGACCGATTATCGTTCCGTTGAGATTCGGCTGATTTCGTATATTGAGTCTTCCGCCGTCTGTTACAACAGTTCCGCTTTGGGTAGGATTCGGGTCGACGAGAGTCAGACCGAAATAGTCTGCGACCGATTGAGAAAGATTCTCGGCGATCGGCATAAGATTGTTTTTGATCCATTCGGCGTCATTTTCGTTGTCGTGGTAGGCGAGCTCGACAAGAATCGAGGGCGCACGGGTGTTGTTCAGCTCGTAAAGACGAGTTGTTGCGATCGCGCGCACCTTTTCGGGATCGGGATAGATTTTTTTGAGGTTGGCAACGAAAATATCCGCCGCGCGCTTTCCGTTGACGCTTGTCGGATAATAATAAACGTCGCTCCCTGTTTGTCTGCCGTAGTTGGCACTGCCCGAGGCGTTGCTGTGAAGTGCGAGGTGTAATGCATAGTCACCCGCATTTGAAAGTCTTACCGAATCTCCGACCGAGCCTGCGGGATTGTTGCGTGTCCAGGTGATACCGCTCGCGGTTAGGTAAGGCTCCATATAGTCCGCGATGAGATTCATATAGTATTCTTCACTTCCGCTTCCGTCGTAGTATATGTTGTATTCTTGTGTGGACGGACTCAAAAAAAGCATTGGCATAGTGTATTCCTCCTTCATCGGTAGTATATGAAAAAGTATGCATAAATGACCGAAAAATCTCAAAAAAGCTATTGACAAAGCAAACATTTTGTGGTATTATATCGAGGCACAAAGAAGTAGAGCCTTGCTCTCACCCTGCGGCAACAAGCCTTGCTCGGTCAATATCATCACTGCGGCATAACTGTGCCTTGGTGTTTTTTGGCTGTGCAAAGCGGGGTTCTCGCTTTGCTTTTCTTTTTTGTCAACGAAAAAATTTTTGGAGGTGTCCCTCATCGCCACTAAACCTTCTTCCTTAATTAATGAAGAAATCAGAGCAAGCGAGGTCCGCGTAATCGGTGCGGACGGTAACCAGCTCGGTGTTATGAAAATTCAGGAAGCACTCAGGCTTTCCAACGAAGCAGAGCTTGATCTTGTAGAGATCGCTCCCGATTCGGTTCCGCCTGTTTGTAAAATAATGGACTACGGCAAGTTCCGTTTCGAAAAGGAAAAACGTGAAAAGGAACAGCGCAAAAAACGCCAGATAATCGAGCTCAAGGAAATTCAGCTCAAGTGCCGTATCGACACACACGACTTTAACACCAAACTCAATCACACGCTCAAGTTTCTCGCACAGGGCAACAAGGTAAAGGTGATCGTCAAATTCTTCGGCAGAGAAATGGCTCATACCGAACTCGGCGCTCAGCTTCTCGACCGCTTCGCAGAAGGCTGCGAAGAAAGCGCAGTTATCGAAAAGAAGCCTTTGCTCGACGGAAGAAATATGACGATGATACTTGCACCGAAAAAGACAAAATAACCGAAAGGAATTATAACCATGGGAAAAATCAAAACACACAAGGCTTCCGCAAAGCGTTTCTCTTTTACCGCAACCGGTAAGATCAAGATGAACCACCCCGGCAAGCGTCACAAGACCGGTCTCAAGCCCAGCAAGACCAAGAGAGCGCTTCGTAAGGCTTCTTACGTAAGCGACGCACGCTACGACGATCTTAAGAGAATGATCCCCTATAAATAATTGACGGAGGTTTGTAAGAAATGGCAAGAATTAAAGGCGCACTCGCGACCAGAAAAAGAAGAAATAAGATGCTTAAGCTCGCCAAGGGTTATTGGGGCGCAAAGAGCAAGCATTTTAAGATGGCTAAGCAGGCTGTTCTCAAGAGCGGCAACTATGCTTTTGCCGGCAGAAAGCAGAAGAAGAGAGATTTCCGTTCTCTCTGGATCACCCGTATCTCCGCACAGTGCAAGGTAGAGGGTATCAACTATTCCCGTTTTATGTACGGTCTCAAGAAGAGCGGCATCGAGCTCAACCGTAAGATGCTTTCCGAACTCGCTATCAACGACAAGGCTGCTTTTGCATCTCTCGTTGAAACCGCAAAGAAGGCTCTTTAATTATTAAACAATTATTATAAAATATTAAAATCTTTGTTGACATGTGTCGAATTGTTTGATATAATGTCCCCAATAGATGCGATTTCCTCGGAAACCGATGCAAGGGAGGGTAAAAAATGGCAGAGGTAAGAGTTAAGGAGAACGAAACCATCGATAGCGCTCTCCGCAGATTTAAAAGATCTTATCTCAGAAGCGGCGTGCCGGCTGAAATTCGTAAGAGAGAACATTACGAAAAGCCCAGCGTAAAGCGCAAGAAGAAGTCCGAAGCGGCTCGTAAGCGCAAGTACAGATAAGCTCAACGTTTCTGCTATTTTGTTAACAACAAAATACAAACAATACAACGGCTCACCGCCGTTGTATTTTTGTTTGTTGGGTTAAATTGTGGCGGATATTGCGGTAAATTCACTTGCAATTCACGTTTGTATGTTGTATAATATCAAAAGATATTAATGACGGAGGTTAAGATGAAAAGAATTCTTGCTTTCATTTTGCTGTTTGCTCTGGCACTGCCCGTGCTTGCAGCATGTGAAGAAACGACCCCGAGCGGCGATAGCTCCGCTGCCGAATCTACGGAGGAATCTGTTATGACACCCGATACCAATGCGCCTACCGTTTGGAACGAGGCGTATGCAGACGAAGCAAACGGCTTCAAGGATGCAAGCGAGGTTTATAAGCTTCAAGCTTATTCCGACGGCGTCGCAACCGATGCATATTCGACTCTTCCCGCAGGCGATACCCGCTATATTTTCGAGGGCAAGGATAAATCACGCGCAGTAGTCCTTTCCGAAGGATATGCGCTCACTCTTCCTTCTGCGAACATCACCCCCGATTTTACACTCGGTGCACTTCGCAGTAAATACAAGGGCGAGGGTTATGTTCTTACCGTAACCTATGAAAACCAGAACCCTTACGGCAAGCGTGTTGGCGATGAAATAATCGTTGATGCAAACGGCTGGAACACCTATCTCACCGAATGGGTTGAGCGTTACCTTGTAAGTAACGATTTTCTTATGGAAAACAGCATCCGCCGTACTCGTCCCTTGGGTGTTACCGAGGAGCTTCTCCCCGGATACGTTGTCAATTACTACGATCTTCAGATCAACGTAGCGACCAAGATGGAATACGACTGCTACAGCGTGGCTGTCGTTCGTCCCAAGGAAACCTATCAGTATTTCTGGATGTTTGTTCTCAAGTCCGACGATCCTATGTACGAAGCGATGGATTCTATCGTTGCTTCCTTCAAGGAAATCGAAAAGAACGGTAAGCCCGTGAACAGCGTCGGCTCTTACGAGCTTGTTATTCCTGAGCATTGGAACGAGGAAACTCTTGCTTATTACAACAAGATCCTCGCACAGACCACCGTTGACTTCGGTATGTTCTATCAGAAGAACGATCCCGAATACGTTGAATGGTTCTCCAACAGCATCGAAAACGATCTCGACGTGTTTATGACCTATCTCCACTGCGGCTGGTACGGCAAGGATTATACAAGATCCGATCTCGATATGGATCTTATCAACTCCCAAGCGGGCGGCAACGGCTTCAACGGCAAGCCCGTGCTCGAGCTTACCTATCAGTTCACCACAACGAACAACGGACTCGGCGGCTATACTCCTATGTACGATATCTGCCGCGGCCGTCTTGATGCCGAATTCCGTCAACTCGCGGCTGAAATCAAGGCATACGGCAAGCCCGTGCTTTTCCGTCTTAACAACGAAATGAATACCGACTGGACCTCGTATTGCGGTATGCAGACGATGAACGACCCCGATATTTTCATCGACACCTGGCGCAGACTTTACAATATCTTCCTCGAAGAAGGTGTTGATAACTGTATCTGGATCTGGAACCCGATCGCAACAAGCTGTCCGTACAGCAACTGGGGCGATCAGCTCAACTATTGGCCCGGCAGCGAATACGTTCAGATGCTCGGTCTTACATATTATCAGATGAATAACGATAATATGATCGAATCCTTCAAGCAGATGTATAGCGAGCTTTACCAGAAGAATACTCCCTGGTTCGATAATTTCCCTGCGATCCTCGGCGAATTCGCTTGCGGTGCAGGTGCGGCTTACGTTTATGACTGGGGTCAGAACAAGTACGTTCCCGCTCCCAACGTTGATTCCAAGAGACAGTGGCAGGCTGATTGGATCACCGGTATGTTCGATTGCTTTATGAAGAATCAGGAAGCCGGTTATGAATGGTGCAAGAATATCAAGATCGCAACTTGGTTCTCGGCAAACGACTATGCTACCCACGAGGGTGCGGAAATTATCGTTAACTATCTTAGACTTGACGAGGGTGTTCCGCTCGCTATCGAAGCATTCAAGAACGGCTATAAGAAGCTCAAGGATGCAAGAGAAAACTAATATTTGATTTTAAGAGAGAGGCTTTTTCACAAAGCTTCTCTCTTGTTTTTTTGAAAATAAAAAGGCGCGTAAAGCGCCTTTTTGAATCTATAAGATTATCCGATCATACCCTCGCTGATCTGCTTGATTGTATAGGGCATTTCGTCCTCCGCGTTAAAGCTGAGAGTAAGACGGATATCTCTCGAGGAGGAAGCGATGTGAAGCAAATATTCACCCGTTTCGACAACCCAATCACGAAGAACGGGGTTGTAATACGCCAGATCGGAGTAGGGAATAGTTATGCCGATCTCTTTTTCCTCGCCTGCACGGAGAAATACCTTTTTGAATGCCTTTAGTTCCTTATTAGCACGGGAAACGCAGGATAAGGGTTTGGCAGAATAGAGCTGAACTACCTCGGCACCGTCGATAGCACCGATGTTTTTAAGAGAGAAGGAAACAACCAAATTGTCGCCGTTTCTCTGAAGCGATGCGTTTTTATACTCAAACTCGGTATAGGATAAGCCGTGTCCGAAGGGGTATGCGATCTCTTCGGGGTGCAAGTCGTAATAACGGTATCCGACCTTAAAGCCTTCGCCGTAGCGAACAACAAGACCGTTGCCGGTATCAAGATCGCTTCTTTCTTGGGGAATGTTTCGGGAAGTCTGCCCGAGGGATTGACTTTGCCGGTAAGCACGTCTGCAATTGCACCGCCCGCCGCCTCGCCGCCGAGCCACATTTGCAGAACTGCGCTGACGTTGTTTCTCCATCTGCCGAATACCATAGCCGAACCGGATTGACAGATAACAACGACTTTTTTGCCGAGGTTAACTGCGGCGTTGATAAACATTTCCTGGTTCGGATTGATAGCGAGCGTTCTTCTGTCGAAGTTTTCGGTATCCTCCGATTCCATCGCGCCGACAAACATCAAAACTACGTCGCAGTCCTTTATAGATTCGTTGAAGCTGCCCACGGTGGGCCAGAGCATCACATCGGAAAAGCTGCGTTTTTCGTAGGTTTTCAGATAAATAAATTCGCTTTCTGGCAGTGCCTTTTTAAGCTCTGCGAGCGGGCTTTCGATATATTCGTCGTGGGGGAACACCTCCGCACTGCCCTGACCGTAGGAAAGTGCAATATCGCCGTATTCACCGACAACTGCAATCCTTTTGTACTTTTCTGAGTTGAGCGGAAGCACACCGTCGTTTTTGAGAAGCACGGTTCCTGCCGCCGCAACACGCCTAGCTATATCGTGTCGGCGGTTTCTGTCGTATTTCGGCTCCTTGCTTTTTTCGGATAGTGCAAATGAAAGGAAGCGGGCGACAGCATCGTCGAGACGTTCTTCGCTGAGTATTCCGTCAGCCAAAGCCTTTTCAAGCTCGTCTGCCATTATCCAGTTGTTCGGCATCTGCAAGTCCAAACCTGCGGCGATAGCTCTGCCCGCGTTCTGTACAGCGCCCCAGTCCGAAACAACAAATCCCTTAAAGCCCCATTCTTCTTTTAAAATATCGTTCAAAAGATATTTGTTTTCAGAGCACCAAACCGATTGATATTTGTTGTAGGAGCACATAATGCTTTTCGGCTGTGACTTTTTTACGGCGATCTCAAAGCCTTTGAGATAAATTTCTCTGAGCGTGCGCTCGTCTGCTTCGACGCTTATGTTAAGACGGTCCTTTTCCTGATTGTTCAATGCATAATGCTTTAACGAAGCGGCGACACCCAAGCTTTGAAGACCGTTTATGTATGCCGCGGCAAGCTCGCCCGCAAGTACGGGGTCCTCCGAAAAATACTCGAAGTTTCTGCCGCAGTTTGCATATCGCTTTATATTTATACCGGGGCCCAAGAGCATATCAACGTTGTGCTCGACGCAGTCGGAGCCCAAAGCCTCGCCCATTTCGTATAAAAGCTCGGTGTCAAACATTGCCGCCGCAGAGCAGAGGTTGGGGAATGAGGTGCAGTTTTCCTCCTTGTCGTGACGGATTCCGTGAGGACCGTCGGCAAGATTCTTCGCAGGGATTCCCAAGCGCTCGATTGCGTGGGTAAGCATACCGGCATCACCGGTCAAAAGCGATGCCTTTTCTCTTGTGGAAAGCTGTTTCAAAAGCTCGTTAATTGTCATTTCGACCTCCAAAGAATTACAAATCAAACACTTTTTTTGCATTTTCGGAATAAATCAACGATTTTTTCTGCTCGGAAAGACCGATTTCTTCAATTTGGTCAAAAGCAAATCTTGTGCTCCAAAGCGGGTAATCCGAGCCGAACATAACCTTTTCGACACCGTGCTTTTCGATCAGGCGGTAAAGCCCCTTTCCGTCCATTCCGAGAAGCGCTTCGCTCGTGTCGGTATAAACGGGCGAGCCGATAAGGTATTCCTCCGCCTCGTCCCAAACGCTGTATCCGCACATATGCGCGGCGATGACCGTGAGCTCGGGGAGCTTTTCGAGAATAGTGCATACACGCTTGGGTGTCGAAAAATCGGTATTCTTGTCGCCGACGTGAAAGAGAATCGGGAGATTCAGTCTTGCGGCTTCCTTGTATATCTCCATAGCGTTGGGCGCGTCGATAAAGAAGCGCTGAAAATCCGAATGTATCTTAATTCCTTTTGCGCCGAGTGCCTTGCAGCGCTCCAATTCGCAAACTGCGGCATCAAATCCCATTTCGGGATGAAAGGATGCGAGCGGGATAAATCGGTCGTCGCTTTTGGCAGTATTGATAAGAAAGTCGTTGCCGACCATAGCGTGCGCTGTGTCGGGCTTGAGCGTTGCCGAGGAGATGACAAACCGAATATTGTCGAGTCCCTCCGCAGCCTTGAAAATACCGTCTATCGAGCCGTCGCCCTGACGGGGAAGTGAATAGTAATTCACGATATTGTCGGCGGCACGTACCGCAATTTTATCAGGCCAAATGTGTGTATGTACGTCTATAATTTCTCTGGTAATGCTCATAATTGTCACCGTGAAAGAGTTGAAATCTTGTTTTTGCAAAATGAAAGCGGTAAGTATCGCCAAAGGCGAACCTACCGCATTCTTTTTGGATAATTAATGCCGTTTTGCAAAGCGGTACGTCTCTGTCGGAGCGGTATGTCTTTTGCTTCGGCAAATTGAAATTATTCCTCGCAACCGCAGTCGCAACCGCAATCACAATCGTCCTCTTCGGTTTCAACCAAAGTCAAAACCTTGCCGCAGGAGGGGCATTCGAGTTCGTCGATTTCGGGTACGTCGCATTCGTCAATATATACGGGTTCGCCGCAAGCGGGGCATTCGAGCTCGAGGCATTCGCAGCAATCGCAGCAATCGCAATCGTCATCGCAGTCGTCGCAATCGCAGCAATCGTCATCACAATCACAGCAATCGTCGTCGCAGCAATAGAGATCTTCTTCAACAGAACCGAGATCCTCGTCGATTTCTTCGATGTAATCGTTGAGAGTAGCGGTTTCGTCTTCGAGATCCTGAACGGAAAGTGCGAGATCCTCCAAAAGATCAGCCATAGCGGCAAGAAGCTTGCCTTCGCCCTTGGAGGTATCAAGCTCCATACCTTCCATAAGACCCTTGATGTATGCAGCCTTTTCGGAAACGTTCATAGTAATTCTCCTTTGTTTAGTTTAGCGGTAAGCCTTGCAACATTTCTCCGAAAGCTTTTGCGAGCCGCGGTGTTGCAAAAGGCTTGTTGTATTGTGCGAAATTATACTCTTTCGAGATATTCGCAGGTTCTGGTATCGATCTTGATAACGTCGCCTTCGTTGATGAAGATGGGAACCTTGACCTCTGCGCCGGTTTCGACGGTAGCGGGCTTGGTAACGTTGGTAGCGGTGTTGCCCTTAACGCCGGGTTCGGTAGCGGTAACTTCGAGTTCAACAAAGATGGGAGGCTCAACAGAGAAGACCTTGCCCTTGTAGGACATAAGTCTGCAGGTCATACCTTCCTTAACGAACTTGAAGCTGTCGGGAAGCTGTTCTGCGTTGAGAGGCTCCTGATCAAAGGTAACAGGATCCATGAAGTAGTAAAGCTCGCCGTCAGAGTAGCTGTATTCCATATCTTTTCTTTCAACGATAGCAGAGGGGAACTTTGCGGTGGGGTTGAAAGAAGTTTCGATAACTGCGCCGGAGATGATGTTTCTCATCTTGGTTCTAACGAAAGCCGCGCCTTTACCGGGTTTTACGTGCTGAAATTCGATAACCTGCATAAGCTGGCCATCCATTTCAAAGGTCAGACCGTTTTTGAAATCGCCTGCCGAGATCATAGTATATCCTCCAATTTTATGTCCTATTCATAAGACAGAATATTATATCTAACTTATTTTATATTATCGGTGCCGTTTTGTCAAGTCTTTTTTCTTGCATCAAAGCTCGATAAGGCTTCTGTCGCTGTCAGTCAGGTTTTCACAGCCGTTTTCGGTGACGAGAACCATATTTTCGATTCTCACGCCGTATTTACCGGGGATATAGATACCCGGCTCGACGGTGACGATATTGCCTGCGACGAGTATCGCGTCGCTCTTGGGCGATGCCGAGGGGAGCTCGTGGATCTCAAGTCCGAGCGAGTGACCGAGCGAATGACCGAAATACTGACCGTAGCCCGCATCGGTGATAACGTCACGTGCGACCTTGTCGGCTTCCTTGCCGCTTATACCTGCACGGATATACTTCATCGCTTCGCTTTGCGCGGTGAGCACGGTGTTGTAAATTCGCTTCATTTCCTCGTCTGCCTTGCCCAATACGACAGTTCTCGTCATATCCGAGCAATAACCTGAGTATTTTGCGCCGTAGTCCATCGTGAAGAATGAATTCATCGTGAGCTTTGCTTCGGTAGGTACGCCGTGGGGAAGTGACGAGTTTTTGCCCGAAACGGCAATCGTTTCAAACGCAAGCCCGCTTGCTCCGTGTGAGCGCATAAAATATTCAAGCTCTGCGGCAACCTCAAGCTCGGTTCTGCCCTCGTTTATAAAGCCGAGGATATGCGAAAACGCAGCGTCGGTTATGCTTTGCGCCTTGCGTATTTTTGCAACCTCCGCCTCGGTTTTTACCTGTCTGTGCTTGAGACAGATATCCGACATATAGCCGAATTCGACACCCTCGCATCTGCTTTGTAGCGTTTGAAGCTGCTTGACACTTATAAGCGCAGGGTCAAGACAAACTCTTTTTGCGCCTGACGATGCGAAATAATCGGCAATATCGGCGTAAAGTCCCTTCTTGAAAAGATAGGGAACAACGTCTTCGCTGAGCTTGCCGTTCTTTTTGTCGTTCTCGGCAGCTTCGATATAGCGCGAATCGGTAAGCAACGCTGTTTCACTGCCCGAAACGATGACTGCGCCGTCGGTAGTATAGAAATCGCAAAGATAATACTGACTGTTTTCATCAAGAAACAGCGCACAGTCAAAGCCTGCTTCCTTTATTTCTTCAAATACTTTTCTTCCGTTCATAATCAACTTATTATGGGGAGCCGTTGACATAGCTCCCCAAACCCTTCGAATTTTTTGTGTTTCGTTTTACGCTGTTTCGACAGACGCTGCCTTTTTGAGATTAAGCTCCTCAACAGATATTTCACGCATCTTGTATTTGAGTATCTTGCCTGCCGCGTTCATCGGGAACTCATCAACGAATTTGACGTATCGGGGAGTTTTGTGCTTTGCCATATGCTCTTTTACATATGTTTTGATTTCGTCTTCGGTGATGGTTTCGCCTTCTTTTGTGATAACCCACGCCATGATTTCCTCGCCGTACTGAATATCGGGCACGCCGATGACCTGAACGTCCTTTACCTTCGGGTGAGTATATATAAAGTCCTCGATTTCCTTCGGGTAAATGTTTTCACCGCCGCGGATTATCATATCCTTGATTCTGCCGGTGATCTTGAAATATCCCTCGGGAGTACGTCTTGCAAGGTCGCCGGTGTGGAGCCAGCCGTTTTCGTCGATGGCGAGCGCGGTTGCCTGCGGCATTTTATAATATCCCTTCATAATGTTATAGCCGCGCGCAACAAATTCGCCGTCTACGTTATCGGGGAGCTCTTCGCCGGTTTCGGGGTCGACTATCTTGCATTCAACGCCGTACATCGCACCGCCGACGGTGTTAACACGCGCGTCGAGGCTGTCGGTGGTAAGGCTCATTGTACAGCCGGGCGAAGCCTCGGTCTGACCGTAAACAATGGTGATCTCGGTCATATTCATCTTGTCGACAACGTCCTGCATAACCTTTACGGGACAGGGCGAGCCTGCCATTATTCCGGTACGCATATACGAAAAATCGGTCTTTTCGAAGTTTTCGTTTTCGAGCATTGCTATAAACATCGTGGGAACGCCGTGGAAGCAGGTTATCTTTTCTTTGTTGATGCAGTCAAGCGCACGCCTCGGCGAGAAGTAGGAAAGGGGCGACATCGTAACGCCGTGCGTTACCGATGCGGTCATCGCAAGCACCATACCGAAGCAGTGGAACATGGGGACCTGAATCATCATACGGTCTGCGGTGGAAAGGTCCATACCGTCGCCGATATTCTTGCCGTTGTTGACTACGTTGTAGTGGGTGAGCATAACGCCCTTGGGGAATCCCGTTGTTCCGGAGGTGTATTGCATATTGCACACGTCGTGCTTGTTAATAAGCGATGCACGGCGGTAGACCTCTTCGATCGGAGTGTAATCGGCATATTCGAGCGCCTGCTCCCAGGTAAGACAGCCGGGCTGCTCGCTCTGGATCGTTATTACGTTGCGCAGGAAGGGAAGACGTTTTGTATAAAGCGGCTTTCCTGCGGTATGCTCGTTGAGCTCGGGACAGAGCTCGTGAATAATTGCGTTGTAGTCGCTGTCCTTGTATCCGTCACACATAACGAGAGTGTGGGTGTCGGATTGGCGGAGGAGATATTCGATTTCATAAATCTTGTACGCGGTGTTTACGGTTACGAGTACCGCGCCGATCTTTGTGGTTGCCCAGAATGCGATATACCATTGAGGCAGGTTTGTCGACCATACAGCAACGTGATCTCCGCGCTTTACACCGAGTGAAATGAGCGCACGCGCGAATTTGTCGACGTCGTCTCTGAATTGAGGATAGGTACGGGTGTAATCACATTCGGTGAATCGGAATGCGTACTGATCGGGGAAGGCCTCGCACACTCTGTCGAGCACCTGCGGGAAGGTGAGGTCGATGAGCATATTCTTTTGCCAGATATATTTACCCTGACCGCGCAGGTCGTCGATAAGCACGTCGCTTCTGCGGTTGTTTCCGGTAAAGGCACTCATATAGTTTACATAATTAGGGAATATGATGCCTGCGTCCTGCAAGTAAGGAGCCCAACGCTTTACCCATTCAAGAGAAAGATAACCCTCGAAATTGATCGAGCCGAGCGCGCGAATCGCATCGGCGATCGGCATATCGCCCTCGCCCATAAGCTTGTATACGATTTTACCGTCTTCCTTGACACTGTCCTTTATATGAACGTGCGCGATATACATACCGAGATTCTGGACCGTCTGCTCGGGTGATTCGCCTGCAAAACGGTAGGGGTGGTGTATATCCCAGAGTGCCGCAACTCTGTCGCTGTGCACCTGATCGAGAAGCGCCTTTAATCTTGCGGTATCGCTGTATACGCCGTTGGTTTCGAGCAACACGGTAACGCCCGCCTCCTCTGCCATAGGCACGATATCGAGAAGCTGGCGGAGAACCTCCTCGTCGTTGCCGCCGTCAACAGCTTCGGGGCCGTCATCGCCGAGAACACGAACGAATTTTGTACCGAGTGCTTTGGCGGCGTTCAGATATTCTTGGATAATTCTCTTGTTTTCTTCGGCAAGCGAGCTGTAACGCAGACAGCAGTCCGAGCTCAGAATCGATATTTCAAGGCCGAGCGACGAGAGCTTTTTAACGGTGTCCGCAAGATTTTCTGCGGCGAAGGGCATATTGTGTGCATTGTCGAAGATATCGTCTCCGAGTCCGCGCACCTCGATTCCGTCGAATCCTAAGTCGGTTGCCATAGCGTAAATATCCGAAAAGCTATAGCCGGGACACGCAAGTGTCGAAAAGGAAAGTTTCATTGTGGTCTGCTCCTTAAAACAAAAAAATAGGTTCCGTCAAAAGCATAGACAGAGCCCGAGTAAGTCAGTATTATCATCAACGCGCCCAACAGCACGCTCTCTTGATAACGGTGAGAAACCCGACCGAACCTACCGAAATAAATCATCGGAACGGCAGCTCCGGGGTGAGCTCGCTTGTTACTATACCCACTGTCTCGCACCGACCGACAGCTCTCTGAATGGCGTATGGGTAACAGCTTTTTCCCCTTCACGGCTTTTGATAGGGTAAGTATAATCTCCTTTGACCGATATGTCAAGTGTTTTTTTGCTTTTTATTGCAAAATCTATTGAAAAACGAGTTTGAATATGGTAATATATGTATACCTTTTATAATGTTTAAATCGGAGGTTATACTATGTCCAAAATGAAGATCGCAATTATCGGTTGCGGTACCATCGCCAACAGCGCACACATTCCCGCATATATGGCAAACGAAGATGTGGAAATCAAGTATTTCTGCGATATCATCAAGTCCAAGGCTGATGCCGCTGTTGAAAAATACGGCTGCGGTATCGCTGTTGAAGATTATCACGAAATCCTCAACGACGAAGAAATCGAAGCAGTATCGGTTTGTACCCCCAACAAAATGCACAGCACCATCACCATCGACTTCCTCAAGGCAGGCAAAAACGTTCTTTGCGAAAAGCCCTCTGCGAGAACTCTTTCCGAAGCTCTCGAAATGCAGAAGGCTCAGCACGAAACCGGCAAGGTTCTCAACATCGGTGTTGTAAACCGCTTCAATGCGGCTGTCAACAAGGTTCGTGAGCTTATCCAGGCAGGCGAGCTCGGCGAAGTTTACCACATCTACGTAAGCTTCCGTGCACACCGCTCTATCCCCGGTCTCGGCGGCGCATTCACCGATAAGTCCATCGCAGGCGGCGGCGTTCTCATCGACTGGGGCGTTCACTACCTCGATATCGTTATGTACTGCACCGACGATCCCAAGCCTCTCACCGTTTCCGCAAAGGCGTTCTCCAAGCTTGGCGTTGATATGCCCAACTACGTTTACAACGGAATGTGGTCCGAAGACACCAAGGATCTCAACGGTACCTATGACGTTGACGACTTCGTAACCGGCTTTGTTCGTACCGAAGGCCCCACCATCACCTTCAACGGCGCGTGGGCTCAGAACATCGGTGTTTCCGAAACCTACATCGACTTCCTCGGCACCAAAGCAGGTATCCGTCTTAACTACGGCGGCGACTTCACTATGTATACCACCTCCTGCGATACTCTCATCGACTTCAAGCCCAAGTACAAGGATCACGCGATGTTCCAGAAGGAAATCGACTCCTTCATCAACTGCATCAAGACCGGCGAAAAGCTTCCTTCTCACATCGACAAGGCTATCATCACCGCAACTATGATGCAGGCTATGTATGACTCCTCCGAGCAGGGCAAGGAAATCGTTCTTGCATAATCGCGCATTTCTTAGAAACTCTCGCTTGCAATAGGTTGCTATTGCCGCGCTCGCGTTTCGTCGAACTGCATCGATTCTGCTTCGCCCGATAGGCGTTGAATTGCAAAACAAAAGGACGGCTTCGGCTGTCCTTTTTGCATCTACTCTTCGAGTGAAATCCCTCTTGATGAAAGCGCATTTTATAGAAACTCTCGCTTGCAATAGGTTGCTATTGCCGCGCTCGCGTTTCGTCGAACTGCATCGATTCTGCTTCGCCCGATAGGCGTTAAATTACAAAATGAAAGGACAGCTTCGGCTGTCCTTTTTGCTGTTTTGTTTTGAGAGGGAATCAACCTATCAATCGGTATAGCTCATCAAAGCTGTAGACCTCTGCGCCGTCGAAATGCTCGTTGTCGCGGTTGAAAAGCACTGTCGACATTCCGACCTCTTCGGCGGAATGAAGATTTTTTGTACTGTTGTCCACAAAAATACATTCGGCGGGGCTTCTTTTTATGATCTCAAGGGTTTTGTCGAATATTTCGAGCGAGGGCTTACGGCATTTGACGTTTGCACTGATTATTTTGTGTGAAAAATACTTTTCGATACCGTAGTAAGCGGTTATGTATTCGCTCCATTCCGCGATATCGTTTGATAGCAAGACCAGCTCATATTTATTCTTGACAGATTCGGCGAACCGAATAAAGCCTTTATCGAGTGTAAGGTGGTTCTCGATATAATCCTTCATCGTCGATTCGCAATCATCATATCCAAGAGTCTGTAAAAACTCACAATGACCGATTTCGCCGTTTCCCGCCTTTGTGAAAAGCTGCTCCTGCTTAAACAGCCGTGCGAGCCTTTCGTGCTCGCTTTCGCTGAAATGCGAATAAGTATACGGAATAAAATTACCCTTGCTTTCCTCGATTATAACACCGTACATATCGAGAATAAGCGTTTTGTAGCCCTTTATCATTATTTTCCTCGTGTCCGGACTGAAGTTACTGATTATTTGCCTTGAAGATTTCTACCGTTTCCTCGATTTCGAGCGTTGTGAGCTCCTCGATGGATTCGTATGCCGAAACGAAAGTGCCGACCGGAGCCTTTCTCATTTCGGCGATCTTTGCCATCATTCCGCCCCAACGGTACATTTCCGCAAGCTCGGGAGCACGGTTTTCGGTGATAATATCAAGCATTCTCATCGAATCGTCATCGCGCGAGATCTGGTACTGAAGAGTCTGCTCGTAAAAGGCGGGAGTGAGCTTGCTGCGCGAAACCGCGCCGAGCGATTCGAGAAAATGACCGACAAGCTCGAGATCCTCTTGTGCAACAGATGTGGGAACGCAAATACAGTTTGAGGTCCAGGAGCCGACGTTGTTTGAATAGCTGTCCTGAATATCATCGTAAAGCGGGCAGGGGAGAACACCGAAATCGTCAGCCATGCTGCGAATCGTATAAAGTCCGCCGACCGAGTTGAAGAAGAACAGGCATCTTCCGTCGATAAATTCCTGAGTTGCGCGGTTGACAGCAAGACCTTCTTCCATAAAGTCGTCCGCCGCGATAAAGCCCGCGGTCGTGTCCTGAACGTATTCCTGAGCCTTGGTAATGAGCGTTATTGCACGCTCGTTGTTGACAGTAAGCTCGGGATAACCGCTACCGTCGAGGGTGCAAACGTTGATATCGCCCGAGCGCAAAAGCCAATAAACAATGTTTTCTTGACCCGAAACGCCGTTGATATCACCGGGATCGCAGATGTTGTTTTCGTTCATATCCTGGTAAACGGTTTTAGACATCTCAAACATAACGTCTTGTGTCCAAGCTCGTTTGTCAACCATTTCGTAAAGCGAATTATATCCGTAGCTTTTTGCCAAGCCGTTTATGCTTTCCATTCTCTTGTTGAATGCAACGAACATTGTCGATTCCTTGCTTACCGTGCCGATATCGCCGGTGACAAAATAACAGTCACCAGCTATGGTAACCGCATCGTTAAAGGGCTGGCACCACCAAGCGTTTTTGAGATCCACGATATCGTTCATATCGTAAAGAATGCCGTCGCGCGCGAGCATAGCTGCTTCGTTAAGACAAGGCATACAAAACAGATAGTCTGCCGTACCGCTCATGGCATCGCGTGAGATGCGCTGGTACATCGGACCGCCGAATCTGGATCCGGTAAATATAACCTCTTCCTCAACAGTGATTCCGAGCAGCTCCTCGACAAGATTTGTGCATTCCGCTGCAGAGCTCAGTATTGCGGTCGTGGTTTCCGCAGAGTACGAAGGGTTGTCTTCGGGCTTTATTTGGTAACAGCTCGCGGTCGTGCTAACTGCTGTTGACAGAACCTTGACCGTTTTGCCCTCGTAATCAAGATCATCGGGAACGTCGTAGCCGAAGAAGGTATTTTCGTCAAACGATCCGCTTGATTCCTGCGAAGTTTCTTCGTTTCCGTTGCAGGCAACGAGAAGCGAAACGATCATCGAAAGAACGATAAGTGTAGATGTAAAGCGTGCAAAAAGCTTCATATTAGCGTACACTCCTATCAATAGTATATTCTGATTATAACTTTAAAGCGTTACAATGTCAATACAATGTAAAAAAAGAAGATTCAAGTGGCTGATAAATATTGACAATTCGTTTGTGTGGTGATAAAATATACTGAATATATTTTGATGTGATCCTCGGAGGAATAAATTATGTCGATCAATAAACCGATTTTCAAAGGCGCTGCCACCGCACTCATCACTCCGTTCAAGGACGGTGCTGTTGATTATAAAGCATTTGAGAATATTCTCGAATTTCAGATCGCCGGCGGCATCGACGCGCTGGTTGTTTGCGGCACCACAGGCGAACCTGCGACTCTCGATGACGACGAACACAAAAAGGTACTCGAGTTTGCGATAGAAAAGGTAAATAAGCGTGTACCCGTTATTGCAGGTACCGGCTCGAACAATACTCAATATGCAGTCGAGCTTTCCCGCTTTGCAGAACGCGCCGGTGCAGACGGCTTGCTTCTCGTTACTCCTTATTACAACAAATGCTCGCAAAAGGGTATCGTCAGCCATTTCAATACCGTAGCCGATTCTGTAAATATTCCTTGTATCGTATATAACGTTCCCGGAAGAACCGGCTTCTGCATCAGTCTCGATTCCTACAAGCAGATCGCAAAGCACGAAAACATCGTTGCAACCAAGGAAGCAAGCGGCAATCTCCTTCTTATGATGGAGGTTCTCGAGGCTTGCTGGAACGATAGGGATATGTACAGCGGTGACGACCAGCAGATCGTTCCTCTTATGTCTATGGGCGCGATCGGTGTTATTTCGGTATTCTCCAACGTTATGCCTGCCGAAGCACACCGTATTACCAAGCTTTGCCTTGACGGCGATTTCAAGACAGCGGCAGAGCTTCAGCTTAAATATCTCCGCCTTATGAACGGTCTCTTTATGCAGGTCAACCCGATTCCCGTAAAGACCGCGATGGCAAAATTGGGCTTCTGCGAAAACGAATTCCGTATGCCTCTTTGCCCTATGGAAGCTTGCGATGACGAAAAGCTGTTTGCACTTATGCGTGAGCAGAATCTTATTAAATAAGCAGGAATAAAATATGACTATAATACTTAACGGCGCTTGCGGCAGAATGGGCAAGGAAATTATCGCCGCAGCTCAAAAGCGCGGTGTTACCGTTGCCGCCGCAGTCGATAAATTCGGCACTCCCGATTTCACAAATATCCCCTTTTATACCTCTATCGAGGACGTAAAGGAAACCGCCGATGCGATAATCGATTTCACCAACCATACCGCAGTTCCCGAAATCTGCGCCTTCGTTCGAAAAACGGGTATTCCCTGCGTAGTTGCGTCGACAGGCCATACCGAAAGCGAGCTCGCTATGCTTAATTCGCTTTCAAATGAATATGCCGTCTTCTATTCGCGCAATATGTCGCTCGGTATAAATCTTCTTATCGACCTTTGCCGCAGTGCTTATAACGCACTCGGCGGAGATTGCGATATCGAAATAATCGAAAAGCATCACCGCAATAAGCTTGATGCTCCCAGTGGAACCGCATTGATGATCGCAGAGGGTATCGCAGAGCTTATGCCCGAGGGCACCGAATTCGTTACCGAACGTGCTACAAGGCATGCCGTCCGTCCCGAAAACGAGATCGGCATTTCCTCGATCCGTTGCGGTGGCATTTTCGGCGAGCACGAGGTATTGTTGAGCCGCAACGGCGAAACCATCAGCTTGAAGCATACCGCCGAAAGCCGTGCACTCTTTGCGGAGGGCGCGCTTACCGCCGCCGAATATATTTCCTCGAAGAAAAACGGAATGTATTCGATGAAAAATCTGCTTTCCGAAACCGTTTCGCAATCGTAAAACAAGAAAAATGCAATTTGGTATGGTTAAAATTGCAAAAACGACCTATAAATATCGCGTTTGAGCTATAAAGATGTGACGAAAATGCAATTACGTTGCATTTTCGTTTCATTTTTTGATTGACAATCGGCTCTTGTGCTGTTATAATAGCCCAAACGAAAGGATGAACCTGTTATGAGTAACAAAATGAACATCGAAATACTTGCAGACGCCCTGCGCGAGCATTCTGCATTCGATGAAAAAATGTATGCAAAATACGGTGTGAAGCGCGGGCTGCGTAACCCCGACGGCACCGGTGTTCTTGCAGGTATTACAAGAGTAAGTAACGTACACGGCTACGTAATAAACGAATACGAGCGCGTCCCCTGCGAGGGCGAGCTGTTTTACCGCGGCATAAGCATCGAGGATATCGTCGGTGCGACCGACCGTCACGACCGTTTCGGTTACGACGAGGCGTCGTGGCTTTTGCTGTTTGGTTCGCTTCCCACAAGCGAGGAGCTCGATTTTTACGATACGGTGATGGACGAATACAGCGATCCTCCCATGTCCTTTATCGAGGATATGATAATGCGCGCGCCCAGCCCCGATATTATGAACAAGCTCGCAAGAAGCGTGCTTGCGCTTTACAGCTACGACGAAAACCCCGATGACAATTCTATCGATAACGTGCTTCGTCAGTCGCTTATGATCATCGCACGTATGCCGATGATAATGACGGCGGCTTATCAGGTTAAAAAACGTTATTACGATAACGAAAGCTTTTTCCTCCATTCTCCGATACCGGGTCAAAGTATGGCGGAAAATATCCTTTCGATGCTTCGCTTCGACCGTAAATTCACTCACGAGGAAGCAAAGCTTTTGGATAAATGCCTTATTCTGCACGCCGAGCACGGCGGCGGTAACAACTCCACCTTTGCAGTTCGTGCGCTCACCTCGTCGGGTACCGATACCTTCTCGGCAATAGCGGCGGGTATCGGCGCTTTGAAGGGCCCCCGTCACGGCGGTGCGAACATAAAGGTCGTAAGAATGCTCGATGAGATCAAATCGGCGGTACGCGACTATAAGGACGACGAGGAGATCGCAAGCTATCTCAAGCGCCAGCTTAACAAGGAAGTCGGCGACAGAAGCGGACTTATCTACGGTATGGGCCACGCGGTCTACACGTTGAGCGATCCGCGTGCGAAAATACTTCGCCAAGCGGCAGAGGAGCATTGTGATATGTTCGGTATGCGTGAGGATTTCGAGCTTTTACACGCTGTCGAAAGGCTTGCACCTGCACTGCTTCAGAACAAAATGCAGGACGGCAACGCTATCTGCGCAAACGTCGATCTTTATTCGGGTCTTGTTTACCGTATGCTCAATATTCCCCAAGAGCTTTTCACCCCGCTTTTCGCTATCGCGCGTCTTTCGGGCTGGTGTGCTCATCGCTTGGAGGAGATCATCACCTGCCGCAGAATAATGCGTCCCGCATACCGTACCTTCCACGGCAAGCTGCCGTATATAGAGCTTGAAGACAGAAAGGATAATATAAAATGTCCGGATTAACTATTACACAAAAAATAATCAAGGCTCACCTTGTAGAAGGTGAAATGATAAAGGGCTCGCCCATCGGGCTTCGAATCGACCAGACTCTCACTCAGGATGCAACGGGTACAATGGCTTACCTCGAATTCGAGGCTATGGGCATTCCCCGTGTAAAGACCGAGCTTTCGGTTGCATATATCGACCACAATACTCTTCAAAACGGCTTTATGAACGCCGATGACCATTTGTATATCCGTACCTGCGCAAAGAAATACGGCCTTTATTTCTCGCGCCCCGGCAACGGTATCTGCCATCAGGTCCACCTCGAACGCTTCGGTGTTCCCGGCAAAACGCTTATCGGCTCGGACAGCCACACCCCCACCGGTGGCGGCTTGGGTATGCTCGCATTCGGCGCGGGCGGCTTGGATGTTGCGGTTGCCATGGGCGGCGGTGCATATCATATCACAATGCCCGAAATGGTAAGAGTAAACCTCACCGGCAAATTGAACGACTGGGTTTCGGCAAAGGACGTCATTCTTGAGGTTTTGCGCCGTTTGAGCGTAAAGGGCGGTGTCGGCAGAATAATCGAATATGGCGGAGAGGGTGTAAAGACTCTTACCGTTCCCGAAAGAGGTACAATCACCAATATGGGCGCAGAGCTCGGCGCTTCGACCTCTGTGTTCCCCTCCGATGAAAATACCCGTCTTTTCCTTGCCGCTCAGGGAAGAGAAGACCAATACGTTGAATTAAAGGCAGACGACGATGCAGAGTACGATCTTGTTATAGATATTGATCTTTCATCTCTCGTTCCCGCCGCGGCTTGTCCTCACAGCCCCGACAACGTTAAATCAATAGAAGAAATCGGCAATATCAAGGTCGATCAGGTTTGTATCGGTTCCTGCACCAACTCGTCCTACGTCGATCTGATGAAGGTTGCGCATATTTTAAAGGGCAAGACCGTTCACGATAACGTCAGCCTTTCTATCGCTCCCGGCAGTAAGCAGGTTTACAATATGCTTGCTGCAAGCGGTGCGCTTTCCTGGATGATCGATGCGGGCGCAAGAATTCTCGAATCGGCTTGCGGTCCCTGTATCGGTATGGGTCAGTCGCCTCAGTCTGCGGGTGTTTCTCTGCGTACCTTCAACCGTAACTTCCTCGGAAGAAGCGGCACCAAGGACGCTCAGGTATATCTCGTCAGCCCCGAAACAGCAGCTGTTTCGGCCCTTACCGGCGTTCTGACCGACCCGAGAACTATCGGCGAAATGCCCGAGTTTACAATGCCCAATAAGTTTATGATAAACGATAATATGGTTATCAAGCCCGCAACCGTTGAAGAAGCTGCTGATATAGAGGTCGTTCGCGGCCCCAACATCAAGCCCTTCCCCGAAAGCAGACCTGTTGCCGATACTATCGACTGCGAATGTATTTTGAAGGTTGGCGACAATATCACCACCGACCATATTATGCCCGCAGGTGCAAAGATTCTTCCTTACCGCTCCAATATTCCTTATCTCTCGAATTTCTGCTTTGAGGTATGCGATGAGGAATTTCCCGCAAGAGCAAAGGAAAAGAACGGCGGTATAATCATCGGCGGCGAAAACTACGGTCAGGGCAGCTCGCGCGAGCACGCAGCACTTGTTCCGCTTTATCTCGGCGTCAAGGCTGTTATCGCAAAGAGCTTTGCAAGAATCCACGCCGCAAACCTTGTAAATGCGGGTATTCTTCCTCTTACCTTTGCAAACGCAGGCGATTACGATTCTGTCGAGCTTGGCGATAAGCTTGTTCTTTCGGACGTTCGCTCCTGCATTAAAGAGGGCAGAGAAATCGTTCTCAACGCAAACGGCAAGGAAATCAAGCTTGTTTCCTCGCTTTCGGGACGCGACCGCGATATAATTCTCGCCGGCGGACTTTTAGAGTTTACTAAGCTCTAAGCTATATCCAAAAACGCAAAAGGAGAAATAAAATGGCAAAGATACAGATGAAAACACCGCTTGTCGAAATGGACGGCGACGAAACTACCCGAATCGCGTGGCGGATGATAAAGGATATTCTGATCCTTCCGTTCGTGGATCTTAAAACCGAATATTACGATCTCGGTCTTGAGCACCGTAATGAAACCGACGACCGGGTAACTATCGACTCGGCAAACGCAACAAAGAAATACGGCGTTGCGGTCAAGTGCGCGACCATTACACCCAACGCGGCAAGAATGACCGAATATAATCTTAAAGAAATGTGGAAATCGCCCAACGGTACTATCCGTGCGATCCTCGACGGCACCGTTTTCCGTACTCCGATAATCGTAAAGGGTATTCCTCCCTACGTTCGTAATTGGACAAAGCCGATTTCTATCGCACGTCACGCATACGGCGATATCTATAAGGCTACCGAGCTGAAGGTGAATGCCGGAAGCAAGGCAGAGCTTGTCGTTACCGATGAAAACGGAAACGAGACACGCGCGCTTATCCACGATTTCAAGACCGACGGTATCATTCAGGGCGTTCATAATATCGACAAAAGTATCGAAGGCTTTGCAAGAAGCTGCTTCGACTATGCACTCGATATGAAAATGGATCTTTGGTTCTCCTCCAAGGACACCATAAGCAAAACCTACGACCACAGATTCAAGGATATTTTTGCCGAAATATTCGAAAGCGAATATAAGGAAAAATTCGAAAACGCGGGTATCGAATATTTCTACACCCTTATCGACGATGCAGTTGCGCGTGTTATCCGTTCGGAAGGCGGCTTTATCTGGGCTTGCAAGAATTACGACGGCGACGTTATGAGCGATATGGTATCCAACGCATACGGCTCGCTTGCGATGATGACAAGCGTTCTCGTTTCTCCCGACGGATATTACGAATACGAAGCGGCACACGGTACTGTACAGCGTCATTATTACGATTATTTAAAGGGTGTTCCGGTAAGAATCAACCCCGTTGCGACTATTTTTGCCTGGACCGGCGCACTCAAAAAGCGCGGTGAATTAGATGGAATCTCCGAGCTTGTCGAATATGCCGAAAAGGTCGAAAAAGCAACTATCGATACTATCGAAAGCGGTATAATGACGAAGGACCTTTGCATTATTTCCACTCTCGAAAATAAAACTCAGGTAAATACCGAGGAATTTTTGAAGGCTATCGCCGCACAAATATAAATACTCGATTAACGATCCCTGCCCGAATTCTTAAGATTTTCGGCAGGGATTGACTTTTTAAATGACTTGTAGTATAATCTAAAAAAATCAATTCACCGCGGAGGTCAAATCGTGGAGATTAAAGATATATTTACTCTATGTAATATAATCCTCACCGCCTCGTTCGTGCTTTGTTATTTATATCAGTTTATATATATATTCTGGGTATTTCTCGGCAAGGATAAGTCCGATCCGATTCAAAGCGACAAACAGAATAAATTCGGTATAGTTATCAGTGCGCGTAACGAAGAAAACGTTATCGGGCATCTTATCGAAAGTATAAAGCGTCAGGATTATCCGCAAGAGCTTATCAAGATTTTTCTCATAGCGGATAACTGTGATGACAACACCGCCGAGGTCGGCAGAGAAAAGGGTGCAATAGTTCTCGAGCGTAACAATACCGAGCTCATCGGTAAGGGATATGCGCTTGATTTCCTTTTCAAAAAGCTTATCGCCGAAAACGACGACTGCGATGCATATATCGTCTTCGACGCCGATAACCTTGTCGATAAAAACTTCGTCAAGGAAATGAATACCAACTTCAACCGCGGTTATAAAGCACTCACCAGCTACCGTAACTCCAAAAACTACGGCACCAACTGGATTTCCGCAGGCTATTCGCTTTGGTTCCTGCGCGAAGCAAAGTATCTCAACCACGCGAGAATGCGCTTCGGCACCTCTTGCGCTATCTCGGGCACCGGCTTTTGTATCAGCAAGGATATAATCGTTGAAAACAACGGCTGGCCCTATCATCTTCTTACCGAGGATATCGAATTTTCTACCGATATGGCGGTTCGCGGTGTCAAGATCGGATACAGCGGCGGTTCTATCGTTTACGATGAACAGCCCGAAACCTTCAAGCAATCCTGGAATCAGCGTCTGCGCTGGTCAAAGGGCTTTTATCAGGTGTTCGGTAAATACGGAGCGAAGCTTTTCAAAGGCATTTTCAGCGGTAAATTCGCCTGCTACGATATGCTTATGACGATCTTCCCCGCGCTTATGTTTACGGTGCTTTCGCTTTGCTGCTGTATCGCCGAATTCATTTACGGCATAACAATATTTGCCGATTATCCCGAGTTCTCGGTGTTCTTCCAATTCTGTCTCGTTCCGCTGCTTTATTATTGCTCGATAATCTATATGCTCATATTCGTTGTCGGCTTTATCACGCTGATAACCGAGTGGGAGGTTATCGACTGTCCCCCCGGCAAGATGATAAAGTATCTTTTCACCTTCCCGATCTTTATGCTGTCCTATGCACCCATCGCAATAACAGCACTCTTCAAAAAGGTCGAATGGACTCCTATCAAGCATAGCGTAACCAAATCCATCGACGACGTTCAGGCCAACGAATAATTCAATAAGAATTCCGGAGATGCTTTGAGCATCTCCTTTTTCTTTTTTTAAATAAAGAACATTTGTTCTTGACAAACAAACGTTCGGGTGATATTATATATTTTGGGCAGTACAGAGAGGAGGGGATATGTGAAATGTATATGGGACCGCGCGACGGGAGTGCGCTGATGCGAAGCTCGAATTTTCACGATTCGACGCTTCCGTGCGATTCGGCGCTGCACGGCGGAAGAACGATATTGCACTGCGATGCAAATTCCTTTTTTGCCTCCTGCGAAACGATGCTTCATCCCGAATATGCATCTGTTCCAATGGCGGTGTGCGGCAGTGTCGAGGATCGACACGGTATAGTTCTGGCAAAAAACGAGCTGGCGAAAAAATATAACGTAAAGACAGCCGAAACGGTATGGTCGGCGAAGAAAAAGTGCCCCGAGCTGCTTATAGTGCGCCCGACCTATGGGCTTTACGGCGAGGTGTCCGAGCGAATGAACCGCATTTTTTACGACTATACCGACCTTGTTGAGCCGTTCGGTGTCGACGAGAGCTGGCTCGACGTTACCGGCTCGAAAAAGCTTTTCGGAAGCGGAAGAGAGATTGCCGATTCGATACGTGAGCGCATAAAGCGCGAAATAGGCATAACCGTGTCGATAGGCGTTTCGTTCAACAAAATATTCGCAAAGCTCGGAAGCGATCTCAAAAAGCCCGACGCTACCTCGGAAATACCCTATGATATGTTTTCCTCGATCGTTTGGCCGTTGCCGGTTTCGGCGTTGCTGTTTGTCGGTCGATCGACAGAGGAAAAGCTTTTGGGTATAGGAATAAAAACGATCGGCGACCTTGCCTGCTGTGAGGAGTCGGTGATAAGGCGGGCACTCGGGAAAAACGGGGTTATGCTCCGCGAATTCGCCTGCGGGCGCGACTATGCCGAGGTGACTGTGAGCGGATATGAGCCCGAGCCGAAATCGGTGAGCAACGGAATGACCTTTCGCTATAACCTTTCCTCGCGTGAGGATATTTCGTTCGCTGTCACCTATCTTTCGATGTCGGTTGCCGAGCGTCTGCGCAAGCACGGACTTTGCTGTAATAACGTTTCGGTAAGTATAAGAACGCCGAATATGGAAACGGTGAGCCGTTCGGTTATGCTTGAGCACCCGAGCTGTCTTTACAGCGAAATATCAAAAATTGCATTACGCCTTGTCTGCGCGAATTGCGATCCGACAAAGGAGATATATTCGGTCACGGTTCACGCCGAAAAGCTGACTCGTGAAAACGGAAACGCCTTTCAGCAAAAAATGTTCCCCGAGCCGTATGAAAAGCGTTACCAAAAGCTGTATGCGCTCGAAAACGCAGTCGATTCGATAAGAAGCCGTTACGGAAAGAAATCAATAGGAATAGCCTCGTCGCTGAACAACAGACTTATTTAATACGCAGTTAAAAAACCGTAATGCTCTTGACATTTCGTGTCAATAGGGGCTATAATGCCGAGAGACAAACGTCAGGGGCAATCTATATTTTATGCGAATACGACTTTCGGATCATTTTACCTACAAGAAAATATTGAAGTTCACCTTTCCGCCGATGATTATGATGGTGTTCACCTCACTTTACGGCGTTGTGGACGGACTTTTCGTAACCAATTTCGAGGGTAAATCGGCGCTCGCGGCGATAAATTTCGTTTATCCGATACTGAATATTCTCGCAACATTCGGCTATATGTTCGGTGCGGGCGGCAGTGCTCTTGTCGCCAAAACTCTCGGCGAGGGCAAAAGCGAAAAGGCGAACAAGCTGTTCTCGCTTTTTGTTTACGTCTGTGCCTTGCTCGGCGTTGTATTTTCGGTCGTCGGATTTTTTATTCTGCGTCCGCTCATGCAATCGCTCGGCGCAGAGGGAGTTATGCTCGATCAGGCGGTTATGTACGGCAATATTTTGCTTATATCGCTTCCCGTGTGGAATCTTCAGTTCCTGTTCCAGATCTTCTTTGTTACCGCAGAAAAGCCACAGCTCGGACTTTATACGACTCTGCTCGCAGGGTGCACGAATATGGTGCTCGATGCGATGTTTATCGGTTGGTTCGGATGGGGCTTGGCTGGAGCAGCTGCAGCAACTGCGCTGAGTCAGTTTGTCGGCGGAGGAATACCGCTTGTCTATTTCTTTATGAAGAACGACAGTCTTCTGCGATTGGGCAAGACCGAACTCGACGGAAAAGCGATGCTGAAGGCGACTACCAATGGCTCGTCGGAGCTTGTTTCGGGTGTGTCGGGCTCGCTTGTCGGCATACTTTACAATACCCAGCTTATTAAGTATGCGGGCGAGGACGGCGTCGCGTCGTACAGCATAATGATGTACGTCACCTTTATATTTATCGGTATTTTCTTCGGCTATGCAAATGGCTCCGCACCGGTAATCGGATATCATTACGGCGCACAAAACCATGCAGAGATGAGAAACCTTTTCAGAAAGGGAATAGTACTGAATCTTTCGGCATCGGCGATAATTACAGTGCTTTCGCTGCTGCTGTCAAAGCCGCTTTCATTGGTATTTGCGGGATATGATCCCGTGCTTTACGAAATGACCTTGGGCGGATTCCGCATCTATGCGCTTTCGTTTTTGTTTTCGGGTATCGCGATCTTCGGCTCTTCGTTTTTCACTGCGCTCAACAATGGGCTCGTTTCGGCTTGCCTTTCGTTTTTGCGAACCGTTGTGTTTCAGGTTGCCTGCGTTCTGATTCTGCCGCTTTATTTCTCACTCGACGGAATATGGCTGTCGATCGTTGTCGCCGAGGCGCTTGCATTTACAGTCAGCGGAGTGTTCCTTTTCGCTATGCGTAAAAGGTATAAATATTAAAATACAAACAGCTCTCATACGGCGGTGAAACGCCTTGGGGCTGTTTTGTTTTTTTGCAAAGCCGGTCTTCTTAAAAAACATATGAAAAAACGAGAAAAATCGTCAATTCCTCTTTTAATTTTAAAGAAAACGTGTTATAATACTATGATTATTAAGATCAACACTTTGATAGGGAGGTTTTATCTATGGGACAGTTTAAGCTGGTATCCGATTTCAAGCCCACGGGCGATCAGCCCGAGGCTATAAGTGCGCTTGTCGACGGAGTAAAAAACGGTGACCGCGACCAGACTCTTATCGGCGTAACAGGCTCGGGTAAGACCTTTACAATGGCAAATGTAATTGCCGAACTTAACCGCCCTGCAATCATACTTGAACCGAACAAAACTCTCGCGGCTCAGGTCTGCTCTGAAATGCGTGAATTTTTCCCCGAAAACGCGGTTGAATTCTTTGTTTCCTACTACGATTATTATCAGCCCGAGGCTTATGTGCCGGGCAAGGATATATATATCGAAAAGGATGCGGCAGTGAACAACGAGATAGACAAACTCCGTCATTCCGCGACAAGTGCGCTGTTTGAACGCCGAGACGTTATAATCGTCGCTTCGGTAAGCTGTATTTATTCGCTCGGTGACCCGTCGGAATATGCCGAGCAGGTGCTTTCGATAAGAAGGGGAGCTGAATTCCCGCGTGATGACGTTATCAAGCGTCTTGTCGCTTTGCAGTATGCCAGAAGCGATATCGGATTCGAACGTAACAATTTCCGTGTAAGAGGCGACGTTCTGGATATTTTTCCCTCGAATACCGATACCGACGCTGTGAGAGTCGAATTTTTCGGCGACGAGGTCGACCGGATCTGCAAGATAAATGTTGTTACGGGTGAAGCAGTTGCCGATATGTCGCATATTGCAATATATCCCGCATCACACTACGTTACTTCTGCCGAAACACGAAAAAAGGCATTGGACGATATTATCGCCGAGCTTGACGAGCGTATAGCTTATTTTGAAAGCCAAAATAAATTCATCGAAGCACAGCGTATACGCGAAAGAACGATGTTCGACGTCGAGCAGATACGAGAAATAGGCTTCTGCAACGGTGTCGAAAACTATTCCCGCGTGCTTTCGGGCAGAGAGCCCGGCAGTGCGCCCTATACGCTTCTTGACTATTTCCCGTCGGATTACCTTGTATTCGTCGACGAAAGCCACGTTATGCTTCCTCAGATACACGGTATGGCATCCGGCGACAGAGCAAGAAAAAAGAATCTTATAGATTACGGCTTCAGATTGCCGTCCGCTTATGATAACCGACCGCTTGTGTTTGAAGAATTCGACAAAAAGCGCGGTCAGACCATTTACGTCAGCGCTACACCGAAGGAATACGAGCGTAATCTTTCAAAACGGCTCGTCGAGCAGATAATCCGTCCCACCGGATTGCTCGACCCCGAGGTCGAGGTACGCCCCACCAAAGGACAGATCGACGATTTGGCGGGCGAGATACGCATACGCGCCGCCAAAAAGGAAAGAGTGCTTGTTACAACTCTCACAAAGAAAATGGCAGAGGACCTCACCGAATTCTTCGAGCTTTCGGGAATCAAGTGCAGATATATGCACTATGATATCGACACGATGGAGCGAATGGATATTTTGCGCGGCTTGCGAGCGGGTGAGTTCGACGTGCTCGTCGGTATCAATCTTTTGAGAGAGGGACTTGACTTGCCCGAAGTATCGCTTGTCGCAATACTCGATGCCGATAAAGAGGGCTTCCTGCGAAGCGAGATATCGCTCGTACAGACGATAGGCCGTGCCGCAAGAAACGCCGAGGGCAAGGTCATTATGTATGCCGACAGCGAAACCGGCTCGATGAAGCGCGCGATTGCCGAAACCAACCGCAGACGCAAGATTCAGAAGGCATATAACGAAAAGCACGGCATAACCCCCAAAACGATCGTTAAAGATATACGCGCACCTATCGAAATAACCTCGAAGAAGGAAGCCGAAAAGCTCGAAAAGAACAAGAAGCTGAGCAAGGAAGACAAGAAGAAGCTTATCGATAAGCTCACTGCGGATATGAAGCGCGCCGCAAAGGATCTCGACTTCGAGACCGCCGCGCTTATCCGTGATAAGATAAGACGTTTGATGTAGCTGTTGGAGATAACAGCCGTAATTGAAATTGGAGTATAACAATGTCAGATAAAATTGTGGTAAAGGGCGCCCGCGTCCATAACCTTAAAAGCGTAGACGTGACTATCCCGCGCGATAAGCTCGTTGTGTTTACGGGTCTTTCGGGCTCGGGAAAATCAAGTCTTGCATTCGATACACTTTATGCAGAGGGACACCGCCGATTTGTAGAATCGCTTTCGTCCTATGCGAGAATGTTCCTCGGACAGCTCGATAAGCCCGACGTTGATTTTATCGAGGGACTTTCGCCTGCCATTTCGATCGACCAGAAGACCACCTCGCGCAATCCGCGCTCGACTGTGGGTACCGCGACCGAAATATACGACTATCTGCGTCTGCTTTATGCACGCATTGGTATCCCGCACTGCCCCATTTGCGGAGAGGAGATCAAGCAGCAAACGGTCGACGAGATCGTTGAGCGAATATGCGAATTTCAGCAGGGTGAGCGTTTTATCGTGCTTGCGCCCGTCGTTTCGGCACAAAAGGGTATGCACGAAAAGGTATTTGAAAACGCCCGCAAAAGCGGATACGTGCGCGTTCGTGTCGACGGCAATATGTATGACCTTTCGGAAAAGATAGAGCTTGACAAGAATATCAAGCACGATATAGATATCGTCGTTGACCGACTTGTTATGAAGGGCGAGGAAATGCGCTCGCGCCTTGCCGAAAGCATCGAGACTGCATCGAAGCTTGCAAACGGTATTATAAAAATACTGCTTCCCGACGCGAGCGATGACGATAACGAAATAACCTTTTCTCAAAACTATGCTTGTAAAACCCATGGCGTTTCAATCGGCGAATTGACTCCCCGAATGTTTTCGTTCAACAATCCGTCGGGCGCCTGCGAGGCGTGCGGCGGCTTGGGTGAGAACAACGTTTTCTCGGAGGAAAAGCTTATCCCCGAGCGTTCGCTGTCTATCTATGCAGGCGCGATAGTATGCAACGGATTCAAGAGCGCAGAGCCGGGCGGATACTTTGCCGAGCTTATCAATTCGGTCGGCAGATATCACGGATTTGACGTTCACACTCCGATAAATCAGTATTCCGAGGAAGCGTACAGCGTGCTTATGTACGGAAACAAGCGCAAGCGCAAATCGGTGTCCGAGCCGTCATTCAAGGGAATTATCGGTATGATCGACCACCGCTTCAAAATGGGCGGTGGATATGAATCTCGTGATTATTACGAGCAGTTTATGGATTATATTCCTTGTCCCGAATGTCACGGCAAGCGTTTGAAGAACGAATCGCTTGCGGTTACCGTCGGAGGCTTGAATATTTCCGAGCTTTGCGACCTTTCGGTTATAAATGCGCGCAAATTCTTTGCAACGCTCAAGCTCACAAAAACCGAATCGGAAATAGCAAAGGAAATTTTAAAGGAAATAAACGCGCGCCTTTCCTTCCTCGAAAACGTAGGCCTCGGCTATCTCACGCTTTCGCGTAAGGCGGGCTCGCTTTCGGGCGGCGAGGCACAGAGAATTCGTCTTGCAACACAAATCGGCAGCTCGCTTGTCGGCGTTATGTACGTTCTCGACGAGCCCAGCATCGGTCTTCATCAGCGCGACAATCAAAAGCTTATAAATACTCTTAAAAAGCTCCGCGATATCGGAAATACCGTTCTCGTGGTCGAGCACGACGAGGAAACCATCGAGGAAGCCGACTTTATCGTCGATATCGGTCCCGGCGCAGGTGTGCACGGCGGAGAAGTGGTGTTTACAGGCACTCCCGCCCAAATCAAAAAGTGCAAGGAATCTATTACCGGTCAGTATCTTTCGGGTAAAAAATGCGTTACCGTGCCGACCGTGCGCCGTAAGGGCAACGGCGGATTTATAACTATTGTCGGCGCGAGCGAAAACAATCTGAAGAATATCGACGTTACTGTTCCGCTCGGTAAATTCGTTTGCGTAACGGGTGTTTCGGGCTCGGGTAAGTCGAGTCTTATCAACTCGGTTCTGTATAATACGATTGCAAGAAAGCTCGGAAAGTTTTCGGTTATTCCCGGCAAGCATAAAGAGATAATCGGCGCAGACGATATCGACAAGATCATTCAGATCGATCAGTCACCCATCGGACGAAATCCCCGCTCCAACCCTGCGACCTATATCGGACTTTTCAACGATATCCGCGCGGTTTTCGCCTCCACCCCCGACGCAAAAGCAAGAGGCTACAACGAGGGCAGATTCTCGTTCAACGTAAAGGGAGGCAGATGTGAAGCCTGCCGAGGCGACGGTACGCTTACTATCGAAATGCACTTCCTGCCCGACGTTTACGTCACCTGCGACGTTTGTAAGGGCAAACGCTATAATCACGAAACACTTGAGATAAAATATAAAGGTAAGTCGATATACGACGTTCTCGAAATGACCTGCGAGGAGGGAAGAGAATTCTTCCGGAACTATCCCTCGATAAAGCGCAAGCTCGATACGCTTTGCGACGTCGGATTGGGCTATGTCAAGATAGGCCAGCCCGCAACAACGCTTTCGGGCGGCGAGGCACAAAGAGTAAAGCTTGCAAACGAGCTTTCGCGCCGTGCGACCGGCAAAACGCTTTACGTGCTCGACGAGCCGACAACCGGATTGCACACCGATGACGTCAATAAGCTCGTCAGCGTGCTTCAAAAGCTTGTCGATGCGGGTAATTCGGTCGTTGTTATCGAGCATAACCTCGATCTTATTAAGACTGCGGACTATATTATCGATCTGGGTCCCGACGGCGGCGACGCGGGCGGACGTGTTATCGCAAAGGGCACACCCGAGGAGGTTGCCGCAAACGAAGACAGCTATACAGGTCATTACCTTCGCGAAAAGCTCAAAAATTTATAATTCACGGAGAAGACAAAGTGGTAGATTTTAAGAAATACGAGCCCTTGCTCGAAAAGGTAGAAAAGCCCGGCAGATACGTCGGAAACGAATATTCATCGGAAATTCCCGATCCCGCAAGCGCCGAAATACGCGCCTGCTTCTGCTTCCCCGATACCTACGAGATAGGTATGTCCAACCTCGGTATAAAGATTCTTTCGGGCTGCTTCAACAACAGCGGCTATATAAGCTGTGAGCGTTGCTATATGCCTTGGCCCGATATGAAGCAACAGCTTGAAGAACACGGTTATCCGCTCTATGCACTCGAAAGCGGCGATCCGTTGAATGTGTTCGATCTCGTTGCGTTCACTCTGCAATACGAGCTGAGCTATACCAACGTTGTTGCGATGCTCGGCTTGGGCGGGATTCCTTTGCTTTCAAAGGATCGCTCGGACAGCGATCCGATTGTTATCGCGGGCGGACCCTGCGCATATAACCCCGAGCCTATTGCCGATTTTATCGATATTTTTTCTATCGGAGAGGGCGAGGAGGCTTTGCTCGAGCTTACCGCGTTGATGAGAGAATGTAAAAAGACGGGTGTCGGCAGGGAAGAGCTTCTCTATCGTGCTTCGCAGCTCGAGGGATTTTACGTTCCCTCGCTTTACGACGTTGAATATAATTCCGATGGAACGATAAAATCGTTTGCTCCGAATAAAGAGGGTGTGCCTGCCAAGGTAAAAAAGCGTATTATCGAGGATCTCGATAAGGTTTATTTCCCCTGCAAATGCTCTGTTCCTTTTCTCGAAACGGTTCACGACAGAGTAATGCTCGAGGTATTCCGCGGCTGTATACGCGGTTGCCGCTTCTGTCAGGCGGGAATGATCTACCGCCCCTACCGCGAAAAGTCACCCGACGTACTTAACAATAACGCACTCGAGGCGATAAACCACACGGGATATTCCGAAATTTCGCTCACCTCGCTTTCGATAAGCGACTATACCCATCTTCGCGAGCTTATAAACAGTCTTCTTTCCTGGACAGATGACAAAAAGGTAAATCTTTCTTTGCCCTCTATGCGAATCGACAATTTCTACGAGGAGCTTCTCGAAAAGGTTTCGTCGGTACGTAAGAGCGGTCTTACCTTTGCGCCCGAAGCGGGTACTCAAAGACTGCGCGACGTAATAAACAAGAACATCACCGAGGAAGAGATTATCACCGCTTGTGAAAAGGCGTTCGACGGCGGCAGAAACAGCTTGAAGCTGTACTTTATGAACGGTCTTCCCACCGAGACCGACGAGGATATCTGCGGAATCGCTTCGCTCGGACAGAATATAGTAAATACATATTACTCGAAAAAACGCTTTGGCGGCGGCAGGGGAGTTAACGTAACGGTAAGCGTATCCTGCTTTGTCCCCAAGCCCTTTACCCCGTTCCAGTGGGAGCCGCAGGACAGTCTGGAGGAGCTCGAACGCAAGCAGCAGCTTCTTAAATCCGAAATCAAAACCAAAAAGATATCCTATAAGTATCACGATGCGCGCGTGTCTCGCATCGAGGCTGTGTTTGCACGCGGCGACAGACGTCTCGGCAAAGCCTTGCTCGAGGCATACAACCGCGGTATTGTGCTTGACGGCTGGGATGAATATTTTAGCTATAATAATTGGATCAGTGTGTTTGATGCTTGCGGAATAGACCCTGCGTTTTACGCAAACCGCCGATTCGGCACAGATGAGATTCTGCCTTGGGATTTCATTGATATCGGCGTGACAAAGAAGTTTATGCTCAAAGAATACGAAAAGTCCAAGATGGCTGAAACCACACCCGATTGCCGTACCAAGTGCTCGGGCTGCGGTGCAAAGAGCCTTTGCGGCGGAAAATGCGTGTGTGACGGAGGTGACGACAATGGCTGATATCCGCGTTTGCTTTACAAAGCTTGGCAAGCTTAAATATATTTCACACCTCGATCTTCAGCGTGCGATTCACCGTATGCTTGTACGCAGCGGTCTGCCGATTGCGTACAGCGAGGGCTTTAACCCCCATCCGAGACTCAATATCGCGCTTCCGTTGTCGATATATCAGGAGGGCGAAAGAGAGCTTTTTGATTTCCGCCTTACCGAGGAGATTCCCGATGACGTGATCGTCGAAAGGCTTCAAAGCAACGCTTTCCCCGGTATGGAAATAGTCTCTGCCTGCGTTGCGGTAGGCAAGCTTGCAACACAGCGCGCGCTTTGGCGCATCGAGCTCGAAACCGAAATGACGATTGCGGAATTCAAAAGCGCGTTTGAGGGAGAAATGATCGTTACAAAACGCTCGAAAAGCGGAGAAAAACAGGTCGATATCGCTCCGCGAACAACACTCGTTTCCGCAGAAGCAGTCGAAAACGGAATAATCGCACGTGTGGAATTGCCTGCGGCGGGCAACGATTATCTCAATCCTTCGTATGTCGTGGCATTTTTCGGCGATAAAGTAAAGGCTTTGCGCACGGTTCGCGAGAATATTATATTTTAGTACATTTTTCTATTGATATCGAGGGATTTGTCTGCTATAATCGTAATGAGATGGTATGGCTATTTTGATAATCACGGAGGAAAGCATGAAGCGTTCTGGAAACGTAGGCGCAGTTGAAAAAGCGATCATATTTATTCTTGCGCTCGCGCTCGGATTCTGCCTTTGCGCCTGCAACGGCGGAAACGATGCGGAATCGTCCTCGGCTGCCGAATCCTCGGAGCCCGAAAAAGAAGCTTTGCTTACCGTTGAGTCGGCGGCGTCGCTTATCAGGAGCGATAAGCTTTTAACCGACATTTTCGTAAACAATATGCTTTGCGAAACTATCGGCTTTACAGAAGAACTCACAATACTCCCGAGCAGAAATAATTACTCCGATTATTCTTTGATCGAGGAGCTTATTGCGAATATCTATTCCGCGTCGGGTGAATATGCATCAACTCTTACCTCATACCCATCAGGACATACTCCTGCAGTCACGGGTATCGAAGGACGTACCTATGTTTTCAACCACCTTGGAAGTAAATATGACGATTTCGTTTCCGATTCGGACATTACGGTAAAAGTTACCGATGACGAAAATATTTGCCAAATCGTCGGCAAAACAAAAAGCGGAAAAGAGATTAGCTTTACCGCAGTGCGCGAAAACGAAAAATGGCTGCTCGAAAAGGGGATTTTCGGAATCAACCCCGACGAATCGGAGTTCGACAAGACCTTTGCAAATTCACAGCTCGGGTCGTTTATGTCTTACAGCGGAAATATTCTTGTTATTCAGCTTTTTGTTTCCGACAAGGAAAGCTCGTTTACCAAGGAGGACGAAGCGGCATTCCACGAAAAGCTCGAATACGCCTTCGGATATATCAGCGAAGAATCCGAAAAGTTCGGCAACGAGGTAAATATCACCTACGGCTCGGCTTACTTCGAGCACGAAAATGTTTTGGGAACAAGAGGTCTCGATTTCGATATAGTTTTTGCCGAAACGGGATTCGGAAGTCTGCAAAGCTTTGCCGAGGCAAACTTCGATCTTACCGGATACGACAATTACGTTTTCGCGGTTTGTCTGAATAAAGAACTCGAAATTTCCTATGAACTGTACGACGGCAGCAAGGAAACCCAGCTCTATTTTGCCGAGCGTGTGATTATGGGAAATAATACCGACGAACCGAGCATCTGCGTTTCGATGCTCAAGCTTTTAGGAGCCTATGCTTACGATGGGGAAGTATGCGATAAAGAGACCGAAGCACTTTTCCGCGAGTACTTCCCGAACGATATAATGGTTTCGGAGAGCCTTTCGTTTTCCGAAATGTCACCGGTTACCGCCTATGCTTGCGGTATAACCGATAAGCTTCCAACTTTGTACCGTATTTTTTACTATAACTAAAGCTTAAAAAAGCGAGGGATCTTGAAATGACTAAACAATACAAGCGCGTACTTGTAAAATTAAGCGGCGAAGCGCTTTCGGGTGAGGGCAACCGTATACTCAACGGGGATATGCTCACAACCGTTGCCGAAAAGCTCTCACAGCTTGCAAAAGAGGGAACTCAGGTCTGTGTCGTTATCGGTGCCGGAAACATATGGCGCGGTGCCCGTCAGAACGGACTTGACGTCGACCGTGTTCGCGGCGACCATATGGGTATGCTTGCAACTCTTATAAACTCGATCGCTATGCAGGACTATATTTTAAAGACCGGTGTATGTGCGCGTGTTATGAGTGCGGTTCAGATCCAGCAGTTCTGCGAGCCGTATGCGCAGTATAAAGCTATCGAGTGTCTCGAAAAGGGTGAAATAGTAATCCTCGCCTGCGGTGTAGGCTATCCCTTTTTCTCTACCGATACGGGTATGATGCTTCGTGCGGCAGAGCTTAAATGCGAGGCTGTTCTTTCTGCAAAGAACGTTGATGGAATCTATGATAAAGACCCTGCGATTTATCCCGACGCAAAGAAATTCGATACTCTTACATATTCGGAAATGCTTTCGCGCGGACTCAAGGCAATCGATCAGAGCGCTGCGGCGATCGGTGAAGAAAACAAGATCAAAACAGTGCTTTTCCCGCTTTCCGATCCCGAAAACATCATTCTTGCCGCACACGGCGAAAATATAGGCACTCTTCTTTGTAACTGATACATAAAATCATAAATAAATTACTAAAATAACAAAAAGGAAGGTATTAACCATGTTTGAAATCAAAACCTTTGAAGAAAAAATGAAGAAATCCATTTCGGTGCTCGAGGAGGATTTTGCCACCATTCGTGTCGGCAGAGCAAGCTCGAAGGTTCTCGATAAGATCACCGTGCCCTATTACGGTACTCCCACCAATCTCGAAGGCGTTGCTACCATAAAGACCGCCGATGCAAGAACTCTCGTTATCACTCCCTGGGAAGCAAATATGGTTAAGGAGATCGAAAAGGCTATCCTTGCTTCCGATGTCGGAATCACTCCCACCAACGACGGCAAGTGCATTCGTCTCGTTTTCCCCGCATTGACCGAGGAACGCAGAAAAGAGCTCACCAAGAAGACCGCAAAGATGGGCGAGGACTGCAAGGTTGCTATCCGTAATATCCGCCGCGACGCAAACGATGCCGCAAAGACTATGAAAAAGAACTCCGAGATCACAGAGGACGATCTTAAGGATGCAGAAAAGCGTATTCAGGACCTCACCGATAAGCTTATCAAAGAGGTTGACGCTGTTATCGCAAGAAAAGATAAGGAAATAATGGAAATATAATCAATTTCCGAGAGGTTTGTTATGGCGGAGCTTAAATTACCGCGCCATGTGGCAATGATAATGGACGGCAACGGCCGTTGGGCAAAAAAACGTTTTTTACCCCGTACGGCAGGTCATAAGGCGGGCGTTGATGCCTTTGTCGAAATGACAGATGCCTGCAACGAGCTCGGTATCGAATATCTCACCGTCTATGCCTTTTCCACAGAGAATTGGAATCGATCGCAGGAAGAGGTCAGTGCTCTTATGGAGCTTATGGTAAAGGGAATCGCAAAGTATGAGCCCGAAATGCAAAAACGCAACATCAAGCTCAAAATACTCGGCGATCTCAGCAGGTTCGAGGATAAATACCGTGATCCGATTTTGGACGTTCAACAAAGACTTTCCAAAAACACGGGCATGGTCGTTTCCATCTGCCTTTCATACGGCGGCAGACAGGAAATCGTCTATGCGGTGAATAAGCTTTTGAAAGAGGGAAGGAGCGAGATAACTGCCGACGATATCGGCGAGAATCTCTATTCCGCGGGTATGCCCGATCCCGATCTTATCATTCGCACGAGCGGCGAATACCGCACGTCCAATTTCCTGCTTTGGCAGTCTGCTTATTCCGAGTATTACTTTGCGGACGTGTTTTGGCCCGACTTTAACAGAGAAGAATTGAACAAGGCACTTGAGGCTTATTCCAAGCGCGAGCGTCGCTACGGGAGGTAAAAATGTTAACAAGAATTCTCACGGCAATAGTTGCGCTTTTGCTGTTGATTCCCTTGCTCATCTTCGGCGGAGAATGGGGCGCGAGCGCTTTGTTCGCCGTGATCTGCGGCTTTTCGATGTACGAAATGCTCGTCTGCTGCGGATTGATAAAAAAACACTACATATCTGTTCCCGCAATAATCGCGTCGATGCTGTTGACGCTTATTCCGATAATTCTGTTTCCGCATACCTATTTGGTTGTGGGATCTTCGCTTGCGGCTATTCCGCTTTTGCTTGTGTGCTTCCTCATTCTTGCGGTTATCGCACATAAGAGTGTGGATATCGAGCGTTTGCTTATGTTCTTCTCGCTCGCACTGTATATCACTGCAGGCTTTGCGGTTTTGACACTGCTGCGTGCGTTCTACGGACTTTGGGCTGTTGCGTTTGTCTTGCTCATATCCTGGTGCACAGACACCTTTGCATATTTCAGCGGTATGCTTTTCGGAAAGAAAAAGCTTTGCCCCGAAATATCGCCCAAAAAGACTATCGCGGGTGCAGTCGGCGGAACCTTGTTCGGCACTGCCGCAGGTGTTATCGTTCTTTGGATAGCGATAGATAAACCGCTTTTGGGCATTATCGCGCTTCCGCTTTCGATAATCAGTCAATTCGGCGATCTTGCCGCATCGGTTATAAAGCGCCGCTTCGGTGTAAAGGACTACGGAAAAATATTCCCCGGTCACGGCGGTGTGCTTGACCGTTTCGACAGTATTATTCCCGTATCCATCGTTACAGGCTTGATCTTCTGTGCGATAGATACTATCTCTTGGCTTTAAATAAATGCAGGTGAAAATATGCAGAAGTCTATTTCTTTGCTCGGCAGTACGGGCTCAATAGGCACTCAAACACTTGACGTGGCGCGGAACCTTGGGCTTCGCGTCACTGCGCTTTCAGCACATTCCAACGTAAAGCTGTTGGCAGACCAGTGCCGTGAATTCAAGCCCGAGCGAGTTTGTATCGGAGAAGAAAAATACAACGAATTCAAGCTTGAAGTCAACGATATTGATATCGAAATACTTTGCGGCGACGAGGGCTTGGCAGAGCTCGCGAGCGAGGATGAGTCCGAAACTCTTGTAAATGCCGTTCTCGGTATGAAGGGCTTGCGCCCCACTCTTGCGGCGGCTGAAAAGGGTAAAAAGATTGCATTTGCAAACAAGGAAACTCTTGTTGCGGGCGGCAAGCTTGTTACCGATACCGTGAAAAAGGGCAATTCGGTTTTGCTTCCCGTTGACAGCGAGCATTCGGCAATCTTTCAATGTATTCAGGGCAAGCAAAATAAAATCAAAAAAATATGGCTTACCGGCTCGGGCGGTCCGTTCTTCGGCAAGGACTATAATTATTTACAGACGGTAACACCCGAAATGGCAATAAAGCATCCGAGATGGAATATGGGTAAAAAGATCTCGGTCGACAGTGCGAGCCTTATGAATAAGGGCTTGGAGCTTATCGAGGCGGTGCACCTTTTCGACGTTTCGCCCGAACAGGTTGAGGTTGTTATTCACCCTCAAAGCATCGTTCATTCGCTTGTTGAATTCGAGGATAACGCGATCCTTGCACAGCTCGGCGTGCCTGATATGCGGGTTTGTATTCAGTATGCATTGACATATCCCGACCGTATGCCCTCCAATGCCGACAGTCTCGATCTGTTCGGCAAAAATCTCGAATTCTTCAAATACGATAAAGCCGCGTTCCCCTTGCTCGAAATCGCTCAGGAGTCGATAAGGATAGGCGGCAATCTCCCTGCGGTAATGAACGGGGCAAACGAGGAAGCGGTCGCGCTTTTCCTCGACCACAAAATCTCGTTCACAAAAATGTTCGATCTCGTTATCGATACCTGCGAAAGCATCGATACGATCTCGATCACACAAAATCCCACGTTGGATGATATTCTCGCCTCCGATAAGGCGGCACGTGAATACGTTCGTTCTCACATTTAGGAGTGGTATCAAATGCTTCAATCCCTTTTGAGCCTTGCCGTTACGATATTTGTTTTCGGTCTGCTCATTTTTATCCATGAATTCGGTCACTATATCGTCGCCCGCGCATTCGGTGTGGGTGTTATTGAGTTTGCTATCGGTATGGGACCGAAGATAAAAACATGGAAGGGAAAGTACAACGATTTCACTATCCGTGCGATCCCTGTCGGCGGATTTGTAAATATGGTAGGGGAATACGACGAAGAAATTCCCGAGGAGCATCAGTATAAAATACCGCTCAACGAAAGAGCTGTATGGAAGCGTATTCTCATCGTTATCGCAGGCCCGTTTATGAATCTTTTGCTTGCGTTTGCCGTAATGGTTGCGCTTGTGGCAAGCGGAAACGCTGTCGGAACGTCTATCGTTGCAAAGTTTGACGAAAACAGCATTTCGAGCGAGTACGGACTTCAGGTTAATGATGAGATCATACGTGTCAACGGTAAAAAGATCCACTGCCACAGCGACCTTTCGTATAAGATAATGTCCGACGGTATCGAGCCTATCGATATTGTCGTTATCCGCGACGGCAAGGAAATCACCATCGAAAACGTCAGATTCGGAACGATGAATGACGAAGGAATTCTTTTTGCGGCGATGGATTTTTACGTTTACGGCGAGGAAAAGACTGTCGGAAACGTCTTGAAGGACGCATTCTGGCAATCTGTTTCGACAATGTATATAACCTTCGATTCGCTTGTAGACACCTTTACGGGACGCTACGGAATCGACGCTGTCGGCGGACCGGTTGCAGTCGGCGGCGAGATAGACCAGACCATAAAGAACAGCGACGGCATCGGAGAAGCGGTTCGCAGTATTTCTACCCTTGTCGTTATGATATCGGTTTCACTCGGTATATTTAATCTTTTGCCAATCCCCGTGCTCGACGGCGGCAGATTGCTGTTCTATATAATTGAAGCAATAAGAAGAAAACCGATGAATCCGAAATACGAGCAGGCGGTCAGCGCAGTCTTTACCGTCTTACTGCTCGGACTGATGGCATTTGTAATGTTAAAGGATATTGCGGGTCTGTTTTGATCCGCTTGGGAGCAGCTATGAAAAAGACAAAGGAAATACAGATAGGCAGAGTCAGAATCGGCGGCGGCAATCCGATCGCGATACAATCCATGACCAATACCGTCACCTCCGATAAGGAATCAACGCTCAATCAAATAAAGGCTTTGTCTGCGGCAGGCTGTGATATCGTGCGCTTTACCGTAAACGATATGGCGGCTGCAGAGGCTATTCCTTACTATGTTGAAAATGTTTCTCTTCCTCTTGTTGCGGATATTCATTTCGACTATAAGCTTGCGCTTGCGGCGGCAGAACGCGGAATAACCAAAATCCGCATCAACCCCGGCAATATCGGCGCAAAGGAAAATATCAAAAAGGTTGCGGACGCTTGTCGAATCCGCAACATTCCCATTCGTATCGGCATCAACGGCGGCAGTGCCGAAAAGGAAATGCTTTTGAAATACGGCGGACCTACCGCCGAAGCACTCGCAGAAAGCGCGCTTTCAAATGCGCGTATGCTCGAGGAATGCGATTTTGACAATATCGTTCTCTCGGTCAAGAGCTCCGACGTGAAAACGATGATAGATGCCGCGAGAATACTTCACGAAAAGTGTAATTACCCGCTACATATCGGCGTTACCGAAACCGGCGACGTACGCCGCGGAAATATCAAATCGGCTATCGGTATCGGTGCGTTGCTTATCGACGGTATCGGAGATACAGTGCGAGTTTCGCTCACCGACGATCCGGTAAACGAGGTTTCTGCCGCAAAGGATATACTGTTCTGCTGCGGTATCGGCGGCGGTATCAATATCGTTTCCTGTCCTACCTGCGGAAGAACGCAGTCCGACGTTATCCCCTTGGTAGCCGAGCTTGAACGCGAAACGAGAAGCATCAAGACAGACAAACGCATCACTGTCGCGCTTATGGGCTGTGCCGTAAACGGACCCGGCGAGGCAAAGCACGCCGACGTCGGCGTTGCCTGCGGTAACAAAGAGGGTATCCTTTTCCGCAAGGGCGAGATTATCAAAAAGATACCGCAAGACGAAATTGTAAAAACCCTAATCGACGAAATCAAGGATATGCTGAATGCTTAACGAATTTCTTTCAAAATTCAAAAAAGCCTCCTTCTCGCAAAAGGCGAAGGAGACAATATCGAAATTCGATTCATTCTCCGTTATGGTCGACCGCGAAAAAGTCTCGGTCGCCGTAAAGGCGGAGCTTTCTTGCTATGTAAAGCCGAGTGCGCTTTTCGAGATCGAGAACGAGATAAAAAAGGCATATTCTCTTAATTCTGCGGACATTTATCCGCACTTCAATATTGAATTCGAGCAATCCTATATGGACGGCGTGATCGAAACACTGAAGCACAGATCAAGACTTGATTACGGCTTTTTTGATCAGTCGACGTATAGCTACGATAAACAGTCGAATGTGTTTATTATAAAGCTGCGCGCAAACATTTCGGCTGATATTCCCGAAGCCAACGGCGCAGAGCTTTTTATAATGCAGTGTGTGCGAGATCAGTTTGGTGTTTCGCTGACACTCAAGCTTGAATACGACGAAATCGACATTTCGGAATATGTAAACGACCGTGAGACCGCACTCGCCGAAAGTATTCGCGAAACCAAATTCGAGATCGCACAGGAAACCGCAAAGGAACCTCCCCGCGCATCGTTTACAAACGAAGAAACAGAGGATGCTTATTACTTTGAGCATGACGGCAAGCGTCTTGTAACCGTCGGTAATATGACATTGGATATCACCGAGCCGAAGGCGGTATACGGCGAACGCAGGAATTGGAACTTTACTCCGATTTCACTTGTTAAAAACGATACCGGTGTTTGCGTTGCGGGCAAGCTCTTCCTTGTTGAAAGCAAAGAAAATTACGAGGGTGAAAAAATCACCTTTACCGTATATATTACCGATAATTCGGCGTCGATTTCGGGCAGATTTACCTGTAAAAAGAGCGAAGCTCCCAAGCTCAAGCCGCCGATGTACGTTATGGCGGCGGGCAAGGCGGAGCATAGACGTATTTTCGACCGTAATTCGCAGGAATGGGTCGAGGACGACGAGATCACTCTCAACATAAAAGCGATCTCCTCCTGCAAGGTTTACGGCCGTCAGGACGAAGCCGTGGAAAAGCGTGTCGAGCTTCATTTGCATACAAATATGTCCGCTACCGACGCGCTTGCAGATGCGGGTGATATAATAGCGCGCGCTCACGAATGGGGTATGCCCGCGGTTGCGTTTACCGATCACGGTACTCTTCAGGCATATCCGATCGTTATGAAGGCGGCAAAAAAGTATCCCGACGTAAAGCCGATCTACGGCATCGAGGGATATCTTGTTGACGACACCGCTCGCGCAGTATTTCGTTATGAGGACGACGACAGCATTAAGTTCGCCGAGGACGAATTTATTATATTCGATATCGAAACAACGGGTCTTTCTCCGAAAACCTGCGGTATCACACAGATCGGCGCGCTTAAATATAAAAACGGCGAAATAATCGGCGAGTTTTCTACCTTTGTCGATTGCGGCATACCTATACCCGAAAATATCGTAAAGCTCACCGGTATAACCGACGAAATGGTAAAGGGTGCACCGGGTGAAAAGGAAGCTGTGAAATCGTTCCTTGAATTTTGTGGCGATAGAATGCTCGTTGCCCACAACGCGAATTTTGATATTTCGTTTATTCGCCGCGTTGCCGATGAAAACGATATTCAATTTGAAAATTCCTATCTCGATACGGTTGCGCTTTCGCGCTATATAAACAGCGATCTGCGTAAGCATACACTCGATACACTTGCAAAATATTTCTCGCTCGGCGAATTCGATCACCACAAAGCAGACGCCGATACCGAAATGCTGGCAAAGATATTCGAATGTATGTCACGCAAGCTCGCAACAAACGGTATATTTACAATAAACGAAATGAACGCAGCGATGGCGCACAGCGCCGATCCCAAGCGATTGAAGAGCTATCATGTCATCATTCTTGTCAAGAATCTGACAGGTCTGAAGAATCTTTATAAGCTTGTTTCGCGTTCGTATATCGACTATTTTCATAAGCACCCCCGTATTCCCAAAACGCTTTTGAGCGAATACCGTGAGGGACTTGTTATCGGCAGTGCCTGCTCATCGGGCGAGCTTTACGACGCTATTTTGCAGGGCAGACCGGATAATGAGCTTTATCGTATCGCGGATTTTTACGATTATCTTGAGATTCAACCCGACTGTAACAACGGCTATCTTTTGGACGAAAACCGCGCAACAGTCGAACAGCTTCACGATAACGTGAGAAAGATAATCGCTATCGCAAACAAGCAGAATAAGCTTGCGGTAGCAACCGGCGACGTTCATTTCCTCGATCCCGAGGACGAGATATACCGCCAGATAATGCTTCGCGGCAAGGGCTTTGACGATGCGATGCGTGACACACGTATATTTTTCCGCACGACCGATGAAATGCTTGCCGAATTTGCCTATCTCGGCGAAGAGCTGGCATATAAGGTCGTTGTCGAAAATCCCAAAAGAGTTATAGAGGATTTCGACGATATCAAGCCTATCCCCGACGGTACATATACCCCTAAAATAGACGGTGCGGAGGAGGAGCTCCAGGAGCTTTGTGAAAAGACCGCGCTTGAAATGTACGGGCACAACGGTGAGATACCCGAAATAGTCAGACAGCGAATGGACAGAGAGCTTACCTCGATTATCAAAAACGGATTCGCGGTTCTCTACGTCATCGCAAGAAGACTTGTCCAAAACAGCGAGGAGCACGGCTATCTTGTCGGCTCGCGAGGATCTGTCGGCTCGTCATTTGTCGCAACTCTTGCAAAGATTTCCGAGGTTAACCCGCTTCCGCCTCACTATGCCTGCCCGAACTGTAAATATTCGGAGTTTTTCACCGACGGCTCGGTCGGCTCGGGATTTGACCTTGATGATAAAAACTGTCCCGAATGCGGAACGCGAATGAGACCCGACGGTCACGATATCCCGTTCGAGACCTTTCTTGGATTCCACGGCGAAAAGGCACCCGATATTGACTTAAACTTCTCGGGTGACGTTCAGTCTGAAGCGCATAAATATACCGAAGTTCTCTTCGGCAAGGAAAATATCTTCCGTGCGGGAACCGTCGGTACTTTGCAGGATAAAAACTGCTTCGGTTACGTAAAGAAGTTTTTGGAGGAAGAAAACCTCTCGCTCACACGTGCCGAGCAGCAACGTCTTGTTCAGGGCTTTGTCGGTGTTCAAAGAACAACAGGACAACACCCCGGCGGTATCGTCGTTATTCCCAAGGAATATGAAATTTACGACTTCACACCGGTTCAGTACCCTGCAAATAAGGCATCGAGCGGTGTTATTACAACACACTTCGCATTTGAATATCTTCACGATACGATTCTCAAGCTCGATATACTCGGACACGATGTGCCGACCTATTATAGGTATTTCCAAAACTACACCGGCATCGACGTGCGCGACGTTCCTATGAACGACAAAAACGTAATCGAGCTGTTTGCAAGCACAAAGCCGTTGGGAGTTACTCCCGAGCAGATAAATTGCCAGATCGGCACACTCGGTATCCCCGAATTCGGCACCGACTATTCGATTCAGATGATTCTCGACGCAAAGCCGAAAAGCTTTGCCGACCTTGTTCAGATCGCGGGGCTCTCTCACGGAACGGGTATCTGGCTCGGAAACGGCAAGGACCTTATCGAAAACGGCACATGCACTATCGACCAGATCATCGGTACGCGAGACAGTATCATGGTCTATCTTATGCACAAGGGACTCGATTCCTCGATCGCGTTTGAATCTATGGAAAGAACGCGAAAGGGAAGAGGACTCACTCCCGAACAGGAAGCAGCGATGCGCGAAAAGGATGTTCCCGAATGGTATATCGCTTCCTGTAACAAGATTCAATATATGTTCCCGAAGGCGCACGCGGCGGCATATACCATCGCATCGCTTCGACTCAGCTGGTTCAAGATCTATCAGCCTATCGCGTTTTATGCGACATATTTCACTATCAAGCGCGACTTCTTCGACGGCGAATTGATAATGAAGGGCAGAGCAAGAATAGAGGAACGCTTGAACGCTCTTAAAAATGCTCCGAACCTTACCGCAAAAGACGAAGGCAACATTATCATATTGCGTATCGTAATCGAAATGCTCGCACGCGGATATTCCTTCCTGCCGGTTTCTATCGGTAAATCCGAAGCATTCGCATTTGTACCAGAGGATGGTAAGATACGTCTGCCGCTTTGCTCGCTTAACGGCTTGGGTGAATCGGTTGCCGAGAAGATCGTCGAGGTAGTAAAGAGCGGCGAAGCAACGACTATCGAGGAAATACGTGTTAAGGCTCAGGTCAATAAATCGATTATGGATCTGTTATCAAAGAATAATTGCTTTGGCGATCTGCCCGAATCGGATCAGTTAACTATGTTTTAAATAAGTAAAAGGCACTGTTATGTTTGACAATCATTCACATACTCAATACTCGGGTGATATCCCCGCAGGACACGGCAATTCGGTGCGCGAAATGTGTATCAGCGCAATCGCAAAGGGCTTGACGGGTATCGCAATCACCGACCATTTCGATATCGACGGTATCCGTGACGGCTTCTTTCCGCCGCTCGATCACGAGGGAATCGCTTTTGATATCGCGAAAGCGCGCGAGGAATTCGACGGCAAGCTCTGTATTTTACACGGTATAGAGCTCGGTCAGGCGACTCATATGCCCGAGGAATCGAATCTTCAGCTCAAAAGCCAACCCTATGATATCGTTCTCGGCTCGGTGCACGCTGTCCGCGGTATAATTGATTTTGCCGATACCGATATCGCAGGTATGAGCAAAAACGAATATATAAGGCTTTGGGAGCAGTATATCGAAGAAATGCTCGATACGATAAAATGGGGCAACTTCGACGTGCTTACCCATATCACCTATCCGAAGCGATACTATCTCGGAAACGGAATCAAGGATTTTCCCGATATCAAATCGCGCGGGCGTGAATATTTCGAGCCTATTTTAAAGGAAACGATAAAAAGCGGAATCACGCTTGAATGTAATACTTCGGGTCTTCGTCAGTTAATGGGCGAATGTCTGCCGAACGAGGATCTTTTGAGATTTTACTACGAGCTCGGCGGAAGAGATATTACTATCGGCAGTGATGCACACCACGATTACGATATTGCCGCTAATTTCGACGACGCCGTTGCGATGCTAAAGAGCATCGGATTCACAAAGCTCGCTGTTTTCAAATCGCGTAAAAAGGATTTTTGTAATTTGGAGGACTGAAATGAAAGAACGTATATTGGCATTTCTTGAAAAGGATGCGCGTATATCTCATTCGGATATCGCAACCATGCTCGGTATCACCGAAAAGGAGGTAAGCGATATCGTTGCCGAATGTGAAGCAGACGGAACGATAATGAGCTACCGTACTGTGATAGATTGGAACAAGACGGGAAAAACCGACGTTACCGCGCTTATCGAGCTCAAAACCATTCCTCAGCGTGACAAGGGTTTCGACTCGGTTGCAGAGCGTATCTGTCATTTTCCCGAGGTAAAATCGGTTGCGCTTATGTCGGGCGGATTCGACCTTGCAATAACAGTTGAATGCGCGAATATGCGTGACGTTGCCTTCTTCGTTGCCGAAAAGCTTGCAACGATCGAGGGAGTTACCGCAACAGCGACACATTTTGAATTGCAGAAGTACAAAGAAAACGGTGTGGTCTATTGCACCGAGAAAACCGATAAAAGAGGAAACAGCTGGTGAAATTCGACGCTTCTAAATGCCTGCCGGCAAAAATACAGGAAATAAAGCCATCGGGTATTCGCAAGTTCTTCGATCTTCTCGGTGATATGAAGGACGTTGTCGGTCTGACAGTAGGTCAGCCCGATTTCGATACACCATGGCACATACGTAATGCGGGCATACGCTCGCTCGAGGAGGGTCATACCTATTACACCTCGAATAACGGTATTATGGAAATGCGCGAGGAGATCGCAAAATACCAGAAACGCCGCTTCGGACTTGAATATGACCCTGCTAATGAAATAATCGTTACGGTCGGAGGAAGCGAGGCTATCGACCTTGCTCTGCGCGCACTTATCGAGCCGGGTGACGAGGTTATTATCCCCCAACCCTGCTTCGTTTGTTATGAGCCTCTGGCACGTCTTGCAGGTGCAACCCCTGTCACTATCGACCTTTCCGCCGATAACGGATTCAAGCTCACTGCGTCGCAGTTAAAGAGCGCAATAACCGAAAAAACAAAGCTTTTGATTCTCGCGTTCCCCAATAATCCCACCGGCTCTGTGCTGAGACGCGAGGATCTCGAGGAAATCGCTTCCGTACTGCGAGAAACAAATATAGTTGTGCTTTCCGATGAGATCTATGCCGAGCTTACATACGGCGAGAAGCATATTTCCATCGCTTCGCTCGAGGGTATGCGTGAAAGAACAATTATTGCAAACGGCTTTTCAAAGGCATATGCGATGACGGGCTGGCGAATGGGCTATACCCTTGCACCCGAGTATTTCACAAAGCAGATGGCGAAAATACATCAATACGGCATTATGTCCGCACCGACTACAAGCCAATATGCTTCTATCGAAGCATTGAAGAACGGCGATGCCGATATCGAATATATGAAGTCTGAATACGAAGCACGCAGACGTCTTATCGTAAGCGAGCTCAACCGTATCGGCATCGAAACGTTTATGCCCGAGGGCGCGTTTTATGTGTTTGCAGATCTCCGCAAGTTCGGAATCGACGACGAGGTATTTTGCGAAAGATTGCTTTATGAGCACAAATGCGCAATCGTACCCGGCAGTGCGTTCGGCGAAAGCGGCAAAGGCTTTGCCCGCCTTTCCTATGCATACTCGCCGACTCATATCCGCAAGGCAGTAAAACGTATCGAGGCATTTATAAAAACCTTATGAAAATAAAAGCATACGCGAAAATCAATCTCACACTTGATATCACGGGTATCCGCGACGACGGGTTTCATTCGTTGCGCTCGGTAATGGTGCCTGTTTCGCTGTGTGACGAAATAGAAATAAACGAAAGCGATTCGTTTTCGTTTGACTGCAATATAAAAGAGCTTTGCAGCGAGGACAACCTGTGTGTCCGCGCCGCGAAACTCTTTTTCGCAACGTCGGGGATAAATGCGCTTGCTTCGCTCAGGCTCACAAAGAATATCCCGTTTCCCGCGGGCTTGGGCGGCGGAAGCTCTGACGCGGCGGCTGTGTTGAGAGGACTAAATAGCTTTTTCTCTTCTCCGCTTAAGGAAACCGAGCTGTTCAGGCTGGCTGAATCGCTCGGCTCGGACGTGCCTCTTTGCCTGCTTTCAAGACCGGCGCTGTGCGAGGGCAGAGGCGAGATTCTCACGCCTATCGAAAGTCTTCCGAGCTTCGACATCGTCATAGCTATCGGTGATGGCAGACTGCCTACCCCCGCGGTATACCGCGAATACGATGCGGAGGAACGAAAAGTACGCAACGATACCGATTTGTTGCTCGAAAGGCTTAATTGCGACAGATATTCGCTTGCAGAAGCGTTTGGCAATGCGTTTGAGGAGGTTACCGATAAATTAGCTCCCGAAACAAAGCGTCTGCGTGAGCAGATGTTAGCACTCGGTGCGCTCAATTCGCATCTTTCGGGAAGCGGCCCTTCGGTTTACGGTGTATTTGAAAATGCCGAAAAAGCGCAGAACGCTGCAAAATCGCTTGAAAAAATGGGCTATTTTGCAGTTTGCTGTAAAACTCTTTCTTAGAATTGATTGAATTATTTTCCTTTTATGTGTGAATACTCGATTCATAAAATAAAAGGAGAATGATATGAAAACAAAGCTTGTTGCGCTGTTTTGCGCTTGTGTACTGCTGCTCACGACGGTGGATATGTTTATCCCGAGAAGCGAGGCAAAGATATTTGATAACGTTATCCGTTTGCATATTCTCGCAACCGATGATTCTGACGAAGCACAGGCGGTAAAGCTGCTTGTCCGCGATGCGATTCTCGATGAATGCGGATATCTGTTCGAGGATATCGATAATATCGATTCGGCAAAGGAAATCGTGAGTGGGAATCTGTCGAAAATCGAGGCTGTTGCAAACCGCATACTTAAAGAAAACGGTATGGATTATACCGCAACTGTTGAGTTTGGCGAAGAGGAATATCCGACACGTGTTTACGAAGAATTCACTCTTCCCGCAGGTAAGTATATATCCCTGCGTGTTAAGCTCGGCGAGGCAAGCGGCAAAAATTGGTGGTGTATTTTGTTTCCGCCATTGTGTATCGGCGCATCGTCAAAGAGTATCGTAAACACGGGTGTGAGTAAAAAGGACACCTCGGTATTTACCGAAAAAAGATATACGTTTCGTTTTAAATTGCTTGAACTGTTTGGTGATTGATTATGTTACATCGAGTTATGGGTCCTTCGGGAAGCGGAAAAACCGAATATATGCTCTCCGAGCTTTCTGCCGCTGTCAAAAAGGGAAGAAGCTGTATCGTTATCGTGCCCGAACAGCAATCGGTAAGCTATGAAACATTGCTTTGCGACCGCTTTGGCGACAGTATAAACCTTTGCTGTGAGGTTTTGAATTTCGAGCGCCTTCCAAACAGAATTGCGCGCGAATACGGCGGACTCGCGATCAATAATATCGATAAAGGGGGCGCTTGCGCCCTTTTGTCGCTTGTGGCGGAATCGTTAAAGGACGAGCTTTCGGAATATTCCTCGGTTGCCGAGGATCCCGACTTTGCGAGCTCTCTGTATTCGCTTATTTCGGGAATGAAGATGGCTTTAATAACTCCCGAATTGTTAGAGAACGCTATCGCAAACGATTCTATTTCCGACGATGCGCGATTAAGCTCGAAGCTTGGCGATATTTTAAAGATTTACCGTGAATACGAAAAGCATTTCGGTTTTGAGCTTCACGACCCGCGTGACGCGCTCACCAAACTTGCAGATGAGCTCGGTGACAAGCCCTTTTTCAAAAACACTGCTGTGTTTATCGACAGCTACTATACCTTCACCGAGCAGGAATATGCCATAATAAAGGAAATTATATCGCAAAGCAACGACGTTTATATTTCGTTCACCGTCGATAGCTCGCGCTCGTTTTTCGATGAAAACGACAAAGCGGCAAAACGTGTCCGATCGCTTGCGAATAATATATATGTGGATCACGTCACACCCGATTACAAACGCTCCGCTCATCGCTCTCTCGCCTATATTGAGAACAATCTGTGGAAGAGCAACCCCGAAGTGTCAAAGCTCGATGACGGCGCGGTACGGCTTATCAGCGCGAAAAACCGCTTTGACGAGGTTGAAGCCGCCGCATCGGTAATAAACGAATATATTCGATCGGGCGGCAGATATAGAGATATAACCATGCTTGCAGGCAATATCGAAAGCTATTCGGCTATCGTTTCGTCGGTGTTCGAGCGTGCGGAGATACCTGTTTACATGTCCTCAAAGGAAAGCTTGGCAACCAAACCGCTTTTTGCATTTTTGTTGGCAAGCATTTCGGTCGTTACCGAGGACTTTTCTGTCAGAAGCATAAAGCGATATTTAAAAAGCGGATATACCGATCTTGACGTTGCCGAAATAGATGCCTTACTCGGCTATGCAAGCTCCTGGAATATCAGAGGCAAGGCGTGGTATAACGACACAGAATGGACAATGGACCCCGAGGGATACCGCGAGGGAGATATTACCGAGCGCGGCGCGAGAATGCTCAAAGCCGCAAACCAAGCGCGCGAAAAGATCGTTCCCCCGCTTGCCGCCCTGCGCGATACGCTTTTGAAAAAGAATCTCACCGTTTCCGAAGCGCTGAAAGCACTTTATTTACATATCGTTTCTATGGATATCCCCGAGCGTCTGCGTGAAAATGCAGAATCTTTATTGCGAAAGGGCGAACGAGAGGATTCCGAGCGCGTTATTCAGCTTTGGAAAATGCTTATCAATATTATCGACCAGCTCGATTCGCTTTGCGGAGATAAAATTATTACCGCAAAACGTCTGCTTTCGTTGATAAGGCTTATGTGCGATTGCTATTCACTCGGCGCAATTCCCGCATCTGCCGATTCCGTCACCTTTGGCGACGCATCTCTTATCCGCGCGGGCGGAAGCAAAATGGTAATCGTTCTCGGCGTTTGCGACGGCGAATTTCCGTCGTCTGTGCAAAAGGGCGGATTCTTCGACCGTGACGAAGCGGTATTGCTCGAATATGTCGGCTTGCGCTTGGGCGAAACTATGGAAAAGCAGTTGAACACAAATCGCTTTTTCGTGTATGCTGCATTGAGTGCACCCACCGAAAAATTGGTTCTTTTGCGTCCCCGAAGCGAAATTTCGGGCGGCGAGCTGCGCGCATCGTCCGCTTGGCTTTCGGTAGAAAGAATGCTCGATTTGGAAGCGACCGAATTCCAACCGCTCGAATCTCCTTATTCTCGCGAATCGGTTGCCGCATCCTACCCGATTCTTTCGGATTGCGAGCTGAAAAACAGCATAAAAACAGCGCTTGAAAACAATAATATCGGTTACTTTGAAGATATTCCGAAAATCAGCGATGCCGAATCTCGTATTGAATTTTCCGACGATATTTTGCTTTTGTCGCCGTCAAAATTCGAGCGGTATGCACTTTGTCCTTTTTCGTTCTTCGGAAGCTATATTCTGAATCTTCAGGAGAAAAAGGAAAACGAATTTTCAATGCCCGAAATCGGCAATTTCGTTCATAAGATCTTAGAACAGTTTATGCGCGAGTGCGTGAAAACCGGCAAATTCCTCCGACCGACCGAAGATGAGCGAAAGGCACTGATAAAAAGACTTGCCGATTCCTATCTCGAAGAGGTTATCGGAAGATCGGCATTGGAGGACAAACGCTTTTTGCATATATTCGGAAATATGGTAAAGACTATTGATTTTGTGTCGAAAAGTCTTTGCAACGAATTCGAGGAAAGCGATTTTATTCCCTCCGGCTTTGAATTTAAAATCGGCTTGAAGGATCAGAATATCCCCGCGATCGAATACGACGTCGACGGCAAGAAAGTGCTTTTGCGCGGCTCTATCGACAGAGTGGATACCTATATAAGAAACGGTATCAAATACGTTCGCGTAATAGATTATAAGACCTACAATAAAGCATTTTCGGCAGATCTTGTTGCCCACGGGCTCGACAGTCAGCTGCTTCACTATCTGTTCGCCTATTGTGAAAAGGAAAACGCAAAGCCTGCGGGTGTGCTTTATTATACCGTGACTCTGCCGAATATTCAGATCAACGGCAGAGAGACACCCGAAAAGATCACAAGTATGGTCGAAAAGAGCATAACGCGAAGCGGTGTTCTTTTGGACGACCCCGAAATAGTTTTGGCAATGAGCCACGATTGCTCGTTCGTTCCTGTTAAAGTCAAGGCGGACGGAAGCTTGTATTACCGCGGAGAGAGTAAAAAGTTGTACACCGAAAGCGAATTTTCAGAGCTGGGCGACCTTTTGAAATCTCAAATGAAAACTCTTTCGCAAAACGTTTTTTGCGGAAAAATGGATATTTCGCCGCTCGAGCTCGAGAACAACAAGGCAGAACCCTGCAAATACTGCGCTTTGGCGGATTTCTGCAGAAGCAGTAAGCAAAGTGAGGAGGATGACGATGTCGAAGAATAAGACACCGCGCTTTACAAAAAAGCAAACCGACGCGATATACACGCGCGACAAAAACATCCTCGTCAGCGCAGGTGCGGGAAGCGGTAAGACTACCGTTCTCACAAAACGTCTTATCGAACGTATCAAATCGGGCGACAGCGTTACCGATTTTCTTGTCGTTACCTTTATGAAGGCGGCAGCATCGGATATAAAGAGCAAGCTTTATGAGGCACTGCTCGAGGAAACCGCAAAGGACCCCAACAATACCCACGTATATCGCCAATCACTTCTTGTTTCCGAAGCGGATATATGTACTATTTCGTCATATTGCCTTTCGCTTGTCAAGGAGAATTTTGCCCTGCTCGGAATTTCTCCAAAGGTAAGAGTTATCGACGAGACCGAAGCAGATATGCTTTTGCGCCGCGTAGCCGACGAGCTGATCGCAGAGGGATATAATAATAGCGATATGAGCTTTCTGCAAATGGCAGATAATTTCACGGGTGACAAGAATGATACACCGCTTGCAGATTCGATGATAAAGCTTTATAATACTCTGCGCGTAACACTCGGCAGGGAATCGGTGCTGATAAATTGCGCCGAGCGGCTTGTGAACGAGGCGGAATTTATCAGAAACAACGGCTTCTTTGCCTGTGATACGGGCAGGGCGATAAGGGACAGATTAAAGCAACGCTATGCCGAGCTTATTGCCAACGCGGCGGATATATACGAATATGCGGTAAACGTTGCGACCGAGGATTCCTATATCGAGCCGTTCGATAAGCTTATCACCGCCTGCGAGAATATATACAAATCACTCGATACAAATTATGTAAACTTTATATCCACTGCCGAAACCGCCTTTTCGTCAATCCGACTTTCTTCAAAGGGCTGTGAAAAGGAAGACAGAGAGCTTTTGAAGTCGATGAAGGAAAAGCTTATCGACGAGCACAATAAAATCAAAAAGCGCTACATAAGAGGCAACGACGAATATAACGCAAACAGCTTTGAGCAGTGTGCGAATATTGTTATCGCCGTAAATGCATTTTTAAACGAGCTTGAAGTAAGATATGAATCGATAAAGCGCGATCTAGGCGTTCTTGATTATACCGATTTCGAGCAAAAAGCGCTTGAATTGCTTGAAACAACCAACGAAAACGGAGAATCGGTGCCTACCGAGCTTTGCTTGAAAAAGCAAAAGCAGTTCAAAGAGATCCTGATCGACGAATATCAGGACGTCAATCCGATGCAGGACAGAATTTTCTGCCTGCTCGCAGGGCAAAGCAAGCGATTTATGGTCGGCGACGTAAAGCAGAGTATTTACCGCTTCAGAAACGCATACCCCGATATATTTCTCGATTATAAAGACGAATATGCCGATATTGATAGCGATAAATCGGCAGAAAGTGTTAAGATATTCCTGCGCGAGAATTTCCGTTGCGGCGAAAACGTGATAAATTATGTAAACTTTTTGTTTGAGTCTGTCACAAAGGATACAGAGTATTTCCGCGAATACGACGGCGAATGGCTGATAAAAGCCGCCGACCGTCCGGATATGAAACACCCCGTCGTTGTTGCAGTTGCGGACAAGGAAAAGGGCAAGGCAAAGGAAGCAAGAAGGGCAGAGGCGGAATATATCGCCAAGGAAATTTCGAGATTGATCACCGAAGGAAGAGCAGACGACGGAAGCAGATTCACTTTTTCGGATTTTGCGGTTATGCTCGGTGCGATGAAGGGCTATTCGATCGAATACGAAAAGGCGTTTGCAAAGTTCGGTATCCCCTATAAGACCGAAATCAGCGAAAGCTTTCTCGAAAACCCTACAATAAGGCTTGCGGTTTCCGCACTGAAGGCGATCGACGACCCGACCGATGATATTTCGCTTTGCGCGCTAATGCGCAGTCCGATTTGCTCCTTCAGCTCGGACGAGCTTTACAATATTCGCAAAATAGAATCGGATTGCAGCTTTTTCGTTTCGCTGTCAGAATATGCAGATAACGGCGCCGATGCCGAGCTTGTTTTAAAGTCGAAATCGTTTTTAGACCGCTTGAACGAATGGCGCAGTGAAAGCGCGGGCGTTCCGTGCAGAGATTTTTTAAAAAGCTTTTTCGTTTCTTCGGGATTACTGCGTATTGCCGCGGGAAGCGGACAGCGAGAAAGCGTTTTACTGCTTTACGACTATGCCGACAGATACGAAACGCCTCAAAATCAAGGATTGAGCGGATTTATTGATTACCTGGGTGAGCTTTCCAAGGGCGAGCGTCAGATTTCCGATGCCGCACGTGTCGGCGACAGCGACGCGGTGTCGTTTATCACGGTTCATAAATCCAAAGGACTTGAATACAAGGTCTGCTTCCTTGCGGGCACCGAAAAGCAGTTCCGCGGAATGAGAAGCTCTTCCGAAATAACCGTTCTGCGCGGCGAGGGAATATATTTCCGCCTGCGTGACAGAGTGAATTTTACCTCGTTCGATCCGCTTTGCAATATCAATGCCGCCGACCGAGAGCGCGATTCCGCTTACGGCGAGGAGCTGAGAAAGCTCTACGTTGCGCTCACTCGCGCAAAAGAAAGGCTTTATATTACCGGCAGTGCGGATATCGGCTGGCGCGAAAGACGCTATTTGAAGAGCGCCTCGAAAAGCTGGCTCGATATGGTGCTGTACAGCCTTTTGGGTAACGAGGGGCTTGAGTTTGTAACACTTCTTCCGATAAACGAAACCGAGGGCAGAGGCGGTTATCTCTTAAAGCAAAAGAGAAAAATGATCGCTCCGACCGCAGAAATGATCGATATGATCAATTTCAAATATCCCTATGCCGATGCGGTGAAAACCGCCGCCAAGATTTCGGTATCCGAGCTTCGCGAGGGGCTGCTGGAGGACGATGAATATAACCGCGTGCTTTCGATTCCCGAATCGCGCGTTTCGATGAAGCCCTGCTTTGTAAAGGAAAGCGTTGTCAGCGCAACCGACATCGGTACGGCAAATCACTTGTTTATGCAGTTTTGCAATTTCGATAACGTCGAAAACAAAGGGGTCGAATGGGAAGCAAAGCGGTTGCTCGATATTGCGATGATAAGCAACGAGCAATTCAAAATGCTCAATTTCAAAGCTCTTTCTCGCTTTTTTGAAAGTAGGCTTTATTGCGATATACGTGCTTCGCGTAGAGTATACCGCGAAAAACGATTTTCGATCAGCGATTATGATTCGCAATCGGGCGAGCGTATTCTCGTTCAGGGGGTTATCGACTGCTTTTTCGAGAATCCCGACGGAAGCTATACGGTTGTCGACTATAAGACCGACCGTGTAAAATCTCCCGAAGAGCTTATCGAGCGGCACAAGTCGCAGGTCGGATATTACTGCAACGCGGTCGAACGTATGACGGGAAATGACGTAAAATCGGCTGTGCTGTATTCCTTTGAGCTTGGTATCGAGGTTAATGTAAAATGAGATATAAATCGTTTTATCCGCTCACAGTCGGGCTTGTAGAGGACGATAAGGAATTTGCATTTGAGGTTGTCAAAAGAATAAATCCGCACAAGGACAGCTTTATCGGGGTTTGTAATCTCGAGGGGAGCTTTCTTTGCGATTCGCCGGGCGAGCTTTTCGATTCGCTGAATATCGGCGACCGCTTGAAGCTCGTTTCCTTCGAGTCGGACGGCAAAAATGTACCGCTTACCGTCTGTCGCGACAATGGAGATACACTCGGAATGCTGCCATATGCCGATTCTGTTCTGCCGAAGATGCTCATTCGGCGCGGGTTGGACGTTTTCTGCTATCTCGAAGCAAAGGAATTCAACGGCGGAATGATCGCGTTCACGGTCACTGTCTATTGCGAAAAGTACTAAGAAAAAATGTCAACCTTTTTGTATTGAAAGGTTGACATTTTTGATTTGCTGTGATATGTTTTTACAGAAGGGAAGTGAAGAGATGAAACAGCGCAGACGAATTAAGAATATGACGTATGCGGCACTCGGCGCTGTTCTTTTTTGTATTTGCGGCTTTGTCACGGTTCCCTTTGCGATTCCTTTTACGATGCAGACGTTTGCACTGTTCTTTTTGCTCGATTGCTTCGGCGGCAAAAAAACGTTGCTGTCGGTTTTGATCTATATCGCGCTCGGATGTGTCGGATTGCCTGTCTTTTCGGGCTTCGGATCGGGCTTTGGTGTTCTTTTTGGAGCGACGGGAGGGTTTATCATCGGTTTTGCCGTCGCCTCATGTGTCTATTTTGCCGCAGAATCGATTTTTAGCAAAAGTAAGCACTCTCGTATTATTTTTGCGTTGGTCGCTCTTACGGCATGTTATATCTGCGGTACGCTGTGGGGCGGACTGTATATCGATTCGGGAAAAGGTTTTCTTGCGGTTTTGTCGCTGTACGTTTTCCCCTATATTCTGCCCGATATATTAAAGCTTGCGCTTGCGTTGACCGCTTCAAGCTATTTCAAACGCTTTCTTTCGCTCAATTAAGCTTAATGCTTATCTCGCCGCTGTTAAGAGAAATCCTTTCGCCTTCGCTCGTTTCGACCTCGAGCTCGCCGGTATCGCGTATAGCCAAAGCTTTTGCCATATAGCTGTTTGCGTTGCGCGTAAAGCTGATTTCTTTGCCCAAAACAAGCGAATGGCTTCTGTAGCTGTCCATAAAGCTGTTATCCGGGAGATTTGCGCAGATGGATTCGAGTCTTGTGAAGATATCTGCAATAAGCTTGCAACGGTCATAAACCTTGCCGACCGATGCGGCAATTCCCGATAATTCCTCGGGGAAGTACTCGGTTGTCAGATTTATGCCGATACCGATAATAACCGCTTCGACCTTTCCGCTTTCAAAGTCGGAAACCGCCTCGGTCAATATACCGCAAACCTTTTTGTTGCCGATAAATATATCGTTGACCCATTTTATCATCGGGTCTTTTTTTGTTGCTCCTTCGATAGCCTCGCAAACCGCAACAGCCGCCGCCGAGGTAAGAAGCGCCGAATCGGAAAGGCTGACGTTGGGGTGAAGCACGCAGGAAAAATACAAACCGCTTTCATTGGGTGAATAAAAGCTTCTGCCGTGTCTACCTCTGCCGGCAGTCTGCTCCTTTGCGACAAATATCGCACAACCGTCAAGCCCGTTGCTTATTTCTCGCTTTGCTTCGCTGTTTGTCGAGTCGATCGTTTGGAAAAGCTTTATATGGCAATCGCTTCTGCCGCCTAACCGTGCGAGAATACCCGATTCGGATAAAATATCGCAGTCTGCGTCGAGACGGTGACCGAGATTGTTGACAGAATCGATAGGATATCCTTCATCTTTAAGCGAGGAAATACACTTTGAAACGGCGTTTCTCGATACTCCTGCGCTTTGTGCGATGCTTTGTCCCGAGATATATTCTCCGCGCTTCAATTCGAGCATATAGAGTATTTTATCGCGTAAAGTCATATTAACTCCTTGGTGTAACCGAATGATCGGCTATTAAAAATCAAAAGCCCCAAAATAGAGGGGCTTTCTGACTTAGTTTAATTCCGAAACAGAGGTTTCCTTAATATAGGAAATATCGTAGTTCGAGGGTTCGTATACAGGCTCGCCGATCGTGACGGAATCAAAGCTTATTGTGCTTACGAATTCCTCGGGAGCAACGTAATCGAAGTCTTTGATATAAACCTCGCTTACCGATTCCGCGATAAAGCTTTCGGTAATTTCTTCGGCTTCGTCGTCGCCGAATCCAAGATTGGCGATGAGATCGCCGATGAAGTCCTCGTTGGAAATTGCTTCGGAAATATCCATATCGGCAAAGGATTCGTCGATGCTTTCATCGGTGCTCTCGCCGCGGTTTTCAAACTGTGAATCAAGATACTTGTTGTACTGATTCTCGGTAACATAGGTCATTTTGATACGGTATGTACCACTTTTCATAGCGGCAACTTTATCCTCGGGGACGGAAACCTTCCAGTCCTCACCCGGTTCGAGAGAAGCAAAAGTGCCGCCGTAGACAGGGGAGATGGCACAAGCGTTACCTGCGGTATAAATCACGTCGCAGTATTCGACCCAACCATCGTCGCTTAAAAATTCGATCTTACCGGTAATATCATCGTTTTCGTAGAAAAGAAGCGTCGATCCGGCGGTGTTACGAACAGAAATCGTAACCTCTTTATTGCCTTCCTCGGTTTCGCTTACAATGCTTACTGATATATCCTGGTCCTGCCAGAGAATGACCTGCACCGCGAGTGCGGTAAAAGCGATCATAAATATTAAAGTTAATGTGAGTATAGTCAAAACAGTTGACTTTTTACGTTCTATTGCGTATCACCTCAAGAATAATATATCATTATTGATAATCTTTGTAAATGTATCTTTTTACCAAAAAATCACCATTTTCTATATCCTGCATAGAATAGTATTGATAATATCAAACGATAATTACACAATATATGGTATTATCCAAACGATCAAGGAGGAATTCTAATGATTGAAAAAAACAATCCGTTAGGCAATCTTTGCGGCAATAATAAAGAACAGCTTTGCTGTATCAGCGTCGACAAGGTGTTCGATTCCGCAAGAGATAAGGATTGCCTCGAGGATGTTCGCGTGCACCTTTGCGATGCAGGTCAGGAAATCATCGACCGTGCTACTGCAGTAAGATGTAAATGCGTAGAGGTGATCAATACCAATATCAACATCGAGCCCGTCCCCTTCAACAAAGGCTTTTATCAGGTTACAGTTCGCTACTATTTCTGCGTAACGCTTGAAGCATGCCTCTGCGCAGGCAGAGTGCAGGAGGTCAAGGGGCTCGCCGCATTCGATAAAAAAATCATTCTCTACGGCAGTGAAAAGAACGTGTCTGTATTTACTTCCGACCCCGAAAACAACAGCTTCTGCTTCGACGAGCGCGATCTCCGCTGTGACAGCGAGCCCACTCTTCCTACGGTAGTTGTCGAGGTTGCCTCTCCCATCTGTCTCGACAGCAAGGTTGTCGAGCGCCACAAGCCGTTCGGACATTGTTGTATGTGTATCGATGCAATTCCCGAGCTTATCCGCAACCGCTTTGACGGCAATTTTGTCGATGAAGTGGGTGCAAATAACGTCTACGTTACCATCGGCGTATTTTCGGTCATTCGTATGGAACGCAGAGTTCAGCTTATGCTCCCTGCTTGCCATTTCTGTCTGCCCGAAAAGGATTCCAAGCCCTGCAATAACGACGATCCCTGCTCTATTTTCGGTAAAATGCAGTTCCCCGTAAATGAATTTTATCCTTATGCCGACGATAACTGCGGAAGCAATTACAACGACCGTTGTAACAACGATCGCTGCAACAATCACCAAAAAGGCTGTTGCGACAAGAATTGCAAATAATACGATTTCAAAACCGCGCAAGGAAAAGGGTGTTATCCTTAACGGAGAAATACAAAAACCGAGTAGGATGAAAGAAATAAAAAGGCGTCACAGAAATGCGGCGCCTTTCCATCTTTAGACAGTCTTAATTTTGCTATTTATTTCTTTACACCCAATTTACAAAATATGATGTATAATTAAAATATAAAAAGGCAAAGAGGGTGTTATTCTTGAATATTGCAAAGATCATGATTCCCAAAAGCTCAACCGTCTTTCTGCACGAGCGGCAAACGGTCCGTCAGTGATGGGAAGTTATGACTCGTGGGGGAATATACTGCCATTCCCGTATTGGATGATGAGAAAAGATACATAGGTTCTGTTACGGAGGGCGATTTTCTTCGATATGTGTTCAGTGTATAATCGCTGGACAAACTCGATATGGAAAAGCGCCGAGTCGGAGAACTTGTGAGACGTGAATTTTGTCCTTCGGTCAGCATTGATGCAAGTGAAGATGAGGTCATTTCAGCAACGCTCAATCAGAACTTTGTACCAATCGTTGACAGCAGGAACACAATGTGCGTCATCATTACCAGACGGGGTGTTATCGCTTACTTAGCGAAAAAAAGAACCCATTGAATTACTATCTTGACAATTACAAGATAATGCCCTATAATCCATCTTAATATCATTTAAAAAGGAGGACGAGTTCAAATTATGGACGCCGGTGACAGTTGCCCTGCCCCCGACCGAAATAACAATATGACTTTGTTCAAATACAGATGTTGAGACACGACCTGTGCGGATGCTTATCCGCATGGGCTGTGTCTTTTGCGGTTTTGAAGAAATATATTGTTACATAGAAAGGTCAATAATTATGTTTGGATTGATTATATTACAAATCGTGCTGATCGCGCTGAACGCGATCTTTGCCTGCGCAGAAATTGCTGTGCTCTCCATCAACGAAACAAAGCTGGCGCGTATGGCTGACGATGGGAACAAAAAGGCAAAACGCCTTTTTAAGCTTACCCGTGAGCCGGCTAAATTCTTGGCTACCATTCAGGTCGCCATTACGCTGTCCGGATTCCTTGGATCTGCTTTCGCTGCGGATAACTTTTCTGAGCCGCTGGTAGATTGGGTGGTAAGTCTGGGCGTGAATGTACCCAGAGCAACACTGGATGCTGTAGCTGTTGTTCTGATTACCCTGATCCTGTCTTACTTTACTCTTGTTTTCGGTGAGCTTGTACCTAAGCGGATCGCGATGAAGCGTTCCGAGCAACTGGCTCTGGGAATTTCCGGACTGGTCAGCGGGATATCCTCTGTCTTTAAGCCTATCGTTTGGTTCCTTACGGTTTCCACCAATGCTGTTCTCCGACTTATCGGCATTGATCCTAACGAAGTTGATGAAGAGGTCAGCGAGGAGGAAATCCGTATGATGGTAGATGCAGGCAGTGAAAAGGGTGCCATCGACCAGCAGGAAAAGGAATTTATCCAGAATGTCTTTGAGTTTGACGATCTGACAGCCGAGGAGATTGCCACACACCGTACCGATATTACGATTCTATGGATCGAAGATTCCATGAAAGTCTGGGAGGAGACTATCCACGACAGTCGCCATACCCTGTACCCTGTTTGTGAAGGATCTGCGGACAATGTTGTTGGTATTCTGAACGCAAAAGACTACTTCCGTCTTAACGATAAGAGCCGGGATGCCGTGATGCGTGAGGCTGTTAGGCCCGCCTTCTTTGTGCCTGCTACCATTAAAGCAGACGTTCTGTTCCGCAATATGCGTCAGACCCGCAACTCTATGGCGATTGTATTGGATGAATATGGCGGTGTGGTTGGCATCGTAACATTAAACGATCTAATCGAGCAATTGGTTGGTAATCTGGGAGAAGATACCCCTGAGGAAGAAGCTGCTGTCCCTCACATTGAGCAAATGAACGAAAACACCTGGACGATAATTGGCAATGTGGACTTGTTTGATATTGAAGAGGCATTGGGTGTTGAACTCGGTTTGAAGGATGTTGATACCTTTACAGGTCTTGTATTCAATGCGTTGGATATGATCCCCGGTGACGGTGCGCAGGATATTGAACTGGACTTCAATGGCCTGCACATCCATATCACCCGTGTGGAAGACCACCAGATCGTTTATGCGACCGTCACTAAGTTGGAACAACCGACAGAGGAAAACTCCAACGAGGATTAACTTTTTCCGTGTAAGGAAGAGCGCCTTTTGAATTTTTTCACTGCAAAATGACATTATTACATATATATCTTGAATTATTTAAACTTTTCCGGTATAATTAATATAGCAACTTCCCAATAAACAACCGA
>SVRD01000009.1 GCA_015064955.1 Oscillospiraceae bacterium
TTATCCCGGCGATTATGCAAACTGGATGAGCAAGGTAGCGGCAGTCGCACTCAAGGAAGGCGATATCGTCAACGTATCCGACGATATGCTCACCGTAACGGTAATTTCGGGCGCACCCGAAACCGAAGAACCCGAAACACCCGTCGAGCCCGAAACTCCCGAGGTTGAAGAACCCGAAATCGATTATACGGTAAATTCGGTTGAATTGCGTACCGAGATAACCTTTACCGAAGGCAACGCAATGTTCACCCCTGTGCTTTACAGCGTAAACGGCGACACTGCTCTTTGTGATAACGCAATAAGCACCCTCGTCGCTATTTGGTACAACACGGATGACTGGAGCAGCTATAATATCGGTGATACAATGACGGCAGGTACTTCTTACGACCTTTATGTACGTTTTGACACCGCAGGCGATTATGTAATTGGCGACGATTGCACCGTGACTCTTATCGCGCCCGATAACACCTACATCGGCGAGGAATACACCGCTAATTGCACAACCACCCGCTATGCAGTAGATTTCTACGTAACAGCGGCAGCGGCAGAATCGGTTGAACCCGAAACTCCCGTTGAACCCGAAGAACCCGAGGTTGAAGAACCCGAGGTAGTCGATCCCGATGCAAACGGCGACGGTATTCCCGACAGCTACGGAGTATCTGTCGACGGCGACGGCAACTACGCATTTGAAAATTCCTATGGCTACGTATTTGATATCGACGATAAAAACGGCACGATTGAGGGCGAGGACGCAACTATAATCACAAGCTCCTCCTACTATTCGAGCTGTAATCCCAACTGGGCAATAAGCGTACAGCTCAGACCTACCGGAAATGACAACGAATATTCTGTTGTCAAGGTAGCAGTAACACCCGGCTCTGCATCTGCTGCAGGTATCAGCTGGGTAAGCGGTGATATCGTAATGGTAGTACACTCCGCGGCATCTTATCCCGGCGATTATGCAAACTGGATGAGCAAGGTAGCGGCAGTCGCACTCAAGGAAGGCGATATCGTCAACGTATCCGACGATATGCTCACCGTAACTGTAATTTCGGGCGCACCCGAGGAAGAACCCGAAACACCCGTCGAACCCGAGACTCCCGTTGAACCCGAGACTCCCGAGGTTGAAGAACCCGAAACCCCTGTTGTTCCGAGTGATAATGCTTACGGCAAGATCACCAGCGTGAACTATTATCAGTGGGTCGACAGCGCACCGCTTGAAAACCACATTTATGCATACGCATCCAATTCCTCTGCACAGACACCTTATAGCATTAATGGTCAGAATGCACTCTTCGGCACTTCCAACGGCATCGTGCTTCGCTACGACAGCACAACCGGAAAATATAAGGTAATTACAGCAGATCTCGATACAGCCGACGGCGTTAATGCGGCAGAAACCCAAGCACTCTCCGACGGAATACTCGTTGTTATGTTCTCTGACGCCGCAGCAAACGGTCAGGCGGACAGCTATAATTTCTTCAAGAATCACGCCGTAGTGGGTGCAGAGTTCTATCTTTCGACAGAGCTCACCTATATCCAGTACGGCCAAGGCGCAACCGGCTCGGTTTCCAACTTGTATTTGTCGTTGTCGCCTATCAGCATAAACGAAGCATCGAATACACCGACTATCAGCGATACCTCTGTCGGCACCATCGCTTCGACCAACTCTACCTACACCTCCAACGGATATTCCTCGGCATCGTCCGGCGATACCGACGGCTTGAGCGCAGTATTGTATGCACCGCAGAACAATACGGTAGGTATTTCCACTTACATCAATCTTTCGTCGATCAATACAACTCTTTATACAAGCGAAGAAGCTTTGGCAAAGCAGCAGCTCGGTGTCGGAACCGCTTCCGATAAAAACATCGACAATGCTTATTTGTACCTCTGCTTGAACTCTACCAACTGGAGCGGTGACTTCGGCTTGATCAAGAGATTGGGCGATGCGGATTGGGAAATCGTCACCTCGGAATACTATTACAGCACATGGCGCTGGAACGCTTACGCTTGGTCGAGCGACGTATCCGTATACTACGATCCCGAATACGTTTACAGCAAGTGGAACGTAATGGACGGCAGAGAAGCGCTCTATATCAAGGATTCCTATAAGGTCAAGGATCTGCAGATGAATCTGATTTATAGCAGCGGTTCGTTGACGTTCTCGTTGACAATTGGCGGAAAAACCATTTTCTCTGTAACCGACAGCGGCACCGTAAGCAGTGCAAAATTCGGCAGAGCTGCCTCTATCACCAATTCGAGCACCTCTTCCTACGGCTCCTCGAACTATCTGTATCAGCTTTCCAGCTCTGCAAACGGACGTGAGCCCGCTGAACTTACGGGTGTTCAGTTCTACAACACTTATTACTACACCACAAGCGGTTATGATAAGCTTACGTTGAGCACCGGAAGCTTGTGGCTCTATCCGTGCTATTCTTCGTCCGCAGGCTATCTGACAAACAGCGACGGCTCGCCGATCGTAACCTGTCAGGAGGTAACCCTGAGCGACGGCGTGGTAATGGATATTATTGATATTCAAAACTATTAATAAAAGAAGGGCGGTCCGTTTGGACCGCCCGAATTTTTTAATAGAGTATTGATTTGTCAAAGCGTCGGATAACGTGTTTTGTCGGCTTCGGTAATAAGTCTTGTCGGCTTGCAGGGGACACCGACAGCGACAACTCCGCTCGGAATCGACTTTGTTACAACGCTCCCCGCACCGATAACGCTGTTGTCACCTATCTCAACACCCGCAAGAATTGTACAGCCCGCACCGATCCACACGTTGTTGCCGATTTTTATCGGCTTTGCAACCTCGATTCCCGATTTTCTCATTTCGGGGTCGATTGCGTGCTCGGCTGTGGTAAAGCAACAGTTCGGCGCGATAAAAACATTGTCACCGAAGCTGACGCTTGCACCGTCGGTGATTATCAGATTATGATTCGAGTAGAAATAATCACCGACAGTGATATTGTAGCCGTAATCGCACCAAAACGGCGGGGTGATAACAGCTTCTTCGCCCATTTCGCCCAAAAGGTCCTTTAGTATAGCTCGCTGTGATTCGATATCGTTGGGCGAAAGCTGATTGTATTTATAGCATTTATCCTTTGCGATCTTAATTTGCTCGGCAAGCTCGTTATTATAGCAAGCCTGAAAATAACAGTTTATCGGAATGTCGGGCTTTTTCATTGATTTGCCTCCTTATTTTTTGTTTACCGTCTTGACGACCTGCTCCTTGATATCCTGCATACCCTTGATAGTGGGGTGACCGCACCTTAAATCGATATGCTCAAAGGTGATTGCGGTTATTCCATTGTGCTCGCAAGCCTTTTTCATACCATCGGCGATTATCGGATTCAGCTCGGTATTGATCAGCGCATAAATTTCTGCGTTGGGGAGAGTATCTCTCATTGTTTTGAAAAAACAGCATATTGCGGGAAGAACACAGTAAAGGTCGTTTCTTTCCCAAGAATCGAGCATCAATTCTCCGATCGGAGCCCCCGACCAGCTGTCGTTCGTGCCGCCGAAAATAAACACGCGGTCGATGCTGTTGCTTTCAAAGAATCGGTTCTCGATAAGCTGCTCGAGACGGTATATAAACGATGACGACTTCGAGCAGTCGACGTTGTCATATCCGGTGAAGCCGATAGTCGATCCCGACCAGCTGTTATTTAAAACCAGCTCGCTGTCGGTTTCGGCAAATGCCGAATGCCACCATGTCTCCTCGACTCTCGTAACGTCGGTTTCGGGGCGCCCCTGCTCTGAATAATAAACTCTGTATCCCTCGGGAATGTATCCCTTGAATGTTGAATAGCTGTCGCCGAAAATAATTGTTTTTTTCATATTTTCACCACTAAACGTTTTTTAAATTATATCACGCGGCGATTGCCTTTTCAAGTACAAGAGAAAAAGAATAATAGCGGTTGATTTTTTGTGAGTTTGTGTTAAAATGTAAACGATAAAACAAACGAACGGAGAAACCGATATGCGTTGGATATCTTCTACCGAATCTGAAAAATGGATAAATAACAATAATTTTTCCTCCGAAAAGGGAAGCGAGCTTGTAATCGGCACCGCAGTCGGAAAGGAAATGTTCGGCTGGGGCTGTTGTATAAGCGAAATATGCGCAAAGGCGATTTTTTCGCTTAGCGAGGAACAGCAAAAGCATATCTTCGACGAGCTTTTCGGTATCGAAGGCTGCGGATTTGAATATTGCCGTCTTTCGATCGGCGCGAACGATTTCGCTGAAAGCTGGTATAGCTACAACGAAACCGAGGGCGACTATGAAATGCGCAATTTTTCGATCAAGCGCGACTATAAATATATAATCCCCTCTGTAAAGGAAGCACAAAAGAGAAATAAAGATATCTCGTTCTTTGCTTCTCCCTGGAGCCCGCCTACCTGGATGAAGTTTCCAAAGGCGTATAACTACGGCAGACTTGTCGGCACACCCGAAAATTTAAAGGCGTATGCGCTTTATTTCAGAAAGTATCTCGAGTCATATAAAAACGAGGGGATCAATATCGCGGCGGTCTGTCCGCAAAATGAGTTCTTCGCCGATCAAAAATTCCCCTCCTGCGTTTATTCGGCAAAGGAGCTCGAGCAGTTTATGTGCTGTCTTATCGATGAGGTAAAGGATATTACCGATATATACTACGGCACCTGCAACGGACCCGATCCATACAGCGAATACGGCTTGCATAACGAATATCTCAATTACCTTATGCAAAACAAAAAGATTCACGATAATATCAAGGGCGCGGCATTCCAATGGAACGGTAAATACGCTATTATGCAGGCGAAGGAGGACTATCCTCAGCTTGATTTCATACAAAGCGAATGTCAGTGCGGCGACGGCGAAAACTCTTGGGATTACGCGATGTATACCTGCAGTCTTCTGCACCATTATACCGTCAACGGCGCACGTGCAAACGTTTATTGGAATATGGCGCTCGAAAACGACGGCGTGAGCACTTGGGGCTGGCGTCAGAATTCGCTTATCAGCGTAAAGGACGGCGAATATACCTTCAATCCCGAATTTTACGTGATGAAGCATTTTTCTCAATTTGTCAAAAAAGGCGCGGTCCTGCTTTCCACAAAGGGAGAGATGAGCTCGAATACGACAGCGTTCAAGAACCCCGACGGAAGCATAGCTGCAGTTATTATGAATCCGTTTGAGTTTGAAAAAACTGTCACTATCAACCAAACCAACTATATTCTGCCCCCGAGATCCTTCAATAGTATTGTGCTTTAATAAAACAAGACGAGGCTTATTACCTCGTCTTGTTTTATTAAATCAGCGCTTCTGCGATTCGCGTTGCAAGCTTTGTTTTTGTAGGCGGGTGAATCTGGTCGCTTTCGCAAACGTCGCGGGAAACGATAGTTTTGACGTTTTCGACCTCGAACTGAATCTCGTGCTGAGCCGTTTGAAGATTGTGCCAACCCTCGTCGTCGCGCGGGTCGAAATCTGCTATCTGAACAACAGTGAAGGGGAGAGAGCTGTCCTTGAAATCACTTCGCCATATACGGATAAGCTCGGCAAGCTCCTTTTTATATACCGCCGCCTCGGCAATCGAGGTGTCGCTTTCGCCCTGATACCAAACAACGCCCGACAAAGAAAACGGCATTATCGTCGTGAGAAAGCGCTCGTAGAGCACAGGACCGCAGTTCCAGGCGGAAAATTCGTCGTATATATGGTCCCAGTGCTTGTCCTCTATCGGAATATCAATTCCTATCTTTAAAAAGCTGTCCTTCGGCACCCAGCTTTCGATAACCGAGCCGCCCTGATAGCAGGAAATAACTCCGATGGCGATTCCTTTTTTGTCAACAAGCTGCTTTGAGGTGAGATATCCCAATGCGGTCCAATCCGCGATATTATCCTCCTTGCATACCTGCCAGCCGTCACGCGGCTTGAATCGGTCGGAGTCGAGCATCGTGTCGCTCGAGAATAAACGGAGCTTTTCGGAAGCAGTATATTCCTCACGCGGAGTATTTGATTCGCGCATCTTGAATTCCATATTCGACTGTCCGGAAAAGAGATAAACCTCACCGACGTATATGTTTTCAAAGCATAGCTTCTCTTTGTCGGAGACTGCTGTTAAAGTATAAGGCCCTCCGCATTCCATTGCGGGAAATTCCAGTAACCATTTTCCGCCCTCCGAGACGACAGATTTTGTTTGTCCCGCAAAGGTTATTTCCATTTTGCCCTCGCCCTCGCCGAAGATTCTTATCGGCTTGTTATGAGCGAAAACCATATTTGAAGAAAAAATATTGTTAAGCTTCATTTTTCACCTTGAAAAAGTATTGTATTTTTGAACTGCGGATCGGAGAATTATTCGACAAACGGCAGCATAGTCATACGAAGCTTTGCACAGCCGTATGGTATCAAAAGCCGAGTTTCTTTATCCGAAACGGGATTTAACGATTTTGGAGTCTTTGCGCAAACGCTGTCAAATCCGTCCTCAAATTCCCAGTTGATTCTTTTAAAGCTTGCTTTTATAGTAATCGGCGGCTCGTTTTGCGAAAACGGAACGGCGCCTATGTCATTTGTTTTCACCTCGAGCGACGTGTCGGTGAAGCCGAATCCCCAATCGCTTTTCGGCAAAAGCTCGTAATCGCAATAGGGAAATCTTCTTTCGACTCCGTTTTTCTCGTATTCGTGCATAATATATTCGGCTTCTATCGGAAGCGAAAATACAAGACTGCCGTATTTAATATAGCTCAACCCGTCCGCATATTGCTCGAATTGCGCTTCGAGTGTAAAGCCGATCTCGATTTTGCGCGTTTCTCCGCCGATAATATCAAATATCAAATCCGAGCAGGATTCATCACCGTTTACTTGAATATTCTTCGCGCCTTTCGGTATCCTGACTTCAAGGCTTAAATCCTTGTTTGCCTTTACAGTATAGGTGAGCGTGTTTTCAAACGGGTATTTTGTTTCGAGTGAAATCGAAGCGGATTCTGTTTTCAGTCGGCTCGGTATCGGCAAAACGCTGATTATTCTGTCGCCACTGTGCATAAATGCCGACAACGCAAGCTTCGGCCAGCCCTGCCCGAAATTCGCGGTACAACATCCGTAGTTTGGCTCAAGCCCGAATAAATGCGCTTCGGAATTGTTCGTTCTGAACAACGATTTTTCGGGGAATTTCTTGCAAGCGATCTGGTTGCCCATTTGCACGTATTGATGAGTCCACGTGTCATCGCTTAATGCGGCGGGCAGTGCGTTGAATGCAAGCGTTTCCAATCGTTCTGCCCATTTGTATTCGCCCGTATATGCAAACAAATGCTCATATGAATACATTTGCTCGACAACGGCGCATAGCTCTGTCCCTTGAATCGCCGAAATACCCGAAAGACATTCGTCACCGGTGAAAGCCTCTACCGCCGTGCTGTTGTATTCCTTTAGTATCCCGCGGAGCTGTTCGGCAACGTCTTTGTAGTCGTTTCCGAGCAATTCACAGCTGACAGCCTCGTATTTGAGCATCATCGCGATATTCACGATATGTGTTTCGAGAGTCCACTCGTTTCGCGGACACTTCCATAGCTCGACTAAGCCTTCGTAATCCGTACCTTGCTCCTTCATAATTCGTGCAAGGTCGGCGATCCACGGCTCGCGGTATCTTTCATAAATGAAATTGAGCGAGATAAATAGCTCAAACCACCTGAATCTTCCCCAATCGAAAAGCTTTATTTCGTTGCTTTTCAGCAGTTTATAGTAGTTTTTGAGTATTTTGTAAATCACGCTCGGAATCCGCTCGTCATTCGAGCAATTATAGTAGACGGTCAAAACCTTTGTTATCAGCGAAATTGCCCAGGTATCGTAGCTTGCGCGCTGTTCGACTGTGCAGGGGCAAATCCAACCGTCCGATTGCTGTCTGTCAAGTATCGCATCAATATATCTTTTTGCCCGTGCGATCATATCCTTATCGTCGAGCAGATAAGCGAGCGGAATAAATCCGTCGAGCCAATAGGGAACACGCTCCCAGCCCTCTCGCTCTCCGCCGATCCAGGCGCTGTCGCGAACGTCGGGCCATACTTTGTCGAGATTGCCGCACAATCCCTCGGCTTGCAGCTTCAGCTGGCTGTAAAGCCAGCCGTCAGGCTTTATTTCGTTTGTCGTGTAAAAGCTCCACTTGCCCATTCTCCGCGTCACCTCTCTTATAAACAGTATATCATAACGATTTTAAAAAGTAAATGCTTTGCATAAACCTCCTCATTTTTACAAATAATAACACCAAACTGTAAAAACAAGGAGAAGTTTATATATGAAAGCAACAGGGGAACGAGGCGAGCGCTGCCTGTGGCAGAAACAGCGAGGCGAGTGAGTGGCAGCGGTCGATTTTTGCGGCGAAGCAATAAGCAAAGCCGAACAAAAATCGGGCACCGCAACAGGAATTGTGCGTCGAATCGAGGAATGCGTTATAATAGGGCAAACCGCCTAAAACCCGCATAAACACTAGGGTTCTCGCTGGTTTCCCCATTGAACACAAGGGTGTCAAAATCGGGTTTTCGGCGGTTTTATACATAGTAAAAGCGAGGTAAATTTCACCTCGCTTTTGAATATTATAATTCTTCGTTTTTTGAAATAATCAGTTCAACAGAACTATCTTCGAGCGAGTTGAATTCGTCCAAATGAAAATGAGAACCGTTTGGAACTTCTTCTTGCGCCAACAATAACAAATGGCGTGCCAAGGACAAAAGACCATCGCGATTCGCTTCTATGGTAATCGAATCGTATGGTGTTGATGTTTTAATTCTAAAATTATCATCCCATACAAGTTCGATAGCGCCATCGTATTCGGGAATATTGATTTTAATTTCTTTCATATAATCACCGCCTTTGATTTTTTATAACACAATCAGTCCAAAAAGTCAATTGGCGCAGTATAAATCTTCTCAAATTACAGATAATAACAACACAATTTGTAATTTAAGGAGAAATTTATATATGAAAGCAACAGGAATTGTACGCCGTATAGACGATTTGGGCAGGGTGGTAATACCCAAAGAAATCCGCCGAACAATGCGAATCAGAGAGGGCGATCCGCTCGAAATATACACTGAAAACGACGGAAGCGTGGTGTTCCGAAAGTATTCGCCGATTGGCGAATTGAGTCGTGTTTCGGCGGAATATGCCGAGGCGATCAACCGAACGAGCGGGATACCGATAGCGATCTGCGACCGCGACAACGTTATTGCAGTGGCGGGTGTTTCACGAAAGGATTATCTTGAAAAGCCGATTTCAAACGGACTTTCGGGCGTTTTGACGAGCCGAAAAAGCTATTCGGCAGAGAAGGGGACAAGCCTCACCGTGACAGACAACGGAAGCGAGATAAGCTATCTTTCACCGATAGTGAGCGACGGAAGCGTTATCGGCGCCGTTATGTCGCTGAAGCGCGACGGTCAGCAATCGGACGGAAGCGAGAAAAAGCTTGTCGACGCGGGCGCATACTTTATGTCCTCGCAAACGGAAATATAAGAAAAAGAGGCACACTCTGTAAAGAAGTGTGCCTCGGTCTTATTACTTTTGGCAGTTAATTAGCATTTGAAACCGAATCTTCGCGGAGCCCGTTTGACGTGTCGGAATCTTCCGGCTGCTCAAAAAGCGAAAAGAGCAGGTCATTGAGATTTGCGGTGTCGTAATCGCTCAACTGCTTTGATTTCCCCTCCCAAATAATTGTACCGCATTCCGAGTGATATTCAAAAACCGTGTCGGGAAAGCGAACGGTGAAATCGCAAACACAGTCGGGAATTTCTTCGCTCCAACCGCCCGAAAACAACAAGCTCTTGATCGGGTATTCGAACATATTGTCAAGATAATGCCCGATTCCGTCGAAGGTTACATAGATGTTTGTGGATTTTTCGGAGCTCGTTTCAGAAACGTCGCATATTTCCGACAGCGTGCTTTCGCCTTCTGCGGTGGCGGAAGTGTTTTGCGATTGCTCGATATCTGCTTGCATAGTGCAGGCGGATAACAAAAGCGATAAGACTAAAAATATAAAAAACGATTTTTTCATAAAGCCCTCCTTAATGTCTGCTTTTTTCTGATGCAAGTCTAACACAAGATTTGCCGCGGTTTGTGAATGTGGTGCGGTTTGGGCGTTTTTTGGTGCGGCGCTTGCTTTCTTTGCTGATTTATGTATAATAAATCAAAAAGAAACACCGAAAGGCTATGAGAATATGAATATAAGAAAAGCGACGCTTGACGAATTTTTGTCTGTGCGCGCGTTTTATCACGAAATGACCGATTGGCTCGAAACGGCGCCATACGGCCCGGGCTGGAAAAAGGATATCTACCCCTCGCCCGAGGATTTAATAGAGGCGCTCACACTTGGCGAGCTTTGGGTTTGCGATTATGACGGCGGTTATATCGCCTCGATGATAGTCAATTCGCGTTCTCAAGAGGAATACAGTCGGGTAAAATGGGAAATTGACGCAAGTCAAGACGAGGTGCTTTTGATACACGCGCTCGGTGTTATGCCGCAATATCACGGCAAGGGCATCGCCTCCGAAATGGTGAAGCACGCGATAACGCTTGCGAAAGCGCAAAATAAAAAAGCTATGCGGCTCGACGTGCTCGCAGGAAATCTGCCCGCCGAAAAGCTTTACCCGAAATTCGATTTTAAGCTTATCGACACCCTCGAAATGTTTTATGAGGACACAGGACTGACACTTTATAAGCTTTATGAGCTTGCACTTTAAATAAAAACACCCGACGGATAGCGTGTTATCCTTAACGGAGAACACGCAGTCAAATCCGTCTTCGACGGGTGAAACCCACCTCTGGTGGATGAAATCGCGTTTGCGATGAAATCCTGCTTCGCAGGGTTGTATTTAGACGGATTTGATTTCATCCGAGGACTTGTCCTTGGATTTCATCTGAACGAAGTGAAGATTTCATCGTTGCCGCGCAACGATTTCATTAAACCAACAGAAAAAGAGATAACATTTCGGCTACGAACCGATTTGTTATCTCTTTCTGTCGTTATAAGGGTTTGGGCTTAGCCCATATTTGCGTTTGACTAGTCAAATGCGATGCTTGCACTTTGCTCAAAGTATAAATTCTCCGATAAGAACAACGCCCTATCACGTCGGGTATTTTTGCGTCAATTTAAATAATGTATGGTTTGTGCATACAGAATTTCGGCACGGTTTTCGTCGAGATCGTATATGCTGATAAAGCTTTCGCGCCCGTTGTTAAACATAAAATAGGAGATTATTTCATATTCGCTGTCGGAATCGATATCGGCAAAGAAAAATTCGGCATTGACTTTTTCGGAGGAAATCGCCGCGTATTGAAACTTATCGATATATATGGTCTTGTCCGACGATTCGAGCACTATGTTTAGCGAATATAGCTCCTCCTGCTCGTTTTTCGTTTCGAGATAAAGCTTTTCGCTTTCACCGTCGCGGTTGAGATCGATAGTTATCTTGCCGTTTTCGATCGCTTCGGGGAATAAGAAAATGCTTTCTCCGCTCAGGCTTCCGATAAGAAAACGGCTTTGCGGCTTTTTGTCGACTGTTATATCGTTTGTTATTAAATACAATGGCAACGCGTCCTCGTGGTATAAATAGCTTTTGCCGCTTATCGCTTCGGTCTTGCTTCCGAAAGAGTCGAAAAATTCAAACGGTTGGTCGGGCTCGACCGCGTTTGTCTCGACAGCCTCGCCGTAGATGTCGCAAAGCGAATACAAATGCTTTCCGTTATATATGAATTCCTCGGGCGAGTGAAAGCCGTCCTTGTTCACACCGCCGATGAAAACAGGATCCTTAAAGGCTCTGTCCTCGGTATCCCAAAAAAGAATCGGCGACGAGACGATGCTTTGCGGTGTTTGATAGATTTCCTCGGGCTTTGAAGATTCGTCCGATTCCTCGCTCACCTCTTCCGAAACGAAATGCTCGCTTTGCTCGGGAACGGCTGATATGATTTCCGACGATTCGGCAGTCTGCACGCTTTCAAAGGATTCCGAGCTTGTTTCGCTCTCTGCAACAGAAATATCGGGTTCTGCTTCACCGCATGCGGATAAAATTAATACAACAAGTATCGCTATGCTTATGATACGCTTCATACAATCACCTCTTTCATTCATATAGACGAAGAAATGCCTTTATTTGTCACACTATATTTGAAATTCCGAAAAGAATGTCCATACTTACCCCAAAGCATTCGGCAATTCTCGGGAGCATAGTTATATCGGGGTAGCCTTGACTGCGCTCCCACTTGCTTACCGCCTGCGGAGTTACACGGAGAATGCGTGCAAAATCCGATTGTGTCAGTCCGTTTTTCTTTCGCAGCTGCTTGATTATATTTCCCATATCCGCCATACCGTTCTCTCCTTTAACCGTTTTAAAACCGCGCACACTCTTATAGTCGCAGTAATGATAATTCGGTTAGCAGTTATTTTGCGGTTTTTGGTGCGGATCGTATGTTTTTTGGTGCGGATTTGTTTGCAATATCGTATTGTGTGTGGTAAAATTATATCGAGGTGAGAAGATGAGAATAGTTGTTTGTGACGACAATCTTGAGTTCGGTAACGAATTAAAGAAATATATACACGATTCGGTCGTTGCTTCGAGTATCTACGACGACAGCTTCGTTCTTGAATATATACCGCAATCGAAAAAGCTTATATCATATCTTTCCGAGCACGATGTGGACATTCTCTTTCTCGATATTCTGATGCCCGAGCTCGACGGATTCGCGGTTGCGCAGTATATAAACGACAATAATCTCTCTACTGTGATAATTTTCGTCTCGAGCTTTGAAAATAACGTGTTTTATTCACTCCGTTATAAGCCTTTCCGCTTTATCCGCAAGGAAAAATACAAGGAGGAGGTAGATGAGGCGCTGAAGTCCGCATACATCGAACTGAAGGCGAAGAACCGCTATATTATGATCGCCAAACACAGCGAGGTGATTCCCATTCGTATATCGCGGATAATCTATGCTGAAAAGGAAAAACGCTCTAATTATATGAGTATTTATACCGTCGACGGCGTTTACAGATATCGAGGCACTCTTTTGGATTTTGAATCCGAGGTGGTCGGAAGTCATTTTGTCAAAGCTTCGCAAAACGCTTATATGAATATGGAGCAGATCATTAACATCAAGGACGGATGTATTTATTTAAAGGGCGGGTATGAGTATTATATCGCCAAAAAGTACCAAAACGAAGTAATACAGGAATTTTTCAGATTTATGCGTGAGGATAAAAATGGAACTGTTAACTGAATTGCTTGCGAACCTGTTCGATTCGGTGATCGGAGCGTATTTCGTATTAAAGCTCAATAAAGGAAACGTACGGGAAAACAAGCTTTTTGTACCGGTTATCGCGCTTTGCTTCGCGGTTTCCACCGCGTTTTTGTTTATAAGCGTTTTTTCGCTTTTGCATACCGCTGTAATAACCGCAATATTGCTCGCCTATGCATTTTCGATAAAGACCCACACCGTGCTGTCTTCGATAATTTCGGTTGTGGTTTACGAGGTAACTCTTGCGCTGTCGTCCGCACTCGTATTCTTTGCAATCGGTAACGTATTGAAAATCGACGTTTCACTGATAGCGTCGGGATTCAGTATACCGAGATGCCTGCTTCTGTTTTTGTGCAAGGTGATTATCGCGGCTGTTCTGCTGGCAGTCATACGCTTTTATTCGCCGGGCAGACGCTTCAAGCCGATTGATTTTGTATTGTATCTCGTTTCTCCGTTGATGGCGATCTTTACGGTTTCGCTTTTCTTCGTGTTGAGCCTTAATGAGAATCTGGAGGGTTATTACGGATTGCTGTTTGCTTTGTCGCTCGGTATGGTCGGTGTAAACGCATTGAGCCTGCTGCTGTTCGCAAGACATAATAAAAGCGAGGACGAAAAGCACGAGATGCAGATCGTTTTGCAGCTGCGCGAGGCAGAGCTCCGACGCCACACCGATTCGCAAAAGATCTATGAATCGGTGCGTATATTGCGCCACGATTTAAAGGAACAGATAATGTTTGCGAAAAAGCTGTTTGAAAAGGGCGAATTCGCGGCGGCAGAGGACCATATCGCAAGGGTTGAAAATATGGTGAACGATAATTCGGCGGTGGTAAATACCGGAAACGGTATAATCGACAGCATTTTGTATTCCAAAACGTCTATGAATCCCGATATACGTTTTATCGTAAGCGGTTCTGTGTGCGATTTGAATTCGATCGGAGATATCGAGCTGGTATCACTTTTTATGAATATGCTTGACAACGCGATAGAGGCAACGAGTGCAAGCAACGAAAAAATCATCGAGCTGTCATTTTCCTATATCGGTGGATTTCAGAATATTTCCTGCAAGAATCCGATAATCCGCTCCGCGCTTTCGGAAAATCCCGAGCTGAATACGACAAAGTCCGACAAAACGCTCCACGGATACGGGATAAAAAGTATGAAAAAGGCAGTTGAATCGGCAAACGGATTGATAGAGTTCTATGAAGAGGACAATTATTTTATCTGCCACGTGGCAATTCCGGTATAGAAAAAGGGCTCGCGAAGAGCCCTTTTGTATTATATCAAATTCGTTATAAGCTGAACGATTATACCCGATACCGCGCCGATAAAATAGAGCAGGGCAACGGTTGCGATATTTGACTTGAGTCCGCGGTTTACACGGAACAAAACGAGAAGACCGACACCTGCGCTCGTGCAAAGTCCGGCGATAACCGAGCCGAGACTTACCGCACCGTCGATAAACAGCTCCGCAAGTATAACAGAGGGGGCGCAGTTGGGGATAAGACCGATAAGCGCGGTGAGAAGCGGTTGGAAAATGCTGTTTGTGAGCATGATTTCTTGCAATCTCGCTTCACCGATAAGCTCGATAATATAGGTGACCGCGAAGTTGGCGAGAAAGAGGAAAAGAAATACCGATATCGTACGCTTTGCGGTGCATTTGACAATAGCGCGCCAATCGGTATGCGAGCAACAGTGCTCTTCGCCGATAAGCTCCTCGTCCTCACAGCTGTCTTCGTGGTGGTGGCAATGGTGGCAATCGGAGTTTCCGACAGCCTTCTTGCGCAATATCAGGTCGATAGTATAACCTGCGAGCACTGCGATGACGAACTTGATGCCCATAACCAAAAGAATATCGAGTATCCGTTCGGGCTTTGTGAGCATAACGAGAAGTGCTTCGTCGGAGGTCGAAAGATATATCGCAATAAGCGTGCCCAGTGTTATAAAACGCTTTGCGTAGAAGTTCGAGCCGATAACCGAAAAACCGCATTGAGGTATAAGACCGAGCAAAGCGCCCGAAAGCGGGCCCGCCTTGTCGGCTTTTTTTATCATTTCGGAGCTTTTTGTCTCGAGCTGCTTTTCTGCATATTCGAGTATAAGAAATGCAATTATCAAAAAGGGAAGCATTTTCAGCGTGTCGAGTGCGCCGTGCTCCAGAGCGTGAAGTAATTCGTGCATCTGTTGTTATTCCTTAAATGTATGTATAAAATTAATTATACCTCCGGCGGAGCTTTTGTCAAGCGTTAATTTTTCCGCTTGAGCCCCAGAGCAACGCAAAGAAGCGCGCCCATTATCAGCAAAACCGAAAGCTCGGGAAGACAGCCGTTTATATCGGCACCGAGAATGATTTCGATAATATCCTGAACGACATGCTCGCCAAGCGGCAGAGCAAACGCGAGAACGAGCGGTATATTTGTCTTTATAACTCCTATAACAGTAAGACAATACAGCGACAGCACCAATAAATAAAGCACAATACAGAGAATGGTGTGCAAAAGCGAATCAAAGGTGAGCGCCTTGAAAATAAAGAACAAAACGCCCAATAATACCGCAACCGCACTTATCAAAAGATTGCGTAATGCGGCGGCAACGATAAAAATGAATATAGTTAAAAAGGGAAGTATTATCTGCGACAGGGTGAACCATATTCCGTAATCTCCCCCGAGATATGCAAAGCATCTGACGGCCGCGGCGCAAAGCATCAGTAACGCGGAAATAAGCGCAGACCTTTTTCCCCAAACGAAATATACTTTCATTTCCGTCCTCCGTTTTATTTACCGAATGAATTGTAGCATATTTGTTTGCCTTTCGCAACTTGAAAAATAAATAATTATGATTTATAATATATCCAAAGGAGGCTTGACTATGGATTCTTTTGAAATTTTGAAGCAATATATTGACGAAGCCGAAAGCATTGTCTTTTTCGGAGGTGCGGGAGTTTCGACAGAAAGCGGAATCAAGGATTTCCGCTCGGCAGACGGTATTTACAATATGAAGTTCGATTATCCGCCCGAATATATGCTTTCGCACAGCTTCTTTAAAACTCACCCGAAGGAGTTTTTCGATTTTTACCGCACGATGATGCTTTGCGACGGTATCGAGCCGAATAAGGCGCATTATGCGCTCGCAAAGCTTGAGGAGGAAGGAAAGCTCAAGGCGGTGATAACCCAGAATATCGACGGACTGCATCAAAAGGCGGGAAGCAAGACGGTTTACGAGCTCCACGGAACAACGCTCAGGAATTATTGCCACCGCTGCGGTAAATCCTTTTCGACCGAGTACGTTTCTGCCTGCGATGACGTTCCCTATTGCGAATGCGGCGGTATAGTAAAGCCCGACGTCGTGCTTTATGAGGAACAGCTCGACCAGACGACTATCCGTTTGGCAGTCGAGGCTATTTCGCACGCGGATCTGCTTATCGTGGCGGGAACGTCACTGACCGTTTACCCCGCCGCAGGCTTGATCGATTATTTCAAAGGAAAGCATATCGTGCTCATCAACCGCGACGCAACTCCCTATGACGACATGGCGGATCTTGTTATCCGCGAGCCCGTCGGAGAGACCTTGGGTAAGGTCGTGCTGTAAAAAACAAAACGCTGTCGCAAATCTGTTGCAACAGCGTTTTTTGTTTGTTACGGAGAAACGATATCGATATTGCCCATTTTATTTTCGCCCTTGAGCACAAGCGTTACCGTGCCGCTTCCGCCCTCGCGGATATCGGTATTGCCCATTTGGGTGAATATCCGGCTGTCAATGCACCAATCTGCAGGGACGTGTACGGTGATGTTGCCCATTTTGTTATAAAGCGTGAGCTCATATCTTGAATATTCCTCTGCAAGCTCGGTGTTCTGGAAGAAAACGGTGGAATCACCCATTTTGTTTGTTACCGTGCTTTCTTTGGTGTTGCTTGCGTCGATATAATGGGTGAAGCTCGAGAGACGGTTGTGATGTCCCTCGCGTGCTTTCTTCGGAATGATAACTCCGAACGCGACGTCGAGAAGTATGCCTGCGATGAAGAGTATCCAATTGTTTATAAAATCGGATTCAAGTCCCGCAAGCGAAGCTATCTCGCTTTCGAGAAGTATGGCAATAAGCGAAAGGGGAGTGAAGATCTTGAATCTTTCATGCATGTCTGCGCCGAAGATGATCTTATAAAGGATCCAGCCGATAAGAACGATAGTGAGAAGCGTTTTGTAAAGCGGTAATCCCAAAACGTTGCTTCCGATTCCGGTCGCGTAGAGAATGAGAGCCACCGCCGCAATGAGCATAAGTACGCCCCAATAAATTTTGTAAGCCTTGCTTTTCATTGATTCAACCTCGTTTCATTGATTTTTTCACGGAATACCTTGCTGTAAGAGCGCGAAACGTAAACCTTTTTGTTCGTGTTGCGGAAAAAGACCTCGCAGATTCCGGTAATATCCTTGCGGATCGAAGAAATCGGCGCAATATTGATGATCGACGATTTCGAGATCCTCAAAAAGCTTTGCGGCAGTGTTTCCTCGAGCTCGTAAAGCTTCAAATCGGAATAATACATTCGGTCGGCGGTGTGCGCCGCAGTCTTGCCCGAATCGGTCTCGAAGAACAAAATGTCCGAAAGCCTCACGAAATAAATGCTGTCGTTCAGCTTCAGCTCGATCTCGCTCCCTTGATTGCTTGCAAGCTTTGCCTGCAGAGCGAGAACCTCGTCGGTTATGCTTTTACATTTAATAACTACTTCTTCATCGCATTCGGGGTCGATATCTATCCGTATCCGAAAGCCCATAAAAGCAAACCTCCAAAAGAACTTTGTTTTTCTGATTTGATTATATTAAAATCAAGTCGTTTTGTCAAAGGTTTTGCTGTAAGAGGCAGAAAAACAGGTGTAAAATGCGAAAATTTGCTTTTCAATGCCTTATAATTGTAAATAATCTCTTACTCTTTTAAACAACGCTTGCCAAATCAAAGCGTTTATGATAGAATATTCGGGTATAAAAGCTTGGCGTTATCGCCAAGGAGGTATAATATGGAAACAAAAGAAAAGCTGTCCGCGCGCGAGTGGATCGAAAATATGTGGTATCACTATAAATGGCTCATTATTTTCGGATTTATGATGATCGTTTTTGTGATAATCAGTCTTTTTCAGTTTTTGGCGACAAAGGACCCCGACGTCAATATTCTGCATATCGGACCCATGTATATTTCGCCTGCCGTTGCCGAAATGACCGAAACTACCTTGACCGCAATGTCGGAGGATTATAACGGCGACGGCGAGATAAAGATCGAGATCCTCGATATCACCGTAAACAAGTTCGGCAACGAAAGCGCCGGAATTGATCCCCAGAATTACGATCACAACAATACCGCGCTCCAACGCTTCCAGACCGAGATCCGCGCGGGTGATACCGTTATTTACGCGCTCGATAAGCAATATTTCGATATTTGCGTTAACGAAGGACTTTTAGAGCCGCTCGATGAGATCATCGACGACGCATTTATGCCCGAAAAGACAGTCGACGGATACGGTGTTTATATTTCCGACCTCGATGCATATAAGCTCGACGGACTTTCAAGCTTCCCCGAGACTGCTATCCTCTGTCTGCGACGCTCTCCCGACAAGGACGAAATCAAATACGGACGTACAAACGATATCTGGAACGGCAACAAAAAAACCTTCATCAACATAATTAAGTACCGTTCGGCAGAAGACTGATAAATTTACTATTGCAAAACCGAATATTTTGTGATACAATAACTCTAATCGTTAATAATCCGGAGGAATTATAGAAAATGAGCAACAAAGTTATTGCTAAGCAGAAGAAGACGATCATTATCTGTGTCGTTCTCAGCGTTCTTCTTCTCGTGGGCTCGCTTTTCGTCATTATCGACGGAATCAGCCATATGAACGACCCTTATACTCAGTTCGCCGACAGCAACTTTGCAAAGGCGTACGCACAGGCACTCGGCAAGGAAAGTGTTCGTGACATTACTCAGGAAGATATCGACAAGGTCGAATCGTTTGTATATTATTGGTCTATCGGTAACGATACTTCCAATAACTATCAGACCTATGCGACCCCTATCATTATGCTCGGCTACAAGGAAATGGCTGACGATATCATCGCAAACTCCGAGGAAGAGCCCGCAGAAGGTTCTTATATTGCAGTAAACTATCCCGTTACCGAAATCGAAGATATCACCGTCTTCAAGAATCTCCGCGTTCTCCGCACCTTCGACGTTTCCGAGGTTACGAGCATGCAGGAGGGCTGCTACTATACTCAGGTATACGCGGCTTACGGTATGGGCAGTGCGGTTTCCTTCGAGTCTGTTCTCGCAAGCTCTGCGCTTTCCGATCTCAAGAAGCTCGACCAGCTTTCTTCTCTCACCAAGCTCGAACAGCTCTCTCTTGAATACACCGGAATCACCAACCTCGACGGTATCGAAAAGTTCACCAACCTTACCAAGCTCGACATCGGTAACACCGTTGTAACCGATCTCGGCGCACTTTCTTCTCTCAAATCGCTTACCGATCTTACTCTTGTTCAGCTCGGCGAAAGAGCTACCGAGGAAGAGGAAGAGAAGGAAGAATCTACCGAAGAATCCAAGGAAGAATCCAAAGAAGAATCCAAGGATGATGAAAAGGAAGAGGAAGAAAAGCATACTCACGCAGGTATCACCGATATCAGCGCACTTTCCTCGCTTACCAATCTTGTTAACCTCAACCTCGCAGGCAACTCTATCGTTGACATCAGCGCTGTTGAAGGTATGACCAAGCTTGAAAACCTCACCTTGAACAGCAACTGCATCGAAAACCTCGACGCGCTCAAGAATCTTACCGCGCTCAAGGGTCTCGCAGCTGCAGATAACCACCTCACCAGCATCGCAGGTCTTTCGGGCTGTACCGCACTCGAAAACATCTACGTATACGACAACAAGATCACCGATATTTCTGCGCTTGCAAACTGCACCAAGCTTGTAAATATCAGCGCATACAACAACGAAATCGTTGAAATCGGCAAGCTCGATAAGCTTTCCGAGCTCACCACCTTCGACGTATACAACAACAAGATCACCGATATCAGCACGCTCGGCTCTTGTAAGAAGCTCACCTCTATCAACGCATACGACAACGAGATCACCACTATCGGTTCTCTCAAGGAACTCGGCGAGCTCACCACTATCTCTATCTATAACAACAAGATAACGGATTTGAGCGGTCTCAACGGCTGTAAGAAGCTCGCTATCATCAACGCATACAACAACGAGCTTGTAGGCGAGCTTGATCTTTCCGGTTGTCCCGAACTTGCAACCCTCAACATCTACGTAGACGAAGAGGAAGATGAGGACGACAAGAAGGAAGAGGACAAGAAGGAAGAATCCACCGAAGGCGAAGAATCCACCGAAGGTGAAGAATCCACCGAAGGCGAAGAATCCACCGATGGTGAAGAATCCACCGAAGGTGAAGAAAACACCGACGGCGACGTTGCAGGTCCTGTTGTTCCCGAAGCTCCCGCAAAGAAGGGTCTTACCGCACTCGTTATCAAGGAACTTAAGAAGCTCACTACCGTTGATGCACACGGCAACGCGATCACCGCAATTCCTGATATGACCGATTGCGAAAAGCTTACTACCCTGAACCTCAGCAAGAACGCAATAAGCGACGTAAGCAAGGTTGACACCGCAAAAGCGCTCACCACTCTCAACCTCGCAGGCAACGGTCTTACCGATATCGCCGCACTTGAGAAGGCTACCAAGCTCACCTCGCTCGATCTTTCCGATAACAAGATCACCGACATCACCGCTATCGGCAAGCTCACCGCACTCAAGACTCTTACTCTTACCAACAACGCTGATCTTGCATCTATCAAGGCTCTCGAAAGCTTCCCCACCACCACAAGTGTTGCGGTTGACATCGTGGGCACAAAGGCTGCTAAGGACACTGAGGCTATCAAGGCGCTCCAGAGCAAGTTCTCCACTATGAAGATCACCTACGTTGAAAAGACCGAAAACAAATAATTAACGTCCGTTTGGGGCTGCTGCAATTCCCGCGGCAGCCCTTTAAATTGAAATTTGGAGGTAAACGGCTATGCCCGATATGCTCGTCAAGCTTTATGAGCTTCCCGATTCTTCCGCGCTTTATAAAAAATTAGAGGACAAGGGTATAAAGATTATCCGTCCTATGACTCCCAATAAGACCAAGGTCGTCGAATGGGTGCGTGAGCATTTTCACGACGGCTGGGCAGATGAGATTTCCGCCGCATTCACAAAATTCCCCGTAAGCTGCTTTATCGCATACGATGAAAATGAAAAGAAGATATTGGGCTTTGCAGGCTACGACTGTACCTATAAAGATTTCTTCGGCCCGACCGGTGTTGATGAAACACAGCGCGGAAAGGGTATCGGCGGTGCGCTTTTCCTTCGCTGTATGGAGGCTATGCGCGACGAGGGCTACGGCTATGCTATAATCGGTTCGGCAGGCCCTGTCGATTTCTACAACAAAATGAGCGGTGCGACCGTTATCGAGGGCAGCGTCCCCGGCATTTATAAAGAACTTATTTAATTATTAAACAGAAGGTATTTTATGAAAAAGATCAGAGCAGGAATCATCGGCGCGACCGGTATGGTCGGCCAGAGATTCATCACACTTATAGAAAATCATCCCTATTTCGAGCTTTCCGCACTCATCGCAAGTCCCTCGAGCGCAGGCAAGACCTACGGCGAGGCAGTTAAGGGCAGATGGATGATGAAGACTCCTATTTCCGAGCGTATCGCAAATATGGTAGTTCTCAACGCAGAGGATATCGAAAGCGTTAAGCCTCACGTAGATTTCGTTTTCTGCGCGGTAAATATGGCAAAGGACGCAACCAAGGCACTCGAGGAAGCATACGCAAAGGCGGAAATCCCTGTTGTTTCTAATAACTCGGCAAACCGCGGAACTCCCGACGTTCCGATGCTTATTCCCGAGATCAACTATGCTCACACCGCAGTTATCGAAGCGCAAAAGGAACGCCTCGGCACAAAGAAGGGCTTTATTTCGGTTAAACCCAACTGCTCGATCCAGAGCTACGTTCCCGCACTCGAGCCGCTTCGTAAATACGGTATCAAAGCTGTCAACGTTACCACTTTCCAGGCTATTTCCGGCGCAGGCAAGAATTTCGACACCTGGCCCGAAATGGTAGATAACGTAATCCCCTTTATCGGCGGCGAAGAGGAAAAGAGCGAAAAAGAGCCTCTCAAGGTTTGGGGTACAGTTGAAAACGGCGTTATCGTAAATGCAGAAACCCCCGTTATCTCGGCGCAGTGCATTCGTGTTCCCGCTTCCGACGGACACCTTGCGGCTGTTTCGGTAAGCTTTGAAAACAAGCCCTCGATCGAGGAGATCAAGGCTGATTGGGCAAACTACGTCGGCGAAGCACAGCGACTCGAGCTTCCCCACGCACCCGAAAAGTTCCTCACCTATTTCGAGGAGGATAACCGTCCCCAGACCCGTCTCGACCGCGACCTTTACGGCGGTATGGGTATTTCTATCGGCAGACTCCGCGAGGATACTATTTTCGATTACAAGTTCGTTTGCCTTTCTCACAACACCTTGCGCGGTGCGGCAGGCGGCGCAGTCCTCGGCGCAGAGCTCCTTTACAGACAGGGATATCTCTATTAATTGACTACAAAACAGCGTTTTGCGAAGGCGGAACGCTGTTTTTTTAGAAAAGTTTCCCACCTTGACAATAAAGAAAAGCTGTGTTAATATTAAATTAATATATAATGGAGGAAGAAGAAATGAACATTCTGTTTAAAAACGGAAAAGCAAGAAGACCGCTTCTCATATTGTTCGATATTCTCTGTCTTCTCCTGATGAACGTCGCATATTATTATTCGACGAAGCTGTTTGAAAATACCCCCGGCTATCCCGACGATATCTATCTTTACAATACTATCATTTTGATATCGGCGATGATGATATCGCGCTTTATATTCAGAGTTTATTCTAATATCTGGCGCTATACCAGCACAAAAGCGTATTTTTACCTTGTGCTTGCCGATTTTTGCGGCGGTATTGCCGCGCTTATCATCTCGCGCTCGCTGTTTATTTTCTTCGGAATCTGGCATTTTGTAAACATCGCTTCGCTTTCCGCGCTTTTGGCGGTAACCTCGCGATTTGTTTACCGCTTGCTCTATAAACGCCACAACGTTGCCGATCCCGAGGAGGGACCGAATATCAACGTTGCAATAGTCGGCGCAGGTCAGCTCGGCGTGCTTCTTGCGAGCGATCTTACAAATAACCGCAGATCTATCTACACTCCCGTTTTCTTTATTGACAAGAACGAAGCGAAGGTCGGCTCGCGCCTTTACAGCTTGCCGGTCTATTATGAATGTGCCGGCGTGCTCGAGCAGATCAAGCGTGCGGGCGTCAGCGAGATTTTCATCGCGATCGCCAACCTTTCGAGTGAAGAGGCAGAGCGTCTTTATAATTTCTATTCGCTCACCGGCTGTAAAATCAAGATTTATGATATCCCCGTGCGTGATGCGGCGAAAAACGGCAACGCAAAGCCGATGATCCGTGAATTTGAAATCGAGGACCTCTTGTTCCGCGAACCTGCCAACGTTGCAAATAACGAGGATTTGAAGTATTACAACGAAAAAACCGTGCTCGTAACGGGTGGCGGCGGCTCGATCGGCAGTGAGCTTTGCCGTCAGATCGCCAAATGCAACCCGAAAAAGCTGATTATTTTCGATATCTACGAAAACAACGCATATGATATCCAGCAAGAGCTCGTTCGCACCTATGGCGAAAAGCTCGATCTCGCTGTCGAAATCGGCTCTGTCCGCGACAGACAGCGATTAGAGAGTGTTTTCGTGAATTACAAGCCCGACGTTGTCTTCCATGCTGCCGCTCATAAGCACGTTCCTCTTATGGAGCAGAGTGGCTGTGAGGCAATCAAGAACAACGTATTCGGCACTTATAATACAGCCGATATGGCTGAAAAGCACGGCGCGGAAAGATTCATATTGATCTCCACCGACAAGGCTGTCAATCCGACAAATATTATGGGTGCATCGAAGCGTATGTGTGAAATGGTGGTTCAGTGCAGAGCCGACAGCAAAACCTCGTTCGCCGCTGTCAGATTCGGCAACGTTCTCGGCTCAAACGGCTCGGTTATTCCGCTTTTCAAGCGTCAGATCGCGGCGGGCGGCCCCGTTACGATAACCGACAAACGCATTATCCGCTATTTTATGACTATCCCCGAGGCGAGCCAGCTTGTAATGGAAGCGGGCGCTATGGCGAAGCGCGGCGAGCTGTTTGTGCTCGATATGGGCAAGCCTGTGAAGATTTACGATCTTGCGAAGAATATGATAAGACTTTCGGGATTCGAGCCCGAAACCGATATTAAAATCGAGGAGATCGGCTTGCGCCCCGGCGAAAAGCTTTACGAGGAGCTTCTTATGCAAAGCGATTCGCTCGACCGTACCGATAACCGTATGATATTTATCGAGCGGGAAGAAGCATTATCGCGCGAAGAGGTCGAGCAAAAATTAAGCATTCTTGCATCGGTTGTCGAGCGCGCGGGCGGTGCAGTCGGCTCTGCCGCGATAAAGGAAGCACTTTATAAAGTCATTCCGACCTTCCACGAGCCCGGCGAGGTAAATAAAAAAGCCGCATCGTCGCGAGAAATGCAGGCAGTCGAATAAAAACAAAAGCGAAGTTTAAATAACTTCGCTTTTATATTTTTATTTTTGTAAATAACCATTTTGAAACATAATAAGCAAGCGCACCGCAAGCAGAGCCTATCACAATACCGCCCAAAACGTCGGTCGGGAAGTGGACGTAGAGGTAAAGCCTCGAAAATGCGATCAACGCTGCCAAAGCCAAAGCCCAAATACCCCATTTTTTGTTATGGGCGAAAATCGCTGCCGCGCCCGCAAAGGAAATGCTCGTATGCCCCGAGGGGAAGGATGCATCGGTCGGAGCGGTTATAATAAGCGCGATACCCTCGCGGAGCTCATAGGGACGTATGCGGTCGATCAACGGCTTTAACGTGAGGTTGCAGAAGATCAGGCTGAAAATCAAAGCCAGTGCGACGGTGATGCCGATTTTGCGGGTTTTCGGGAAGAAAAGGCATAAAACCGCAAAAACGATCCAGATCCAGCCGATATCTGCAAGAAACGAAACCCAACGCATCGCGGTATCCATAGCACCGTTTGAAAATGTATTTCTTATAAAATCAAGTAAAATATATTCAAAATCCATAGCCGACCCAATAATAGTTTTTTTCAGTTTATCATAAAACGAATAGGAATTCAACACTATGTTGATTGACAAACGATATTAATTGTGATACACTGATAAACGCGGTAGGGGAGACACCCATAACAAAAAACGGTATCGCAACAAAACTTGAATATTTACAGCGAAGGGGGAGACACCCATGGCAAAAAACGTTATCGTCGTAGATGAGCAAGGAAATGAATATGGAGCCACCTACCCAAAACGGGCAAAGGGACTTGTTAAAAACGGCAGGGCGCGCTTCATAGATGAAAACAAAATATGCCTTGCGTGTCCGCCGAAAGAATTTTTGGAGGATAATATGAACGAAAATATTAATACGGCTAACGAAACCAACGAAAACAAAAACGCATCGCTCTACACGATGGATTACTGTTTGTCACAGATTGAAAAGATACAATCAGAAACGGCGTATATCAACGAGGTGCTTGCCGAACTTTCCAAGGTGTCCGAATGTAACAATGAATTTGTTGCACAGGAACGTATGAAGGCGTTGGTTGATGCAGTCAGATGCCGCGAGACAACCAATCAGAAGCTGTTGGACTTTTATGTGAAAATGTATGAGGATCTTCGTGAATCGACCGAGACGGTGTTGATGGAGACACAAAAGAGCCTTCTTCACATCAGCGATAAAATCGCAGAAACTTGCGACGAGGACGATACTTTCAGCGCATTGAAGGAAATCGCGGAAATGATCACAGACCTTACCCAGCAGGCGATTAAAAACTAACAAAAACTAACAAAAAGGCCGAGCATTTGCTCGGTCTTTTTTAATGAATAGCCGTAATAATTTTGAAAAGATCGCGCGAGAGAAAACGACTTTTGGGCAATTAAAAAGCTTTACTCTCGCACATATCTTAAAACACAATACTTACTCTCCGCTTTGACTCTTTACGCAAATTGTCACCAACAGCGTGTCGCCGTCTTCCTGCTTTTTCCAATTCGCGTCGAGTCCCGAGGTTTTAAGCATATTAACAGCTTTGTCGAGCGTGTTGTATAGTATTTTCATATCACCCAGCCTGCCCTTTACGGCGGGCTTTTTCTTTTTTGCCCTTTTTGTTTTTTTCTCCTCGGTATCGGCGGACATATAGCTTTCTACCAGACGTTCGCTCTCGGGCGCGGAAAGCCCCTCTGAAACAATTTTTTCGATAACCGTCAATCTGTCTTGCTCGCTCCCGATTCGCACAAGAGCGCGGCAGTGACGCTCCGAGAAGCCGTTCTCGAGTGCGATAAGTCGTTCGCGCTCGGAAAGACGCAAAAGACGTAGCTTGTTCGAGAGCGTGGATTGCGAAATGGCGAGCAGATGTGCAAGCTCGCTTTGCGGCATTTCTGTCATCAGCATAAGCGTTTGCATCGCTTGGGCTTCTTCAAAAAACGAAAGATCGCTTCGCTGAAGATTCTCGACCAATGCCATCATCGCGCTTCCGTTTCGGTCGGTCTCAAATACCGTGCAGGGAATATACTTCAGTCCCGCCATTTTCGATGCCCGCCACCGCCGTTCGCCTGCGATGATTTCATATTTTGCGTTGATTTTCGGCATAGGGTGGGGAAGCGGCTCGATCCTTTTTACCGAAATCGGCTGTATAAGACCGTAGGTCTTTATACTTAGCGAAAGCGAAATCAGCTCGTCGCGGTCAAATACACGTCGCGGCTGAAGCGGGTTCGGTGCAATGTCGTCGATGCTTATCAAAATAGTTTTGTCTTTTTTAACAGAATTGATTATCGTGCTGATACTCATACTTTTTCTTCCCAAAACAAAAATTCTGCTAATAATATAGCAGAATTCGTTGTCTTATTTTGTTATATCGCGTTATCTGAACGATTTTTTCTGATAAAAATATTTTTTGCCATCGATTTCGGTTATTTCGCCGAGCGAATAAAAGCCGTTTTCGTCGTATACGCGGTACAAATCGCCGCTTTCGCCGAAAATACCTTTGAGCTTTCCGGTCCGGATCTTTTGCCCTTGTCTGTAAAGACGGTCGAAAAAGTCGTCGAGTCGTACTTCGGGCAGATGCATAAACATTTTTTCGGTTGGAATAAGGTGGGAAAGTATTTCCGATACCGACATATCGTTGAGATTATCGAACGGTATCGCGTCCTCACGCTTGAAAACACCGACCTCGGTTCTGCAAAGCGAGCTCATAACAGCGCCGCAACCGAGTTTATTGCCGATATCCGCGCAAAGTGTGCGGATATATGTACCGCGCGAGCAGCGTACGTCGAGAAAGTATTCGCCGTCGACCTGAGAAGGCTCGCAGGAATATATGTTGACCTTCCTCGCCTTGCGCTCGATTGTAACACCCTCTCTTGCGAGATCAACCAGCTTCACACCGCCGACCTTCAGTGCCGAATACATCGGAGGTGTTTGCATTATTTCACCCTCGAACGATTTTGCGGCTTTGGAAAATTCATTGAAATCGGGCAAAACCCCGATATGCTCGGTGAGAATTTCGCCGAGTATGTCCTCTGTTGTGCTCGTAATACCGAGCTCGATTCCCGCGAAATAGCGTTTGTCGTGGTCGACAAGATATTCACTCGCCTTGACCGCCGAGCCGATCATAATCGGCAATACACCCGAAGCCATCGGATCAAGCGTACCGCAGTGACCGATCTTCTTTTCCTTCAAAAGCCAACGGAGCTTTGATATGCAGTTGTGAGAGGTTATGCCGATCGGCTTGTCAATTACGATGATTCCGCTCGGTGTGCTCATATTTTCAACTCCGAAAAGATTTTTCTGACAATTTCCGCGGCATCGTCGACGCTTCCGCCGCAGCTGAATCCCGCCGCGTGATAATGACCGCCGCCGTCGAAGGTCTTTGCAATCTCGGCAACGTCGATTTCGGCATTTGAACGCAGTGATACCTTCACTCCGTCTGCCTTTTGGCGAATGACCGCCGAGGCAAGCACTCCCGCGATCTCTCGGGGGATAGAATTGATGCAGTCAAAATCGGTTTCGCTTGCGCCGCATTCGATTACTTCCTCGGGACGAATTGCAACGATAGCAAATTTGCCGTCGCGAAGCAGTTCGAGATTTTTATATGCGATCTTTGTCAGTGCAACCTGAGAAAGTGTCTTGCTTTCAAATAAACGGCGGTTGATCTCGGCAAAGTCGATACCCGTTTCTAAGCATTGTGCCGCCATTATATAGGTTGATGCCTTCGTTGCTTCGTAACGGAATCCACCGCTGTCCGAGCTTATTGCGGTATAAAGCGCTGTTGCGATATCTTTATCAATTTCAACGTTAAGCTCGTTCATCAGCATAAAGATGATCTCGCCGCAGGCGATTCTGTCACTCATAACAAGAAGTCTGTCACAGTCCATCGTATTTACCTTGTGGTGATCGACAGAAAGTGCAAAATGACTGTTTCTCGCCCTTCCGAGCAGCTTCGGACCCGCAACGTCAACGCTAATCGCGGTGATGTTTTCAAACGAATCGGGCTCGTTTTCGAGCAAAATGCCGTCTGTGTTGATAAACGAAAGCTTTTCGGGGATGCCGTCGACCGAAAAAACGTTTGCGTTCTTTCCGAGCTTTCGCAATATCAAAGCAAGCGCGACCGACGAGCCGATAGTGTCGCCGTCGGGCGATGCATGTGTATAAATGAGGCAGCCGTCGCACCCCATAAGGAATGCGGCGGCTTGTTTTACGGAAATGTTTTCCATTTATTTTCCCTCAATGTCCTTGAGAATTTGTGAGATGCTCATCGCGCGTTCTGCGTTGTTATCGCGAACGAACGTAAGCCTCGGCGTGATACGGAGATTGAGCCTTTTTGCAAGCTCGCTTCTGATAAATCCCGTTGCCGATACAAGACCCTTGTGAACTCCCTCGTCGGAGCCGAGCACGCTGTAAAATATCTTCGCGTCGCTCATATCGGGGGCGACGTTTGCGCCGACGATACTGACAAACGCTCTCGCAACGCGCGGGTCCTTGACTTCTCTGATGATAGCGGCAAGCTCAAGGCAAACCGCATTGTTTACTTTATCCTGCCTGTGTCCTCCGGCCATTAACGTTCGATCTCCTCCATAATATATGCTTCGAGAATATCGCCGACCTTGATGTCGTTGAACTTTTCAAGACCGATACCGCATTCAAACGACTGAAGAACCTCTTTTGCGTCGTCCTTGAAGCGCTTGAGCGATGCGATCTTGTCTTCGTAAATAACGATACCGTCGCGGACAACACGGACCATCGCGTTACGGCTGATCTTACCGTCCTGAACGTAAGAGCCTGCGATAGTGCCGACGTTGGGAACGTGGATAGCGTTACGAACCTCGGCGTGACCGATAACGTTTTCTCTGAATTTGGGCGCAAGCATACCCTTGAGAGCGGCTTCGATCTCTTCGATACAGTCGTAGATTACGCGGTAAGTGCGGATCTCGACCTTGTCGCGTGCCGCCATATCAATAGCGTTCTTGTCGGGACGTACGTTGAAGCCGACGATGATCGCGTTGGAAGCGTTTGCAAGCATAACGTCGCTTTCGGTGATACCGCCCGCCGCCGCGTGAAGAACCGCAACCTTGACTTCCTCGTTGGAAAGCTTTGCAAGGCTTGCCTTGACAGCCTCTGCCGAGCCCTGAACGTCTGCTTTGATGATGATATTGAGATTCTTTATACCGCTTTCGATCTGTGCAAAGAGATCGTCGAGGCTGACCTTGCTGCTGTTCTGCTCCTCTTCCTTCTTCTTTGCCTTGCGCTGCTCTGCAAGCTCGCGTGCCATTCTTTCATCGCTTACTGCACTGAAGAGGTCGCCCGCTTCGGGAACCTCTGCAAGACCCATTATTTCAACGGGAACAGAGGGGCCTGCGGAATTGAGCTTTCTGCCCTTGTCGTCGGTCATAACTCTTACACGGCCGACTGCGGTACCTGCGATGATGATATCGCCGTTTTTAAGAGTACCGTTCTGAACGAGGAGGGTAGCAACCGCGCCCTTGCCCTTGTCGAGACGTGCTTCGATAACCGCACCCTTTGCCTGACGGTTGGGGTTGGCCTTGAGCTCGAGCATGTCTGCCGAAAGTGTGATCATTTCCAAAAGCTCGGTAATACCCTGTCTGTGAAGTGCGGAAACCGGAACAACGATAGTATCGCCGCCCCATTCCTCGGGAACAAGGTCGTATTTGGTGAGCTCGGTCTTTACTCTGTCGGGATCGGCACCGGGACGGTCGATCTTGTTGATAGCAACGATAATGGTAACACCTGCCGCTTTGGCGTGGTTGATTGCTTCGACAGTCTGGGGCATAATACCGTCGTCTGCCGCAACTACCAATACCGCCACGTCGGTAAGGTTTGCACCGCGTGCACGCATAGCGGTAAACGCCGCGTGGCCGGGAGTGTCGAGGAAGGTGATCTCGCGGTCGCCGAGCTTAACACGGTATGCACCGATGTGCTGGGTAATACCGCCTGCTTCGCCTGCGGTGACGTGAGTGTCACGGATAGCGTCAAGAAGCGAGGTCTTACCGTGGTCAACGTGACCCATAACAACGACAACGGGAGCACGGCTTTCGAGGTTTTCTTCCTTGTCCTCGCTTTCGTCAAACAAACGGTCCTCGAGAGTGACAACGATTTCCTTTTCAACCTTGATTCCGAATTCGTCGGCGATAAGGTATGCGGTGTCGTAGTCGATGGATTCGTTTACCGATACCATCATACCCATAGCGAAAAGCTTTTTGATAACCTCTGCCGCCGCGGTCTTCATACGCGAAGCGAGCTCGGTTACGCTGATAGTGTCGGGAACGGTGATTTTAAGCTGAACGGGCTTCGGCTTCTGAGCCTGCTTCTGCTGTTGCTGCTGTCTGCTCTTGTCAAACTGCTTTTTGCCCTTCTGCTGATCCTGGAATTTATTCTTTTTCTTGATCTTCTGAACGCTTGTCTGAGTTTCGGGTACAACGCTGTCGTACTTGAGTATCTTTTCATCGTACTTGGAAAGGTCGACGTTGGTGGTACCTCTTGTATCTACAACACGTACCTCATCGCGCGAGCGCTTTTTCTGAGGCTGCTGATTAACACCTGCCGCAGCCTTCTTTTTGCGCTTTTCCTCGTCTGCAGCAGCACGTGCCGCTTCCTGAGCCTTGCGTTCTTCTTCTTTTTTGGCATTCTTCTTGTCGTCGTATTCCTTGAAGAAAGCGGTGATATCGATCTGGTTCTGCTGGGTAAGCGTTTCAAAGATTATAGAAAGCTCGCTTTCGTCAAGTACTGCCATATGGGTTCTTCCCGCATAGCCTGCGTTGTCAAGAATGGTGATAAGATCCTTGCTCTTTACTTCAAAATCTTTAGCAAGCGCGTTAATTCTGTATTTCTCACTCGTTGTTGCCATATATTAAATACCTCTTTTCCTGCTTAGGATTCTTTTCCGCCCGACAAGCTTTTTTCATACGCGATCACAAAGTTTTTGTCTGTGAAAGCGATTGCGGCGGAGTGACTGTGTCCAACCGCTTTGCCGAGCTCTGCTGTGGTAATATCGATTTGTTCGGATTTTACCGAATAATAGGCTGATTTATCGGTCAGGTTCTTTTTGGTGTTGTCCGAAACGTCGCTTGCGATAAGCACAAGATGAGCCTTGCCCGAACGAATCGCTTCGAGAACGTTGTTCGTTCCGATAACGATTCCTCTTGCACGTGCGGCAAGTCCGATAACACCGATAGTGTTCTTTTTCATTTTGCCGTACCTCGCTTAACAGTTTTCGGAAAGCGCTTCGCGGAGGGAGGTGTATATCTCGTCGGGAATTCTTGTTTTGAATGCGCGTTCGAGTCTTTTTGCCTTTACCGCCGCGTCGAAGCAGTCGGTGCATTTGCAAATATATGCGCCGCGCCCCGAAAGCTTTCCGCTTGGGTCGACGTTCATAACACCTTCGCTGTTGCGGACAATGCGGATAAGCTCGCGTTTGTCCTTCATTTCGTTACAGCCGATGCATTTTCTCATCGGCGTTTTCTTTTCTGCCAAGGTAAAACCTCCGAATTATTCTTCAGCTACGCTCCGACTGCTCTTAATGTCGATCTTTGCGCCGGTAAGCTTTGCGGCAAGTCTTGCGTTCTGACCTTCCTTGCCGATAGCAAGCGAGAGCTGATCGTCAGCAACGGTGACGCGGTAGGATCTGTCCGAATCGGGAAGCTTGACAACCGAATCAACGGTAGCGGGAGCAAGTGCCGCGCTGATGAATGCTTCTGCGTCTTCGCTGTAAGGGATTATGTCGAGCTTTTCACCGAAAAGCTCTGCGGTGATGTTGTTCTTTCTTGCACCCTTGGGGCCGATGCAGGCACCGATCGCATCGACGCGCTCGTCGTTGGAAATGACTGCGATCTTGGTACGGCTGCCCGCTTCACGTGCGATACGCTTGATTTCAACGGTGCCGTCCTTGATTTCGGGTACTTCAAGCTCAAAGAGTCTCTTTATAAGATCGGGATGTACGCGGGAAAGGATAACGCTCGGTCCGCGGGTTTCCTTCTTGATCTCGGTAACGTAAACCTTGATTCTGTCGCCGACCTGAAGTGTTTCGCCGGGGATCTGCTCGTTACGGAAAAGAACCATTTCGTTCTTTCCGATCTCAAGTGTTGCGTTTGCAGTGGTGGGATCAACTCTTACAACAACGGCGGAAACGATTTCGCCCTTCTTTTCTTCGTATTCGCTGATCATCTTTCCGCGCTCTGCTTCGCGTATGCCCTGAATGATAACCTGCTTTGCGGCCTGAGCGGCGATTCTGCCGAAGTTCTTTGTCTTTACTTCGATCTCGTAAATATCGCCGAGCTTGTATCTTTTGGATTTCATATGAGCATCGTCAAGCGAGATTTCGGTTGCACTGTCGGTAACCTCATCAACAACGGTAAGCTGCTTGTAAAGCTTGATATCCTGCTTAACGGGGTCGAGCTTGACTCTTGCGTTTTCGTTACCTGCGTTTTCCTTGCGGAATGCCGAAAACAAAGCTGCTTCGATCTTCTCGATCATATAATCCTTGGAAATGCCTTTTTCCTTTTCGAGCACGTTGAGCGCTTCGAACAGTTCCTTATTCATCTTCTGTCTCCTCTTTTTCTTCTGCCGATTCGGTTTCTATTTCGGTATCGATCTCGGCATTTATCTTTGAAATTTGTTTCATGTTGAATTCGCGTGTCGATTCACCGTTTTGAAGTACGAGTATTTCGCCGTCAAAGGAGGTTATAGCGCCCTTGTATTCCTTGCTTCCGTCGACCGCAACGTAAAGACCCAATGTAACGTCGAGCGAATTGTCGCAGGCAAAGCGGATATGCTCCTCGCGCGAGAGGGTTCTTACCGTTCCCGCAGAGGAAACCTGAAGACAATAGCTTTCTTCGATAGGATCGAGCTCGTCGATTATCGGCTCGATAAGTTTTGTGACCTCGGAGCAATCGTTTATCGAAATACCGCCGGCTCTGTCGATCGATATTTCAAGGATCATTTCGGGTCCTTCCTTGTAATAAGCAACGTCCCAAAGCGAATAGCCTGCTTGGGTGATCACAGATTCGACCTCGGCTCTGACTTTGGCGGCGATATTTTTGGGAGCAGATGCGCCGTTTTTCTGCGAAGGCTTTTTCTTCTCTGCCATAAATCCTCCATTCAAGACTCAAGAGAGGGCTTGCACCCTCTCTTGATAGCTTACTGTTCTTTATGTGGCTATTATACCACAATTATTACGCGTTTACAATAGTTTTTTAAAAATTCATTCGCCCGACAACATATATTTTTCTGCTTTTTCCCAGTCAACAAACAGCATTTTTTGCTTTTTGCCCTTTGTGTTTGCGATAGAGCGTTCCGAAATAACGTCATTTTCCATAAGCGTTTTCATCGCGTTTGCGATTTTTTGCTTTGATGCTCCGCCGCGGTTCTTCTTTACCGCAGTTTCAATCGCTTCGTTGTAATTGGGACGCGGGCTTGTTTTAAGATAATCGAAAATAGATTTGTAAAAGCTTTCGTTGATGTCTTTTTCGGTCGGAAGAGTATAGAAGACGTTGGCGGTTTCCTTTAATTGCTTTGAAAACGAGCCGTTTACGCCGTAAATAACGACCTGCTTGTGATAGAAATTCTTCAAAAAGGACGTGACCGAGCTGAAATGTCCGTCGCCCGAGAAAAGTATAAACACATCGATATCATCAGATGCAAGCGCTTTCTGGTACATATTGTCCAGAATAATAAAATCGGTAAAATCCTTTTGTACTCCGTTGGGGCTTCTCGTATCGATTATCTTGTTTGAGAAGAGACGTATACGTCCGATCTCGTCGGCAAGACTTTTGTGTGAGAAATCCGCAAAGAAATTAACCTCTACAAGATTGAACTTGGAATTCAGATCCTCGAACCAACCCTTTATATTCGGCTGAAGCCCGTAGTTGTTTTTGAGCGAAATATACCAATGCTCATAATCGACAAACGCGGCGGCCTTTGGGAGCGCGCTCTGAACGGCGGGTTCCTTTGCAGTATCTCTTTTGAACAGACCCAGTATAAATATAACCTCCTTTCTGTTAGGATTTCGTTATATTAATTATACACCTTTTGGGTTTTATGTCAATAGTTTTGCTCTGTAAGAAGCTCTTTGAGCCTTGATATGATTTTTTTCTCCAGCCTTGAAATATAGCTTTGCGATATCCCGAGTATATCGGCAACCTCCTTTTGAGTAAGCTCGTTTCCGCCTCGGTTGATGCCGTATCTCAGCTCGATAATCGTTTTATCACGGTCATTCAGCTTGGATATGGCTCGCATTATCATCTTTTTGTCCTCGCTTTCCTCGATGCTTTTGTAAACGAAATCATTTTCTGTTCCCAGAACGTCGCTCAGCAAAAGCTCGTTCCCGTCGTAATCGACGTTCAGCGGCTCGTCTAACGAAAGCTCGTTTTTCGCCCCGGTGTTCTTCCGCAAAAACATAAGTATTTCATTTTCAATACACCTTGATGCATAGGTGGCAAGCTTTATCTGCTTGTCGGATTTAAAGGTGTTTATCGCCTTTATCAAGCCTATCGTTCCGATGGAAACAAGGTCCTCGATACCGTTTGATGCGCTCTCGAATTTTCTCGCAATATATACCACCAATCGCAGATTGCGCTCTATCAACGTCTTTTTTGCCTCGTTGTCAAAGGATATCCTCTCCAAAAGCTCACTCTCCTCCTCGGAGGATAAAGGCGGCGGAAGAGTTTGAGGACCGTTTACGTAAAACAGCTCGTCGTATATCCCCAGAACCTCTCTTATCCAATGTATCACAAGGTCGATCTTTTTTGTTTTCATAATAGCTCCTTATTTATAAAATACTTGTCGGGATCAGTCCGTCGTATCCCGAATAGCTTTTGTTTTGGGTGTCGATACCGATAAACGCATCGATGCTTTTCGGCTTTTTCGCAATACCGAGCAATTCGATCTTGCTTGGACGGAATCCGAAAAAACAGCTCCCGCCCGCGCTTGTCGTAAACGGTATTATCCTTATCGGAAGCGGAAATACTTCGCTTTCTGGCATATCGTAGGGATAGGGCAGGCATGCTGCCGAAACGATTATCACGGGCAGCGCCGAAAACGGCTCGGTGACAAGGTTGCCGCTGTCGCAAAGCAGATTCAGCTCTGATTTTTCGTTTCCGAGCGTGATTCTTATTCGTGCCGAACGAGTATGTATCCTCTTGCCGCAAATTAGACTGTATGAAAATACGATGATTGCCGACATAACGCAGATAACGCAAAACGACGCGGCGGACATTTCGGTATAGGCTCCGTCCGAGTATTGATCCGAAAGCGAAAATATTCCGCTTATCAATCCGCCGAAAAGCGCAGACGTCACTATAAAGGTAAGGGTAAGAAATATTGCTTGCTTGTGGCTCTTATAGCCGAACGCGATCATACAAATGACAAACGCAGACAATATGTGAAGCGGCAGGGAAATATACGTTTCTGTCACAAGGGTATACGGCAAAAAGGAATAAAGCCCGCCGAACGCCGCGGCAGCGACTATGCGCCACACCTTTGAAAACCGGTTTAATATCCGCCCCGCGATAAACAGACACAAATAATCAAGCGAAAAATTGATCAAAAACAAAACGTCGGAATAAATCACCGTCGTCTCGGCATACATAAAAACACCCCTTTGCTCTCAAATAGGATTATAAACAATAGCCAAGGGGATATTTTGTCGTAACCGATAAGGCGGTGAGCATTTTTTGAAAAAACCTATTATTTCTGTTCGATGCAAGGGTGACGTTTGCAGAATCGTATTTGCTTTGACGTTGATCATTACAGTCGGCACTGTCGTACTGATGCCGGAGGATTCGGTTTCGGTTTTTGCCGCGGGCACAAAAGAGGGGATATCGGGCTTGATCTCGATGGTAAGCAAATGGTTGTGATTGATTAAATATGTTTATTGTTTTTCCGCGTATCAGACTGCGCGTGTCGGTATTTGCGATACCGGTTTTTCTCTTGATGCTTTGGCTGGAAGGTATCGAAGCATTCGCCGCGATAATGCTTTCGGCGGCTGTTCACGAGCTCGGACATCTGTTTATGATAAAAAGGCTCGGCTACCGCATAAGACGATTTGACCTAATGCCGATGGGCGCAGTCATTGTTGTTCCCGAGGGAATACCCGATAATGACGAATTAAAAATCGCGCTTTCGGGTCCTTTTTCGTCGCTTATAATGCTGTTTTTATCGGCTGTGTGCTTTTGCGTCTTTTATAATGCCATAACTCTGCTGGCTGTTTTGATAAACCTTGTTTTGTCGCTTTTCAATCTCCTGCCGATCAAAAAGCTCGATGGCGGAAAGGCGCTGTGGTGCTATCTTTCCGACAAACAAAAAAACGCGGAGCGTATATGCTCCGCGGCTTCGCTTTGCGCGAAAATATTATTTTTGCTTGTTTCTTTTGCTCTTTATTATCTTTCCGGATGTAATTTCGGCGTGTTGATACTGCTGTTTTCTTTGAATATTCAGTTATTGGGGAAATAAAAAACTGCTGTTGCAAACGCAACAGCAGTTTTTGGAATCTTTATTCTTCGGGGTTTCTTGCTATACTTACCGCGTCTTCGCTTGCGTTGACGTCGCGCCAATCGTCAAGCTCGAGCTCGGTGAAGTCGATATAACCGAAATAGCTGTCGGTATCATAGCCGTCGATCATCTTGTCGTTCGCAACGAAGCTTCTGGAGTACCAGAATACCATTGTTGCGGGGCAGAGCTCAACAAGCTTCGCTTCTGCATCGTGGAGGAGCTTTGCGCGGTCTGCGCGGTTGGTAGCCTTGAGTGCAGAGGTGATGAGGTTGCTGTAATCAGCGTCATCAATGTTGGTGTAGTGGGGATTGAAGATTTCTTCGAGAGTTGCGGTGGCATTGTCAACCACTACGCTTGTGCCGCTGTATTCCTTCGCAAAGGGAGCGAGGTAACCGAATGCGTCAACAGAACCGCTCAAGATGTTTACGCCGATAACGTCGTAGTTTCTGGTGGTAAGCGCTTCAACGTATTCGGTAGGATCGAGACCCTCGCACGTAACGTCGAATCCAAGCTTCTTCCAGGATTCAGCCGCTGCTTTGGCAACGTTCTCATATACGTTTGCGTAGTTGATCTTTCTGTATGTTTTAACAGTGTAATCATTCTGAGGAACGAGGTACTTGATAGTGAACGAGCCCTTCTTGCCGCTGAGGAGCGCCTTTGCGCCGTCGGGATCAGCTGCGGTGTTGTAAAGGTTGCCGCCGACTTCGCGGAAATCGGACTTGTAGTCAACGTCAAACACACCTGTGGGAACGTAGCCGGTAGCGGGAACTTCGCCGGTGCCGGTGACGTTTGCGGTGATGTCGTTTCTGTCAAGTGCGAGCGAAAGAGCTTTACGAACGTTTGCGTCCTTCAAAGCTTCGCTTGCGGTGTTGAAATAGAATGCATATCCGTTCAAAGTCTGCTGGGTTTCGATATCTTCCTTGAAGTACTCATAGGTTTCCTTTTCGAAGGAGCTCAAGAAATAAAGCTCGCCGTCGATATAGCGTTTTGCCTGGAAGAATTTCTGAGTCTGGTCGGTTGCATCTTCATAGTATTCGTACTGACCTTCCATATAGTAGCAGGTGATACGGTAGGGAAGTACGTATTTATCGAGAGCGTCCTCTTCTGCATCACGCATATAGTATGCGTTACGCTCGAGAACGAGCTTGCAAGCAAATTTACCGCTGAAGTCTTCTTCGTTTTCACGCTTTTCACGGGGCATATCCATCGACTGAACACGGAAAGGACCGTTACATACGATGTTGGCTGCGTTACCTGCCCAGTCTTCGCCGGCCTTTTCATAACGTGTTACGATGTCTTCGCGCGAGGGAGCGAGGTGCACGTTTGCAACCTGCTCTGCGAAAAGCTGGCAGTATTCTGCCGCCGCGAGCTGATCAGCCTCTTCGGTGCCGAAAAGATCGGTGGAGAAGGTTACTTCGAGAAGGGTATCGTCAACAGCAGCGAGACCGAGGTCGTCGATAGTACCGACACCCGACTTAACGTCTCTTGCACCGTTGATCGCGTAAAGAAGCGATGCATAGGGGCTGTCGATTTCGGGAGAGAGGATTCTTCTCCAAGCGTAGATAACGTCGTCTGCAGTAACGGTACGGTTATCACTCCACTTGGTGTCCTTCAATTCGAAATACATCTTGTGAAGCTGATATATTTCGTCGTATTTATAATACCACTCGGTAGCGAGGCAGGGGATAACCTTGCCGTCCTCATCGATAGTGGTAAGCGGTTCGAAAATAAGCGAAAGAATCTGTTCGACGTCGCTGTTCACCTGGATAACCGCAGGGTCGAGCGTGTAGGGATAGTCGGTCAGATACACACGGATGTTTGCGCCCTTTTCTTCTTCATCCAAGCCGCCGCAGCCTGCAAGTGCACCGACACAGAACAAAAGACAGAGCATGAGAGAAATAAATTTTTTCATAGTGACCTCCGGACATAAAATTCCAGCATTAGTTATCATTGATTATAACACCGAAAGTTCGAATAATCAAGTGTGATTTATCTATTTGTGAGAAGTCACAAATTTGAACGGTTTGAATTGTGCAATAAATAAAAACGCGTTCTAATTACAGAACGCGCTTTTGTCTTATTATAATTAATTATAATAAACCGAGAAGTCTCTTTGCGTTTTTGGAAAGAATCTTCTCTGTCGATTCGTCGCCGAGGTTCAATGCTTCGATAAACGAAAGCACCTCCGACGGCTTTGCCCAGGGAGCGTCCGAGCCGAACAGGATCTTTTCGTGATCGTGGCGTGTGAAGATTTTCTTGCCTTGTTCCTTTGTGATCCCAACCCGTTCACAGCAAAAAGCGGTGTCGAAATAAAGATTCTTGCCGCAGAGCTTTTCGGCAACCTCGTCCCAATGCGCCACCCCGCCGAGATGCGCGGCAATGAGCGTCAGCTTCGGGAAATTACCGAGAACATCGAGTATCATATCGGGGCTTGCGTGCACGTGATCGGGCGAAACGGGGTCGTAGCCGGTATGAATGACCAACGGCATTCCAAGCTCGCTTACCGCTTCGAGCAGAGAAAACATTCTTCTGTCGTTGAAGTCGATACCGACGTAATCGGGGTGATGCTTTACGCCGAGTATGCCCTTGCTTTTCAGCTCGCTTAACCTTTCGGGAATGTTCTCGTTGAGCGGGTGCACCGAGCAAAACGGAATAAGCTTGCCGTGCTTTTGAGTATCGACGGCAAATGCGTTTACGTTGTCTACCTGACGTTCGTTTGTGACGGTGTTCAAAACTACCGCCTTGTCGATGCCCTCCACGGTTAAAAGTCCGATGAGTCCGTTCGCCGTTCCGTCGAACATAACCGGCATACCCGCGGTTTTCTGAAGCGCGCCGATAGCCTTCGGTGCGAGTGAGTCGGGGAATATATGTGTGTGAAAATCAATTATCATTTTTGACCTCCGACGTAGGATTTGAAATCAAAGCAAATATAGTTTTAACACCGAAATGTGAATTAATCAAGAGGAAAACGTGATTATGTGCAACTGATTTTCAATAAAAAACGGCGCACCGTTTTTGCGGTGCGCCGAATTGTTACGGATTAAAGACCGAGCAGATTGAGAAGGTTGTTTTCTGCGAATGCTGCAACGGTAACGAGAGAGATGGTGCTCATGATCTTGATAAGAATATCGAGGGACGGACCAACGGTATCCTTCAAGGGGTCACCAACAGTGTCGCCGACAACTGCTGCGTCGTGAGCGTCGCCACCCTTTGCTTCGCCCTTAACGCCGCCGACTTCGATGTATTTCTTACCGTTGTCCCAAGCGCCGCCTGCGTTACCGCAGAAGAGAGCGAGCATGATAGCGGAGATGGTTGCGCCTACGAGAACGCCGCCAACGAATTCCGCACCGAAGATGAAGCCGCAAACAACGGGGAATGCGATACAGAAGATAGCGGGAACACGCATTTCCTTGAGCGCGCCCTGAGAGGAAATTTCGATACAGGTCTTGTAGTCGGGGAGAACTTCGCCTTCGAGAAGACCCTTGATTTCCTTGAACTGACGGCGAACTTCTTCAACCATCTTTCTTGCAGCCTTAGCAACTGCGTTGATAAGCATACCGGAGAACATGAAGGGAAGTGCCGCACCAACGATAGCGCCGACAAGAACTGCGGGCTCGATAACGTTGAGAGCGATCTTATCCAATGCGCCTTCGGTGTAGTTTGCAAGCTCAGGAGCGGGAGTGTATGCGAAGATGTAAGAGGTCATCATCGAAAGGGTTGCGAGAGCGGCAGAACCGATTGCAAAGCCCTTACCGATAGCTGCGGTGGTGTTACCGACTGCGTCGAGCTCGTCGGTGATTTCACGAACCTCGGGCTCGAGGTAGGACATTTCTGCGATACCGCCTGCGTTGTCCGAAATAGGACCGTAAGCGTCAACAGAAACGGTAGTAGCAACGAAGGAAAGCATACCGATAGCGGCAGCTGCAACGCCGTACATACCGGAAAGGAGATAAGAACCGTAGATCGCAACACCGAGAACTACGCAGGGAAGCATACAGGAGATCATGCCGAGCGAGAGACCCTGAGTAATGGTGAGTGCGGAGCCTTCAACAGAAGCGCTTGCGAGATCCTTGGTGGGCTTGTAGTCGTAAGAAGTATAGTATTCTGCGATCTTACCGATTACGATACCTGCGATGATACCGATAGCGGCAGCAACCCAGGGAGAGATCCAACCGATGTGGAATTCAACCGATTCAAAGATGGAAAGAGTGTTGCCGAGGTCGTCGGTAACGTTCTTGCCGCCAAACTGCGAGAAGGAGAAGTATGCGATAACAGCGCCGAATAACATAGTGAGTATTGCGGAAATGTAGGTAGCGCCGTTGAGTTCCTTGTGGGGATTGTCGGAAAGCTTCTTACGTACGAAGAGAGAAGCAATACCGATAACGCAGGAGATAAGACCTGCTGCAGCGAATGCGAGAGGGAAGTAGATCATAGCTTCGAGCAGATCGGTGCCGCCGAAAACGTGCTTTGCAAAGAGCTCGATAGCGAGGATAGTACCGGAAAGGAGTGCGCCGACGTAGCTTTCGAGAAGGTCGGAGCCGAGACCTGCAACGTCGCCAACGTTGTCACCAACGTTGTCAGCGATGGTAGCGGGGTTTCTGGGGTCGTCTTCGGGAATGTGAGCTTCGGTCTTACCAACAAGGTCAGCACCCATGTCAGCAGCCTTGGTGTAGATACCGCCGCCGATACGTGCGAAGATAGCGATAACCGAGCAGCCGAGAGCGTAGCCCGAAAGGGTCATGGTGAAGCCTGCACCGAAGTTGAGGTTTTCGTTGATCATACCGAGAATGCTCTTGCAGGAGGAAGCCTGTTCGTGAATGAATTCAGCTTCGATCTGACCGAGTCCGCGGCCGAATACGAGAAATACGATAAAAATACCGAGCAAAGCACAGCCCGAAACGCAGAGACCCATAACAGAGCCGCCCTTGAAAGCAACCTTGAGGGTGTCGGAAAGCGATTTCGAGGTACGTGCGGTGTTGGTAACACGAACGTTTGCGAAAGTAGCAATCTTCATGCCGACCCAGCCTGCCGATCCGCTCATAACAGCGCCGATAACGAACGCGACTGCAGCAGACCAAGAGATAACGAGAGCGAGCAAAATTGCAACTACCACTGCAACGATAGCAACGATTTTGTACTCATAAGTGATGAATGCGTTTGCACCTACGCGGATTGCAGAAGCGATTTCCTGCATTCTTTCGGTACCTTCTTCGAGTTTCTTGACCGAGAAATAGTTGAACGCTGCGTATGCAAGACCGCCGAGCGCTGCAACGATTACGAGGCCAAGGACGAGAGTAATGTCCATAATCTTGTCCCTTTCTTAAATTCTTCGGCATGATGCCGTTTTTGATTATGATTGCGTTGTTTCGGCACAAAACCCAAACTTCGCACGCTACATATTATATTAATAGCATTCAACACTGTCAAGCAAGATTTTACAAAAAATTCTTTTTTGTGGGCTTGAACAAACAAAGCGATTTTGAATGAGGTATTTTTGTGCGAAGTTAAGAAACGGCAAAGATATTTCGCTGATGTTAAAGATACGGCAAAGAATCAGAAAAGAAACGTCAAAGAAACAAAAACGATTTTTTGCTTCGTTTTCGTTTCGTGTAAATAAAATTGCTTTGCGTGATTGACTTTTTTAGCGCCGTGTGGTAAAACGGATATAACAACATAACAAGTATATAATAAGGAGAACGTTATGACTATACTTCCGCAACCCAAAAAATTAAAAAAGACAGGCGGAGTCGTTGCGACAGCCGGACTCAATATCGTGCTTACCATGAAGTGCGACAGCCGTATTTTCAAGGCGGCTCAGAAGCTCGCTAACGAGATCTACGAGGAAACCGGAATCGATCCTGTTATCACCAAGGTTTTAGGCACCCCCGCAGTTGATGGTAATATCGTTATCGACTGCCTCGGCAAGAAAAACGGCGAGGGCTACAAGCTTTCCGCACGTGAAAACGGTATTCTTATCACCGGCGACACTCTTGCAGGCTGTTTCTACGGTATCCAGACTCTCCGTCAGATGCTTGAAAGCTGCGGCGAGGATATCGAATGCTGCGAGATCGAGGACAAGCCCGATATGTCTTACCGCGGATTTTATCACGATGCATCTCGCGGAAGAGTGCCCAATCTCGACGGCGTTTTCAAGATGATCGACTTCCTTGCTTATTATAAGCACAATTCCTATCAGCTTTATATCGAGCACACCTTTGCGTTTGATGAATACAAGGGAATTTATAAGGCTTTCGGCTATATGACCGCCGAGGAAATTATGCAGATCGACGACTACTGCTATGAAAACTTTGTCGATTTCGTTCCCTCGCTTTCCTCCTTCGGCCACCTTTTCCGTTTGCTCGAAAGCAACAAATACAAGCATCTTTGCGAGCTTGACGGCTTTGAAGCAACAAAGAACCCCTGGCACAATTTTATGCTTCACCACACCATCAACGCAAGCGACGAAAGAAGCTTCGATTTGGTAAAATCGCTTATCAACCAGTACGTTCCCCTTTTCCGCAGTAAGTATTTCAATATCTGTTGCGACGAAACCTTCGATATCTGCAACGGCAAGAACGCAGGCAAGGACAAGGGCGAGCTTTATCTCGATTTCACTCTCAAGATCATCGATCACCTCAAATCTCTCGGCAAGACCGTTATGATGTGGGGCGACGTTGTTCTCAATCACCCCGAAACCATGTCCCGCTTCCCCGACGATATGGTAATGCTCAACTGGACTTATGATGCCAACCCCGTTCTCGAAAACGTGGAAAAGTTTGCCGAACAGCGATTCGGTCAGATCGTTTGTCCCGGTACAAGCTGCTGGAATCAGTTCTGCGAATGTGTCGGCTATGCCGAGCAGAATATCTCGAAGATGGTTCAAAAGGGCGGCGAATGCAAGGTTATGGGTATGCTCAATACCTCGTGGGGCGACTACGGCGCAGTCTGCCCGATGTCCTGCACTCTTTACGGCGTAGTGCTCGGCGGCGCGCTTGCTTGGAACAGAAAGACCAAGGTTATGTGCGAAAAGTTTGACAAGGCTGTTTCCGAGCTCGTTTACGGCGATGCTTCGGGTGAGACCGTCAAGCTTATCCGTAAGTTCGACGAATATGAACGTACTCTTTGCTGGAGTCAGTACGTAAACGCCATGTTCGATAACCGTTTTGCAACCTGGGGTGATACCACTATGCCCACCGATGCAACTCCCTTTATCGAAAACGCAAAGAACTGTTATGAGCTTGCAGAAAAATTCCGCAGACTTCCCGTACAGAGCGAGCTTACCGTTGACCTTCGCACCATGGCAGAGGGCGAAGCTATCATCAATCTCCGTATGGCAAGACTTATCGACGGTGTTACCGAAATCGACGAGGCTAAGGTCGAAAGCTGGATCGAGCGTTATACCGAAAGCTGGCTCCGCGACGATAAATACGGCGAGCTTGATGCTGTTATCGCTGTTATCCGCGGCAAGAAGTTCGACTATAAGTATCTCCTTACCAACGCATAATATAAAAAACAAGCAGTATGTTGAAATAACGCCTTGCATGATGCAAGGCGTTATTTTGTTGTTGACATCAACAATTTATTGTGTTAAAATATTAACAGCAAGAAACAAGAAGGACGAATTATGCTGTTGTTTTCCGTTTGAAAAAAAGGAGGGAATCATGAAAAAAATAAGATGTATGGCGTTACTGCTTGTATTGCTTATGCTTGCTGCGGCGTTTGCTGCCTGCAAAAAAGATAATATTGAGGAACAAAGCAATGCTTCCGAGTCATCTGAAATTAGCGAGGTCTCGGAGGTTTCGGAGGTATCTGAACTTCCGGAACGAATCGACGGCACCGAACTATATAAAGAAGCTCTTGAAAAGTTTGAAGATGCCGAAAACTTTGAGGTTAATGCGAGCTATGAGCGTACTGTGACCGTCGGCACGGAAACCCGAAAAGACGCCGGCACGTCCACCGGGTTCTACCTCGGTTACGGTACGAAGGATATGAAGTATTATTCTGAATACGAAACTGTTTACGGCAACAAACGTACGGTCAAGACTGAGGAAACAATGATCGACGGAACGACTTTTTTGCTTTATGACGGAAACGGTTTTTATGGTCCTGCCGAAAGCGATTATTCGGTTTTTCTGCCCGAATATGAGCTTTACGACGATATTACCGAGCTTTCGGAAAAGGATAAAAACGGCAACACTGTTGTTATACTGACAAACGCTGAGGAAACGGAAACGCATTTTGCTTATGAATATGCTGTTTTAGAGGAAGCGGGCGCAGAGGTACATATCGACGAAGAAGGCAATATTGTTTCGATTGCTTATTCCGCGAAATATGAACAGGGCGCGGCGCATTTTGAAATCAATTATTCTTATACGATTGCTCCTATAAATTCTACGTTGCCCGAGATCGAAGCACCCGAGAATGTAAAGGATTATCTCGAGGTCGATTCCGTGCTCGCCGTTATGCTCATGGACGAAGCGTTAATGTATATGCAGGATATCGGCACTTACAGCTATAACAGCACTGCTTATATGTATGCCGCAGGTGTTACGATTCAAAGCACTATAGCCGAATACACGTCGTTTGAATACGAAGAAGACTTTGCCGCAAGTATGAATATGAGCAAGCAAAGCGTGTGGATAGATTTTGATAGAAATAAGCAACGCGAAGAAACGGTCGAAAACCAAACTACCGTTATCGACGGTGTTGAAATATCGGAAATAAACGGCAACAAAAACGAGCGCGAGCTTACCGAAGAAGAAATTGAAAGCTTCCGTAAGGGACATCTTGATACGGTTATGTACGGTGTGCCCGATATTTCCGATATAAAGGATATCGAATATTCCTCGATCGACGGATACGTTACAGTAACCGTACAATGCAGAAACGCTCACGGCGAGGAACTATACGAAAGTATGAGCGGGATTTTGAACGAGTTCGATTATATTGAAGACGCTTCGGACGATTTCGATTGCGAAAAAATCGAATTTGTTATAACGATCGATATGGACACAACCTACCCTGTTGCCATCAACGTCGATTACGAGGGAATATTTGAAATAGACGGCTACGAATACGAAATGGGCCTCGAACGCAATATGTCGATCAACCCTGCAAACCCTGACAGCTATTTCGATATAACCGAAAAGCATCATCCGGCATTCGATAAAGAACCCGATGAAGAGGATGAGGCTACGCCGCTGTTTTATAAGGTTACCGATGCAAACGGGAACGTTATGTGGCTTTTGGGCACTATTCATGTGGGAGATAACCGCACAGCTTATCTCCCTGAAGAGATATACGATGCGTTCGATGAAGCCGATGCCGTCGCGTTTGAAATCAATCTTTTAGCGCTTAACGAAGAATTTGAAGACCTCGACGACGATCTTTTGGACCTTTATTCCGAAGCGTATTTTTACGAAAACGGCAGCATAGAAAAAGAGATCGATGAAACGCTGTACCGTGATGCTTCCGAGCTTGCGAGTGCGCTTGGTTTGGGTAATTACGGCGACTATATATGTACGCTTGAATATGCGAAGCCAAATATGTGGGCGGGAATGATCAATAACACCTATCTTGCGCATACACTCGGTGTATATTACAACAAAGGGGTCGATATGCGCCTGCTTACCCGTGCAAGCGAAGCCGAAAAGAAGATTTACGATATAGAGGACCGCTACCGTCAATTCCAAATGGACATAGATTTTTCCGACGATGTTCACGAACTGAATCTTTACAACGCGGTGTATTATCCGCGTTCATACTACCGCGCCGATAATATCGAGTTGTTTGATGCATGGTGCAGAGGCGATTACAAGGAACTATCCGAGCTTGTGAACGTGCCTGCGGATTTCACGGGGATGTCTGATGAACAGATTGCCGCATACGAGGAATACGACAAAGCACTTTGTACCGAACGCGATGCTCTTATGCTTGAAAAGGCAAAGGAATATATCGCAAGCGGAGAAACAGTGTTCTTCTCGGTCGGTCTCGCGCATTTGCTCGATGAAGATACGGGACTTTTGAAGACCTTGGAGGATGCGGGCTATACCGTTGAATTGATAGAGTACAAATAAATAATTGCAAAAAGCGGAAGAGATTTTTCTCTTCCGTTTTTGTGTTTTCGCTTGCCTGTTTTTTGAAAAAGTGTTATAATAATAGCAACATAACAAACGGGGAAGCAATATGGGATATTATTATGATCTGCACGTGCATTCAAGCGAATGCAGCGGATGTGCGGCGTCGAGCGTCGAAACGCTTGTGAAAGCAGAAAAGGCGGAGGGTTATTCGGGCTTTGTGCTTACAAATCATTTTTTAACGGGTAACAACTGTATTCCCAAAGAGCTTTCCTGGGAGGAAAAGGTAAAGTGCTATTGGGACGCATATCTGCTCGGCAAAAAGCTGGGAGAAGAGATCGATTTTGACGTGCTTTTCGGTATTGAACACAACTACGGAAACGCGCAGGAGATACTGATATACGGCATCGACCTTGATTTTTTGCTTGCAAATCCCGATTTTTGCTCGCTCACGGGTGAAGAGATATGCAACCGCGTTCACGCATACGGCGGATTTGTTTCGCACGCGCACCCCTTCCGCGAGCGCGGATATATTCCAAAGGGCAATAATCATTTGGACTATTCCTTTCTTGATGCAATAGAAATTTACAACAGCGCAAATACCGAAGCGGAGGACGAACGTGCAAAGGAGCTTTGCGGACGCTTGGGGATTGCCTACACCGCGGGAAACGATATGCATTATGCACCGCATTTTAAGACCTTCCCGCACGCCGGCCTTGTTTTCGACCGCAGAATAAAAACAAGTGCCGAGCTTGTAAATGCACTTCGCAACCGAGAGGGGAGACTTCAACATTCGGGCGAACGGTTTTTCAAATAAAGGTTCAACAAAAAGCAGGTCGACGGATCTGCTTTTATTGTATAATTTATCGAATAACGATAAAAATATATTGACAAACGGCAATATGAGTGCTATGCTGTAATTGTAATTAAGCTATTGAGAGGTTTTTGAAATGAAGGTAGCGAACCGAAGATCCGCAAATTTAACTTTGGTTGTTGCGGTCACACTTGTTGTTGCTATGGCAACTATGCTTATCGGAATGCCGTTTATGGTAGATAAGGTCGGATTTTTCTCGCAAATAAAGGAATCTTTTATAAATTCCGATGCTTCCGATATAATATCGGGCGAGATCGTTTTCTGGATCTGGGGATATGCGATTTTGCTTATCGCGCTTGCCTGCTGTATCGCGGCGGTGTTTATCGTTGTACGTGTAAAAAGACGTCTTATCTTCAGCAAGATAACCGTTTCGATCATTTTCTTTATTTCCCGCGGGTGCCTGCTTATCGCGTTGCTAAGCCTTGCTGTTGTTTTCTATTTCGGGATCTGCTTTTTGATCGCGGTAGCTTCCTGCTTCTTGGGACTTTGTATGCGTGTGATCGCAAACGTTATCGCCGAGGCGAACGATATAAAGAACGAAAACGATCTTACGGTGTGAGGTGGCGTAATGATAATCATCAACCTCGACGTAATAATGGCAAAACGCAAGATCTCTTTGAACGAGCTTTCCGAACGGGTGGGGATAACACTTGCCAACCTTTCGATTCTGAAAAACAACAAGGCAAAGGCGATTCGCTTTTCTACTCTCGAATCGCTCTGCAAGGCGCTTGATTGCAGGGTAGAGGATATTATCGAATACCGCGAGGATGGGCAAGATGACGAAAAAGAAGATTAAACTTATTCTCAATATCGCACTTGCGGCGGTGCTGATCGCGCTTGTATGCGTTACCGCTTATTCGTATTCCGAGCTCGAACGCGAATCGGAATATCTCAGACAGCAGCCCGGATATTCGGGAGTGGACGGGCTTGCGGTGGGTCTGTCGATGTCTATGCTCTGTATCGCATTTTTTACTCTTTTGCTGTGTATTTTTGATATTTATTACTGCCTTGATTATTTTCTTCTCCGTAAAGAAAAGCATACAAAGCGCAATAAATGGCTGAACGGTATATCATTGTCACTGTCGGCGGGCTCGATTTTTTCGTTTTCGCTCTGTGGGGTCATCGGGCTCGGAATACTCGAAATACTTCCTGTGATGTGGGCGATAATCTATCCCGCATATCGACTCGTTTATCTTTTTTTGAATGCGGCGGGGGCGCAAAAGGATGAATAAAAGAAAAATCATTGTGTTTATTGCCGTTGTCTGCATTTTGCTTTGTTCCTGCGGGATTTTTGAAGACGACGTGCCGATAAACGAGGTTATAGCTTCGATAGGGGAAATATCGGAAAGGATATATTTCCAAGAGGGCGGCTGGCAGGATATATGGCGCTATGCCGAATACCGATTTGAATCATACGATCTCGAACACAACGAATATTTCACCCGTGCCGACGGCGAGAGTATCGGCGAGCTGAAAAGATATATCACAGATTATGAAAACGATATCGAAACAATAAGTGTAAACAACCCCAATAACGCGATTATAACGAATTATTCTCTTTCGGTGGGGCAAATTGATGAAAGTGATTATTTCTTTATAGACGGAAACGGCGATACCGTTAATTATGCCGTCTATTTCTTCGATATGCAGACCGAAACGCTGTACTTTTTGTATTCCGATCATTAAAAAAAGAGCCGTTTTTTCTACGGCTCTGTTTTTATTCGTAAATATCGTATTTCACGGTGTCGCTGAAATGCCACCATTCCTTTTGGTAGCAGGAAAAGCCATACTTTTTCATTATACTCTCGAGAAGAATTGCGTTTTCTGCGGCGGCATCGCTTATATCGCTGTAATCGCGGTCGGCTTTTGCGCCGAATTCGTCAAATTCACTCGGCATTTCAATTGCTTTTCCGTTAAGATCAATCAATGTCAGGTCGACAGTGTTGCCGCGGCAGTGACCCGAATATCCTTTGCTCGGGTCGGAAACGTAGCTCGGATCGGGGCAGATCTCCCAAAGTCTTTTTTGTGCCTCGGGCGGACGGTATGCGTCCCAGATAAGTAGACCGTATCCGAGTGAATTGAGCTCGGCTTGCACCGATAAAAGCTTTTTTACAGTGCCGTAGCGCAGGTATGCGTCGCTCGATGAATATATCCTCTGCTTTGTAAAATTGTTCTCGGTCGCATAACGTATATCAAGAGCGATGCTCGGAATATAGTCGGTGATAAGCACCATTTCGTCATCGTCGGGGGTATAGAGGCTTTCCGCGGGTGCTTTGTTTGGTATTTCCTCGGATATTTCCTCGGATATTTCTTCGGATACGCTTTCCGATATTTCCGATGATATATCCGGGTCTGTCTTGCTTTCTGCCGATAAGGATGATTCGTTTATTTCACCGTCGTCGCTTGATTGGGAAACTTGTGCTTGTGAGATCGCCAAACCGTCTTGTCCGCACGAGCAGAGAAAAACACAAGTGAGAAGAAGCAATATCAGTCTATTTTCCAATTGATTTCCTCTTTTCCGAGTGAACGCAGAAATTCGTTGCATTTCGAGAAATGCTTACAGCCGAAAAAGCCGTTGTATGCCGAGAGCGGACTTGGGTGGGCTGATTCGAGAATAAGATGGTGCTTGTTGGTGATAAGGCTCTTTTTTGCGCGGGCGTAGTTGCCCCAAAGCAAGAAAACAATCGGCTCCTTGCGCTCGTTAAGAAGCGAAATCGCCTTGTCTGTAAAGATTTCCCAGCCCTTTCCTCTGTGGCTGCCCGCACTGCCCGCGCGCACTGTGAGCACACTGTTTAAAAGCATTACGCCGTTTTGCGCCCATTGTGTCAGCTCACCGTGGTTTGGGGGAGTTATGCCGAGATCGCTTTGTATTTCCTTGAAGATATTCACTAGCGACGGCGGCTTTTCGACGCCCTTTCTCACCGAAAAGCAAAGACCGTGCGCCTGACCCTCGCCGTGATATGGATCCTGACCGATTATCACCGCACGCACCGAATTATAATCGGTATATTTAAATGCATTGAAGATGTTATTCATTTCGGGATAGATTGGTACTCCCGATGCGAGATATTCGCTTTTCAGAAATACCCGCAGGGCTTTGTAGTAATCCGCTTCTGCCTCGGGAGCGAGAAGCTCATCCCAGCTGTTGTTGAATTTAAACATAGCGTATACTCTCCATTTTGCCTGATACAAGTACAGTATATCATAAAATTGCGGTAAATCAATAAAATTTTGATTGACAAAACGTAAAAATAAAGGTATCATAATTTTATATGAATTTGATTTTAAAGAGGTGAGAATTTAATGGATTCCGGACGAAGTAGCGGCATAAAACCCAAAAGTATATGCGCGGACGGGGCTGTTGAACTCTCGCCTTTTCCGCGTTAATCGCTTTGGAGTTTTTACCGTGCTTCCTTTTTGATTATTCTAAAATGAAAGGATGACGGTTCGATGGAAAAAGAACAGCTTTTTGAAGCGGTCACCGAATATCTCGAAAAGGGTGACTATCAGGCAATTCGCGCAATACTGTCCGAGGAAGAGCCCTATGACCTTGCGGTGCTGTGCGAAGAATTCGATGAAAAACAGCTTCCGATCGTGTTCAGGCTTATGGCAAAGGATCTTGCGGCGGAATGTTTTTCAAATATGTCCTCGGAATTACAGGAGCTTTTGCTCAAGCGTATGTCGGATGCCGAGCTGAAGGCGATACTCGATGAAATGTTTGTCGACGATACCGTCGATGTTATCGAAGAGATGCCCGCAAACGTTGCGGCAAGAATGCTCGCGAATTCCGACCCCGAAACACGACAGCAGATCAACCAGATACTCAACTACCCGAAGGACAGCGCGGGCAGTATAATGACGACCGAATACGTTCGGCTCAACAAGAATATGTCGGTGGCGGATGCGTTTGTCCGCATACGCCGTGTCGGCTATGAAAAGGAAACCATCTATACCTGCTACGTTACCGAATCCGACAGAACCTTGGTCGGAGTGGTGACCGCGATGGATCTTATGCTCGCCGAGACCGATAAGCTTATTTCCGAGCTTATGGAAACAAACGTTATCTCGGCAAAGACCGATGACGACAGGGAATCGGTCGTTAAAAAATTCTCGGACTATGATTTTTTGGCACTTCCGGTTGTCGACGGAAGCAACCGCTTGGTCGGTATCGTCACGGTTGACGACGCGATCGACGTTGCACTCGAGGAGGCAACCGAGGACTTGGAAATTATGGCGGGTATTACGCCGTCGGACAAGCCTTATTTAAAGGTCGGCGTTTTCTCCACCTGGCTTTCGAGAGTTCCCTGGCTTATGCTTTTGATGCTTTCGGCAACCTTTACCGGAGCGATCATTTCGAGCTATGAAGAGGCGTTGAAGAACGTCGTTATCCTCACTGCGTTTATTCCTATGCTTATGGGTACCGCGGGTAACGCGGGCGGTCAGAGCTCGGTTACGATAATTCGTGCCCTCTCTCTCGGCGACGTCGTCCCCTCCGACATACTCCGTATTTTGTGGAAGGAATTGCGGGTTTCGATTCTTTGCGGCGTCTCGCTTGCCGCGGTCGGATATTTCAAAGCGATCTGGCTCGACGGTGCCGATTCGACGGTTGCGCTCGTCGTTTGTCTTACACTGCTTGCTACCGTGGTTGCCTCGAAGATAGTCGGGTGCGTTTTCCCCGTTGCGATCAAAAAGCTCGGGTTTGACCCTGCGGTCGTGGCAAGCCCCTTTATAACAACTGTAATCGATGCACTTGCATTGGTGGTATATTTCGCAGTGGCAACCGCACTGCTCGACAAACTTTAATTCAATTATCGGAGGCTCGTAATGTCTGTTATTTTCGATCAGTCAAACGGTCAGTATTCGCTTCACACCAAAAATTACAGCTATATTATGCAGGAAAAGGAAGGTTTTTTGCTCCATCTTTATTGGGGTAAAAAGATCTTCGGCGACTGCAGCTATATGTTCCGCGAGCAAGGCAGGGCCGCGTTTTCTCCGCGTATGGAAAACTGCGACGGCTTTATTCTCGACGATATCCCTCTCGAATATCCCTGCTGGGGCAGAGCGGATATGCGTACCCCCGCGCTTGAGATCACAAACCCCGACGGCTCGGTTATCGTCGATCTTCGCGTTGTCGGAAGACGTATCGAAAAGGGCAAGCAGGGAATAAAGGGACTTCCCGCTGTATATACCGAAAACGAAAGCGAATGCGAAACTCTTGTTGTCGAAATGCTCGACTCTGTGAGCAATATCGCAGTAGAGCTTTATTATTGCGTGCTCGAGGATTACGACATTATTACCCGCTATACGAAAATCATCAACAAGGGCGACAGCGAGGTGCGTATCGACGCCGCAGCTTCCGCCGCAGTTGATTTCGACCATATTAAATTCGACGTTATCTCGAACTTCGGCACACACTGCCGTGAAAGAAATATCGAGCGCGCACCGCTTACGCACGGCAGATATATTATGTCGTCGCGCCGCGGCGCATCGTCTCACGTTCACAATCCTTTCCTTATCCTTACTTCTCCTACCGCAGACGAGGTTTCGGGCGATGCATACGGCTTTGTTCTCGTATATTCGGGAAACTTTACCGCGGAGATTGCGGCAACCCAGTTCGATTCGGCGCGTGCAGTCATCGGTCTCAATCCCGATTCGTTCTGTTGGACACTCGGCGCAGGTGAGGAATTCACAACCCCTGAATGTGTAATGAGCTACTCGGGCGAGGGCTTGGATACTCTTTCCTATAATTTCTCGAGAGTGTTCCGCGAAAGACTTGCACGCGGAAAATACCGCGACGTAAGACGTCCTGTGCTTTTGAACAGCTGGGAGGCTTGTTATTTCGGTTTCGATTCCGAACGACTTATAAAGATCGGCGATTCCTGCGCGGAGCTCGGTATCGAGCTTATGGTTATCGACGACGGCTGGTTCGGCAAGCGTAACAATGATAACTGCTCGCTCGGCGACTGGTACGTAAACGAGGAAAAGATGCCGGGCGGCATTAAGCGTATCTCCGATCACCTCAATGCAAAGGGCGTCAAGCTCGGGATCTGGTTTGAGCCCGAAATGATCTCGCCCGACAGCGACCTTTACCGTGCACACCCCGATTGGTGTCTGCATTACGATAACCGTCCTCGCTCCGAGGGCAGATATCAGCTCATACTCGACCTTACAAGACAAGACGTTTGCGACTATATCTATGAATCCGTCGCAAAGGTGCTCCGCGAGGGCGGTATCTCCTATGTGAAATGGGATTTCAACCGCAATATGAGCGAAGCCGGTGCGATGCTTTTGGGCAAGGACCGTCAGCGCGAGGTCGATTTCCGCTACTATCTCGGCCTTTATTCCGTGCTCGAGCGCTTGAACGAGGAATTCCCCGACGTGCTGTTTGAATCCTGCTCGGGCGGCGGCGGACGATTCGATGCCGGTATGCTCTATTATATGCCTCAGGTCTGGACGAGCGACAATTCCGACGCTATCGAAAGACTTCGCATCCAATACGGCACAAGCCTTGTATACCCGATGTCCGCGATGAGCGCACACGTTTCGGCTTCTCCCAACCACCAGACCGCTCACGTCACCCCCTTCGATACACGCTTTACCGTTGCCCTTACCGGCTCGTTCGGTTATGAACTCGATCCTACCGCGCTTTCCTCGGAGGAACAGCAAAAGGTACGTGAAACCGCAGAGCTTTACAAGGAATACGGCGAAATGCTCGCGAAGGGAAGATATCACAGACTGCGCGATCCTCATAATGAGCCCTGCTCCGCATGGTGTACCGTTTCCGAGGATAAATCGGTTTGTGTTGCGGGCTACGTTCTCACTCACGTGCGCCTTTACGGCAATAACGAGCGTGTTCAGCTTCGCGGTCTCGACCCCGATGCGATCTATAAAGAACGCTTCACGGGTGCAACCTACCGCGGCGATCAGCTTATGAATTTCGGCTTGCACGCTCCCACAACACTCGAGTTCCACAGTATTCTCTGGATACTCGAAAAAATCGACTGATACATTTTCAAAGCGCCGTGTAATGCGGCGCTTGTTTTTTATAACATTTTTGAAAAAGTTAGATAAAAATATATCAATTCTCTTGCTTTATTTTGAGCGATATGTTATAATGTCTGCGAAAATGAGGGGGATTCTGTTCGCGTTGGCGAAAAGAGTGCCGCTGATATTACGGAGGTTTTTATGAAAAAGCAAGCAAGAGTCTTTTGTTTCCTTCTCGCGACACTTCTTTGCGCAAGCCTTTTTGTTGCTTGTAACGGCGGCGAAGGCGGCGAATCTTCGCAAACAAGTCAGTCTGTTTCCGCTCCCGCAAACGATGGGTTCACGTACGGTCCCGCAGACTATGGCGAATTTCCCTATAAAGATCAGAGCATCAGTCAGGATGAACCTATCCGCATCCTCTGTGTCGAAACCGACAGACACAAATACGGTGTTCAGCAGTTTTCTTATATCGAGGAGCTCGAGGGCAATACCATAAACAGCGCCGTTCAGGAACGCAATAACTTCCTCAGCGAGAACTACGGTATTGAATTCGAGGTTACTCCGGTTAAATATCCGACCGATGAAGTAATGCTTCTCATCACCGGCGGCAACGACGAATACGATATTATAAGCGACTCGGTCGACCGTCTTGTAAAGGGTATTTCCGAAAATTACTATTGGGCACTTGACGATATCGTAAATCTTTCTCATCCTTGGTGGGATAAACAGGCGATCGAATCGCTTTCGCTCGGCAACGATCATTATATCATCACCGGTGATGCCATCCTTACCGATGATGACAATACTTATCTTACCCTTTACAACAAGGATATGTATAAGACTAACGCCGCTCTTTCGGAAAACGGCGACATTTATCAGATCGTCAGAGACGGCGATTTTACGATCGACCTTTACTACGAAATGTGCCGTCAGGTATCCAAGCCCGACGAAAACGGCGCATGGGGAATCAATGCCACCTACGGCAACCTTTCTCATGCATACGGCGCGACTGTTATGATGAACGGTTGTGACGTTTCTACCGTCAAAAAGGACGAAAACGGCGAGCTTTACCTCAACGTTATGACAGAATCCTCGGTCAAAGCATTCGATAAAGTATACGAGCTTATGTCCGATACTCAGAATACCACCCGTGCCGAGCTGCTTATCGGCAAATCCCCCACCGTTTCCTCGCAGTACGGCTTTGCCGAGCTCGAAGAAATGTTTGTAAACGGCAAGGGCTTGTTCTACAATACGACGAGCACCTCGGTATCGATACTCAAGAGCGCAAACCTTGAATTTGAGTTTGGCGTGCTTCCTATTCCGAAGTATAACAAAGAACAGGAAAATTACTGCTGTACCGTAAACCGTTATCAGTCCACCGGACTCGTAATTCCGACAACCGTTCCCGAAAGCCGTCTTGACGAAGTTGCTTTCGCGCTTCAGGCGCTCGGCTTCTATAACGCAGACGTTATCCGCGCATATTATCAGACAACACTTCAGCTTCAGGCAGTTCAGTCCGACGACGATGCCGAAATGCTTGATATCGTTTACAATAACCGCTTTTACGACATCGGCGCTATCTACGAATGGGATAAGCTTGTCAATCTCTACGGCAACGTTATTTCCAACTCCGCCGCAAACACCCTCGTTTCCACTTGGGAGTCTATGGAGGACGCGGTCGAAACCGCGATGAAGCAAGCTGTCGATGCATATAATAACGCATAAAAGGGTATTTTGAATGGGAATTAAAAGAATTTTAGCGGCGGTTGTTTCGCTTTTGCTTCTTGTACCGTTGTTCGTAACTTTCGCTCAGGCGGAGGACGGGATTATCTCGGTCGGCAAAAAATACACCGTCGAATATGCAACTCCGATTGAAAACGCATACCCCAATAAAGCATATAAAAAGGAAAAACAGCTTACCGACGGCGAAAAGGCGAAGCAGGCGACTTATAATGACAAAGCGTTTGTCGAGCTCTACCGCGGTACAGCAGTCAGCGTAACGATCGATCTCGAATCGGTTATGGCTGTAAGCTCTGTTGTTATCGGCGAGCTTCAGAATAAGGGCGCAGGTATAATTTGCTCGCGCTATCTCGAGGTCTACGTTTCCGAAAACGGAACCGATTTCGGTTTTGCGGGCAGGGTAGACAATTCTCTGCTTGCCACCGATACCGCGGCAAAGCGTGTCGAGCTCAAAGCAGTGCTCGATAAGCCCTATAAAGCCCGCTATGTCCGTGCGGTATTTTCAAGCGATATTTTTACATACGTAGATGAAATATCGGTCTACGGAAGCGAGGATATATCCTCTGCCGCATCTGCCGAGCCCGTAACTGTCGAAGATAAGGGAATTTCGGGCGATATCGACGGAATCAAGAGTATCTGTCTGATGTATGAATCGGGCAATTACAATGCCGAAATGCTCAAGCCATACGTCGCTTATGTTGATGCGAGCGGAAAGGTAACCGACGAAATGTTCGATTCGCTCCTCTTCCTCGGAATGCCCAAAAGCTCTGCAAACGACGGCACTACCCGTATGGTCGATATGCAGAATTACGTTCAGTCGATACTCTCGCCCGACAGACATATCGGCGCGTTGAATACCGTTATCGGCGAGCTCAAGAGCGAGCTCGGCTGGGAAGATGATTATAAATATCCCATATTCATTTCTGTCCCTTATCCGCAAATATATGCCGGCGCATTCGGCGAGATCGACGGCAAAACAGTCGGATCGAATTCCTTGGAATCGCGCAGTGCGATAGTTAAATGGTATATTGATTATCTCGAAAGCGAATATTCGGCAAGAGGATTCGATAACCTTGAATTAAAGGGACTTTATTGGTTCGAGGAGGGTATTAATTATCACCTCTCCGCGTACGAGGAAAAGCTGATCGCCTATTTCAACGAATATTCGCACGAAAAGGGCTACAAAACGATGTGGATCCCTTATTACAGCTCGGCGGGTATCGACGTGGCGAAGGAGCTTGGATTTGACTCGGTCACTATGCAGACCGGCTATGCCTTTGACGGAAGCGACGAGGTCGGTCAGGCGAAGGCAGAGGTTTGTAAGGACGCCGCCGATGCGATAAAGAAATTCGGTCTCAACGGTATGGAGTTTGAGCTCGACGTCAACAAAACAGAGTATGCAAAGCGTTTTGCAAAATATGTCAGCGCGGCTTACGGCGCGGGCATAATGGAAAACGGTATGATAACTATGTATCAGGTCGGCGATAACCTTTACCGCTGTGCAACCGGCTCGGCGAGCAGAGAAGTCTACGATCTTACACACAGCTATATTTCGGGCGAATATTTTGAATGTGCACCCGTTATAAAGGAAGAAAGCGCGACTATCACTCTTGAGGTCGACAGCTTCGCAAACGCAAGACTCACCGTTACCGATGACGATACCCCGAAAAACGCATTGAAGATCGCAAAGATCAATAAACCCGACGTCGAAGGACTTTATTTCGGCGCAGAGGGCAACGGATATTACGAGGTTCAGACCTTCGGCTGTGCTCCCGGTACTTACAAAGCCTCCTTCTCGGTTACCGACGGTACCTCGGTTTCCAATACCGTTGACATAACAATAGTTGTGACCGCAAAGGCGGGAAGCGAAAGCGTTTCCACAGATGAATCTCAATCCGATTCCGACAGTAAAAGCAATACTCTTGTTATAGTTTTGATTTGTGTCGGCGTTTTGGTGCTTGCCGCGGCAGTATTTGCGGTACTTAAAATTCGTTCTTCAAAAAAAGATAAAAATTAAAGTAAGGAGTTGTATCTAATTATGAAGAAAATTCTCGCTATCATTCTTGCGTGCTTCTTTGCAGTTTCCTTCGTTGCTTGCGGCGGCGGAGAAGATGAAAGCAGCGCAACACTCGGCACTTCCTCTACCGCAGGCGAAAGCAAGGTAGAAGAATCCTCCAAAGTAACCGTTTCCGAAGACGAATCTTCCGAAGCAGCTACCTCCGAAGACCCCTCTGAAGCAGTATCCGAGGGCGAAACCTCTGAAGGTGAGACTTCCGAAGGTGAAACCTCCGAAGGCGAAGGCGATGAACCCGTTGAAGTTACCTTCACCAACAAGTACGTTTCCTGGAAGGTCGCTACCGGTAACGGCGCAAGAACCGATGTCACCGCTACCGAAGCTACTTCGCTTCAGCTTTCCAAGGTTAACGAAGACGTTGTTGCCGGCGACGTTGGTGTCTTCACTTATGACAAGTCGGGCAAGACACTTGATACCGAAGGCCTTGAAGATTTCGCAATCGTAGTTGCAAAGTACGACCACGAAACCTTCTCTTATGTTCGTGACGAGTTCTACGCAGTGGGCGAAGCAGATGACACCGTTTCGATTCCCAAGGACGGTTTTGTAATCGTTATTTACAAGACCTATGAAGACAAGATCAATGCAATCTCCACCACCACCAACCCCTTGTTCCCCCACGGTTTCGTATCCAACACCGGTCTTGACGCAAAGATCAAGTCCGCAAAGAAAACTCCCACTATTGACGGTAATGCTACTTCCGGCGAATACGGCGAAGCTATCTGGGATATCAAGCCTGACAATGCTCTCGTTTCCTATGCACAGTTTGATAAGAACAACTACTTTGCAACCGCTAAGGTTTATATGACCTATGATGCTGAATATCTCTATCTTGCAGTTGTAGTTGATACTCCTTATCACTTCTGCCCCGTTAATGAATCGACCAAGGGCGATATTTGGAAGTACTCCGCAATTCAGGTTAACTTCGGCGCAAACGGCAGAGATACCGATTACATCGACGAGCATTGGGATTGGCAGATAGACAAAACTTCTACAAACGATAACCTTATGCGTCAGTACGGTTTCTGTATCAGCGATGAAGGTCAGCAGTATAGCGTGGTATGGCAGGGCGACAGCAGCATTCTTTGCGATACCTACTGTGTAACCCGTGAGGGCGATATCACCACTTATGAAGTTGCTCTTAAATGGTCCGATCTCGGCAAGGGCGACGAAAAATTTGCCCCCAAGAAGGGCGATAGAGTTCAGGTCGCAGTTTCCTTCAACCTCGGTCTTTCCGAAGCAGAATCCTTCAAGAACATTACTCTTCGTGACGGCGGCGGTATCATCGGTATCAACGACTGGACCAAGATCCCTACTATCACTCTCAACTAATCCGAACATAAGTTATTACGAGGTAAAAACGCGATGAAATTAGGCGTAAGTCTTTACAGCTTCCACGGCTATGCCGAAGAAGGTTCTTTGGGCATAAAGGGATGTATCGATAAGGTTAAAGAATTCGGCGGCGAAGGCGTTGACTTTGTCGAAACCGCAAAATATGCAAACGACCACGAAGGTTACGTTGCATACGCAAAGGAAATCGGCGAATACTGCAAGGAAGTCGGCATTCAGGCTGTTTGCTTCTGTGTGGGATCTGATTTTCTCAACCGCGACACCGACGAAGAAATTGCTCGTGTCAAGGGCTTGGTTGACGTAGCGGCGGCTTACGGCTGTCTCGCTATGCGTCACGATGCAACCCCCGGTTATCTGGGTGCCGACGTAAGATGGAGAAGCTTCGATTACGTTCTTCCCATTCTTGCAAGAGCATACCGTGAGGTCACCGAATATGCTGAATCAAAGGGCATCAAGACCTGTATCGAAAACCACGGCTTCTTTGCTCAGGATCCCGATCGTGTGGAAAGGCTTATCAATGCTGTCGATCACCCCAATTTCGGCGCATTGGTAGATATCGGCAACTTCGCTTGCGCAGATGCCGATCACAACTATGCGGTAGGTCTTCTTTCGCGCTATGCGGTTCACGCACACGCAAAGGACTTCCACAAGAAGAGCGGCTCGCTCGATAATCCCGGCGAGGGCTGGTTCCAGTCCCGCGGCGGTAACTATCTCCGCGGTTCGATCATCGGTCACGGCGACGTTCCCGTACGTCAGTGCGTAAAAACGCTCGCACGTAACGGATACGAGGGCTACCTCTGCATCGAATTCGAAGGTATGGAGGATGCGCTTACCGGTATCAGAATAGGCTGCGCAAACCTCAAGCGTTTTATCGAACAGTAATTTAAATTCAAAGTATATGGGGCGCTTTGGAAAAAGCGCCCCATAGTTTAATAAACGGTATGGATAAAAACAATAACCGCAGTATTCCGCCTGAGCAAAGGCGCGATACCGCAAAGGATAAAAAACGAATAAAGAAGATATTTATTGCAATTGTTGCGGCATTTGCTGCGCTCGGCATTATTATGGGAGTGCTTCTTTTGGTTTTGGAGCTGATAAAGCCCGAGGAAAGCGATATCTCCTATGAAGACTACCGCTTTTTTGAAGCCGATTACAGCAAAAATATTTTCGAGGATAAGGTTTATATGCGAAAGAACCGTGCGATAATGTATGATCGCTACGGTCTCGAAACCGAGATAAAGGAAGAAAACGCTGTCAACGATACGCCTGCGGCAAGCCTCTTTTATGAATACTTCCATTGTCTTATGAACGGCGAATATACAAAATACCGCGATTTCTTCACAAATGCCTATCTTGAATCGGACGAGTGTGATATTCCCGAAAAATTCACGATGCAGGCGTTATATAATATAAACGTCAAGCTTCACAGCATCGGCACAAAGGAGATTGACGGAACAGAGCTTTCGTATGAAATATACGAGGTAAGCTATCAGATTTTTGAAAATAACGGAACGTTCAGACGCGACATTCTCCCCGACGAATCGCGCACTATCGTTTTCGAGCTATATATTTACAACGGCGCGGCAAAGATCAATTCTATCGGATACCGCGCAAACGGTTGATTTTTAGTATTCGGAGTGATTATTATGGATACATCAAGGTATCAAAAGGATATCGAAGCGTTTGAAAAGCGCGTTATCGAGCTCAAAGAAAAGGGAATTGCTATACTCGGCGACCTCAAAAGCGAGGTGCGCTCGATACGCGACCGCGACCCTGCGGCAAGAAGCGATGCCGAGGTGCTTTTGCTTTATCCCGGACTTCACGCGGTTATCGCGCACAGAATCGCAAACAAGCTTTATAAGCAGGGCAATTTCTTTGCCGCAAGAGCTGTAAGCCAATGGGCGAGGAATATAACGGGTATCGAAATACACCCTGCCGCTACTATCGGCAAGGGGTTGTTTATCGACCATGGGTGTGCTGTGGTGATCGGCGAAACCACGATAATCGGCGATAATTGCACCATTTATCAGGGCGCAACTCTCGGCGGTACGGGAAAGCACGTCGGAAAACGTCACCCCACCATCGGAAACAACGTTATGATCGGCGCGGGTGCGAAGGTTTTGGGCCCGATAACTATCGGCGACAATTCGAAAATAGCGGCAGGCGCAGTCGTTTTGAAAGATATTCCCGATAATTCAACAGCGGTCGGCGTGCCCGCGCGTGTTGTTCGCGGCAAAAATGTCGAGCCCGCACAGAATCTCGACCAGCTAAACGTTCCCGACCCCGTCGCGCAGGAGCTCGCATCGCTCCGTCAGCGTATCGAGGAATTGGAATCCAAGCTTCAGAACCGAGATTAGTTATTAAATAAACAGGAGAAAGCTTTTTTATAAAGGCTTTCTCTTGTTAAGCATTCAAAAACGATCAAAGACTAAAAATATTTTGCGTTTTCTCTTGACAATCTATTTTGTTTGTGGTATTATATACCGCGTTGAATATGCGCCGCTAGCTCAGCTGGATAGAGTAACTGGCTACGAACCAGTAGGTCAGGGGTTCGAATCCCTTGCGGCGTGCCAAAAATCCTCGTTCGTATGAGCGGGGATTTTTGTATATTTGAGATTATTATGGTTTTGGAGTGAATAAATTGAATCGCGAAGATGCTTATTATTTTATGATAATGTTAGCGTCAGGTCTTGATGAAGAATATAACGCGTGGCTTGATAAACATTTGGAAACAGAAGAACCGTTGAGTGATATTACGTACGAGCTTTCTTTGTGCGGATCCGACGTGAATAAGGCAGTATCCTGCTTGAAAAATTATCGTGCCGGAGAAAGTGTTGACGAACGCACAGTATCTGAAAGATTGCGATTATTTCTGAAAAACGCATATGATTCAAATCGCTTCGGTAAAAAAGAAATCGTCGCGTATATGCATCGGTTCTCGGAAGTTGTCGGTGATCCGTGCGACTTTGAAATTGCCGTCTGGGGCGATATGTATTATATGGATGACTATTATGCACTTGCGGAAGACGGCGTTATTTCGTGGAAAAAATTCGATTCGATGTTTTTTGCTTTTCTTAATGAAGGAATCGAAATGGACCGAAAGAATTTTTGGGATAATATGTAGCTTAAACCGCTTCAAATCAAAGCCTGTGTAAAAGGGCGATGCGTCACAGTGATAAATCGCCTTAAAACCGTCATTTTTGCACAATACTGCATCAAAAAACTGCGATATACACTCGTATTATCGCAGTTTTTTTCTTTGTCTTGTAACAAAACTATCAGGTTTTAAGGTGCAAAACCGTTTTCTCACTATGACGCATCGCCCTTCGGGCTTTTGTTTTTATCGGAACAAAATGATTTTTGCACGAAAACGCACAATGACATTTGTGCACTGCTACAAAATGCATAATTGGAAATGTTATCCCATTGACAAAAAAGTTAAAATGCTTTATAATTCATATGTAAGAATGTGATGATAAGTATTCGTGAAGTGTTTCTTCGTTTTACCTCCTTTCAGCAATAGAAGCCCAACGTTCAGGGCTTCTGTTGCGTTATATAGAGAAGGTTTAACAGAAGTATAACATTTTTTTATTGTTTCATCACAATAAATCCAAAGGAGAAAAAATCATGAAAAGAAAATTGGCTATGCTTCTTCTTGTTTGTATGCTTGTAGGTGTGTTTGCAACACCTGCATCCGTATTTGCAGAGGACATTCAAGAACCCGGCGATATCGCAAAGGTTCTTATTTATACCGAGGGAGGAGTTAATATCCCCTCTGATAAGAGCAAAGTTAACTGCGAAATTATTATTGTTGACGAAGCAGGCGGTGAATATGAAACTATCAGCGCCGAAAACTGCACCGTAAACGTAAGAGGTAACTCTACCTCTTCGGCATACAAAAAGCCTTATAATATCAAGTTTGAAAGCAAAACCGACGTTTTGGGTATGGGCAAAAACAAAAAATGGAGCCTTCTCGCAAACTGCTACGATAAAACCTTGATCCGTAACGCAGTGGTTATGGACTTTGCTAAAGAACTTGGCGTACCCTATACTCCCGATTACCGTTTTGTTGACGTTTACGTTAACGACGAGCTTCACGGTAGCTATCTGCTTATCGACTCTATCGAAGTAGGCGAGACTCGTGTTGATATCGATCTTGATAACAACGAATATCTTTTAGAGCTTGACTGGAACCCCGAAGACTCGGATTGTTATTATTTCTATTCCTTCGGCGGCGGTCTTAAATTTGCGATCAACGAGCCCGAGATCGACGAGCTTACCCGCGAACAGCAGAAATATGTAGAAGATCTTATTGCAGACGCAGAAGACGCTCTTTTGTACGGCGATTTCGAAGAGATTCAGAAGTATTTCGATATCGAATCTATGGCGAAGTTCTATCTTACTCTCGAATTTTTCAGAAATATCGACGTTGCTACAAGCTCTACCCGCTTCCATATCAAAGGCGGCAAAATCTACGGCGGTCCTGTTTGGGACTTCGACCTTTCCTCCGGTAACTACAACGTTGATTATTACGGCGCAGGCACCTTGGAGCAGAGATTCCACGCAACAAAAATGAAGTGGTTCGGCGAGCTTGTTAAATTCGATGAATTCCAAAGCATAGTTAACGAATACTTCCTTGAAATGCAGGATACTATCGTAAACCTTTATGCAGATAACCTTATCGGCGTAAATAAAATCGATACTATGATCGAAACCTACGGTGCGTCCTTCGACCGTAACCACAACGAAGCGGGCTGGGCACCCAACGTGGTTCACCATTCCTCTATGCAGCTCGAACGTCACCCCGACGAAACCTATGAAGAAAACGTTGAATTCTACCGCAACTGGTTGAAGGAACGTAACGAATGGCTTGTTGAAGAATGGGGACTCAAGTCCTTTATCGAGGTTGATTCCGAAAGCGGACTTATTCAGGACGGATTCTTTATTAAGGGCATTCAGGCAGATACCACCGTGTCCGATCTTCTCGGTAAGTTTTCGAGTGATGATGTATATATCGAATACAACGGCGAAACTCTTGCTCCCGATGATATCGTTCCCAACGGCAGTATAGCTACTGTCGGCGGTGCTTCTTACCTTCTCGAAGTTGAGGGTTCCGACGTTATGCTCGGCGACATTAACAACGACGGAGCTATCAACCAGTATGACTATATCCTTGTAAAACGACACTACTTCGAAACCCGTTACCTTACGGATGACGAAATGACCCGTGCGGACGTTAACGTTGACGGCGCTATCAATCAGTACGATTATATTCTTATCAAGCGCCATTATTTCGGAACCTATGTTATCGGCGGTAACGATTAATAAAGCTGTCTCGCGTCAGCATATTAATCTTTTTGCACAAATTCCAAGGAGAAGGCTATGAAAAGATATTTAGCTATCGCCCTTCTCGTGTATATTCTCGCAGGCGTTTTTGCTTTCGCGCTCAGCGCTTCTGCAGAAGATATCAGAACTTCGACAGACGTGCCCAAGGTTATTATCACCACCAACGATTACGTCTGGACCGAATATGTAAGCTGTTCGGTCGAGATCATCGATGAAGAGGGCGGCAAGCACGAAATTATCCTTGACGAATCGTCAAAGATCAAGGTTCGCGGCAACTCCACCTCCTCGGGCGAAAAGAAGCCTTATAATATTAAGTTCTCGGGAAAGACCGATGTTTTGGGTATGGGCAAGAACAAAAAGTGGTGTTTGCTTGCAAATTGCTATGAAAGAACCCTTATCCGCAACCAGACAGTTTTTGATTTCGCCGACAGCATAGGATTGGCGTATACTCCCTCCTATCGCGTTGTTGACGTTTATTTCAATAACAGCTTTCTCGGCAGCTATCTTCTCACCGACGCTGTCGAAGCGTCCGAAACCCGTGTCGATATCGACAACGAAGGTTTTGAATTCATTCTCGAACGCGACGCAAGAACCGACGAGGGCACAACCTATTTCACTACCGATTATTACGGAATCAGACTCGGCATCAACGAGCCCGAAGAACCTACTGCAGAACAGTATGATTGGCTTATGGACTTCATTGACAATGCCGAAAACGCACTTCGCAGCGGTGATTATGAAGAGGTTTTGAAGTATTTCGATATCGAATCGATGATCGACTTCTATATCGTGCTTGAGCTTTTTAAGAACGTAGACGTAGATACCGGCAGTACCCGTTTCTATATCAAGGACGGCAAGATCTACGGCGGTCCCTGCTGGGACTTCGACCTTTCCTCAGGTAACTGCTCGTCGAGCTATTACACGACTTATAATAACGTAAGCGGCTCCGGCAACAGCTGGGAGGGCTTGTGGTGCAATAGACTTTGGTTCAGACCTCTTCTCAGCTATCCCGCATTTAAAGAGGCACTTTGCGACAGATATCTTGAGCTTCAGGACAATATCGTAAATCTTTATGCCGACAACGTTATCGGTCAGAATCACATCGACAAGACTATCGAAACCTATTGGGGCTCGATTTCGCGTAACTATAACGAAGCGGGCTGGAAGATAGGCAAGGTATACAGCGAGCTCGAGCGTGTGCCCGATCCCACCTATGAAGAAAACGTTGAATTTTTCCGTACCTGGCTTGAAAACCGTAACAGATGGCTCCTCTCGGAATGGGGCCTCGATTCCTTCATAGACGTTGATCCCGAAAGCGATCTTGTTCAAGACGGCTTCTTTATCAGCGGCGTTAAGGAGGGAACGACCGTTTCGGAGCTTCTCAATAAGTTCTCGGGCGATGCATATATTGAATATAACGGTGCAACGCTCGCTCCTGACGATATCGTTCCCAATGGAAGCACTGTATCTGTCGGCGGCGCTTCGTACGTTCTTGCAGTAGGCGGCGCGGGTCTTCTCGGTGACGTCAACGGCGACGGTGCTATCAACCGGTACGACTATATTCTTACCAAGCATCATTATTTTGCTGCAAGTTATCTCACCAATGAAGAAATGACTCGTGCAGACGTTAACGGCGACGGCGCTATCAATCAGTACGATTATATTCTTACCAAGCGGCATTGCTTTAAAACCTATGTTATAGGCGGTAATGATCAATGAAACTGTTTCGTATCAGCATAATAATACTTTCTTTTGTATTAGTATTACTGCTTTCGGGGTGTGATATCCCGCAGTACGTGCCGCCGTTTGCTTCATCTTTGGGTGAAGAAACCGAGCAACCCGATGTTTCGCAAAGTTCACAGTTGCCCTCCGGCGAACAACTAAAGGTACATTTTATCGACGTAGGGCAGGGTGATTCGGCGTTTATCGAATTTCCCGACGGCGAATGTATGCTTATCGATGCGGGCGAATGGGATTATTCCGGTGCGGTAATCTCGCTTATCGACTGCCTCGGCTATACGAAGATCGACCACCTCGTAGCGACACACCCTCATTCCGACCACATCGGCGGAATGCAAGCGGTTGTCGAATGCTTCGAGATCGGCGAGGTTTATATGCCCGAGGCGATAACCGACACAAGCTCGTTTATCGGACTTCTCGAAGCACTCGATGAAAAGAATCTTTCGGTAACCGCCGTTTCGGCGGGCGAGAAAATCGATTTTAATTGCGGTGCGGTCGGCAGATTTGTCGCGCCGGTCAGCATAGTCGAGGATCTCAATAACTGCTCGGCGGTTCTTCATCTCGACTACAAGGGTAAATCCTTTTTGTTCACGGGTGATGCCGAAATTCCCGAGGAAGCTACGATTACCGCAGATATCGATTGTGACGTTCTGAAGGTAGGCCACCACGGAAGCTATACCTCGTCGGGAAAGACTTTTCTCGATATGGCTTCACCGAGTATTGCGGTGATTTCCTGCGGCAAGGATAACGAATACGGCCATCCTCACAAGGATGCGCTCGACAGATTGAATTCTTCGGGTGTCGAAAGCATTTACCGAACCGACCTTCTGGGTACGGTGACTATTTCGACCGACGGAAACGCGATATCGGTTTCCAATGGCTACGAGCCGAGCGGATATAAGTGGATACTCAATATACGCAGTAAAAAGGTCCACACTCTCGAATGTGATTCGGGTATCGAGATGAAGCCGAGCAACAAGGCGTATTCGGTGCGTTCGCTTGAGGAATTGATAAATAACGGCTTTGCACTTTGCGGAAGCTGTGATCCCGAGGAATGATAAGGAGTTTATTATGAGAATTATAATAGATCATATTGAGGGCGATATTGCCGTTTGCGAGCTTGAAGACAGAAGAATCGTCAGAATCCCGCTTTGCGTTTTTCCCGATGCCAAGGATGCCGATATCTATACGATAGAAAAGGACGAAGAGGAGCAGGAAGAGCGCACAAGTAAAGCAAGATCATTGTTTGATAAGCTTAAAAAGAAATAAAAGAGATAAATAAAAAAAGAACTCTGTTAAAGAGTTCTTTTTTTATGAATTAACCTTCAAATTCTTCCGCCGCGTTTTTCAAAAGCTCGATTATCGGGAGCTTTTGCGGACAGATAGCTTCGCACTGACCGCATTCGATACAGTCGCTTGCCTTGCCGCGAGTTCCGCCGGTCTGAAAACCGTACCACCATTTCGCACCGTAGGTGGTGTATCTACGAGAATTGTTTACAATCTTGAAAATCGTCGGAATCGGAATATTTTGCGGGCAACCGTCGGTGCAATAAGAGCAAGCGGTGCACTGAACAATATCCATACTCTGAATGATTTCCTTTACCTTGTCGACAGCTTTGAATTCTGCATCTGACAGCGGCTTGAAATCGGTCATAAAGGAAAGATTGTCCTCCAGCTGCTCAATGTTGCTCATTCCCGAAAGTACCATAAACATACCCTCGAAGCTTGCCGCGTAGCGTATTGCAAAGCTTGCGTTGCTTCCGCCGAATTCCGAAAGCACCTTTTCCGCTTCCTCGGGAAGTCCCGCAAGACTGCCGCCCTTGACCGGCTCCATAACGATTATCGGCTTGTTATGCTTGCGGCATACCTCGTAGCAAAGACGGCTTTGCACACCCTTGTCCTCATAGTCGATGTAATTGAATTGAATCTGTACGACCTCGATCTCGGGGTATTCGGTAAGAATATTGTCGAGAACGTCGGCGGTGTCGTGGAAGGAAAGACCTACGTGACGAACCTTGCCCTCGGCTTTGAGCTCAAATGCGGTTTCGTATGCTCTGCATTCCTTGAACTTTTTAAAGCTGTTCGCGTTTTGCGAATGCATCAGATAAAAATCGAAATAATCAACCCCGCACGCCTCGAGCTGACTTTCAAATAAAGGACGAATCTCCTCGTTTGTTTTGAAATAGGGGCTCGAGAGCTTGTTTGTGAGAATATATCTGCTTCTGTCATAGCGCTTTACAAGTGCTTCGCGCAGTGCGGGCTCGCTCTTTTGCGAGAGATATCCGTGCGCGGTGTCGAAGTAATTGAATCCCGCTTCCAAAAATTTATCTACCATCAGGCAAAACTGCTCGTGGTCGACCTCGTCGTTCTTCATCGGCAGACGCATACAGCCAAATCCGAAATTTTTATTTACCTCGGGGAATTTGCTCATAAGATACCTCACTTGAATTGATTTTATACAACCATTTTACACTCTGTCAGGTTGTTTGTCAACGCTTAAGTTTTTTTAGTACTTCCTTTTGCTCAAAAGATATTCTGAAGCTTTCTCGCGCTTTTTGAATCGCTTTGTTGTGTGTCCAAGCATCGAGTCGCTTTTCGGCAATAAACGGCAAAACAGAATCATACTGTTTTGCCAGCGCCGTCGCGAAATACCAAGCAACCGCCATTTTTATATAGTATTCATCGCTTTCGATACCTGCAACAAGCTCTGCCTGCTTTGTATCGAAATGATCATCGAGAAAATACCGCATAAGACAGACTATTGCAAATCGTACGGCGTAGGTATGTCCCGATTCAAGCCATTTCAAAATATATGGAAAAAGCTTTTCCTGTTGCTTTCTAAAGCATTTTGGCGATAATTGGTCGCAGGTCGCCCAGTTGTCGATACAAGGCAAAAAGAGGTCCACAAGGCTAATGCATTTTTCAAAATCGCGCTCGTCGGAAATAATAAACGAATGCAGCTGGTTTTCCTCGAAATAAAAATGGGGAAGCGCAGATAGGAACTCCTCCGCCTCTGCGCTTCTTTTGATCTGTTTTGCCAAATCGCGCAATATCGGAGTTCTCACACCGATAATGCGTTCTTTTATTATGTTCGGGATCAGCTTGCTTTGAAAATCGCGGTATTGAATATCGGATAACGAAAACAAAGTCTTTTGAATACCGTTCATATCAGCTCTTTCTTGCTTTTCCGCCGTATATTTTGTTGATAACAACGTACGCCGCCATTAAAACGGCAACCGTTGTGCAGACAATGGCAAACATCGCGCCGATGCTGACCTTTTCGTCGAGAAAATAAATATTGCAGTCAATCGCATCGCGCAGACCGTTCACCGCTTCCTCGGGTACGCCGCTGTTTTCAAGCTCGTTGATCGCACCGCGCATGGCGTGGTTGCGGAAGAGGGAAGTGCCGTACGTGCCGGGGAGAAATGCGATTATCTTTTGAAGTCCTTCGCCAAACGAAGATATCGGCATATACGCACCGCAGATGAAGCCGTAGCAGGAGCTTACAATACTTCCGACAGCGGAGATCTGTCCCTGCGACGAAAGGAAAAATCCGATAACCGATGAGAGTGCGGTACCGAACATTACCATTATAAGAATGTCTAAAAGCAAGAACAATACGTCGCCGACCGAAAGATACCAGCCGATAATTGAAATATATATCAAGCATGCGGCAAGCGCCACAAGGTTGATGATAAAGGTTACAAAAAAGGTTGCGGCATAATAGCTTACGGCAAGGTGAGAATGCTTTACGGGGGTTACCGAAATGTCGTTATATGCACCGCTGACCTTGTCCTGAACCATAAGCATATTTGAACAAAATGCAACCGTAATACAGCTGACTGCAAGAAGCGAGGACATCAGCTGACCGCCGACAACGCCGTCGATAATCTGCGGGTTGACATAAAAGGGAATCGCCATAGCGAAGCTGTCGCGGTAAACGTTGCTCAAAAAAGTCGAATAGAGCACCAAAAGTATCAAGGGGGTGATAAGCGAGGTGAAGAATAGTCCCTTATCCTTGAAAAACAGCTTCATATTTCGCCTTATAAGCGAGGAAACGGTTTTCATTTGTCTTCACCTCCGTCGATCTTTTTGCCGGTTACGGTAAGGAATACGTCGTCCATACCGCCCTTTGTGATTTCATAATCGACAAAGAGATTTGGCGCTTTGAGTATCAGCTCGGTCGCCTCGGCGGTATTCTTGACTGCTGCCTTAAATCCGTCCTTGACCGCCTCATAAGGCTTGCCCAACGTTTTCACCGAATCCTCGTCGATATTATAAAAGGTGATAAAATCGCCGCTGTAACGGTTTTTGAGCTCGTGAGGAGTACCCTCTGCCGCGATCTTGCCGCTGTCGAGGATAATAACGTTGTCGGCGTTTGCCGCTTCCTCCATATAGTGCGTGGTGAGGAATACTGTCATACCCTCCTCGGTCTGAAGATGCTTTACAACGTTCCAAACAGTTTTTCTTGTTTGCGGGTCGAGTCCGGTGGTGGGCTCGTCGAGAATGAGTATTTTGGGCTTGTGGATAAGCGCACGTGCAATATCTATTCTGCGCTTCTGACCGCCCGAAAGCTTTGAAAGCGTTCTCGGCAAAAGCGGCTCGAGGTCGAGAAGCTTCGAAAGCTCGTCAATACGATTTTTAAAATCCTTGCCGTGAATACCGTATAATGCCGCACGGCTTTTCAGATTGTCCTCGACAGTCAACTGCTTGTCGAGTACCGAGTTCTGAAAAACAACGCCGATATCGCGCTTTATGGAATCGGTATTGCCCATTTGCTTTTTGCCGTTGACGAATACCTCGCCGCTGTCCTTCAAAAGCCTGCCGCAGATAATAGATATCGTTGTGCTTTTGCCCGCGCCGTTTTCGCCGAGGAATGCAAAAAGCTCGCCCTCGTTTACGTTAAAGCTGATACCGTTCACCGCTTTAACGTCGCCGAACGATTTATACAGCTCCTTTATTTCGATAATGTGTCCCATTCTATATTTCCTTGCTGAGTATTTTAATCTATTATAATCGGTTGATCGATGAAACGCAAGAGGGAAAGCTTTGTTCCCTCTGCGATTTTTGCTGTGAGCTCGCCTGCGTATAGCTCGATCATTCTTGATTTTTCGCCGTTATCAACAATCAGCGAGACCTCCAAAGCTTCGCCTTGCCCGGATTCATATGTATGCTCGCCCTTGATTTTTCCGACTTTAACCGGGTAAACGTCCAATCTGACTACTTTTCCCGTGAATTCTTTTTGTCTGAGGAATAAATATATCTTTGTTTTCTTTATCGAAAAACATACGAGTATTATGGGTATGAGATAAAATGCGGTATGTATCGAAAATACGTTTGTAAACGTCGTTAAAAGAAATGTTATGAGTCCCGTAAGACCCAAAAACAAAACAAACAGTATCAACGCCTTGCTTTCGCGTTCCTTTTGAATTTTGCGTGCTTCCTTCAGAGTGAGCATTGTCATTCCTCGTTCTTTACGTTTTCGCTTATTATCGCGGTCAGTTTATCAGCAAGCGCGTCGGCGGGGAGATAGAATTCGAGCGCTTCGCTTGCTTCTTCTTTTAGCGTTTTGATTCTGCAAAAGAAATTGCCGTGGGGGAATTCGACCGCTTCCTTTGTGAATTCAACAGACTCGGCGTCCTTGGTGGATATCATATAATCCTTTACTTCACTGCTTATTATATCATAAACCGTGGTAAATACAATACTTCCGCTTCTTTCTGCCGAAATTGCGGTAACATAGTATCTGCTCGTGCGGAGCTTGCCGTCGCGGCCGGATTTGAAGCGCACGTCGCCGCTGTCACGGATAAAACCCGAAAACAGCGAAAATTTGCTTTCGTCAAGCGTTTCCTTGCCGATAACCCTGCCCTTTATCTTTTCCTCCTTGTAGCTCTCCATAGCGTCGGAAACTAGCTTGTCGATATCCTTGTCGGAGGCTTGGATAGCCGATGTGATGAAGAACAGCGGAACACCGATAAGACAAGCCAAAAATCCCAAGCCTCTGTGGCTGAACAGCATACAGAACACTCCGAAGCAGGCAAGTCCCGAGCCGATGCAATAGATGATCCTTGCGATATTTGCGCCAAAATATTTGATATATTTCTTTTCCATAGTTATACTCCCAAAACGTCGCGCTCGATGCTGTTCAGAAAGCTTTGCGCGGTATATACAGTGTAGTCGCCGAGCTTGCTTCCGTTGTCGAGCTCGGCAGTGCTTCCGTCGGAAATCGAATAAATAAACTTTGAGATCGGATTGATTATAAGTATCTTTTGGTGCTTTGATTCATAACCGAATTCAAAGCTTTTGTTGAATTGAAACCATTTTACTCCGCCAAAAACAAATGCGTGTATTCTTGTTCCGATACCGTCTGCGTTCAATATAAGCGGCAGTGATTGCTTCTTTCCCGAAATCAGCTTGCAGGAAAAGGTTTTGCCGTTTAACGTGATGCAGAAGCTCTCGTTTTGCTTGCTTGTGAATAATGAAAGATAGGGTGACTCTATCTTGGATAGCTTGTATTTTCTTTCGCGGCAAAGTCTTCTGAGCGTTTTTATGAATCGGATACGTGAAAACAATGCCTTTAATCGCGTAATCAACGGGATCGCAATTATTATTCCGAGTACAGTATAGAGCACGGCAGGCGCAGTCAGTAACGCAATAAAAGGCAGAAATACCGTTGTAACAACGCTGTATATCATCTTGCAAAGTATAATACAGACTGCAAATACTGCAAAAAGCATCGAGAAAGCGTTGGTTCTCGCCTTGCTTGAATAGTCGGCCTCCTCTATATCCTCGATCGAAAGCGCGGGGTTCTCGCCCGAGTAGTTATAGGAAAAATAGCGTGCTGTGGCGAGCCTCGGCGGTGTCGGAATCAGCTTGTTGGGGTTGACCGACAGTGTGGGTCTGCCTTTTGCTCCCTTTGGATTTTTGCTGTCGCGGGGGTCCTGCAGGCTTTTCTTCCAAGCAATATAAGCCAACCCTCTCGCGATGATGTCGAGCAATACTACCGTAGGAAGAACAAGTATAAACGCTTCGGGCTTGCTTTCAAAAACAGAGCCTTCGCCGATCAACGCTTCCTTGATAAATGGGAGAGTGTTGTCGAGCTCAAATATAAAATACACAAGACTGAAGAGAATTATATCGCATAAAAGTCCGGTGCTATTGAATGTTTGTTTAAAAAAGCTCGGCTTCGGCTCGGAGAAGAACAGATTTCTCTGCAAAGAACTGTATTTTGTTACGATGCGTAAAAAGAATATGTAAAACAAACTGCTTGCTGTTGCCGCACAGGTGATCGGGCGCACGCTGTTGTAGCCCATAAGTATTTCCTCCTCGGTGGGAGTGGCAACAAAATAGACTATACGCGCAACCGCAACGACAAAGATCATCAGTATCGCCGCGGTGACAAGCGAATTGATCAAAAGCCTTTTTAAAGACGGCTTTTCGGTATTCATAAAAACACTCCTTGCATCAAAGTCAAAACTCTTTTCTTTTGTATGCTCCGTCATATGCCAAAACCCAATTCAAAACGTCGAGCACGAAGAATAATATGGGAACTATAATAAACATCGCGAAAAACATACCCCAATTCACACTGAAGGATACGAATCCTATTGCTCTTGCGGTTTTGAATATCGGGGTAAGAACCATTACCAAAGAAGCGACGAAGCTTAAAATAAATTCGAGCTTGAGATCATCTGTCTTTAAAACGTATTGCAGCTTGCCCTTGATTTCTCCGTTGAATATCGCCTTTTCGGGAGAATCGTCACCCTTGTGCTCCTTTTTCAGCTTCGCGGTGCGTAACGGGCGCGCCGCGAAGAACAGAACTGCGGCAACGACTGTTAGCGAAAACCAATGGTAGCCCGGGCCGATATATCCCAAAATTCCCGAAACAAATGCCTCGATAACGTATCCGAGGGCATAAAACAGTGCGCCAAATCCAACTTTTTTGATAAAAAACATTATTCTTCCTCCTGATCTTCTATCGGGAAATAATCGTATTCATATTCGCTTATCGAAACCGAGATACCCAATGCATTCTGCATCGTTTCTTTTATAATATCGCCGTCGGAATCGTATTCAAAGGTGTATTTGATCGTTATCTCGCCGTTTTCGTAGTTGGTCATCGCTAAAAGCAGCTCGCCGTCATATTCATAAGTGGTTTTATAGGTGTTTTCTCCTCTTGTTGCATTTGCTTCAATCGCTCTTCCGTTTTCATAAATGGCGGTCATGTGGTAATCGCCGTCTACCGCTTCGATTTTGTTGTTGTCCTTGTCGTAAATATTGTAAGCTTCGGTTCCTACTCGGCGTTCTGTCGCGTTGCCTTCCTCGTCATAAGAATAGTATTGACTCAGTTCTCCGTTCACATAAACATTCAGCATTCTGCCTTGGTCGTCGTAATCAACATCCATCTTGTTTTCAGCAATTAACTTTCCGTTTTTGTCGAGTGAACGCCAAATCTTTACATATCCGTATTCATCGCGCTCGTATTGATGGTGCGACTGAATATTTCCACTCGCGTCCTTGGTGATATATTCGGCTTCATATCCGTTTTCATCGTAACCGATGTAGTTGTAGATTGTGCCCTGCTCGGATTCTGTTACAACAGTGACCGTTCTGCCGAGGCTGTCGTATTCGTATACGTTGGTCTGGCTGATTTTTCCGGTCTCGTTTTTTATTGTTAGCTTGCTCACAAGCTTTTTTGTTTCGCCGTCGTGATTCGATTCTTCTTCGGATACAACCGACATATCGGCGCTTTGGCTCGATTGCATTTGACTGCTTTCTTCTTCGCTGCCTGCGCAGGAGCATAAAAGCAACAACGCGGACAAAAGGATAATTATAAGCTTTTTCATGGCGTTACCTCTGTTTTTAAAATATCACCCTTGTGAATGTTGTTTTCTTCGCTTATATCGCCTATTCCCAAATAAAGCTCGTTTCCGTCGAGTGCGAAGCTTAGTGCGGGGAGAGGATATTCGATAGTCTTAATGGTCTCATAATCGGTTCCGTCAACCGTTTTTGTGAGGCAGATAAGATAGTTGCCGTTTTCGAGCGGCTTTGCACAAAGCACGTAAAGCGAATCGCCATATACCTCTAAATCGGTGACTATCGCGTTCTCAAAAATAGTATATTGCAGTTTTTGCGGGTCTTCAAAGTGGAAAAGATAGCCGGTTGTGAAATAGGTCCTGCCCTTGAAATATGCGCTTGCGGGTATTCGTGTATAAAATCCGTAACCCGAAACAAAGCTGTTTCTCCAGTCGGCAGTATAAACAAACTCTTCGCCGTCATATTTGTAAACACTTGCACCGTTGAGCGCATAAAGCTCGTTCCCGTGCGGAAACAGCCGGTAAACACGTCTGTCGGGAAGCGTTTCGCTGTCTGCGTTCAGGGTCTTGAAGCTTTGACCGCCGTCGTTCGATACCGCAACGGGAAACGCTTTGTTGGTATCGGTATGACCGAGTGCAACAAAAAGCTTTCCGTCAAATTCGACAATATCAAAGCAGTGCACCCCGTTTGGAATGGTGCGCAAAACTTCAAAGCTGTCGTTTTCGAGCAAATAAATGTTGCCCATACTCCAATCTGCCGTCGGATCGCAGCCGGGGATATAAAGCCTTCCGCCGATGCTTTTAAAGAGCGCTATCTGCTCGTCGGGTATCAATCCGCACGCCGACCATTTCTGCTCTTCAAGCGAATAACGGTGTGCCTTTGCGGGCGAGATGTTTTTGTCGTAATCGCCTGCGCCGACATATAAATATCCGTCGTGTATCGTCATATCCCAGACGTTGCTCGCGTTGTTATAAAGGCTTTGGTATGGGTTGGTTATAACGGTATAGGGCAAATCGGGCTCGGCTTGCGATGCGTCGCTTGACGAAGCATCGGATACATTTTCGATATCACCACCGCAACCGCAAAGCGTCGTCATCAACGTCAGCACTATTAAAAATATTGTTTTTCTCATCCTTTTGCCCTCCGTTTTGTTTGGTTTTTTTACAAAGATAGCCCCTTCGTTTTCCAAAGGGGCTATTTTGTTATTAATGAGCTTTACCCATATGCCTTATCGGCTTTTGGGTTATTCCTCGACAACCTCTGCATCGAGTATTTCGGGGGAGACAGCTTCTTCAGCCGAATCTTCCGAAGCGGCCTCTTTCTTCTTGCCGAGATATTCGGGAAGCGCGAGTCCGGAAAGTGCGAACACCTCTTCGAGAGGGGGAACGCTCTTCATAAGACCGGACAGGAAGTTTGCGGTGCTGGTCTTGCCATCGCCGTTGCCGCCGTTATCCCAAACGGTAACCTTGTCGATCTTGATGTTCTTGATCGCGTCGACCTGAATTCTCATAAGGTCTTCGAGCTTATCTGCAATCAGAAGTTTCAAAGCAGCCTCTGCATCGCCGCCTGCGGATTTAACGATCTCTGCGAAACCTGCCGCCTGCTTGCGAAGGATTTCTTCCATACCGCGTGCTTCCGCAGCCATTCTTGCATAGATAGCGTCTGCTTCACCCTGAGCCTTACGTCTGATCTTTTCAGCCTCTGCTTCAGCCTCGAGCTCGATCTGACGCTTGTTGATCTCGGTCTGAACGATGATATCGGCTTCCAAGGTTGCCTTTTCACGTGCGCTTCTTGCTTCTTCAGCTTCTTTTTCTGCCGCGTAAGCCTCTTCCAAAGCCTTTGCCGCCTGAATCTTTTCAGCCGCGGTTGCGATTCTCAATGCTTCTGCCTGCTTTTCGCGGAGGGTTGCATTCGACATAGCGATTTCGGTCTTTGCAAGGTTTTCACCCTGAATAGCCTCTGCATCCGCCTTGGAAACGTTGATACGTTCGTCCATCTTTGCGTTTGCTTCACCTATCGAACCGTCGCGTTCCTTTTCGGCAACGCTCTTCTTCGCGTCGTTGATAGCCTTTGCTGCTGCTTCTTTACCGAGTGCTTCGATATATCCCGATTCGTCGGAAATGTCGGTCATATTAACGTTGATAAGACGAAGACCGATCTTCTTGAGTTCGACCTCGACGTTTCTCGAAACTGCTTCGAGGAACTTATCTCTGTCGGTGTTGAGCTCTTCGATATCCATCGTTGCGATGATAAGACGGAGCTGACCGAAGATAATGTCCTTTGCAAGCTCCTGAATCTCAGCGAGCTGAAGGCCCAAAAGTCGTTCTGCCGCGTTCTGCATAACGCTCGGCTCGGTCGAAATACCTACCGTGAAACGAGAGGGTACGTCGATACGGATGTTCTGCCTGGAAAGTGCGCTTTTAAGATCAACAGGAATCGAGAGGGGAGTCAAGTCAAGAAATTCATATGCCTGGATAACAGGTACGATGAATGCGGCACCGCCGTGGATACATTTTGAGCTTCTGGTGCTGCCGTCCTTGTTCTTGCCTACGCGACCGTAGATAACCATGATCTTATCAGAGGGACATTTCTTGTATCTCGAGAAGAACCAGAGTACAAGAGAGAAGAGCAGGATACCTATAACTGCTACAAGAATAATAGTGTTAGTTCCCATTGTGTTTCTCCTTATTTATGTTTTTATTGTTTACTGAATTGTGAATTTTGACAAGTAATTATCTTCTGTGCTTGCGTCTTACAATAAGTGTTTCTTCGCCGGATATGCCGACAACCGTTACTTCCTCGTCGCAGTTGATTATCGTTTCCTCGTCGGTAACTGCATACTTTTCGCAAAGCTTACCTTGAATAACAGCGGTTATCTTACCCTTGCCGCTTCTTGAGGGCGGGACTCGCATATAAACCGTACCGCTTACACCCAAAGCCTCGCGGATATCTTCTGTTCCGTCGTACTGGAGCGAGAAGAGCCATTTCATAAGAAGTGCAATAACCGTCATCGCCAAGAAGCCCGATGCGACCGAAATAACGATCGAGAGCGCGATGTGAAGACCGTTTCCGCAGCAGATCGTACCGACCCAACCCATTACCGAGAAGAATGCGATCAATCCGCGGAGAGTGAACAGCCTCAAGCCGCCGTCAAATGCTTCGCCCTTTTCAAATGCTTCGTCAGCCTCGTCGAGCTCGATTCCGCTGTCTGTGCCTTCGGTATCTGTATCGACACCGTCTGCATCGCTGTCACTTCCGAGCCCGATAAGTGTGAGCACCATCTGAATCAACAGAATCACTGTTGCGGGAATCGCTATACAAGCGAAAACCTGTCCTGCCGAGCCTAATGCTTCCCACCATTCTAACATAATGTATACCTCCCTTTATATACGGTTTTTCTTTTCGCAATATTTTTTTACTCTCGGAACGTCTTGCAAATCTAACCATTCCTCAGAGTATCCGCAGGTACAGCAGATATATCTGTTAGTAATAACCTGCTTAAAAACTCCTGCCCTAACGTTGTTGCCGATGCCGTATGCCTGCTCTTCGCCTTTGGCGAAAACAATGTCGCTGCCTTGGCATTTGGGGCAGATATGGGTGTTCTTCATAAAAACTCCTAATCAAGTGTTGCGAGCACGTCCTCTGCCCGCTTGCGAAGTATTGATGCGTAGTGTGCGTTCATCATAACCGCCAAAACCTTTACAAGTCTGTTCTTCGCACCGGGGAACGGCTCGTTGAAATCGCCGATAACCTGTTCGATATGGCTTATGATGTAGTCCTCGTCGGCAACCGGCTTTTCCAAACTCGATATCGCCGAGATATAGTAAAGATATAGCGCGCTGTCATCGATAATATCGTCGCTTTCGTCATCAAGACGTCCGTTTATATAGGAAAGCAAACCGGTTATTTTTTCGATCTGCAAGCTGTCGCGCAGCATATTGATTATAGCTATCCTGCAAAATTGACGCTTTGTGTAAAGCTTTTTTATCGGTGGAGAAAGGAAGCCGCGTTTCACCCAGTTTTGAATCATATATGGCTCAAGTCCTGTCATACGGGCTACCTGAGACATCATCAAGCCTCCGCAGATAAAAGCGTTTTCGAGTATTTCGCTTGCCGCTTCGGCATTTGGCACTGCGATCTCTATCGTCGTGCCCGGAAGTCTGTTGATCATCGGAAATCCTCCCTTCGTCTTACTGTGCCTTGATTGTATCACACAATCACGTGATTGTCAAGAGGGTTCGCGTGATTTTTTGAATATTTTTTTGCTGCTGTTGACATTTTATACATACGGTTGTAAAATTATCCTATATTATATGCTTTGAGGTGGGGTATGGAAAAGATAGTTCTGAAAAACGATAACCTTACGGTAACAGTGCTTACCTTGGGGGCGATCGTTCAGGGAATAAACGCCTATGGGTTTGATCTTACGGCGGGCTATGCGACCGAGGAGGAATATTTCAAGGACACCTGCTATTTCGGCGGTATTATCGGAAGAACGGCAAACCGTTGCGGCGGTGAGCAGTATATAAATAATATTGAATATACTCTTCCGCTCAACGAAAATGGAATCAACCACCTCCACGGCGGTATTCAGGGCTTTAATCTTAAAAGATGGACTGTTACCGAGCAGGGCAGCGATTTTGTCACGCTCAATTATATCTCGCCCGACGGTGAGGAGGGATATCCCGGAAATCTGTGCGTATACGTGACTTATCGGCTTGTTGATGATTCGCTTCTTATTTCCTATAAGGCGACTACCGACAAACCCACTTGGGTGAATCTTACCAACCATTCCTACTTCAATCCGTTCGGTATCAATAATAAAGCGGGCGCGCGTATCGGCGGCTGTCTGATACAGATTTTTGCCGATCGTGTTTCGGTCTATGATGATAATAACCGAGTAATAGGGAGCAGATCCGTCGAGGGTACCGAGTTCGACCTTCGCAAAAAGGATCTGCTGTATCGCTCGTACGACCATAATTTTTATCTTTCGGGCGATGAATACGAGGAATTTTGCGGGAGCAAGCTTCGCAAGGCGGCGTCCGTGCGCGGAAGTGTAAATATCGAATGCTTTACCGATCTGCCCTGTATTCAGCTTTATTGCGGCGAGTTTATACCCGAAAATACTATTCTTGCCGACGGGACCGTAATCGGTGCGGGCTCTGCGCTTTGTCTCGAAACACAAAAAGAGCCGAATCTCCAAGCACGCTCGGAGGGAATACTCAATCCCGATGAGGTATATCAAACGGCTACCGCATACCGTTTTTCAAAGGGCAATATCTTTGTTGCTGAAAAATAAACAAAAAAACAGAAGTATTTTATAAAAATTCGTCTGCTTTGGTGTTTTTTAGGTGTTGAAAAAAATAAAAGTTTATGATAAAATAACTCTATTATAAATTTAGTGTAGAAATTATTTTTGTAATAAAGGAGTCAAGCTATGGCAATGTATTTTGAACAAGAGTCCCACACCTTTAGCGAGTATCTGCTCGTTCCCGGTTATTCGTCTGCGGAGTGTATTCCTTCCAACGTAAGCCTTCGCACCCCGATTACCAAGTTTAAAAAAGGTGAAGAACCCGAAGTTTCGCTTAACATACCGCTTGTTTCCGCAATTATGCAATCGGTATCGGACGATAAAATGGCTATCGCGCTCGCAAAGGAAGGCGGTATGTCCTTCATTTACGGCTCGCAGACTATTGAAAACGAAGCAAATATGGTTCGCCGCGTAAAGAGCCATAAGGCAGGCTTTGTTTATTCCGATTCCAACGTAAAGGTCGATGACACTCTTGCAGACGTTATCGAATTGACCGAAAGAACCGGTCACTCCACCATCGCCGTTACCGACGACGGCACCGCAACCGGCAAATTGATGGGTATCGTCACCTCGCGCGATTACCGCGTTTCGCGTATGCCCAAGGATTTGAAGGTTTCCGAGTTTATGACTCCGTTTGAAAAGCTCGTTTATGCTTACGAGGGCACCTCGCTCAAGGAAGCTAACGATATTATTTGGGACAACAAGCTCAATTCGCTTCCCATCATCAACAAAGACGGCAACCTTTGCTATTTCGTATTCCGCAAAGACTATGCCTTCCACAAGGAAAACCCGCTCGAGCTTTTGGACGCGCAGAAGCGTTACAGAGTCGGCGCAGGTATCAATACCCGCGACTATGAGGAACGCGTTCCCGCACTTGTCGAAGCAGGCGCAGACGTTCTTTGTATCGACTCGTCCGAAGGCTTTTCGGAATGGCAGGCACGCACTCTCAAGTGGATCCGCGATAAATACGGCGACACTGTCAAGGTTGGCGCAGGTAACGTTGTAGACCGCGATGGCTTTATGTTCCTCGCAGAAGCAGGCGCAGACTTTATCAAAATCGGTATCGGCGGCGGCTCTATCTGTATCACCCGTGAACAAAAGGGTATCGGCAGAGGTCAGGCTACCGCAGTAATCGAGGTTGCTGCCGCGCGTGACGAATATTTTGAAAAGACGGGTATTTATATTCCTATCTGCTCCGACGGCGGTATCGTTCACGACTACCACGTAACTCTCGCGCTCGCTATGGGTGCAGACTTTATTATGCTTGGCAGATATTTCTCCCGCTTCGACGAATCTCCCACAAACAAGGTAAACGTAAACGGTACGTTTATGAAGGAATATTGGGGCGAAGGCTCTGCACGTGCACGTAACTGGCAGCGCTACGATATGGGCGGCGACAAAAAGCTTTCTTTTGAAGAAGGCGTCGATTCCTATGTTCCCTATGCCGGCTCGCTCAAGGATAACGTCGGTCTCACTCTCTCAAAGGTTCGCCACACAATGTGTAACTGCGGCGCACTCTCTATCCCCGAGCTTCAGAAGAATGCAAAGATCACTCTTGTTTCCGCAACCTCGATCATCGAAGGCGGCGCACACGACGTTCTTCTCAAGGACAAAGCAACCGCAACCACAAGAAAATAAAAGCAAAGATAAGAAAACACCGACGGATTTTAATATCTGTCGGTGTTTTTACTATTCGATAAATTGGAATTTGAAAGAATTATTATTTATTTTTCAGTTCGCGGTTGTCCTTTTCGGATTCAAATATTTCAGCAACTGCATCGGTAAGCTCATCCGTCCAGACCTTTCCGCTTTTTACGACGTTTGCCCAGGGGCAGAGTTTTTTATAGTCATCATCGAAAACAATGGTGTAAGGAGGTCCGCAGCGGTCATCAACAGCCATGTACATGCGTCTGCCTTGGTACATAAGGTCGCCCGCTTCACTTTCTTTCATTTTTTTGTCAAGACGGTCGAATATTTCTTTTGTTATTTCATACAGGCGATAATCCTGAAAGCCACCATATTCTCCGAAATATCTTCCGCTATTTTCATCAAAACAAGCTTTCCAGCCGGACCCGTTTTTAAAAAGCATGATATAAACCTCCCCGCTTAATCTGTTCGCTAAATTCTTATTTGGTACAATATAAGAGTAGTAACCCAATGCAAAAAGCATTGCAAAACTACTCTTATTTTTATACAATAAAGAGGAAAGGTTCGGCGTAATTCCAATAGGATTAACACATCCGATCGATAAACTGTCGACCGCCTCTTATTGTATGCATTCGAGTAAACAGGTTGAAGCATAGCCTTCGTGTAACGAGCCAAAATGAGTGTCAGTAAGA
>SVRD01000025.1 GCA_015064955.1 Oscillospiraceae bacterium
CACCCTTGCGGGTGGGTGAAATATTGCTTCGCAATGTGAAATACGCCTGCGGCGTGTGAAATTCGCTGTGAGCAGCGAGTGGGTGGATTTAATTTCACTTGATGCGATAGCATCAAATTTCACAATTCACAAAGTGAATTATTTCACCGTGAGCGCAAGCGAACGATTTCACTAAACAAAGTAAGAGTTCGGATTCATACGTGAAACGGTAAAATATATCACTCCGGCGCAGACGGAATATCACTAAAAGCTCAAGCTCAAATACAATAAACCGATATGCACATTTGAACATCAAACTTAAAAACACAAGCCGCATTTTGATTTTTTTCAAGGTGCGGTTTCTTTATTTTTCCGTCTTTACAAATCTATTACATTGGTATATAATAATAGTTAATAAAAATGCGGAGGACGGTATGAAAAAGAGGACTCACAGCTTCAGATACATATTTATCGCGGTTGCGGTTTTGGTTTTAATGCTTGCCGCTTGTGCCGAGGAGGAGCTCGGCTCTTCCCTGCCCGAATCGGCCGAGGAAAGCTCGACTGCACAATCGGACGCAAATAATAGCCTTGGTTCCGAAGAAGTCGTCGAAAGCGCGATCGTTTCCGGCGATGATTCTTTAACCGAAAGCAGCGGCGAGAGCGAAACCGAAAGCAGTCAGAGTGCGAGCAACGGAAGCTTTGACGAAAGCAGCGAAAGCGAAGGCTCCGACGAGCCTTTTATTCCCAATGCACCCGCAGAATCCTCTCTGCCCGACAACTCCGAGGACTCGAGCAGCACTACTGATACGAGCAAGCCCGAGGAATCGAGTAAACCCGAGGAATCGAGTAAACCCGAGGAATCGAGCAAGCCCGAGGAATCGAGTAAGCCCGACGAATCGAGTAAGCCCGACGAATCAAGTAAGCCCGACGAATCGAGTAAACCCGACGAGTCGAGTAAGCCCGACGAGTCAAGTAAACCTGACGAATCAAGCAAACCCGACGAAAGCGAGGACGAAGAATTGCCCGGATTAGAAGCGGCAGAAAAGCTTCCGACAGGATATCTGATTTACAACGGTGCGGCATACGCCGAGGCTAAATATTCCGAAACACGTTCACAGCTTTATGCCGATATTTATGCGAGATATGCATATCTTTTCCCCGATACACGTATAAGCGTTGTCAACCACCCGTTGTCCGCAATCAATATCAAGCACCCCGAGGTCGCGGCTTTGATGCGAAATCAGGGTGACGTTCTCGACAATATGCAGTCACACATCTACGGCGACGTGAATTTTGTCAACCTGCGCAAGACCTTTGAGGCGCACAGGGGCGAATATATGTTTTTCAAGAGCGATTACCACTGGACACAGCTCGGCGCATATTACGCATACTGCGATTTTGCGAAATCGATCGGACTCACCCCCACTCCTCTCGATGAGTTCGAGGACTATATTGTTTCGACCGACTTTATCGGCAGAGTTTACGATTATGCACAGGACGAGCGTGTTCTTTCGTTCTACGACACGATTCACGCATATATGCCGCGCAAGGCGCACACGATGACGGTATACGACGGCGGTATGAATATTGTCGACAGATATGACAACTGCATACAGACACGTATCAAGAGCTATTCCTGTTTTCTTACCGGCGACAGACCCTTTTCTGTTATAAACGTGCCCGAAAACGACCAGAGCAAGACGGTTATCGTTATCAAGGAATCGTCGGGCAACGCATTTGTTCCCTTCCTTGTCGAGCATTACGGCAATATTATCGTTATCGACCCGCGGCATATTGATATCAATATCAGAGATATCGTTACCGAATACGAAATAGACGATATTATTTTCTTTGCGACAGCATCGACGAGCAACGGCTCGACTTATTGCGATTATTATCACAGACTTATCGGCGAATAATATATAAAACACTGTGTTTCGTTCCTTTCGGGGCGAAACACAGTGCTTTTACTAACAAATTCATAACATTTGTATGATAACATTACAATACCGACGTATAGCGGTAATAAGTTTATGGAGCTTTTGATATGACAAAAAGAACCCATCGTAGAAGAATTATTGCATTTTTACTCGCAATATTTACCTGCTTTTCGCTGTTTGCCGCCTGCGGCGACGGAGAGGAAGGCAGCTCGCAAGCCGAATCGGGTGAAAGCAGTGCCGAAGCGCAGGAGAGCAGCAAAACGGAAACGCCCGAAAGCTCGGATGCAGAAAGCTCGGAAACAGAATCAAGCGATACCGAATCGAGTGAAGCGGAATCAAGCGATGCTGAATCGAGCGATGCAGAATCGAGCGATACCGAATCGAGTGAAACAGAATCGAGCGATCCCGAAACAAGCGAGCCCGAAACAAGCGAGCCCGAGCAGGAGCTTGAAAGCAAGAGCGACGCTTTCCGTCTTTCGAGTATCGACGACGTTACCGACGACAGCAAGACAAGAAGCTACATTGTTTACGCGCCATACTCCGACAAATACACGCTCAGCGGCAAGGGAGTGAGCGGAATCACGATCTCCCGCGGTGGCGAAACGGTAAAATCGGGCAAGGACAGCATAAGCGTTTCGCTGAAGTCGGATTATGCATATACACTCACCGTAAAGACAGAAGAAGCCAATGCCGATTTCAAGATCGAGACGGTTGCGGAAAACCACGTGGTCACACTTCCCTATGACGTGGCAAAGCCTATTTCGACATCGGGAATCGAGCTTGAAAGCAGTGTTGAAAACCCGCTTGTTCCCGCAGAGGTGAATTATATCAAGCGCGAGGGCGGTACATACGTTTACTCGAACAATCCCGAAATGTTCGGTGCTCAGCACGTCGGCAAGGCGTTTATGCGCAACGAGGGATTGACGGGCGAGGTATACGTGACCTTTGAGCACGCGAACTATTCGGGCAAAAACGTTTATCTCGGATATCAGCTTAAAAACGACAGCGATCACGACGTTTACATCACCGTTACCAACGTCGGATATCAGTGGACGGGCACCTGGTTCGGACAGCTTGCGTGGTTTGATTTTTACAACACCTCGTTTGAGCTTCCCGACGATTATTTCACGGCGAGCGGTGCAATTTCTTCGAAATATTCGGGTCTTGATTACGCATACCGCAAATACACCCCGAGAGTTTATCAGCCCACCACCTACCGCTTGCCCGCGGGTGAATATATCTGGGTTATCGGCGGAACGAGCGCCGATTCCTACCGCAATATAAACGTCGACAACTCGGCAAATCATTTTATCAACCCCATTCGCTGTGCTAACGGCAACGTTAAATTCACAGTTTCGGGCGGCGAGGTCACCGGCACGATGTATTGCTACGACAATGCTTCTCAGGTTGCGGCAGAGCCTAAGGCGCTCGGCTACGTAGCGGCGAATTACGCACAGCAGTATTCGGGTATCGCACATCATCACGGCGTTATCGACAACTATATGAGCTGGACCTTTAACGACAACGTCGGCGCGGGTATGCTTCCCGTTACCTATACGAATTACTACGCAAGCAGTGTTCCCTCGAAGACGACTCCCTATGCCGCATACAACAGCACGGCACACACGGTTGCCAAGAGCAACACCTGGATGACTCACCTCAATCCTCAAAACGACCACAGAGCTGTCGGAATGGATATGGTCGAATTCATCTGGCACGACAGCAAGGGCAACGAGCTGGTGTTTGACAATCACCACGCAGACGGATCGGGCGCGGCGGCGAACACAGCCAACTGGATGATAGAATACCAAGACCATTTCACATTTGTGAATCAGGGTGACAAGGACAGAACGGTAACGCTCCATCTGCGCGATCACGGCACGCTTGCAATACTCGTGCGTGACAGCCAAAGCGGCGAGGTGATTTCCGCCGATTATACCGCAGGCTTGGGCGAAACGGGCGGAGTATTCAGCAACTACAAATACGAGATCGTTATCCCCGCGCACAGTGTAAAGCAGATAACGCTTGATTATTTGCTCGTTGCCTGCTCCTACGGAAGCGTCAACCACGCGGTAGCGATTAAATAGCTTATAAAGAGGCTCGGAAATTCCGAGCTTCTTTTTTGTTTTTGGGAATCATTTTATTATCAAATTAACTTGAAAATCGAATAAAAATGGTATATAATGGAGCTGTATAATTTTCGAAAGGAAATCGAAGATGAAAGTTACATTACAAAATCTCACAAAAGTATTTAACAGCCGTGTCGGAAAGGTCAAAAGCAGTGTCACCGCGGTGAACGATTTCTGCTTTGAGATCGAGGACGGCGAGCTTATAGGTCTGCTCGGCCCTTCGGGCTGCGGCAAATCGACCACACTTCATTTGCTTTCGGGGCTTCAAAAGCCCACAAGCGGCAAAATCTTCTTCGGCGACGAGGACGTTACTGCGCTTCCCGCGGAAAGCCGCGGAGTCGGACTTGTGTTCCAGAACTATGCTCTTTACCCCCATCTTACCGTTTTGCAGAATATCACCTTCCCTCTCGAAAACCGTAAGGGCAAGGACAAGCTCACAAAGGAACAGATGGTGCTCCGCGCAACCGAGGCGGCAAAGCTTGTTCAGCTCGAAAACCTTCTCGACCGCAAGCCGAGCGAGCTTTCGGGCGGTCAGCAGCAGCGTGTTGCGATTGCGAGAGCATTGGTAAAGGAGCCGCGAATACTTTTGCTCGACGAGCCGCTTTCCAACCTTGACGCAAGACTGAGATTGCAGACCCGCGAGGAGATACGCAGAATACAGCGCTCGACGGGTGTAACGACTATATTCGTAACACACGATCAGGAGGAGGCGATGTCTATCTCCGACAGAATTGTTGTTATGAAGGACGGCGTTATCCACCAGATAGACAAGCCGCAAGCCGTATATGACGATCCGATAAATCTTTTTGTCGCAAAATTTTTGGGCACTCCCCCGATAAACGTATTTGAGGGATACATAAAGAACGAAACACTCTATATCGACAACGAGGCTTTGATGCCGATAGCAAACGAAGCCGACAGAGAGGTTGTTATTGCAATACGTCCCGAGGGATTCACGACCGAGAGCGAGGGCGAAACGGTTTTGACCTGCGGACTTACCCGAGTTGAAGTTATGGGACGCGATATCAGCATCGTTGCGACGCACGACAAATGCGAAAACGTATCTATCCGCGCGATCGTCGATGCCGACAATCTTTCCTGTATCAACGGCACGACTGTTCGATTCGGACTTAAAAAGCACAAGGTATTCGTATTTGAAAAGGAAAGCGGAGAGCGGATACGCTTTTGATCGGGTGAATTGATATGAAAAACAACAGCTTAAAGGCGTGGCTGTATTTATTGCCCGCCGTCGTGTTTTTGGGTGTTTTCATGGTTTATCCTCTTATCGACGTATTGATATACTCGTTCCAAGAGGGTTTTAATTCGGCATCGCAGACCTATTTCGGTGTAGGCGGATACAACTATTCCTACGTACTGCACGACCCTTATTTTCTTCAGGCACTGAAAAACACGTTTATTTTGGTTTTTATAACCGTACCGCTTTCGACAGCGATATCGCTTATTATTTCGGTCGCTCTGAGCTCGATAAGCAAGCTGAGAAATCTTTTCCAGACGGTATTTTTCCTTCCCTACGTTACCAACACTCTCGCGGTCGGATTGGTATTTATGATACTTTTCAAGCAGACTCCTATTTCCGACGGATTTATAAACACTCTGCTCGGATTCTTCGGAATCGCTCCGATCGACTTCATAACCGGACCCTATTGGGCGAAGATGCTCGTGCTTTCGCTTTACACGATCTGGGTGGTTATGCCGTTTAAGATACTCATTCTCACCAGCGCGCTTGCATCGGTCGACCAGACCTATTACAACGCGGCAAAGGTAGACGGCACATCGAGATTCCGTATTTTTACAAAAATAACTCTCCCGATGATATCGCCCACACTGTTTTATCTCGTTATCACCGGCTTTATCGGTGCGTTCAAGGCTTATTCCGACGCGGTCGCGCTGTTCGGAACCGATCTGAACGCAAATGAAATGAACACGATAGTCGGCTATATCTACGATATGCTTTACGGCAACGCGGGCGGATTCCCCTCCTATGCGTCTGCCGCCGCTATCATTCTCTTTGTTATCGTGCTGACGATCACCTGCATCAATCTGCTCGTCAGCAAGAAGCACGTTCATTATTAAGAGGAGGTGCGGTATGAATAACATTAAAACCGAGCGCACGCTCAAAACGCGCAACAATATCAGAAACACGGTTATCTATACCTTCCTCGCGATATGGGCTTTGATAGTGCTTTTCCCGTTTTATTGGATGCTCATCACCTCGTTCAAGAGCTACGGCTCTTACGACAGCGAGTGGATGTCGCTTATTCCGCTTACCCCGACGTTTGACAACTACAAGGAAGCTTTTTCGGCTGTACCGCTCGGCGGATATTTTGCAAACACGCTTATTTTCACGCTTGCCACGACGGCGATAATGCTTATCGTAACGGTGCTTGCGGCGTATGCATTTGCAAGACTCGAATTCAAGGGCAAGAATCTTGTGTTCACTCTGTTTTTGGCGTTGATGATGATTCCGAGCGAGCTTGTTGTTATAACAAACTTTGTTACGGTCACCAACCTTGATTGGAGGAACACCTTCTTCGGTCTTATCTTCCCCTCGGTTACCTCGGTATTTTATATCTATCTTTTAAAGGAGAACTTCGCGCAGGTGCCCGATGAGCTTTATTATGCGGCGAAGGTCGACGGAACGAGCGATATCAAATATCTTTTCAAGGTTATGATCCCGATCTGCAAGCCGACTATCGTTACGGTTACGATACTGAAGGTTATCGAATGCTGGAACTCTTACGTCTGGCCGAGGCTGATAACCGACGATCAGGCTTATTATCTTGTTTCAAACGGTATACAGGAAATACGTGAAAACGGCTTTGGCCGCGACAACATCCCCGCGATGATGGCGGCTGTTGTTGTGATCTCGGTTCCGCTTATCGTATTGTTCATCGTCTTCCGCAAGAAGATTATGGCTGGTGTCTCGAGGGGAGGTATGAAGGGATGAAAAGACTTTTGGCTTTTACACTTCTCTGCTTTATGCTCCTGACGCTTACTTCCTGTCACGGAAGCAAGGAAAAGAAAACGTTTGAGATCCCTGCCGAGTTCGACACGTCGCGCAATTACGAAATCTCGTTCTGGGCGAAGAACGACACCAACATCACGCAGGTAAATATTTACAAAAGCGCGATCGAGGAGTTCCAGAAGCTTTATCCGAACATAACAGTCAAGCTGAAGCTTTATACCGATTACGGCAGAATTTACAACGACGTTATTACAAACATTCCCACCGACACAACACCGAACGTTTGTATTACCTACCCCGACCATATTGCAACCTATCTCACCGGCAAGGACACGGTTGTTCCGCTTGACGAGCTTTTTGAAAACGAAAAATACGGGCTCGGCGGAAGCGAGCTTGAATTTGATTCGCCGAAAAAGGACGAAATTGTCGAAAAATTCCTCGGTGAATGTGAATTCAACGGTCACTACTACGCACTCCCCTATATGCGCTCGACCGAGGCGTGCTACGTGAACAAGACTTATGTCGAAAAGCTCGGTTATACGCTTCCTGAAACACTCACCTGGGATTTTGTTTGGGAGGTTTCGGAGGCGGCGATGAAGAAGGACGGCAACGGAAACTTTATCGTAAACGGTCAGAAGGTGCTTATACCCTTTATGTATAAGTCCACCGACAATATGATGATCCAGATGATCGAGCAGAAGGGCGCCGAATACAGCAACGAATTCGGCGAAATAAAGCTTTTCAACGACACTGCCAAGGAGATTCTGAAGGAAATATCTATCCATTCCGAAAGCCGAGCATTCAACACCTACCGAATGAACGGTTATCCCGCAAACTATCTCAACGCAGGTCAGTGCATATTTGCCGTCGACTCGACTGCGGGTGCGACATGGATGGGCTGTAATGCTCCTCTTCTCGACATTCCCGAGGAAAATCTTGTCGAATTTGAAACGGTGGTTATGCCGATTCCGCAGTACGACACGCAAAACCCCAAGATGATATCGCAGGGGCCCTCGATGTGTATCTTCAACAAGGAAGACCCGCAGATCGTTATGGCATCGTGGTTATTTATGCAGTATATGCTCACCAACGACGTACAGATCGCATATTCTCAGACAGAGGGTTACGTTCCGGTAACGACAAAGGCGCAGGAGTCCGATGAATACAAGGATTATCTCTCCCGCGCGGGCGAGGACGACGAATTTTATTACGGCATCAAGCTCGACGCGGTAAAGCTTTTGCTCGAAAACACCGAAAACACCTTTGTAACGGCGGTATTCAACGGCTCTGCCGATTTGCGCAACGCCGCAGGGCATCTTATCGAAACGGTCAACAAGGCGGTAAAGAACAAAACAACCGTCGACGACAGCTATTTGGACGGAATGTTTGATGAAACGATATCGCTTTACAGACTTGACCAGCGAAGCTCCAAAAGCGAAAAGCTCACACTCGGCGAGCTGCCCGCTTGGTCGTACGTGCTTATAATCGCACTGGCGATTTGTTGGATTTCCATGGGTATTTATGTCGGAGTAGACAAAATAAGAAACAAAAAGTAAAAAATATTCTATATCATTTACATTGATTTGTTTTTAAAATGCGATATAATATACTTGTAATTTTGCATAAGCAAAACAAAAAGGAGAAAATTATGAAAAAGTTTGTTGCATTGATGATGGTTCTCACCCTCGTTTTCGCATTTGCAGCTTGCGCTGAAACCGAAAACACCTCGAGCACTGCAGATTCCTCTGTTGCAGATTCCTCTGTTGTCGAATCTTCTGTTGCAGAATCTACCGAAGATTCCTCTGTTGTTGAAACCAACGTTATGACTTACGAAGAATACCTCGCTGCTGAAGTCGGCGCAGAGGTTACTGTTGAAACCTACGTTCAGGCTAACCAGAGCTGGTGGGATAACTCCATCGTTCTCTACTGCCAGAGCGAAGAAGGCGGTATCTTTGTTTACGGTCTTGCTTGCACCGAAGAAGACGCTGCAAAGCTTGTTCCCGGCACCAAGATCCGTGTTACCGGCTCCAAGGCTGAATACGACGGCGAAGTTGAAATCATGGACGGCACCTTTGAATTCGTTGAAGGCGACGACACCTATATCGCTGAACCCACCGATCTTACCGACAAGCTCGGCACCGATGAGCTCATCACCCACATGAACAAGCTCGTTTCCTTCAAGGGTCTTACCTTTAAGGCTATCGAATACAAGAACGGCGAGCCCGGCGATGACATCTACCTCACCTTCACCAAGGACGGCAACGATTACAACTTCTGTGTTGAAGTTTATCTCACCGGTACCGAAACCGACGTTTACACCACCGCAGGCGCACTCGAAGAAGGCGACGTTGTTGATATCGAAGGCTTCCTTTACTGGTATCAGGGCGCTAACCCCCACATCACTAAGATCACTGTTAACGAATAATTATTAATAAGCATAAAGATCCCCGAAATGCTCGGGGATCTTTTTTTGTCTGTTTTTTACCGAATCCTTGCCAAAATTATTAATAAATTAACTTTTATTTAATATTTCTTAATATAATAAAATAGATATGATGTTTTAATTTGCGAACGGAGTTTATCTTATGGCGAAGAAAAACAAAAAGAAAAAGTGGATGAAGTTCCGTCACAGAGCTGTGAGGAATATCGCTTCGGCTATATTACGTCCCTATTGCTATTTTAAATACGGCATAAAGCCCGAGCGATTTGCAGAGCAAAACGGGCGGCAATATCTTATTCTTCTGAACCATACAACACCGTTCGACCAATTCTTTGTCGGAATGTGCTTTAAAGGTCCGATATATTATCTTGCGACAGAGGATATCTTTTCAAAGGGATTTATTTCGTCGGTAATACGCTATCTTGTCGCGCCGATCCCGATAAAAAAGCAAGCAAACGATGCCGCGGCGGTGCTCAACTGTCTGCGTGTCGCACGCGAAGGCGGAACGATTTGTATCGCGCCGGAAGGCAACCGCACTTACAGCGGCAAGACCGAATACATAAACCCGACAATTTCGATGCTCGCAAAGCGATTGAAGCTCCCGATAGCGATTTTCAGAATCGAGGGCGGATACGGCGCACAGCCGCGCTGGAGCGACTGTGTACGCAAGGGCAAGATGCGCTGTTACGTTCACTCGGTCATCGAGCCCGAGGAATACAAGGAAATGAGCGACGACGAGCTTTATACAAAAATCGTCGATGGGCTTTACGTCAACGACACCGAAAGTCCGATAAGCAATTTCACGGGAAAAAGGAAAGCGGAATATCTCGAGCGTGCGGTATACGTCTGTCCGGATTGCAAGCTTTCCGAGTTTTACAGCAAGGGCAATATCTGCAAATGCATGAAATGCGGAAAAAGCATTGAATACGGCGAGGATCTCCGCATACGCGGTGTTGATTGCGAGTTTCCCTTTAAGACCGTTACCGAATGGTATGAATACCAAAAGGATTTTGTTAATTCTTTTGATACTCTCGCATACATCGATCAGCCGATATTCGAGGAAGACTGTATACTCGACGAGGTTATAGTTTACAAAAAGAAGCAACCGGTAGCCGAGGTTGCCAACGTTAGCTTTTACGGCAACAGAATCGAGATAGACAGCAACGATTTTGACGAGAAGATGGTTTTTGACTTCGACAATGTCACTGCTATGGCGGTACTCGGACGCAACAAGGCAAATATTTACATCGACGGAAGAGTGTTTCAGCTTCGCGGCGACCGTCATTTTAACGCACTTAAATACGTAAACTTATATTACAGATACAGAAACCAAACAAAAGGAGACGAAAATGGACAATTTTTGGGACTCTAACGTATGGAGCACGATATTGCTTATTTCGGTACTGCTCGGCAGCTTGCTTGTCGGTAACGTGCTGAAAAAAGGTATTCCCGTTCTCAAAAACTCGCTTATTCCCACCTCGGTTATCGGCGGCGGTATTCTGATAATCGTTGCGGCGATATACAAGGCGGCAACCGGCTGTGTTATGTTTGATACACAGGTTTTCGGCTCGAACGGAACGAGCACGCTTGAAATAATCACATACCACGCGCTCGCGCTCGGTTTTATCGCATCGGCTTTGAAGACGTCGGACGGTAAGCTCACAAAGAAGCGTTCGAGCGAAATATTTAACACCGGTGTTACCACTGTTGCGACATACCTGCTTCAAGGTATTGTGGGAATGGTAATCACTATTGTCGCGGCGCTTGTTATCGAGGATTTCTTTGAGGCAGCCGGCATATTGCTCCCCTTTGGCTTCGGTCAGGGCACGGGGCAAGCCATGAACTACGGCAATATTTACGAAACCGAATACGGATTTGTCGGCGGAAAGAGCTTCGGTCTTACCGTTGCGGCGCTCGGATTTATCAGTGCGGCGCTCGGCGGTGTTATCCATCTCAACATAATGAAAAAGCGCGGAACGATAAAGATCCGCGGCAACAAGGACAAGCTGAACACAGAAAAGATCGAGAACGAAAACGAGATTCCGATGCAGGAAAGCATCGACAAGATGACTGTGCAGATCGCTTTGATTTTCGTTTCTTACGTTGTTGCATACCTTATTATGTGGGGCTTGGGACTTCTTTTGCCCGGTATGAAGGCGACGGTATACGGATTCAACTTCCTTTTGGGTGTTCTTTCTGCTACACTTATAAAGACGATTATGAAGATGCTTCGCAAGAAGAATATAATCAAGAAGGAATACACAAACAACTTCCTGCTCACCAGAACGAGCAATTTCTTCTTTGACGTTATGATCGTTGCGGGCATCGCGGCGATAAGACTTGATCTTGTCGAGCGTTATTGGGGTATATTGCTCATTCTCGGCGTTGTCGGTCTTGTTGTTACATATATCTACAACCGAATCGTTGCAAAGACATTGTTCGGCGAATACGTCGAGGAGCAGTTTTTGGCGATGTACGGTATGCTCACCGGCACCGCGAGCACCGGTATTATACTCCTGCGCGAGATAGACGGCGAATTCAAAACACCTGCGGCGGACAATCTTGTATACCAGAACTTCCCTGCTATTGCTTTCGGATTCCCGATGATGCTTCTCGCAACGCTTGCGCCCAAAAAGCCGATACTCACGCTTATAATATTTGTTGTATTCTTCACCGCGCTGAATATTATTCTGTTCAGAAGCTTTATTTTCAAAAGGCGCGCGAAGAAGGACTGATAAAAACAACGCATAGCGAGCTTAATTGCCTGCTATGCGTTTTGTTTTATACTATTCTGTTGCGGTCACCGCCGTTTATGAACGAGATGATATTTTCCTTTATCTCCTCCATACAGCGTTTGCGTGCCTCGTATGCGCCCCAAGCCATATGAGGTGTGAGACAGACGTTCTTGTGCTGTCTTATACGGTACATAGGGTGACTTTCGGGCATCGGCTCTGTCGAGTATACGTCGCAGCCGAAAAAGCCGATATGGCCGTTTTCGACGTACTGTGCGATGGCTTCCTCATCGAGCACAGCGCCGCGCGCGACGTTGACGAGCATAACGCCCTTTTTGGTGAGCTCGAGCTCGCGCTCGCTTATCATATTGCGGGTTTCGTTTGTCAACGGGACGTGAACGGTTATGATATCCGAAACCGACAAAAGCTTATCGAGCGGGAGACATTCCTCGTCGTCGATCGGGGTGCGTTTATTGACAACGACCTTACAGCCGAGCACCTTTGCCGCCGCGCCGACTCTCTTTCCGATTCCGCCGTAGCCGATTATACCCCAAGTCTTGCCCACGAGCTCGTGGTAGACGGGAGTAAGGATATTCTGAACACCGCCTTTGGTATAGCTTCCGTCGGCAACAGCATTTTTAAAGCTATCAAGATTGACCGACGCGCTCAAGACCATAGCCAAGGTGAGTTGGGAAACCGAGTTTGCCGAATAACCCGCGACGTTGCAGACGGCGATTTGATGTTCGGCACAATAGGCAGTGTCGATATTATCATAGCCTGTTGCGGCGATGCAGATAAGCTTTAAATTCTTTGCGAAAGGCAGTACCGATGAATCGAGCTTGATCTTGTTGATTATGCAAACGTCGCAATCGCTTATACGCGATGCGATATCGTTGGGCTCGGTGACTTGGTAGATATCGGTCTCGCCGAGCTCGGAAAACAGCGAAAGATCGATATCACTGCCAAGCGTTGCGGCGTCGAGTATTGTTATCTTCATAAGGCTCTCCAAAACTTGAATTTGCTATATTGTATCATATCGCTTTCAATTTGTCAAAACTGTTGAAAATGGGCATACTTGGTGGTATAATCAACGGCATGAGGTGTTTTATGAAAAGATTATTTGTTTTTTCGATTTTGATATTTTTAATCCTTACAGCGTGTGCGCAGGGCAATCTCCCCGAAACAGCTTCGAGCGAGGCGGTTTCGCAGGAAAGTATCGAAGAATCTTCGGCTCCGACAGACACCGAAAGCAGTGAGGAAAGCGGAATATATCTCGATATCGCAACAGAGCTTTTGCCGTTGTTTGACAGTAACGGCGACGCCGAATATGAGGACAAGATAAACGATTTTTTGAATTTTGTCTATGAGAACTCGGGCGACGAAGGATTTGATATAACGCCGCTTTACAATATTTACCTCGAAATCAAACGCAGCGGATATTACGACGGGATTTGGGAAAAGCACACCGGCAACAGCTTGCACGTTTGGCGTTCGCTTTATCTGAACGAAAAGAGCGCGATCGACAATATGCGCATTATCTCACTCGGTGATACAGAAAACGCAAAGGAAACGACGATAACCTTCGGCGGAGACGTTTGCTTTGGCGATAATTATGCGACAATGCCATATCTGATAAACCGCAAGGACGGGATATTGAGCAAATGCATCGCGCAGGAATGGATCGATTTTATGAACGATGCCGATATCGCGACGCTCAACAACGAGTTTGCGATTTCCTCACGCGGTGAGCCGATGAAGCACAAAGCCTACACATACCTCGCAAAGCCGGAGCACACGAAGTATTACAACGAAATGGGTATCGACTTTGTTACGCTTGCGAACAACCACGTTTACGATTTCGGCGAGGACGCATTTTTCGACACTATGAGCACGCTCGACGAATACGGTATCGACTATGCGGGCGCGGGTAAAAACGCATCGGACGCGCAGAAGCCGATTTATTATATCGTCAACGGCAGAAAGATTGCATTTATTTCGGCAACAAGAGCCGAGAAAAATATTCTCACTCCCGAGGCAACCGAAGAACAGTCGGGTGTTTTCAGATGCTACGAGCCCGAAAGGCTTTTGGAGGTTATCGAGGAGACCAAGCGTGAATCCGACTTTGTGATACTTTTCGTGCATTGGGGCACCGAAAATTCCGACAAGCTCGAGCGGGTGCAGAAAAGCACGTCGCATCAATACGTCGATGCCGGTGCGGACCTGATAATCGGCACGCACGCGCACCAACTGCAAGGGATCGAATACTACAACGGCAAAGCGATTTTTTACAACCTCGGCAACTTCTGGTTCAACGCAAAGAATATAGAAACAGGTCAGGTGAAGCTTGTACTTGACGGCGATCTGAATACCGAATATTACTTTATCCCCGCTATGCAATCGGGCTGTAAGGTAAGCTATGAGCTCGGCACTGCAAGAGGAAGAGAGATTCTCGACCATATTTCGTCGTACGAGCCGGGTGATGCCGTTATCGAGGACGACGGACATATTATTTTTAAAGCAACGGAGGAAGAATAATGAAGCGTTTAGCTTGTTTATTATTGGTATTGATGATGGCGATTTCTTGTTTGCTTGCCGCGTGCGGCGGTGAGAGCGAAGGTTTATCGGAAACCGATACTTCGCAATCGGAGTCGGATAATATATCCGAAAGCGGAACAGAAAGCAAAAACGAAGAATCCAACGAAAGCTCCGAAGCGATAATTGACGAAAGCTTTGTCGAATCGGCACCGAGCGAAAGCAAGCCCGACGAGGAGAGCAAGGAAGAAAGCAAGCACGAAGAGAGTGAATCCGACGAGGAAAGCAATCCCGAAGAGAGCGAGCCGCCCGAGGACGCGATAAAGCTTTTGTTCACTCGCTATACTCAGAGTCCGTATTTTGCGATAATCGGCAAATGCGCGATGGGCGCAGACGTCACCGCCGAATACAACGGACAGACGGTTACCGTTCCCTCCTATATGGGCTGGTTCAGTGTGACGTTGAAGAACAAGGACAACGCGAGCAATCTGATCGACATCACGCTTTCGCAGTCTATCGACGGCGAGCAATACGATATCCCCCGTGTTTACACCGCGAAGCCGACGATGCCTCCCAACAAGGGCACCTACGCGATAGGAAGCAACAAGGCTTTTCAGTTCTTCCTCGAGCAGATGGTCCCCGATTACGAGCGCACGAATCTTGTGAGCCAAGCTACGATTTCGGATATGACGGCAAGAGTAAAGGAGCATTTAAGCAAGCTCAGATTATTCAACAAGGACGCCGAGATCATTTATATGATAGTCCCCTCCCCTATGACTATCTATCCCGAGCTTGTACCCGATTACTATACTCAAGGCAGCGGAGCCACACGTTACGATCAGGTCAAGGAGGGGCTGATCGCCGCAGGAGCGACGGTTATCGACCTGCGCGACACCTTTACAGAGCACAAGCACGACGAGATGCCGCTTTATTATCATCTCGACAGCCACTGGGCTGATTACGGTGCATTTCTCGCATACACAGAGCTTTTCGAGCATATTTCAAAACGCTTCCCCGAAGCGAAGCCGAGAAGCATCGACGAATTCAAATGGACCGCAGATTATTATACGAGCGCAGACGCTTGTCTTTATCTGAACATTCCGCAGGTCAACGTGAAGGAATACGGATATTACCGCGAATTTGATTTCAGTGCGCCGTCCTCTATAACCTCGGTTCCCCGTTACAGAGGTATGCAGTTGATCTACAACGACCTCACAACCGAGGAAAGATATTTCTCGACAGGCAACTCAAAGCTTCCAAACTGCCTTGTATACCGCGATTCCTATTCGGCAGGTATATATGACCTTATCCCCGAAAGAATGAACAAGACGCATTACGTGGGCATGTGGAGCTATGCTTGGCAGACGGCATATATCCGCGACGAGCAGCCCGATTACGTTATTTATATCCTTTCGGAATGGAATACTCCGCAGGTTATATATAATTAAGCAAAAACGCATAAAAAAGCTCACCGAGCCAAAGGGTGATGTTCTTAGCGGAGAATTTATACTTTGAGCAAAGTGCATGCATCGCATTTGACTAGTCAAACGCAAATATGGACTAAGCCCAAACCCTTATAAAGACAGAAAGAGATAACAAATCGGTTCGTAGCCGAAATGTTATCTCTTTTTCTGTTGGTTTAATGAAATCGTTGCGTAGCAACGATGAAATCTTCACTTCGTTCAGATGAAATCCAAGGACAAGTCCTCGGATGAAATCAAATCCGTCTAAATACAACCCTGCGAAGCAGGATTTCATCGCAAACGCGATTTCATCCACCAGAGG
>SVRD01000010.1 GCA_015064955.1 Oscillospiraceae bacterium
TTTTGTGGTTTCTGTCATTGTTTATTCCTCCTTGTATTTGTGCCGGGGTTGTGCTATAATAGAGGAGCAGCCGCCCGGCGTGGGTTGGTTGTGTGGGCGTTCCGTTGCTCTGTGGTAGGGGTGAGCGGTTCGCCCTTTTCTATTACGATAACATTATATCATTATTTATCGTAAATGTCAAGCGGTAAATCAAGATTTATCGTAAATATTCAAACTTTTTTTATTTTTCACGGGTTCGGGCGTTGGTTCGGGTGCTTTGGTGGTTCTATCAGAGCGGCGGCAACGGTCTCGGCGTGGGTGCTGCCCTGTGGGGGATATGGGCGGCAGGAGTCGAGCGGGGTAGGTCTTCCTACCACACTCGAAAATAAAAAAGGCGAATTTACGAAAACCTATTGACAAGTTATCGTAATTATGGTAAACTGTTATCGTAAAGCAAAGGAGGACTGCATTATGAAAAATGTTGTTGCATACATTCGAGTGAGTACAGACGGACAAATCGGAGACGATAAGTTTGGTCTTGAAGTACAGAGAGAGCAAATCATTGACTACTGTTCCAAAAACGATATGAACATCGTTAAGTGGTATTCCGATGAGGGCGAGAGCGGTGCTAAGTATAGACCCGGCTTCGATGAGATTGTTTATGGCGAGGTTACTAACCCTCCGTATGAAGCAGTCGTAGTTGCTAAGTCCGACAGAGTTGCGAGAGACATTAACATCTACTTTTACTATCAAGGAGCATTGCTTCGTAAGAATGTTGAGCTTATCAGCATCACGGAAGACTTCGGACAGTTCGGTGTTTTTGCTAATATGTTAAAGGCGTTCACTCTCACCTGTGCAGAGATGGAGAGGGACAACATCAATAAGCGTACAAGTGCAGGTCGCACAGTCAAGTCCTCTAAGGGCGGTTATAGCGGTGGTCGTACTCCTTACGGCTATAAGGCTGAGAATCATCAAATGGTCGTTGTCAAGGAAGAAGCCAATGTTGTTAAGATGATTTTCCGTATGAAAGATAAGGAAGGTATGACCTACAAGGCAATCTGCGAGGTTCTAAACGCACAGGGTTATACCAATCGTAGCGGCACTAAGTTCACCATCAGTACAGTTCAAACCATCTACGAGAACAAGAAAGTATATCAAGGCTTCTATAAGTACGGCAAGAACGCTGAATGGGTCAAGGGTATGCAGGAAGCCATTCTCTATGAGGAGGATTGTTAATATGAAAAATATCGTATATACTTTTATGTCTCCGTTTTCGACTCAACAAACGGCAGAAATGATATGTCGTGTAATGGAGAAACTCGGAACAGTCAAAGAAGCCAATCATAGAAACGGACACATAAAAGCCATCTATAAACTTAGCACTTTCAGAAAATACAAATATAACTTTTATATCGAACATTCCGAAAAGGCTTGTAAAGTTAGAATGGTTATGGGCGATGATGGTTGTGTAGACATTAAGAGAGTGTGGCATATTCGTGATGGAGCGTGGGATAATTTTTTAACTCATTTGTTTGAATTAGCACCCGATACCGATTTCGGAGTTACTCTCTCAGAGGGAAGTCCTTATGTAATGGGCGTGTTGTATTTAGAAAACGATGTCGAGCAAGTATATATTTCACGAACCAAACGCAATACCTCCATAACAGGCTTCTTGCTCGGTGGTGCTTTATTCGGAGATGCAGGAGCAATAGTTGGTGGTATGTCGGGCAGACAGAGAACAGTCGGTCATACCTACACACAGTTCTCAAATTCTCAATTATCTCGAATTATCTATAACAACGGGCGTTTGTGGGAAGGTAATGTTATAAAGGGTAGCGACCTTTACAACGAAATAATGGTTAATATGCAATAAGGCTTCTACGACAAGGTAGAAAGTAAACAGTCAACAGGGACTATCGAACATCTTCGGATGTCGGTAGTCCTTTTTCTTTTGGAGGTAATTATGGAAAAGCTCATTCCAAAAATTTTTGCAAAAATAAAAAAGACCCCCCGTGATATTACTGCATACGATGACCTGTTCTCGCTATGTCGTAATATGGAGGGTGAGAATTTCAAGTTGGCTCACGAGACTAACAAAGCGTTGCGTGAGAAAATAATTGTAGCGATGCGAAAGCGTTATGATGTGTCGGGGTTCTTCGAGTTGTATAAGAAAACTCTGCTTTTCGATGCTCCCCACTTCTTTGACTGCTATCTCTTATATTTGGAGATAAACCGCAGACCGAACGAGCGATTTTATCAACCTCGCCGTAAAGTCTTAAAACAAGTGGTCGATGCCTTACAGATGCTTGTTGACGATGAGCTTGACGAACTGTTCATCTCGATGCCGCCCCGTGTTGGTAAGACTACTATCTTGATGCTGTTCTGTACTTGGGTAATTGGTAGGAATAGTGAATTGTCAAATCTCTACTCTGCTTATTCTGATACAATCACGAAAGCGTTTCACAATGGCGTGTTGGAAATTATAAATGACCCCGTTACATATCTTTGGCACGATGTTTTCCCGAACGCAAAGATTGCACAGACTAACTCCCAAGAAGAGACTATCAACATCGATAGAAAAAAGCGTTATCCTTCGCTTACCTGCCGCTCCCTATACGGAACACTTAACGGTGCCTGTGATTGTAACGGCTTTGAAATATCCGATGACCTTATCGGTGGTATCGAGGAAGCGTTGAACAAAGACCGTCTTATGTCTGCGTGGAGCAAGGTCGATAATAACCTGCTTCCTCGTGCTAAGGAAAACGCAAAGATTTTGTGGTGCGGTACTCGTTGGTCGATGATTGACCCTGCCGGACTTCGTATGGAATTGTTAGAGAATGATGAGCGTTTCAAAGACCGCAGGTATTTAATTATTAACCTCTCCGCTCTTGATGAAAACGATGAGAGTCAATTCGATTATGATTACGGCGTTGGTTTCAGTACAGAGTATTACCGACAGAGACGAGCTTCGTTTGAGCGTAACAATGATATGGCATCGTGGTTGGCTCAGTATATGGGCGAACCTATCGAGAGAGATGGTGCATTATTTACTCCCGATGAGTTCCGATATTACAATGGTGTGCTGCCGGAAGAAGAACCCGACAGAGTATTTATGGCGGTTGACCCTGCGTTTGGTGGTGGAGACTTTGTGGCATCCCCCGTGTGCTTCCAATATGGCGATGACATCTATGTTCACGATGTTGTGTATGATAGCGGCGATAAGCGTATCACTCAACCCCTTCTTGCAAATGCGGTTCTCAATTACGATGTTCAAGCGATGCAGATAGAAGCAAACAAATCTACCGAAGCATACAAAGAAGGTGTGGAAGCCGAACTGAAAAAGCACAAGCGTAAAATCAACCTCACCACAAAAGCCGCTCCGTCTGATAAAGCGAAGTTTCAAAGGATTTTCGATAAAGCACCCGATATTCGTGAGACAATGATATTCAGAGAGTCGGGAAAGCGAAGTAAAGCGTATAGTCTCTTTATGCAAAATGTCTTCTCTTATAAGATGTTCGCTAAGAACAAAAATGATGATGCTCCCGATAGTCTTGCAATGGCTATTGCAATGGTTCGAGGGACTTCATCTAAGGGACAGGTCTTCAAGAGAACGATTTAATAAAAATTTACATTCTCCAATGGTTATATTTTAATAAAATTATTGACAAGCATTGAAGAATATTGTATAATGAGATGTGTATAAGTGAAGGTATAAGGAGGTGCTGAAATGAGTGTCAATATTACACAGACTTTGTATGGTCGCAGAGTGATTTATACCGATTGCGATGAGATTACGCCTAAGAATGTTGTAAGTGTTCTCGAAAAGGCACTTAGCACTCACGGAACAAATCGTGGAGAAATTCAGTATCTCTATGATTACTACAAAGGCAAACAGCCTATTCGCAACAGAACTAAGGAGATTCGCCCGGAAATCAATAACAAAATCGTTGTCAACAGAGCCAACGAGATTGTGTCTTTCAAGGTGAGTTACCTTATGGGTGAACCCGTTCAGTATGTTAGTCGTAGTAAGGACGATATTTCCGAAAACCTTAACAGATTGAACGAGTATGTCTTTGCAGAAGATAAAGCGGCTAAGGACACCGAACTTGCCAAATGGTTTACCATCTGCGGTACGGCGTACAGAATGGTGTTGCCGGACAAAAATAAAGAGGAAGACGAATCTCCCTTTGAGATTTACACTCTTGACCCTCGATACAGTTTCGTTGTTTACCATAGCGGTCTCGGTAATAAGCCTATGATGGGTGTTAAAACTGTACTGCTCGAAGATAATACTGAACTTCATAGCATTTACACGAAGTATTGGTACTTTGAGGTAAAAGACGGAATTGTCGTAAAAAAAGAGAAGCACTCTCTCGGCACTATTCCTATCATCGAATATCCTGCAAACCCCGAACGACTCGGTGCTTTTGAAATCGTGATTGGTCTGCTTGATGCAATCAATGAAACTGCATCGAACCGCTTGGATGGCGTGGAGCAGTTCATTCAAGCTCTACTCATCCTCAAAGGTGTAGATATTGATAGTGAGGAGTTCAAGACCCTTAAAGAAAACGGCGGTCTTAAAATCCCTCTCGAAGGTGATGCTTACTACCTTATTCAAGAACTCAATCAAACTCAGACACAGACTCTTGTGGATGATATGTACGATACAGTTCTTACTATCTGCGGTATGCCGAATCGTAATGGTGGAAGTTCCACGAGCGATACGGGTTCTGCGGTAATTATGCGTGACGGATGGACTAATGCTGAGTCTCGTGCCAAAGACACGGAGACGATGTTCAAAATGTCCGAAAAGCAGTTCCTCAGAATTGCTATTCAGTTCGCAAACACCTTACGCAATATGGACTTGAAGTTGTCGGCTATTGACATTCGTTTCACTCGCCGCAACTATGAGAACATTCAAGTTAAGTCGCAGGTTCTCACCACGATGCTTAACAATGATAAAATTCATCCTCGCCTTGCTTTCGCCCATTCGGGACTCTTCGTTGACCCCGAACTTGCTTACTCTCAAAGTGTAGAATATGCTGAGGAGAAGAAAAAAGAAGCCGAGAAAGAGTTGGCTCAGTTTGCTCAGCAGCAGACGGAGATTGATAAAAGCAAGGTAAACAATGCCGCTAAGGGTGAAGGCAATGTATGAGTATGCTGATAAAATAGTCAGTTATCTTAATGGTCGTTTCATCGAGATGTTTGGTAAACTCAAAGCTCTCTCCTCTTTCGATGAGTTGAATCTGTTACAGTCGGTAAAAGAGTTGTATCGAGAAGCAGACGAACTCACAAGAAAGATGCTGTATCAAATTGCAGTATTTGCTTATGAGAACGCTGAGGGCGAGGACATCTCGGCTATCACCGAACAATGGTTATTGGAGGTTGTGTTGGAAGCATACGACCCCACTACCAAATACTCTTATGTGAACGAAGTAGAGCGTAAATGCTCACGATTGTTTGAGAGTATGATGTCAAGTGATAACAAGGCGAAGGAAGTGGACACGGCTCTTAGGTATTGGTCGGCTATGGTTACACAGTATTCCATTGTTACGACCGATGCGGCAACATTAAGAGCATACACAGACTCCGGCATATCAGAAGTAATGTGGGTGTCCGTAAAAGATAACAGACGATGCTCGGTGTGTAAATCTCGTGATGGTAAGATATACCCTATCGAGGATGTACCACCTAAACCTCACATAGGATGCAGGTGTTATCTAATTCCATACTCGGAGGAATGAAAATGAGTGGAATGTCTATGGCGATATTCAACGCAGAGGTTATCGAAGCGATTACCCGAATCCTTAAAAAAGGTAATTCGGCTGAGTTAAAAAAAGAAAACGGTAAACTTGTTGTAGTTGAAATCGAACGAAAAGTGAAAACAAAGACCTCTATAAACGGGTAGAGGGAAACAGTCAACAGGGACTATGAGCTTTAACAGGCTCGTAGTCCTTTTTCTTTTAGATATTAGCCGAAAGGCTTGATATATGGGAGTGAACCCATAAAACGCAGACGGGAGACAACCCGACCAAAAACAGAAATATAGTGCAGAGTGAACTGCCTTGTTAAACGCAGGAGGTAATTTTATGGCAAAGATTGATGTCAGCAAAATCGAGGGTTATGCAGATATGACTCCCGAAGAAAAAGTTGCGGCTCTTGAAGCCCACGAGTACGAAGACCTTTCTGCTGAGGTCGATAAGTACAAAAACGCCGCTTCTAAGGCTAATTCCGAAGCAGCCGAATGGCGTAAGAAACATAATGCCCTTTTATCCGAAGAAGAGCAGAAGAAACAGGCAAACGATGAGGAACTTAACTCTCTTCGTCAGAAAGTTGCTGATATGGAGAAGAAAGAACTCATCGCAGGTCATAAGGCGAAGTTCCTTGCTATGGGCTATGACGAAGCCCTCGCAGATGCTACGGCAAAGGCTATGGTCGATGGCGATACTGATAAGGTATTTGCTAATCACAAGAAATTCCTCGAAGCACACGATAAGTCTATTAAAGCAGAGTTACTCGGTGATACTCCTAAGCCCCCGGCAGGTGGCGAGGGTGATGGAATGACTCTTGAAAAGTTCCGTAAACTCTCTCCGCAGGAGCGTTACGATTTCTCTGTAAAAAATCCCGAAGAATACAAAAAATTATACGGAGGTAATGAATAATGCCGCACACTATTTATGATAATTTTTACCTTTCCAATGAGGTAGAAGACCAGTTCAACTCTCACCTTGATTTGCAGAATTTCTGTACTATCGACCGCACCCTCGAAGGCACAGCAGGTATGGTGAGAAAAATCAATGTTTACAGAGCGACCAATGGTACTGAGAAACTCGCTATGGGTGAAGGTAATACCAAGAGCATCGAGGTTTCCTATACTCCCGAAGAGTATCGTATCTTACTCGCTCAGAACAAGTTCGAGTATTACGATGAACAGGCTATGACTGACCCCAACCTTGTTCCTGTTGGTACTCGTCATATGGGTACTGATATGTTCAACACAGTCAACGCAGACATTTACGCTGAGTTCGCTAAGGCTACTCTTGTTGTAGATGCTACTGCTCCCGATTTTGCCGCTTTTGTGGATGCAAAGGCTAAACTCAATGTTGAGAATATCGAAGGTATTACTACTTTCGCTTTCGTCTGCAATGAGGATATGGCGAAGATTCGTAAGACACTCAAAGATGATTTGAAGTATGTCGAAGCCTTTGCTAAGAACGGCTATGTTGGTACTGTTGGTGGTACTAACCTCTATGTGAAGAAGGATGCTACTCCGGGTGCTATCTATGTCGGCACTAAGGAAGCCGTTACTCTCTTCATCAAGAAGGGTACTGAAATCGAGCAGCCGCCTCGTTCTTCCGAAGATGCTAATGTTCGTCTGAACACCATCATCTCTCGTAAGTATTATCTTGCGGCTCTCACCGATGCAACTAAGGTTGTAAAAATCGCTATTGCGTAATGAAAGGAGGTAGACAATATGACCGAATCACAGAAACTCGAAAGACTTAAAGTTTTATCGGGCGAAACCGATGAGAGCGTATTGTCTACCTTTCTTGATTTAGCAGGTGAACGAATATTGAGACGAGCTTATCCGTTTCGTTCCGATATTCAAGAAGTCCCTGCCAAATATCACGCTACACAAGTTGACATCGCTCTCTATTTACTCAACAAGCGTGGTGCAGAGGGTGAAACTGCTCATAGTGAAAATGGCATCTCTCGCTCTTATGAAAGTGCAACGGTGCCGGATTCTATGTTGAAGCACATTACCCCACACGCTTCGGTGTTGGGAGGTAGTTCCCAATGAAGTGCTTAGAGAGAAACAAGACGAAATTTTACTACGCTCTTTTTGTTGATGATGAACCGGGTAAGGATGAGTATGGTAACGAGAGTGGTGAACCTCGTATCATCTACTCCGAACCCGTGTTGGCGAAAGCGAATATTTCTCCTGCGACCGGCGTTTCACAGGTTGAGCAGTTCGGTAAGGAGTTGAAATATGACAAGGTGATAGTTCTTGATGACATCACTTGTCCCATTGATGAAAACAGCGTGTTATTCGTTGATAAGCAACCCGAAAAGGACGATGACGGGAATCTTCTTTTCGATTACATCGTGAAGAAGGTCGCAAGGTCTCTCAATAGCGTTTCTATCGCAATCAGTAAGGTGGCGGTATCGTGAGAATCACCGTTGAAAATCTCGATAAAGTCATCTCGCAGTTGAAAGACTACAAAAAAGATTTGCGAGTCAAAGTGAAGCTCTTTTTAGAGAGATTGTCCGTTCTTGGTGCTTACAGAGCAAGGGTTGAGTTTACCAATGCTATGTATGCAGGTAAAAACGATGTTACTATCAGCGTTACCTCAACAAGAAAAGGTTATAAGGTTGTGGCGAAAGGTCAAGCCGTTCTCTTCATTGAGTTTGGTACGGGTATAATCAATCCCGAACATCCCCAATCGGATGAGTTTGGCTTTTCTCACGGCACTTATGGTAAAGGCAAGGGTGCTAACGAAAAAGGTTGGGTTTATGTCGGAGAGCAAGGTAACGCAGGTCAACCGATTCGTGAGGGTGTATATCACACTTACGGAAATCCACCTGCAAAGGCAATGTACTACGCCGCAAAGGATATGAAAGCACAGATATACACTATTGCGAAGGAGGTTTTCGGATAATGATAGATATTGAATCAGAACTCTTTACTAACATAGCGACCAAACTTCGTGATAGGTTCGGAGCAAAGTTCACAGTCTATGGTGAAACTGTTTTAGCACCATCGGAGTTCCCGTGTGCTTGTATTGAGGAAAGCGATAATTACGCTTATTCTCAATCGCAAGATAGTGGTAGCAACGAAAACCACGCTGAGCTTGTTTACGATGTCAATGTGTATTCCAATAAGAGGAATGGCAAGAAGGCAGAGTGTAAAGAAATCCTTGCGGTGATTGATGAATATTTTACGGGCATCGGATTCTCCCGTACAACAAAGAATCCTATCTCATTGGACGATGCGACTAAGTATAGACTCTTTGCTCGATACTCAGCCATTGCATCGAAAGATGGAACTATATACAGGAGGTAATGAAAATGGCAATTTCTACTTATAAAGTGTTCCTTATGAAAAAGGAAAACGATGCGTATGCAAAGCTCGTTGACATTAAGGATTTCCCCGACCTCGGCGGTTCTCCCGAAATGCTCGAAACGACCACTTTGTCCGATAAGATGCAGACCTATATTCCGGGTATTCAGTCCCTCGATGCTCTCGAATTTAATGCGAACTACACGAAGGCTGATTACGCAAAAATCAAAGCACTCGAAGGACAGGAACTCGACCTCTCCGTTTGGTTTGGTGGTACTGAGACTAACGGTACTCTCACTCCCGATGGTTCGGATGGTAAGTTCAACTTCAAGGGCTATGTGTCTGTATTCGTAGTCGGTGGCGGCACTAACGAAGTAATTGGTATGACTGTTTCGGTTGCACCTTCTACTCCGATTACTGTCGGCGAGTAATACTTAATGGGAGGATTGTATTATGGCTAAGACTATTAACTTCGAGTTTAAGGGAGTTCCTTATACTCTCGAATTTACTCGTAAATCCATTGAAATTATGGAGCGTAGAGGTTTTAAGATTTCAGACCTCGAAGAAAAACCCGTTACAACTTTTCCTGCTCTTTTCGCAGGTGCTTTCCTTGCTCATCACAAGTTCGTGAAGCCGGAAGTCATCGATGAGATTTTCCGCAGTTTGAAGAACAAGGACACTCTTGTTGGCAAACTTGCCGAAATGTATAACGAACCCATCCTCGCTATGATGGATGAGCCGGAAGAGTCCGAGGGAAACTTGGATTGGGGAACGAGTTGGTAAGTGACTCGCTACCCTTTGGAGAGGGCGAGTCCTACAACGACTCTGCCCTCTCTATTTCATATACGGAGCAGTTTTATTCTCACTTACCATTCTACCTGTCAATAGGTATGACCTACGAGCAGTATTGGAATGAGGATTGCTGCTTGGTTAAGTATTATCGTGAAGCGTTTAAGTTACAACGAGAACGAGACAATGAGAGATTGTGGTTGCAAGGTATGTATATCTACGAAGCTCTTTGTGATGTTTCTCCTGTACTCAGAGCCTTTGCGAAAAAAGGTACGAAGCCCATCGAGTATTCTACTCAGCCTTATGCGATTACCAAAGAGGAAATCGAGCGTAGGCGTATAGAGAAAGAAAAGGCTAAATACGAACAGATGAAGGCGAAAACAAACGCCTTTGCTATCAAATTCAACGCTTTAATGGCACAAAGGAAGGAGGTTGAAAACGATGGCTGAGACTGTTCTTGAAACCTTAGTTATTAAGGTGGATTCCGATACGAGTTCTGCTACCACAGGACTAACGGATTTGCAGAAAACCCTTTCAAAGTTCAAAAATGCTGCGAATGTAGGTTCAAGTGGTACTAAGAAATTAACCTCGTGTTTTTCTTCGTTCACTTCAAAAGTCCGAGGTGCAACTGCGGCGTTCCGTGTGGTTTCAAACACGCTCGGTAGTTGGTTCAAAGAATCCAACGACTATGTAGAAGCATTGAACCTTTTCAAGGTTGCAATGGGCGATTGTGCAGAAGCGGCAATGAAGTACGCTAAGACCGTTGAAGCGGTTATGGGTATCGACCTCAAAGAATGGCTGACCTATCAAGGTGCATTTTATCAGATGGCGGCAGGATATGGTATCGTTTCCTCCTCTTCCGAACGAATGAGTCAAAACCTTACGCAGTTGGCATACGACCTGTCCTCTCTGTGGAATACCGATGTTGAGACGGCTTTCCAAAAACTGCAAAGCGGTATGTCGGGACAGATTAAGGGTCTCAAAGCGTGGGGTATCAATGTGTCTGTGGCACAGTTAAGGCAGACCGCCCTTGCTCACGGCATCGACCTTTCTACTGCTAAGATGACCGAAGCACAGAAAGCAACTCTCCGTTACATAACGATAATGGAACAGACCTCCAACGCACAGGGAGACTTGGCGAGAACCATTGTTACTCCGTCTAATGCGTTGAGGATTCTAAACGCTCAATGGACACAGGCGAAGAGAGCGATGGGTCAAGTTGTGAGCGTAATTGCGGTCAAGGTTATTCCTTGGTTTCAAGCTCTTGTTCAAATCATCAAAGAAGCCGCACAGTCTCTTGCTAATGCACTCGGATACGAGTTGCCGGAGATTGATTATTCGGGAATCAGCGTAGACACAGGTTCTTTTGAAGATGCTTCTGATAGTTTGGGAGAAGCCGCTGACAACGCTAAGGAATTGAAGAAATCCTTGCTTGGAATAGATGAGTTAAATGTTATGACGGATAACTCTTCTGCTTCTGCAAGTGATGCTCTCGGTGGAGGTTATGCTTCGGACTTTGGATTGGATTTAAGTCAATACGACTATGATTTCTTATCCAACATTAAGATGCCCGACCTCGAACCTCTCAAACAAAAAATCAAAGACATTGTGAAACTTGTAGGTTTGGTAACTACGGGTATTGGTGCGTGGAAACTCGGATATTTTATTGCCGATTTACTTACCGCTAATGTGAAAGCAACTACGCTGAAAGAGACAATCGCTCTTATCGGTAAGAAAGCAGGACTTGCTCTTGGTGTTACCTTGGCTATTACAGGTATTGTACTTGAAGCAGACGGCATCAAGAAAGCAATCGAAGAAGGACTTAACGGTGTCAATTTCGCTGAAATACTCGGTGGCGGTGGTTCTATTGTCGCAGGTGGTGCTTTAATAGGTCAGTTCTTCGGTAGTGCTTTGATTGGTAGTGGTATCGGTGCAATTATCGCAGGTGTTCCGATGTTTATTACAGGTATCTATGATGCTATCGTGAACGGAATCGGATGGCTAAGTGCCGCTTTAATTGGGGTGGGTGCTACGGCAACAGGAGCAGGTATTGGTGCTATCATCGGTGCTTGTGGCGGTCCGATAGGTGCAGGTATCGGTGCATTGATAGGTTTAGCGGTTGGTTTGATTACCGACTTGGTTATTCTCGTAGTGCAGAATTGGGATGCGGTTTGCTCTTGGTGTAGCACAGCATTAGCCGCCGTAGGTCAGTTCTTTGTAAATCTTTGGAACGGAGTCGTTGCGGTATGGAGTACCGTAGCCGAGTGGTTCAACACTTGGGTTATTACCCCTGTTGCTAATTTCTTCTCCGGCTTATGGACGGGAATTTCAACGGCAGCATCAACTTGTTGGAACGCAATCGTTTCGTTCTTCACTCCTGCGATTGAGTGGTTTTCCGAATTATTCGGTAGTATATTCCAAACTATTTCCGACATCTTCTACAACATAGGCGTTATTGCAAGTGGCTGTTGGAAGATTATCAAAGCAGTTTGGGGCATTGTTTCCGAGTGGTTTAATGAGAATATCATTACTCCCGTTGCCAATTTCTTCTCCACTATGTGGACTAACATAAGCACTTGGGCGATTAACGCTTGGAATGGAATAAAGTCTGTTTTCTCCACAATCGGTAATTGGATAAACACAAATATCATTCAGCCTGTCGGAAATTTCTTTTCAAATTTATGGAACGGATTTCTTGAAAAAGCCAAAATTGCTTGGGAAGGCGTAAAGTCGGTGTTCAGTAAAGTAGCCACATTTTTCAAAGATACTTTTCAAAAAGCGTGGCAGGGCATCGTCAATGTGTTCTCCGTAGCCGGAGAGATTTTTGTAAAAATCAAAGACGGAATTGTTACGGCATTTAAGTTTGTGGTGAACGGAATTATAAAAGGATTGAACAGCGTTATCTCTGTTCCTTTTAACGGAATCAACGCCGCACTTAATTGGATAAAGGGAATTGAAATTGTCGGCATTAAACCTTTTGAGGGATTGACAACAATAAATATTCCTCAGATTCCTCTTCTTGCTGAGGGTGGTTTCCCGGCAACAGGACAGATGTTCATTGCACGAGAAGCCGGTCCCGAAATGGTTGGTACGATTGGAAACAAATCTGCCGTAGCAAACAATGAACAGATTATCGCAGGTATCTCCGAAGGTGTTGCGGATGCGAATAGCGAACAGAACGCTCTCCTCCGTGAACAGAACAACCTTTTGAGAAAACTGCTTGAAAAAGACACCATTGTCAACGCCGTTGTCGGTGCGAATGATATTATTGGTGGCTTACAAAGAAAAAATCGCAGAGATGGTAAAACGGTTGTCTCTGTCGGAATTTAAGGAGGGATATTATGGCATACTCGGAAAACAATCCTATACGCTCAGTTGATGGCAAGTCTGTCAAGTGTCCCTCCTCATATCTTTGGAAGTTAGAGGATGTTTCTGCTTCTGATGCAGGTCGTACCGAAGATACGATGATGCACAAAAAGAGAATCGGTCAACTCGTTGGTATTGAACTCTCTTGGCAGAACATCCCTACTTCCGAGGTTTCTGCTATCCTTAAAGCATTTAACCCCGAATACATCAAGGTATGCTATTTGGATGCGATGCAAGGCAAATATGTTACATCGGAGTTTTATGTTGGTAACAGGTCTGCTCCTATGTATAATGCCGCCAAGGGTCTGTGGCAGAATGTGTCTTTCAACTTAATTGAAAGGTCGGGTGTGTAGTATGGCTTATCCTATTTCGAGCGAAGCACTTCGACTGTTCAAGGAGTCGTATAGACAAATCGTTGACATCAAATTCAACGGAGTAAGAGATACACTAACTCTTTCGGAAGAAGATGTGGTCGCAGGTGGTCTCTCTATAAATCGTTACTCGGTATCGGGAAGTAAAATTGAGATAGGTTCTGCGGTAGCAGCAGAACTGTCTCTTATTCTCGATAATGCTGACGGAAAGTTCAATGAGATAATGTTCGAGGGAGCAGAACTCTATGTAAGAATTGGCACTAAGAAATGGGATGCGAGACGATGGGAAAATGCTCAGTACCATTACATCCCGTTCGGTTATTTCACTATTGACGAAGCACCTCGCAAGTTGGAGAAAATCACGCTGACGGCTCTTGACCGAATGGTTATGTTCGATAAACCTGTCGATAACACTAAGATTGTGTTCCCGTTGTCGGTAGCAGACCTTTTGGATAGAGTCTGTACGATTTGCAGAGTCAGTCTTGGCATCGATGCAACAAAACTCACCAACGCTAATTACATCATAAATGAAGCACCGACAGACGATGATTTAACTTATCGTCAGTACATCGCTTGGATTGCTGAAATCACAGGTACTTGTGCTTTTATCGATTGGAACGGCAAACTGATTTTGAAGTGGTACGAAGATACCGATACAGAAATCAACCTTAGCGACCGCTACTCTTCTGATTTACAGGAAAACGCAATCACCATTAGCGGTGTGCAGGTAGTCTTTGGTGAAGAGGAACATCTTGTCGGCAATGCTTCTTACGCTTTCAATGTAGAGTCCAACAGTCTCATCCAACACGACCCCCTTGTCATCGCAGAGGGATTGTTTGGTAAACTGTACGGCTTCTCCTACACTCCATTTACGGCGAAGGTAAAACCGATGCCTCACCTATATCCGATGGATAAAGTATTGTTCGTGGATAAGCTCGGTGTTGCTCATTCCACCATCATTACAGACTGTACTTTTACTTTGAATAACAGTATGGCTGTTGAAGGTAAAGGCGAAACGGCGGCTAAGAATGGTTATGCGAGTATGAACCCTCTTACGGCTCGTGAGAGAGCCATTCTCTCAAAGGTGAAGAATGAGCTTGACAGCACGATTTCTTCGAGGGCACAGGCACTTCTCGAACTCAATGAGACTATCTGTAATTCTATCGGTTTGAGGATGACTGTTGTTTCCACCGATGGTGAGGGTGATATTTATTACTTTCATAATAACGAAACATTGGAAGATAGTAGCATTATCTACACATTCAAGTCGGGCGGTTTTGCTTGGACTCACGATTGGAACGATGGCGAACCTGTGTGGGAATACGGCTTTACGCAGGATGGTAATGCGGTATTCAATGCCCTCTCCGCTTATAAGATTCAAGCAGAGTATCTCGATGTAGGCTGTGTTACCGCCGAGAAGATTGCTGTTGCTTATAAGAACTCGGTTTCAAGCGAAATAGCAAAAAGTGCTGAAACTGTTACCCAACAGTTTACTGCGGCAGATGGTGTTTTGAAGAGTTGGATTCAAAAGAATTATTCCACAACAAACGCCACAAGCACTATGATTAGTCAAACCTCCGATACCATTATGACAGAGGTCAATAAAAAGGTGAATGATTCGGAGTTTGGTACGAAGATTACTCAAAACTATTCCTCTGTTCGTATCGCTTGGAACTCTATCTCGAAATATATCGAGTTCGCAGGTGGTGCTATTAACATCTACGCTTCCACCAACCAAGGGTCAGATGACCTACTTTGTAAGATGACCTACACAGGTAATTGGTACTACTACAAAGGAACAAGGATTGGAAACATCGGTACAAACAATTTTGTGGGTGAGAGTGATTTCAAAGGTTTATGTTTCGATTTGGAAGCCGATGCAAAGTATATGAGTTGGTCTGCGAAAAGCAAAGACGATGACGATTATTACGAAGTAAAACTCATTTACTACAATGATAATTCTAAAAGTAAAAAGGGATTGCATTTTAGTTGTAACACCTATGCTGACGGAAACTTGTATTTAACCGACAGTTACCGATTTATCAATTACACAGGTGGCGGCGTTGGTTACGCAGGTGAAATGTCTTGGGTGAACGGCTCGAATAATACCGCAGTTAGTATCAATGGTACATCTAAGGTTTTTAAGGTTTTCAACGATGTTTCCTTTGACATTTACACAAACATAGACTTGCACAACTTTGATATTCTCAATCAGTCTGATGCTCGTTTGAAGAAAAATATCAAGCCTACCAAAGTGAACGCTTTGGACTTCATTTCACAAGTGGAGATGAAAGAGTTTGATTGGATTGAGAACGAAGAACATTGCGACCTTGGTGTAATCGCTCAGCAGTTGCAAGAAGTAGCACCTCACCTTGTAGATGAGAATAAGGAAACGGGCAAGTTGTCTATCAAGATTAACAAATTTATTCCATATCTCATCAAGGCAGTACAAGAGTTAAGTGCTATGGTAGACAAAGGCGGTCATAGTCCAAAACCTCACAAGTGGGTTGACCCGTACAAAAAAGCGGATAAACAACTCATTGTTGCTGCAAATACGCCAAAAGACAAACATACCCCGAAAGAACACGAACCTATTAAAATCCCTGTAAAACACGGAAAGGGGGCAAAATAAAATGCCGGAGAATACACCTTTAAGTATTATGCTTGAATCCGCAAAAGGCAAGTTCGTCTCGGCTTTCAACGAAGTTCTTGCAGATACTAAGTTACCTGCGTATTTGGTTGAAGGTATCGTTCTTGAAATTCTCGCAGACCTGCGTAATCGAAAGAACCTTGAACTGATGATGGACTATGCTGCTATGCAGAATAAAGAAAAGAAGGAGTGATGTGTGAATGGCTCAAATTACGAAATCAATTACTGTCGATGTTGCGAAACGAAATCTGTTTCAAGCCATTATTGCAAAACAGTACGATAGTAATTCTCGTTTCTTAAAAGTTACTCTCGTGAACGAGGGTGAAGTCATCAACATTAACTCTACATCCGTTGTTACCATCAATGCAGAAAGAGCCGATGGTATGTCTAAGGCTTTTGCCGGAACTACAAACGGTGATGGTACAGTAACGGTGCCGTTAGCACCTTGGATGTTAGAGTTGGATGACAGAGTTACTTGCGACATCTCGATTGTCGATGTCAATGGTAATAAGTTGACCTCCACCTCGTTTGAGTTGGAAGTTGAAGCGGCATCATATAACGGCGAAGGGATTGAGGATGACGAGAATTACGACCTCTTAATTTCTTTGCTTACTGATGTGGCACAAACTAAGGCAGGAGCAGAAACCGCAACTCAAAATGCAATCTCTGCTACAAATAATGCCAATGCCGCCGCAGATACCGCTCGTGCGGCAGCCACCAAAGCAAATAGCGTTGCTACTCATCTGCCAATGGTTTCAGCCAATGGTTATTGGATGGTGTGGGATGCAGATAAGGGCGTTTATGTAGAAACCTCGTACTACTCCAAAGGAGATAATGGCGGTGCTGATGGTCTCATCGTAAATCCCGAAGACGGCAGATTGTATCTTACCTCTAATGGTACTGTTCTTGGTGAAGGCGTTGTACTTCCCGAAAACGGCACAGGTTTCGACTCTGTGGTCTTTGATGATAGCGGTTATCTTCATATTCAATCTAATGGTGAAGATGTTGTTGACCCTGTTTATATTGGAACAGGTGGCGGTGGCGGTGGTGATTACGGCTCTACTATTCGTGTTATCAATAGACTTCCGTCAAAGAACATTACTGTAATGAATACCGCAGAAGAGGTACTTATCGAATACACGATTACCTCCCTCGATTCTACCGACCAATCTCCTACGGGTGAATGTACGGCAGAGTGGTATGTGAACGGCTCTCGTGTAGCCGTTGAAACAGTCGAACAAGGTGAGAACTCTTTTGATGTTAAGCCCTATCTCAGAGATGGCACATCGAATACAGTCAAACTCTATGCAGAAGACAGTTATGGTAACAATCGTACTGTTACTTGGACTGTTAGCGTAACGCAGTATGGTCTTACTTGGAATCTCGAAAAGATGACGAACCACGGAAGCAATTCTGTAAATGTAAGACTCGTTTCGACCGGCACAGGTACTAAGACAATCCATCTTCTTTTAGATGGTGTCGAAGTTTTCAAAAAGGATATTGTGATTGATGGTGGTACTACCACTTACACAGTTTATCCTCAATCACACGGAGCTCATACAATCACGGCGTATTTGGAAGCAACAGTCGATGGTGAGACTCTTAAAACAAGCGAACTGAGACACACGGGTGTTTGGGAAGTAAGCGGTAATTATTCCACGATTGTTGCCGTATATGAGAGCGAACTTACTGTAAATCAGTTTGCGACCGCTCCTCTTTTGTATATGGTCTGTACTCCGGGCGTTGATACATCTCCTGTGCAGTTGAAAAGAGGAGATGCAGTTCTTGCAGAACTTACTGTTGACCGCTCTGTGCAGACTTGGGCGTATAAAGCAACAACTGTCGGTACTACCGAATTGACTATCGCAAGTGGTGATGATTCGGAAAATATCAAACTTAATGTAGAATCCATTGGATATGATATTGCTCCTATCACAGAGGGTTTGGTGCTTGATATTAACCCCGAAGGACACTCTAATACTGAAACTACTCGTGATGCATTTGGTTATATCGATGGCGAAAATGTAAACCATCCATTTACATTCAGCGATAATTTCGATTGGGTAAACGGTGGTTTCCAACTTGATGATGAAGGCGTAACGGCTTTCGTTGTAAAACGAGGTTCTTATGTGATGGCAGACCGAAGCCTTTTCAACGACAACGCTAAGGCAGACGGAAAGCAAATCAAGTTGATATTCAAATCCACAATGGTAAGAGACCACGATGCAGAGATTATTTCTTGTATGTCTGATGGCGTGGGTGTATCGCTGAAAGCAGAGTCCTCCACTCTGTCTTCCGAACTGAAATCGATTGTTACACCTTATTGTACCGATAAGAAGGTGGAGATGGATATTTCCATTGAACCCGATAGTGATGGAAGATTTGCTTGTGTATATCTCAAAGCCCAACCTTCTCGTGGTATGGACTATGATGCTTCTGATAGATGGAGTCAAAGTTCACCTGCTGTGTTGAAGATTGGCTCGGAGGAAGCAGATGTTTGGATTTATCGCATTAAGATGTATTCTTACGCTCTTACTCGCAGAGAAATCTTACAGAATCATATTGCCGATTGTGCAAATCCTTCTGAGATGGTAGAGCGTTATGAGCGTAACAATGTATATAACTCCGATGGCACTCTTGATATGAGCAAACTCTCAAAGGCAAATCCACATTTAAGAGTCATTCATATTAAGGGAAATAAGATGACTACTTCAAAAGAAGATGAAGTAATCGTTGATATTGAAATGTGGTACGCTCACGGCGGCGAAGAACATCATTTCATCGCAACAGGTGTAACGATGAAAGCACAGGGTACTTCTTCACTTGAATACATCGCCGCAGCATTGAACCTCGATATTGACTTATCTACTGCAATTTCGTGGGTAAATGGTAACGGAGAACCAATGACGGCGTATGCGTTTGATGAAAACGCTATTCCTGTAAATTACTTCAACCTCAAAGCCGATACCGCATCTTGTGATAAGGCAAACAATGTTGTGAATGTAGAGCGTTATCATCGTTTCAACCCGTTTGTGTTCAAGGGTAAAGTTCTCGACAAGAGAGTTCGTGATACTATCGAGGGTCATCCTTGTGCAGTATTCTTTACCAACACAAGCACAGCGACAATCGAAGTTGGTGATAGAACTCTTAGTGCAGGTTCTACTATGTTGTATTTCTCCGGGAATATGAACAATAGTAAAAAGAACTTCGATGTGTTCGGTCAGAACAACACTCTCTATCCCGACCAATGTTGCGTTGAGATTATGAACAACAATGCCTTGGAATGTCGCTTCAAGAAAAACATCGGTGAAGATGAAACTTGGAAAGATGGCAACTTCGAGTTCCGTTTCCCTAAAAATCCAACCGATGCGATGAAGGAACGCTTTAAGGAAGTTCACGCTTGGGTGGTAAGTACCGACACTACTGCGGCAACGAATGAGTCGCTTGGTAGAACTGTTGATTACGGAGAAAAGGATAGTCGTGGTAATGCAATTACATACACTACCGACTCTGCGGCTTACAGAAAAGCAAAGTTTATCCACGAAGTAGGTAATTACTTCCATACCGATAACCTCGACTTCCATTATCTCTATACTGAGTTTACTTGCGGTGTAGATAATCGTGCGAAGAACTGTTTTATGAGTTACGAACCCGATGCTAACGATGTGTGGAGATGGAGTTTCAGAACTCATTACGACCACGATACTTCTTACGGCAATGATAACTCCGGCGGTCTCACTTTCACCTATGGTCTCGAAGATGTCGATACTGTTGGTAATGCCAATGTGTTCAACGCATCTGATTCGGTTCTTTGGTGCAATGTGCGAGACTTCCGAGAAGAGGAACTCAATGCGATGTATGTGAGCAGAGAAAGTCTCGGTTGTTGGGATGCGAAAAACATCTTGGATGAATTTAACGCATATCAATCCATTCGCCCCGAAGCGTTGGAAATGGAAGATGCCTACAACAAGTACAGAGTTACAAAGGCTACCCGTTATCGTTCTATGATGTTGGGAACAAAAGAATATCAGCGTGATGTGTTTATTCCTGCACAGGAAGTTTATATGGCATCTCGCCACAGAGGTAATCTTTGTACTCAGCATAAGATTTCCCTAAGAACCAATGTACCCGAGGGTTCTACTACAAAGGGAGATATTACAGGTGTTATCCCTTATGTGAATATGTACCTGCGTTGTCAGTTCGGTAATGTTGGTGAATATGTCATCAGAGCCGAAGCAGGAAAAGAATACACGATGGTATGCCCCGATGGTGCAAACCTCAACGACTTGGAAACCTACCTGTTTTCTTCTCAGCATATTACGCAAATCGGTTCGCTGTCGGCGGTATATCCTAAGTTTGTAGACTTCTCCGATGCCCCTCTTATTCGTAGAGCAGAAATCGGTTCGGGTGAGGTTGGTTATTCCAACACCTCGATGAATACGGCTAACACAGGTGGCATTAACTTCGACAACAACCCCTACTTGGAATACATCGATTTGAGAAACATACCGTATCTTGCTCAATCCTTGAACCTCGCTAAACTGTTATCCCTTGAAGAAATCTACACCACCGATTCGGGCATTACAGGCATCGAGTTCGCAAAGGGAGCTCCTGTAAGGATAGCGGCATTGAATAGTCTTAAAAAGATTGTTGCTCGTGGTCTTAACAAAATAGAGCGTTTCACAGTCGGTGCATCTGAAATGACAAGCCTGTGGGTCGAGGGTAGTCCTGTCATTGATACATTAACCATCGTCAAGGGTGCTTCTAACCTTGTTCGTGGTAGACTTCCCGATGTAGTGTGGTCGGATGAAAATGCAGATGTGGTTATGCGATTGACCGATAAAGCAGGTTTCGATGAGTTTGGTGCAGACTCCGAAGAGTTTGTCCTTAAAGGTTCTGCTCACCTCAGTATGATTTCACAAGAAGAAATCGATACCATTCGTGGTGAGTTTACAGACCTTAATATCACATACGATACCATTTTGGAAAGTTTCACAGTTACATTCCAAGACTTTGATGGCACAGTATTCCCCGAAGCAACACAGATTGTACGACAGTTTGGCTCTGCGGTGAACCCTGTTACAGCAGGACTCATCTCTACACCTACGAGAGAACCTACCATTGATACAGTTTACACTTTCATCGGATGGGATGTATCTTTCAACTATGTGTTGAGCAATCTCGTTGTTACTGCCGTTTATTCCGAAAAAGTAAGAACCTATTCGGTCAGATGGTGGTTAGATAAAGCAGAAACATCTTTGCTCGATAGTGTTACTGACATCGAAGCTCGTAGCGGTGTTGAGTATGGTGGCGTTACACCTTCGTCTTCATCGGGTGCAATTTGGATGGGTTGGGATGCTCCTACTAATAGTGTTGTAGCCGATATGGATATTCACGCCGTATTTGTTACACCTACGCTACCCGACTCCGTTGCGACCGGCTATGACTTTTTGTATTCGGACAATCCCGATGATAAAAGTGGTTACACCTTGGCTGAGTTTTACGGCATCATCACTTCGGGCGTTGCGAAAGATTATTTCTCGGTAGGCGATAAAATCAAAATTGTACCTACGACAACGGCGTTTGTTGATAGTGAAATCGTACTTCAAGTATATGGCTTCAATCATTACAGATTGTCCGATGGTACTGAGTTTGCCCCTGTTGTATTTGGTATGGTTGGTGTAATGAACGCCAACTATCAAATGAATAGTAGCAACACCAATGTTGGCGGTTGGGCTACCTCGAAAATGCGTAAGTATTTGAACGAAACTGTTTACCCGGCATTACCTATCCAATGGCAGACAATGATAAAGACAGTCGATGTCTTGTCTTCGGAGGGTAATACAAGTGCTACTATCACGACATCTGAGGATAAATTGTTCTTATTCTCACAAGCCGAAGTCGGATTCAACACAACTGCCGTTCCGTATAGCAAAGAAGTCGATGCTGATGCAGAAAGCGTAACATTCGGTATCTTTACCGACAACGCTTCTCGTATCAAGAAGACATACAACGGTGAGGGTACTGCGGCTTACTGGTGGCTGCGTTCCCCGTCGGCATCCTCGTCCACTGGCTTCTGTGGTGTGGGCAGCAACGGCGGCTCGTACACCAACTACGCCAACAACTCGGGTGGCGTGGCGTTCGGCTTCTGTATTTAACTCGGAAATCACAAATCCCACCCCACAAGGGGGTGGGAGACCGAGAAGGAGATATTATGTCAGTACCAAGAGCTCAAAGAAACGAATCGGAAATGGAATTTCTACATAACGCAAGAACCTTACTTACATTTACTCTGCGAAAATGCAAGAAACTTCCTAAACGATTTACATTCTCAGTAACAAATAAAATCACCGATTTAGCGTGGGACATCTTCGGTGATATAAAACAAGGTAATAGTATCTATCCCACAAATCAACACGAGGTTCAACTAAGGCGTGATTGTTTCTTACGAGCAAGAGCAAAGTTATATGACCTCGTTGGTAAGGTTGAAGTAGCGGCAGAGTTCGCTCCGATAGAGGGTGAGGTGATGAAAGAATGGATGTCGATAGTTCATAAGGAAATTGCACTTATAAAAGGAGTGCTTGATTCGGATAAGAAGAGATATAAAAATCTTCTTTAAGATAATAGGTTATATTCTGTAAACTCGGGTGCGGCTAACTGGTGGCTGCGTTCCCCGTTGGCATCCTCGTCCACTAACTTCTGTAATGTGAACAACAACGGCAACTCGAACAACAACAACGCCAACAACTCGAATGGCGTGGCGTTCGGCTTCTCTTCTAAATTCGGCTTCTTCTTGGCAGACAAAGTACCCTGTATGGTGAAATCAGACTGAGATGAAGAGAAGGAGAATATGACCTTCCTATTAAGGTAAATATGTACTCCGATAAGTCCGGGTGGACGCTGCTTGCATAGTATCGGTTGAGGGTTATCCGATATTTTATACCCGGTGGCTTTATGTGGTTAGTGCAACCCTCCAAACAATCATACGGAGTAGTTTTTGTGAAAGAAGGTGGATTCTATCACAAGTGAAGAAAGACACGAAATAAGATACCAACGCCGTAAAGCCGCACGAGCAAAAGCCAAGATTGCTAAGTACGGCGATGCGGATAATTACGATAAGGTTTTCACTTACGAGAACCTTTACAAAGCCTATAAGAAATGTCGTAGGAATGTTTCTTGGAAAGCAAGTGTGCAACGATATATTTCACAAGCACCTCTAAACATCTACAAGACCCTGTTGGAGTTGCAGAACGGAACATATCGTAGTCCCTCCTTTTTCGAGTTTGATATATTTGAACGAGGTAAGAAGAGACATATACGAAGTACCATTATAGGTGAACGAGTGGTTCAGCGTTGTTTGTGTGATAACGCTCTCGTGCCTGTTGTAGGTAGTACATTTATATATGACAACGGTGCCTGTATGCGACATAAAGGTTATGACTTTGCAGTAAAGCGATTGATTTGTCATTTGGAAAAATACATCAGACACAATGGAACTGACGGATATATTGCTATATGTGATTTGACCTCGTTCTTCGATAGTATCACTCATTGGGCGGTTATGAAACTACTAAGACAGCAGTTTTCAGACTTACGCTTGATAGGAATAACCGAAGATATGATAAAACAGTTCGACCCCGACAAACCACTACTCGAACGAAAAGGCTTAGGTTTAGGTAGTCAAATCAGCCAATTACTCGCTCCTGCGGTGGCAAGTTACATCGACCATTTTATCAAAGAGAAACTACGAGTCAAATACTATGGCAGATATATGGATGATTTCTATTTAATTCATAGCGATAAGGAGTTTTTGAAAAAGTGCTTGTTAGAGATTTCTCGTGAGTGCGATAGACTCGGCTTAGTGCTGAGTAAACGCAAGACTCACATAGTAAAACTCTCGCACGGGTTCACTTTCTTAAAGGTAAGGTTTTACATAACTCCTACGGGAAAGCTCGTTCGCAAAATTCATCCTACGAGCATTACCCGTGAACGCAGAAAATTAAAGAAATTACATATTCAGTATCTCAATGGGACATTGACCTTGCAGGATGCGTACAACTCTTTTCAAAGTTGGAAGAGCCACGCAGAGAGGTTTAATGCTTATCACACAATCAAAAATATGGAACTCTTGTATAACGAATTGTTCAATTTAAGGAGGTAGCCGCTATGCTTTATATCAAAATTATAAAAAATGAAACGGTCATAGCCGTAGAAGCACATACCTCTCCCGTGTATGTGCATAAGCAACCTAACGGAGTCTTGGTTAGATGTTCCGAATTGAAAGCACAGGGTATTCTATCGGTCGATGGAAGCGTTGTGTATCAACTCGATGGTAAAGAGCAACTCGATAATGTTTCTCTTATCGCTTCGGTCATCACCACTACCGAGTATTTGAATTTGGTAGAATCGCTTGACGAATTGCCGAGCGAAGATACCGAACCCGATGCAGGTACAGAGGATAATACTCCGAGTGAACCTGTTATGACTACCACAGAAATGCGAGAGAGAATCTTAGCATTGGAGGAGGAACTCGCCGCAACAAAAATACTGTTGGGGGTGGAGTAAATGACCTTGATGGATTTAGCCTTAAAGTTTCGACCTATCATCGAACAGGCGATGCAGACAGTCGATGATGCGACCGCTCTTGATGCAGTAAACCTCTTCCCGAAATGGGAAGTCGGTAAAGTATATGCCCCGAAAACGAGAGTTAGATATAACAATATCTTATATTCGGTATTGACGGAGCATACCTCGCAAAGCGATTGGACTCCCGACAATGCACCATCTCTTTTCGCAAAAGTGCTTATTCCCGATGCGAATGTTATTCCCGAATGGGAGCAACCCGATAGCACTAACCCGTATATGACGGGAGACAAGGTGAAGTATAACGGCGTGGTATATGTGAGCTTGATAGACAACAATGTGTGGTCTCCCGAAGCATATCCTGCCGGATGGGAGGAGGTGGAATGACCGATGGACATAACAACCTTAGTTACCTTGATAGGTGAAATCGGGGTACTCATCGGTGTAATTACACCTGTGATAGCGACTATGCGAAAAATTTCAAACGGAACAAAATGTCAGTTGCGTAGTGAAATGCTTCGTATCTACTATCACAATCGTGAGCGTGGTGTCATTAGACAGTACGAATACGAAAACTTTGTGATGCTCTATGAAGCATACAAAGCACTTAAAGGAAACTCATTCATAGACAAAATCTATGATGAAGTTAAATCTTGGGAAATAGTTACATAAGGAGGTAACAACTATGGCTTACACAAACAGTTCTTTGGCAACAGTAAAAATTCTTAGTCCTAATCATTCGGGACAGAGAAACCACATCATTGACACTATCACCATTCATTGTGTGGTAGGTCAGACTTCGGCAAAAACTCTCGGAGAGATTTTTCTTCCTACTTCGAGACAGGCTTCTTCTAACTATGGTATCGGCTTCGATGGTGAAATCGGTTTGTATGTAGAAGAGAAGAATCGTTCTTGGTGTACTTCTTCGGCATCAAACGACCATCGTGCAATCACTATCGAGGTTGCATCCGATACCACAGAACCTTATGCGGTAACAGATAAGGCGTATGCCGCTCTTCTTGACCTCGTTACCGACATCTGCAAGAGAAATGGTATTAAGAAACTCGTTTGGTCTAATGACAAAAACGACAGAGTGAACCATAAAAACGGATGCAATATGACAGTACACAGAGACTACGCAAACAAGTCCTGCCCCGGTAAGTATCTTTATGACCGCCATCCTGCGATTGCCGCAGAGGTAAACAAGAGACTCTCCGGCAACGCTACTACCGACAAAAATACTAAGGAGGATAAGGTGATGTATCGTGTTCAGATTGGAGCGTTCTCCGTAAAGGCTAACGCTGAGAATATGCTTAAAAAGGCAAAGGCGGCAGGTTTCACCGATGCTTTCATCACTACCACAGGCACTACTGCTCAAAAGGTAGAAACTACTACACCTGCCCTCAAATCGATTGATGAAATCGCAAAAGAGGTTATCAATGGCAAGTGGGGTAATGGTGAAGAGCGTAAGAAGAAACTCACCGCCGCAGGTTATAATTACGCAAAAGTACAGGCTCGTGTAAACGAACTGTGCAAATAAATAAGGAAGGTGTTTATTATGACAAAAGCGAAATTCGTAAATTGGCTCAAAGCCGCAGGTATTCGTGCTATTAAGACAGTAGCACAGACAGCCGTTGCAACTATCGGTACGGCTGCCGTTATCGGTGAAGTGAATTGGGTTATGGTCGCAAGTGCCGCAGGTCTTGCAGGTGTTCTCTCCTTGCTGACAAGCGTTGCAGGACTGCCCGAACTCAAAGAGACCGAATAACATAGGCTCTATCTACTGAAAAGTAGTTGAGTATATAGTCCTCCTAAAAAGCAAAACACCGACAGGGCGATTAACCTTGTCGGTGTTTTGTTGTTTGTCCGAATAGTACCCCTATTATAAAAGGGTTCGGATAATACTCTAATGGTGGAGCCGAGGGGAATCGAACCCCTGTCCGAAAACTCGTCCGCGGCGTTTTCTCCGAGCGCAGTCTTTCTTTAGGATTCCCCACCGAGTATGCCGAAAGACAGGCTCACTCGGACGGTAGCTTCATTAGTTCATGGAAGGGCTCAAAGCTTTGCCCAACACACGTTCACCGCTAAGTGACGCCGTATCCGAGGCCGCGGTGCTCCCCGGTACGACGGTAGCTGCGGTTAGGCAGCTACTGCTAATTTGTTATTGTTAGCGTTTAATTTTAAAGTGCACATTTTTAGGAAGTTATGCGCTTCCGCTCGCTTACTCCGTTTCAAAATCCCCGTCGAAACCTTTACGGCCCCGTGTATGAGATATTAATCAGAGCTCATATTTGATTGTAATATTTTTTCGATATCCGCCGACATATACGAAATAAGACTTTCGGCATCTTTTTCGTTATGCGTGAAAAACTCACATTCCATATCGGTCTTGCAGGAGGAATAAAGCTCGGTTGCGTAGCTGATACGCTCGTACACGTCGTCCTCGGCGAAATAATCGAGACTCACGCTTTTAAACGGCTTTACCGTTTTTAAAAGAGAGAGCGGGTAAAAGCAAGGGTTTGCTTCCAAAAAGCGAAAATCTATTTCATACCAGCCCTTGCGGATAGCGGTGATATTTTCTCTCCAAAACGGCTTTCCGTGCTTTTCGATATAAGGGTGGATAATATCGCGCACGTACATAGTATCGGTGAGAATATGCACGTAGTATCCGAGATAATACGATCTTTTGTATTTATCAGATTCGTTTTTTGCGTATTTCTCGAAAAACTCGGCGTTGTCCTTGAAGCGTTGCTCATAAGAAACGCCTTCGCGCTTCCAATGCGAAACGTCTTTTGAGGGGAGATAGGTGAAATCGTCAACCATTCGTCCGCTGTCGGGAGCGAGAGTTCCGATATAAAATGCGGTTTCGTCGATATCCGAAAGCGTTTTTATCAGCTTTTCCGCGATACGCAGATGTGTCACCCAGGTAGCCATCAGTAATTGCCCTTTGTTGCTCGCTCGATATCGCGCTTTGCCGCCTTTTCTGCTTCGACGGCGCGTTTGTCATAGAGCTTTTTGCCCTTGCAAAGACCGATTTCGACCTTTACCCAGCGGCCCTTGAAATACATCGAAAGCGGAATGAGCGAATAACCCTTTTGTCCGACTGCGCCGAAAAGTCTGTCGATCTCGCGGCGGTGCATCAAAAGCTTGCGCGCACGGTAGGGATCGCGGTTGAAGATATTGCCCTTTTCATAGGGACTGATATGGATACCGTAGGCGACAAGCTCGCCGTTGTCGATACGGCAGAACGAATCCTTTAAATTGACTCTGCCGCAGCGAAGCGATTTGACCTCGGTTCCGAAAAGCTCGATGCCGGCTTCAAATTTATCTTCAACAAAATACTCGTGGTAAGCGGCGCGGTTGTTTGCGATACCGCGTATTGCGTCCGACATACAAGCTCCTCCTTTAATCAGTATGGGAAGGTATTTTACCTCATAAACACGAAAATGTCAACATTATATTTTTCCAAAACGGCAATCTGCCTCGAAGCAGAGGCTGTCTTTTGTCGTATTGTGTGCCGAAACGACGAATCTGCCGTCCTTTTCCGCCATACCGACAGCCAAAGCGTCGCCGAGCTTTGCTTCGTGGTGGAATATTATTCTCACGTCGCTGACGTAATCGTTTGCTCGGTCATAGGGAAGAATATCGAGAGTGATATCCGAATAAACACAGTTGTTCAAATGGTCGTTTTCGTCAAGATCCGAAAGACGAACGATTCTTTCGTCGCAAACGGGAAGCTCCTTTGCGTCGAGCGAGCGCGGGATCTCGACAGTGTTACATTCGAGATTGTGCTCGGGAATGGGGAAGGGGAATTCGCGCGGGCGCACGATTCTTCTTGTGTCGTAGCGGACGATCACCCATTGTGTCGTTGCGTGGAGAACCTCCTCGCCGTCTCTGTAAAATTCAAACTCACGTATCCAGGAAACGCCGTTTATTACGTTGTTATATGTCTTTACGGTGAGCTCGTCATAGGCGAATATCGGTGCGAAAAATTTCATACCGAGCTTTGTGATAACGAAAACCATATTGATGTCGCGCATCGCGTTGTAGGTACAGCCCATCGCATCGCAATCCTCGCGTGCGAGCTGCTGCATAATGCGCTGGACCGCGGCGGGCTTTAACGTGCTGTTGGGGTAGACGTCGAAGCTTGCGACCGAAATTTTTTTGATGAGCATTATTTTATCTTTGCCAGCGGATTCATTTCCACAGCTTCCTCCAATTTTTTGTTTGAAAGGTGGGTGTATATCTGTGTGGTGGTGAGCTGCTCGTGGCCGAGAATGTCCTTGAGTGTCAAAACGTCCACCTCGCCCTCGTTATACATCAGCGTTGCGGCGGTGTGGCGGAGCTTGTGGACCGAAAGTCCTCTGCCGCCGAGTCCCGCAAGGTCGAGATAACGGTATACGAGCGTTTGCACCATCTGATTTGATATCCGCTTTCTGCGCGAGCTCAGAAACAGCGCGTTTTTGTCGATTATCGGTTGACCGTGCTCGGTTGCTTTTGTCTGGCGCACGGTTAAATATCTTTGAAGCGCGTGACGGCAGGCGGAATTGAGATATATAACTCTCATCTTGTTGCCTTTTCCGCACACAACAAGCTTTGACAAATCGTCGGCGATATTTGCAAGGTCGATACCGACAAGCTCGCTCAAACGCATACCGCAATTCAAAAACAGAGTGAGAATACAATAATCGCGTTCATATGTCGGGCAGTCCTTCGGAACGCTTTCCAAAAGCTTTATGCTTTCGTCGAGCGAGAGATATTTCGGGAGCGCGGGCTTGACTGTCGGGCTGTCGATATCCTTTGCGGGATTGTCTTGAAGCTTGCGCGATTTTGCGGTGTGGTATTTGTAAAACGCCTTTATTGCCGAAAGCCTTCTTGCACGGATACGAACTCCGTTTTCGCGCGCGGTCGAGAGATAGAGCATAAACGAATATATCTCGTCGGTGCGGACAGAGCCCGCCAGCTCGTAATCGAGCGGAGCGAGGCTTATTTCGGTCATTTCGGTATTCGCAGGGTCGTCGCCGCGGCGTGTTACGATAATATAACGGAAGAAAAGTATGATATCGTTTACGTATTCGCGCACGGTGAGCTTCGAGCAGTTTTGTATCGAGCCCTTGTAGCCGGCAAAGGTAACTATCGGCTCGGGCAGATTCATATTCGTCATACCTATCCTCCTTTTATTATTTTAATAATTATACTCCAAAAACAAAACAAAATCAATAGCGCGAAAAGGGTGATATTGTAAATATTTCATCACTTGACATCGTCCCCTCCGTAGTATATTATATAAGTAATAAAATAAGCGAGGTGACGATTATGAGCAAAAGAATACTTGCGTTTTTGATTTCTGCGCTTATGCTTCTTTCGGTCTGTCCTTTCGGCGCGTTTGCGGCAGATTGGGACGGAACTGCGGCGAGCGCCTTTTCGGGAGGAAGCGGAAGCATGGAAGACCCCTATGAGCTTTCCACAGCGGGCGATATCGCGCTTCTTATTTATGAACTCGATATGGGAAACTCCGATTATTCGGGAGTTTATTTTGAAATAACCAACGATATCCGAATGAACAACGAAACCTGTGAATTTATTTCGGATAGCGGACTTATCAAGGTGTCCGACGGCAAAAATACCGCGTTTATCGGCACCGGCATCAAGGGTGACGCGAGCGGCGAGAATGCTTTGTTCGATGAAACCGCTTCAAAGACAAATTATTGGTATGCATCGGACGAAAGCACAGACTGTGTTCATCATTACGACCGCGAAACGATCTATAGCGGCGAGCTTTATTTTCTGCATTCGAGCTATACCAACGGCAGAAAGGATTTCAAAGGAGTGCTCGACGGCAAGAATCATACCGTCTCGGGTGCTTTTGGCTATGATTCGGGCGATTCCGCCTATGCGGAGTATAACGGATTTTTTATGGAAGCGGTCGGCGCAAGCATAAAGAATCTGACCATCGCGGATTCACTTTTCTTTGGCTCCACTTCGGGCGGTTTTGCGGGATATGCCGAGGACAGTGTATTTAATAACTGCGTGTTTGACGGAATCGTTATCGGCATCGGCGGTATTGCAGGCAAGGCTGTAAACAGCGATTTCGGCGAATGTATAAATATGGGATATATTCTCGGCAACGGCAACACCGGCGGTATTGTCGGTGAAAACACCGCGACCGAGGAAAACTACATTCTCTCCTGCGATAACGAGGGAACCGTTATTTATCAAGGCGATTACAGCGCGACAGGCGGCGTTGTCGGCAAAAACGTTTTTGCGTGTGTAGAATACTGCGAAAACAAGGGCTGCGTTCGCGGCGGCAAGTATATGACGGGCGGCATTGTCGGACAGCTCCTCGGCGGGCTTGTGAACGACTGCGTAAACAGAGGTGTCGTTGACGGTAGCGAATACATCGGCGGTGTTGTCGGCATTACCGACGCGATGGACGATTCATTCACTATAACCGAATGTACTAATTACGGCACCGTTTCGGGCACTTCGGATGTCGGCGGTATTCTCGGTGCGATGAACACATATAATGCAGGTTTGTTAAAGAGCTGCCAAAACTTCAATTCGGTTTGCGGCGAAAATATGGTAGGCGGAATAATCGGCAGCGTTCTCGCAAGAGGCGAGACTGAGATCACGACCTGCGTCAACAAGGGATATATTACCGCGAACGCGGTCGTCGGCGGTATAGTCGGCAGTATTTCGGCAAGCAACGGATTTACTACTGTAAGCCGTTGCATAAACCAGAACGAGATCAGGGCAAAAAACAATATCGGCGGCATCGTCGGCAACCTTTACGGTTGGAGCTACGGCGCAAAAATCGAGCAGTGCTATAACAGCGCGACTCTGACGGGTGAAAAAGCCGTCGGCGGTATTTTGGGTTATTGCGCTTCTAAGGAGCTGTACGGCGAGACCGATCCTATTATCGATATGACTATCGAAAACTGCTACAACTCGGGCCGGATCGACACCGTCGAAAAATCCGGCGGCTTGGTCGGCTTGGCCGAGCGTTCGTCGGGTTCGGGCAGACCGCTCAACATCAAGACCTCCTACAACGCAGGTGAGGTCGTTGCTTCGGGCAGCAACTGCGGCAGACTTTTGGGCTATTCCGACAGTCAGATCAACGTTGTTGATTGCTATTATTCGGTCGATGAATCGCTCGAGGCGGCTTACGGAAGCGCAAGCAAGCTGAGCGACGGCTCCAAGGGACTTACAGATACCGAAATGACCGATTCGTCGTCCTTTGTCGGCTTTGATTTCAATGACGTCTGGGAGATCGGCAGATATTCGAATTACGATTATCCCACAATAATCGGACTCTCGCACGATACTCATACCCACAATATGTCGGAAGAGCGTGATGAGACACATCACTGGGACGAATGCGTTTGCGGCTTGATCGAAAACAAGGGAGAGCACGAGCCCGAGCTTCAGGACAGAGGCGACGGCTTCAGCGACGTATCTTGCGGCATCTGCGGAGCTTTTCTCTACGTTGTTGAAAACGAAAAGCCCGACGGTGTTCTCGGCGACATTAACAACGACGGCGCTATCAATCAGTACGACTATATTCTCGTAAAGCGCCATTACTTCGGTACACGTTATCTCTCCGATGACGAGCTCGCTCGCGCAGACGTTAATTCCGACGGAAACATCAACCAATACGACTATATCCTCATCAAGCGTCATTACTTCGGCACTTACGTGATTGGCTGAAATACAACAATAATCCGACCGAAAAGAGAGTTTCGGCCGAAAGCGACATAAAGGAGAAAGAAAATGAACTACGTTATCAAGGTTGAAAAGGAAATCGATTTTTCGCGTGCCGAAAAGGCGGCGATATCCAACTACAAATGGACCGAGGGTTATTCGCCCGAGGCGTTCGCACAGCTTATTTATATCGAGGGCAGAGGGTTTGCGCTCCGTATGGCTTGCAAGGAGGCTTCTCCCAAGGCTATTTACGAAAAATACAACGATCCCGTTTACAAGGACAGCTGTCTTGAATTTTTCGTAAGCTTCAATAATCAGAGCCCGAAATATATGAATTTTGAGATGAACTCAAACGGCGCGTTTCTTGCCGCAGTGCGTACCGAGCGCGCAAACAAGACTCCCATAAATATGCTTGCTCCGCTTCCCAAGGTAACTTCGGGCAGAGACGGCGATTATTGGACGGTCGAGGTATTCTTCTCAAATGATTTTATCGGCAAGACCTTCGGTAAATTCTGCTTCACACGCGGCGAAAGCATCAAGGGTAATTTCTATAAATGCGGCGACGAGACCGAGATTCCCCATTTCGGTATGTGGGCTCCCATAGACAGCGAAAAGCCGGATTTCCACCGCCCCGAATTTTTCGGAACACTTACCATTGAAGAATAATAAGGGTGGATTTATGAAAAAAACATTTGCGGTTTTTCTTTCGGTATTGATGCTTTTTTGCTCGGCTTCGATTGCTTTTGCGGAAGCGGAGGACGCAGAGGAGATGCCGGTTATCAGCTGGCTGACTGTCGGAATCACTCTTGACGAAGCGATCAAACTCTCTCCCGCGCTTGTTTCGGCAACACGTAACGGTGTCGCGCTTTCGGGAGGCGACTTTATCGCAACCGGCGATATTATCACCACAAAATACGGCGAATACAAGGCGTTGGTGCTCGGCGATATTGTCGGCGACGGCAAAACCAATCAGTACGATTATATAATAATAAAGCGTCATTGTTTCGAAACCTATACGCTTGATGAAAGCGAATTTTTAGCGGCGGATATCAACAAAGACGATACCGTCGACCAATACGATTATATCCTCGCAAAGCGTATCTATTTCGAGACCTACAAGGTGGCAAAGCCTGTTAATTCCGACGGCGTTCCCGTGCTTCTCTATCACCATATGTTAGAGGACGAGGACAAAAATACGGAAAAATGGGCAGGTAACGAGATCACTATCGCAACAAGCGAGTTCAGACGCCATATGCAGATGCTTACCGACGGCGGATACAACGTCGTTACCGCCGACGAGCTTGTGGCATATGTCCGCGGCGAGATCCTTTTGCCGAACAAGAGTATTATGCTTTGCTTTGACGACGGCTATAAGTCCAATACCTATTATGCCGCACCGATACTGCGCGAGTTCGGATTTTCGGCAACTATGTTCGCCATTATGGATTTTTACGACGGCGAATACAGCGAAGAATACGACGTCGATTCGCTCCAGCACGTAACAGAACGCGACCTTGAATCGAACACAGACGTTATCCATCAGCAGTGCCACACCTATTATAACCACAACCACCTGCCCGAGCAGAGCTTTAATCAGATATACGACGATCTTATGCTTTCGCAGAATCTTTATAAATGCGATTACTTCGCATATCCCTACGGCGATAACAACGATACCGCTGTCAGCGCGGTAAAGGCGGCGGGATTTAAAGCGGCTTTCTCCACTGTCGAGCGAAACGCGACACCGGGCTGTGATATCTATCTTATCCCGCGCTATACTGTTATTTCTCCGATGTCGGATTCCGATTATTTAAAGCTTATTGCAAAAGCCGATTAAAACAGCCGTAACACATTTAGCCCTCGCTTCATAATCTTTAAGTAGTGAAGGGAGGCTTTGCAATGGGCTGCTTTGATTCGTTCTTCGGCAACAACAATTGCTGGATAATCATTTTGATCGCGGTTATCATCCTTTGCTGCTGCTGCGGCTGACATAACCCGAAAACCGAGTCGGCAAGGGCGCAAGCCCGAGTCGGCTCAGGATAAATAAAGCATAAAAAATCAAGCTTCAAAACGAAGCTTGATTTTTTTATTTCGTCTAACCCATAAGGAAATTATAAAATTCTACATGGAATTTTCTTATCATATCGCGCTCGTTGTCGAGCATAAGCGGGATTTCGATAAGAACCGTCAAAAGAAGCATTACCGCAACCGCGGTGAATACGGCGATATAAAGGGCAGAGCTCTTTTTGATATTCGCTACCGTGTAAAGCAGGATATACGTGCCCAAAAGCGAAAGGATAAACATAACATCCGCCGCATATCTCAAATGCACTCCGCCGTAGCACATATCAAATATCGCAAGAAAGGCAACACACAAAAATGCGGTTATCGCGGTGATGAATGCGCGCTTTTCCTTGCGCCAAAGTATTCCGACCGCGGAAATACCCCAAGTGCAAGGGAAGAAGAACGAGCCGACCGAATTGCTCACGTAGACAAGTCTTGTTACCGCGTATTCGCTCATCCGGTTTATCGCGGGGTGGAGATAGGGGAACACGTCGTCGATTTTCGGCGGGTGGACAAAGAAGTGGTAGAATGCGGGAAGCACCAGCGCGGACGACAGCGAATAGGTCGACGTGTCGGTAAGCGTGAGCTGGTAGTTCGCACCGAAATCAAACGGCGAGTCGAAGCGGGCGTTGTTGTATATCATTATCAGCACACCGATAGCGATCATCGGCAGAGAGAACGCCGCGATATCGGCAATAAGGCTTTTTATGCCGTTTTCGTGCTTTTTGATTACGGATATAAGCAAGGGGAGCGCGATGAAAATGAACAAAACAAGATTCGGGCGCGATGCAACGGTTGCACCGACACAAACACCCGCGCAGGCGAAATGGAGCTTGCGTCGGAACCCGTCGTCGCTTTTTTCACCCATTAATATGTGGTAGAACGCTGTTACAACGGCGCAGATTCCCGAAAGAACGGCAAGGTGGTAGAAGTTTGCGCAGGTTTCGGTCGACCAGATAAGCGCACCGCAGGGAAGTGCGACCCCTGCAAGCATAAACAGTATAAACGGAGGCTTGCTTTTCATACGTGACACAAGCTCATACATCAAAGCCAGCATCATGACCGATGCGATCGCCGACATTACCGCCGCGGCGAGTGCGTCGGAAAGCACCTTCCCCGTCAGGAAATAAACCGGATAATAGAGAAATACCACCGGCGCGATGCCGAAGTAGGAATATAGCTTGCCCTCGTAATAGGCTCTGTCCCAGGTAGGCCCGAATTTCACTCCCGTTGCCTCGCGGCGTTCGGACGTATCATAGGGGTTTTCGAGCGTTTCGAGAATGCTCAGATCGGTTTCGGTGTCGATATTCAGCTGACCCTTTTGGAAGGCATCGAACATTTGGGGGTAACAGCCGTAATCGTCGACCTTGTTTTCAAACGGATAGCTGTGCATCCATTCTTTTTCGATGCTGACCGCACAAACAAAAAAGGAAAAAAGTATCATTATGACCGCGAGCGCAAAAACCGCAACACGCTGTGCACGCGAGCGCTCGTTGAATATTACGTGGTGAAGCCCCTTTGTATAAACGTATATACAGCAAAGCACAACCGCAAGCGCGAGCAGACGCAGGAACATATTTCCCGTATAACGAGCAGGCAATATGAACGGAAGGGATATGCAAAAAAGCGGAACCAAAAACCTTGTGTATTTCTTTAATAAAGTCATTTTCCTTCCTCCCTGCTCAAAATATTTCGCTCGTGGTAAAATAAATATTGCTGTGCGATTCCCGCATATTCGCCGAGCGATAACGGATCGAAGCCGTCGGGGTAATATTTGGCGAGAACCCGCTTTACCCAAACGTCTATCGGGAACGCTTCGTAATATCCGAACCCGAAAAGAAGCACACAGTTTGCGACCTTGTCGCCGACACCCTTTATTTTTTTGAGCTCGTTCAATGCGTTTTGGTATCCGCAGCTTTTTATGTATTCGAGCGAGATTTCGCCCGAATATATCTTCAGCGCCGCGTCGTAAATATATTTTGCACGAAATCCCGCGCGGATCGGCGCGAGTCCCTCGATTCCCGCTTCCACGATGCTTTTCGGGGTGGGGAAGCAATAAAAGCCGTTCCTTTCCTCGCCCAGAAGCTCGCAAAGCGATGCGATTATCTTTTTTATCCGCGGGATATTGTTGTTTGCCGAAATTATAAATGAAATCAGCGTTTCCCAACCATCCTGGCGGAATATACGTATACCGCCGCCCGATCTCGCCGCGCTTGATATAGCCTTGTCGGATTCAAATCCTTTGATTATTTCGCCGTAATCTCTTCCGAGGTCGAAATAATCAAAAAGACTCTTTTTGAATTCTTGCTCGTCGATATCACAGAAAAGCCAGCCCTCGGGAAGCTTTTTTATAGTTTGCAGTCTTTCGCAGGCGCAAAGCGTATATTCGGTTTCGGATATTTTGTCGAAGCGGAAGCACTGCCCGCATTCGCAGGAAACAAACGGGTCGAAGTTTTCGCATTCCGAAATCAAAAGCCCGTTTTCGAGGTTTGTAAATTTCATATCTTTGCTCTTGTATTTTTATGTGTAATAATGTAAAATGTACTTAATAAAGTTAAGGAGCGATTGCTTTGAAGGAACATATTTATACGATCCCCGTCACCGAGGCGTTTACGAACCATTCCGATCAGTGTCCGTTTTGCGCGCTTATTGCAGAGCTTGAAAAGAACGAGCTCGAAATTATTCTCGGCGCGAGTATGATGGAGCCCGAAATAAGAAGCGAAACAAACAGATTGGGCTTTTGCCCGCGTCATTTCAAAAAAATGTTCGGTATGAAAAACCGACTCGGACTCGGACTGATGCTCGAAAGCCATCTCGAATCGCTGAAGAAGGATATCAAAACCGGCAACATCTTCTCGCGGGATATCGCGGCAAAAAGTGTCGAGCGTATCGAAAAGCTTTCGGAAAGCTGTTACGTGTGCGACCGTATAGAAGATAAATTCTCGAAAATGTTTGTCACCGCCGCCTATCTTTACAACGAGGAAAAGGATTTTCGCGCTTCGTTCGAAAACCTGCGCTATTTCTGTCTGCCGCACTACCGTCAATATATGCTCGTTGCAAAGCGTGTTCTCGATAAAGAGGGATATGCCGAGCTCGTGCGCGCCGCGAACGGCAAGGTGACCGCTTATCTCGATTCTCTCAAGGACGACGTTTCGCTTTTCTGCAAAAAGTTCGATTACCGCTTTGACGATCTCCCCTGGGGTGAATCGAAGGACTCGGTCGAACGCTCGATAAAATTCCTCTCCGGCGATAACTCGCTCGACAATAAATAACCTGTCGCGGTATTTCCGCGTAACCCGATTTTAAAGCACCGTTTGTACGGTGCTTTTTTTGTAAAAAACCGCTATGCATCGTTTATACATACCGATGCCCGAAAATGCTCGGATTTTCATACTTTCGATGCATAAAAACGATGAATATACATTCGACCGAGTTGACATAATTCGTGGATATTTTTGGGTTACGTAACCGAGTTATCCACGATATCCACCGAGTTATCCACAAGCAAAAGGCGAAAAATGCTTGATTTTCGGTTGGGCAAGGTGGAGTAATCCACATTTTCCACCGAGTTATCCACATAACCCACAAAACATTATGTCATATACATTACGTGTCAACCGACTTGAAAACGAGGTGAATCAGGGAGTGAAATTTTGCCGATTTTGATGAAAATTTTCCGCAAAAAACAAATAAAATATCAGACACCCTTTGTGGCGTATGCGTTGAGTCCGGTGCCGCCGCGGGCGCCGTTTAAATACTCGTAATAACCCTGCGATGCGATCATCGCCGCGTTGTCGCCGCAAAGCTTGAGCGGAGGGAGATAGAGCTTCGCACCGAATTTGGCGGCTGTTTCCGAAACGGCGTTTCTCAAATGCGAATTCGCCGCAACACCGCCGGCAAGAACGATATTCATCGCACCCTCACGGCTCAATAAAAGCTCGAGTCGGGTATTGATGGTTTTGATAAGCGCGTTTGTGAACGATGCGGCAACGTCTGCGCGGAATTCGTCGTCGATAACTCTGCCGCGCTGTGTCGTTTCCTGATGAACGAGGTTTATAACCGCTGTCTTTAATCCCGAGAAGGTGAAATCGTATTCTGCGCCGTCGACAGAGCCCGATGTGAATTTGTATTTGTTCTTATCGCCCAACCCCGCGAGTCTGTCCATCGCCGCTCCGCCGGGATAGGGAAGCCCGAGAACGCGGGCGCATTTATCAAACGCCTCGCCCGCCGCGTCGTCGCGTGCATAGCCGATCAGACTGTAATCGGTGTAGCTGTCAACCCGCATAAGCGAGGTATGACCGCCCGAAACGACCAACGATACGAACGGCGGCTTCAGATCCTCGTGGACAAGATAGTTTGCGGCAACGTGGCCGCGAATGTGATGGACGGGAACAAGCGGCTTGCCGGTGGCAAACGCCAAGCCCTTTGCAAACGAAAGTCCGGTGAGCAGTGCACCGATAAGTCCGGGTGCGTTTGTTACCGCGATCGCGTCGATATCGTCCATTGTGAGATTTGCTTGCGTAAGTGCGCTTTCGACCACGCCGACGATCGCTTCGGTATGTGCGCGCGAAGCGATTTCGGGCACAACACCGCCGTAGACCGCGTGGATATCTATCTGCGATGCGACAACGTTCGATAAAAGTATTCTGCCGTCCTCGACGACCGCCGCCGCGGTTTCATCGCAGGAGGATTCGATTCCGAGTATTTTCATAGTGTTATCTCCATAATAATTGCGTCTGTGCCGTTGTAAAAGCCTTTTCTCCGACCGATAGATTCAAGCCCGCATTTTCGGTAAAGCGCTATTGCGCTGTTGTTGTTTTCAGCCACCTCGAGTGACACCGAAGCACAGCTTTTTTCCCTTGCGATAAGCAAAAGCGAATCCATAAGCTTTTTTCCGACACCTTTTTTGCGGTGGTTAGACAAAACCGCAAGATTCATTATCTGCCCCTCGCTTGCAAGGGTATACATCGATGCGATGCCGACCATTTCGTTTCCGTCAAACGCGGCGATATAGCTTGCATATTCGGGAAGAGATGCTATCTGCTGCTCGCTCCAGCAGGTCGAAAGACAGCTTTTTTCGATAAGCGCCGCCTGTTTTATCTCGCCGTCTGTTTCAAGCGGTCTGCAAACTATTTCCATCAGTCGCCGCCCATTCTTGCAATAATGTCGTTGGGACAGTAAACAGTCTTGCCCAATCTGTCATCGCGCAGGAAGCATCTTCCGTTGTAGCGGAAGAAGGAAATCAGATAATAAAGTCCGGGGTAATCCTGCGAAAGCAGACGAATGTAGTAGAGCGCGTCGAGATCCTCGTATTGAAAATTGAGCTCGACCGCCTCGCCGTTGGTGATAGCCTCCGCCGCGAGCTTGCAAAGCGCGGTCTCGCCGACGGTGAATTCGTTCTTTTTGTCATCGGGGAGATATTCCACGTCGGCAAAGAAGTTGTCGATCGGGTAGGTGTTTGCCGCGTTGTAGATAGTTGCCGCGATAGGATTGAATTCCGAAACGGTGGGTTCTTTTGCTGTTTTTGCACGCACTAAAAATAGGTTGCCCTCGATTTCATAGCACAAAAATTCGCTCGTGTCCTCAAACAATACCTCGTAGTAGGGAACCGTTTCCTCGCCCTTTTTGAGAGTGAGCAGTTCCTCGCCCTTTTGCACGGGGTAAAGTCCCATCGGCTCGACCTCAACGTATTCGATGCCGGTTCTTGTGTCGGTAAATCCTTCTTCGGTCAGCTCGCCCTTGTTTCCGCAGCCGATAAGCGCAAGAAAGCACAGTGCAAGCAATAATGCTGTAAATCTTTTCATATTAACTCCGATTATGCGTTATATATTAATATCCGATCTGTCCGAGGCTGTCGTCGTTGTCGATCCAATCCTGAACGCTGTATATAGAATATTCGTTTTCGCTTTCACGCACGATAACTCGCGCAATACCCGCGTTTATAACCAAGCGCTTGCACATCTGACAGCTTGTCGTCCCGCTCACAAGCTCGCCCGTCTTTCCGTCGATGCAAGCCATATAAAGATCTGCGCCGAGCATTCTTTCTCTCGCGGCGGAAATTATTGCGTTTGCCTCCGCGTGTACCGAACGGCAAAGCTCATATCTCTCTCCGCGGGGAATGTTCATCTTGTCGCGCAGACAGAATTTAAGGTCACAGCAGTTTGCGCGTCCTCTCGGCGCGCCGTTGTAGCCGGTCGAAACGATAACGTCGTCCTTGACGATAACCGCGCCGAAATTCTTTCTCAAACAGGTTCCGCGGCGGGTAACCGTTTCGGCTATATCGAGGTAGTAGTTGATCTTACTTCTTCTTTCGTCCATTTTTCAAATATCCTTTTTAAAATTTTATAATACCGACCGTTTTTAATCAACGATCAAAGCATAGCGAAATATACAAGTCTGTCGCTTCCGTCGGGGTAGTCGGCTTTGAATGTCTTTGTGTTTTGGAATCCGCACTTTTTCATCACAGCCTGCATACGCGGATTTGCCGATGAAACGTCGGCGTAAATACGCTTGAGTCCGAGCGTTTCCTTGGCGTATTTCTTTGCGAGCATCACCGCTTCACTGCCGTATCCCTTGTTGCGATAGCTTTCCGCCGCAAGAAACAGCGAAAGCTCACAGCGCTTTTCGGAGAAAACGATGCGTACAAAGGTCAGCTCGCCGATTATTTCATCGGTTTTGGTGAATATCCCGACCGATGGATTCCATTCCTCGCGTTCGATGCTTTGCTGATAAAGAAGATCGACCTTTTCCTCATCGTAAACAAAGTCTGTTTTGTTTTCGGGAACAAATTTGCGCCAGAGTGCACGCATTTCCTTTTGCGTCATAGTGCGCATTTTTATGTTCTTGCCGCTTATTTCTATCATATTTGCGTTTCCTCCGTTTCGTTTGTCACCGCATTCTCTTCTTTTTCGAGTGCTTTTTCCTCGTGCTTTATCTCCCAATGAATGAGGAATGTCAAAACACCGCGCAGTACGATTATCGCACCGAGTATTCCCAGCTCTTCCCATTCACGAACAACAACGGTACGCAAGACCTCGCTGCCCATTTTGAATTCGAGCGAAAGAGCGATCCCTTGTGCGAGATCGAGCCTTAACGTCCTTGCGCCCTTGATCCATTGATAAAAGCATTTTCCTGCCGCGGCGAGCAACACCACAATGCCGCAAAGCTCAAGCAACACCGTGCATATTTCTACAAAGTAGGTAAGATAGATCTCGATGTTTTCTATGAAGTGTTCCATATTCCGACTCCTTATGTTTTGGTATTATTTATAAAATCCGAAAGCCTTTTCGCAGAGCTCGCGCACCTGCATTTCGTCGTTCCAGCCTAACGGGTCGTCGATATAGGACAGAATGTAAAACGGGTCGACAAAATATAATTCTTGGGGAAGGTAATGGGACAGCAGGTTGCACTTTACCGCGAAATCGGCAATAGGCAAAAGCTCCGAGCGGTAAATGCGCTCCAAGGAAGAGAATAAATCTTTTCCGAAAACGGCTGTATCAAGTGCATTTTCGTGGTTGAAATAGCGCAAAAAGCGTGCGCGTGTTTCGGAAATATCCGAGGATATCAGCTCTAATTCAAGAAGCAGGGAATTGTCGGGCTCTTTCGTAAAAAGCTCGTTCAATAACGCTTCGTATCCCTCGTTTGTGCCTATTCCGCTTGCCCATATCAGAAATTCAACGTATAGCTTTTCCATAATTGTAACCTTTAAATCTATTTCGTCGAATCCTTTATCAACAAAACAACACTCTCCGCAGTTGTCCCTTTAGGCAGGGAGTCTACCTGTAAGTTTGATATATTGGAATTTGACTGTGAACTCCTATCGGCTGTATCATTCATAACAAGCTATATCTATAATGTTTGTTATAAACAGTTCGATGTTTGACCGTTTTGTGCAAGCATTAAGCTGGAACATCTTCCAGTTCGTTAGTTTGCTGTCATATTCATCGTGGATAACCATATGCCCTTTCTTAAAAAGAGAAACAAATTGGTTGAATGAAATATCTTTCCATCCGTTCATACGATGATTGATTCGCCTAATAAAAACAAAAGATTCTAACGGTTCATCAGGGCAGCAAGTTCGGTCGACTGTAAATACAAGTTTGTGCTTTAGCGGCATTATTTTGTTTCCATTATCATCCTCAGCATAAAAGCCATTTGGAAACGAAAGAATAATCGAATCTTTCTCCAGAATAAAGGAATCTATCTCATAATCATGAAGCTGGTATTTCATTGATGTTTCCTCCAAAATCCAGTTAAACAAATTCAAGTTTGTCGGTCAGTTCATACTCGTTTTCAAATCTTTTGTATGAACAGAAATACGGACATAATCGTCGGCTTTTTCCCTACTTAAAAGAACAACACTCTCGTCTGTAATTCGTTTAGGTGGGAAAACAATGCCGTCTGCTTCACAGCGGATTTGATAGAATTGCTTTACCCAATCGGGCAGTTTTTCTACATCGTCCTTAATCTTAATAAGGGTTCTCTTTCCAACTCGTCTATCCATATACGCGAACACACGCAGTAAATAATTATCGGAGTGGAGCGATATTGCGATGTCTGTTTTGAGGTAAATAGTTAGAGAGTTGATGAAATCAGCATCACACAATTTACACTCAGGTATCCACTTTCCTTTTTCCAGTTCTCCATAGGATACCTTTTTGCCCTCTTGGTAAAGTTGAGATACTTCCCGTTCCTGTGCATACATCTCTACCCACGAAAATGCCACCATTTCTTTTTTGTTGTAGTTAATGGTCGCTCTGCCGTAGGCATTATGCACTTCATGATAACTGGTATAGAAATAGGATATTTTGTCTTTAAGCGAATCGCAAAGCAAATCATTCATCTGCTTTTTCAGATTACTCCAAGACTTGTATTTGCTTCTTTCGTCGGAAATCATTTTAGGCTCATCCTCACAATCATCTGCCTTTTCCCTACTCAAACAAACAACAACTTCAACGTGCGAGGTATTGGGGAACATATCTACGGGTTGGATCTTTCTGATTCGGTATCCGCCCTTGCGGAGTGTGAAAAGGTCACGAGTAAGAGTTTCGGGATTGCAGGAAACATAGATGACCTTTTTCGGCGAGAGGGTTATGAGTGATTCGAGGAATTTTTTACTGCAGCCCGAGCGCGGCGGGTCGGTTATTACAATATCAAATTTTTCACCCTTTTCCGCCATAGACTGCATATATTCGCCGGCGTCGGCGTTTATAAAGCTTGCGTTGGTAATGCTGTTTATTTTTGCGTTTTCCTCGGCGTCGGTCACGGCGTCGCCGTTTACCTCGACACCGATTACCGATTTTGCTCCCCTTGCGAGCGAAAGTCCGATCGTTCCCGTGCCGCAGTATGCGTCTAAAATATATTCTCTGCCGTTAAGCGAAGCAAACTCGCGCACCTTGGAATAAAGTATCTCGGTCTGCTTGGTGTTGACCTGATAAAAGGATTTTGCACTTATGCGGTATTTGTTTCCGAGCAGGGTATCGGTAATATATCCGTTTCCGTATAAAACCGTCGTTTTTTCACCGAGAAACAGAGGGGTGACTTCGGTGTTTATATTCCAAACGACTGTCGTTATATCGGGGTGCTTTTTGATAAGCGAATTAACAAGCTCGTCCTTTTGCGGAAAAGCGCCCTTTGCAGTGACGAGAACGACCATTGTTTCGCCGCTGTTGCCGCCTCTGCGGACAAGCACATGACGGAAGAATCCTCGCCCGCTTTTGATATCGTATGCCTTTATGTGCAGAGCGATACAAAGCTCGCGCACGGTTTTTGTTATCTTGTCGGCATAGCTGTCCTCGAGCAAGCAGGAATCGGTTTGAATGATTCTTCCCGATGCCGACTGATAGATACCCGAGATGATTCTTCCGCTGTGAAAGCCAAAAGCACGCGATATCTTGTTGCGGTAGTGAAGGGGGTCTTCCATTCCGATTATCTCGTCGATATGGCAGTATTTCCCCATAAGCTTTATTATTTTTGATTGCTTCAGCGAGAGCTGTTCCTCATAAGAGAGATTCTGAAGCTGACAGCCGCCGCACTTTTTTGCTATTGGACAGATCATAGTTGTTTCCTATCTCACAAAATATAATATCAGACTGCAAACCGAGAGAAAGAGCATCATAATACCGCAACAAAGGTAAAACCGCGGCATGAACTTCTTTTCGCTTTTGCGCTGGAGATAATATACGAGTATCAGTATCGCACTCAACGGAAAGGTGAACAAATCCGAAATCCCTCTGCACAAGCCCGAAAAATCGAGCACGAGTAGAATAATTATTATTGCCCCGAGCGCGATTGCGGCGTAAAGGGCGATTTTTTCACGTTTGGAAAGATTTTTAATCATTCGTTTTTCCTGCTTTATTTTTGGGATAAGGCTTTGAGCTTTTCAAAAACCTCTGTCGGTACGGTGTGGTAGCCCTTTCCGTGTCCGAGAAGAATATCGGGCTTGCGCGCGCCGTGAAAATCGCTTCCGCCGCTGTAAAGAAGCGAAAATTCGTCTGCGATCTCGCAAAGCCTTTCGCTTTGCAAATCGTCAAAGTTCATATAAAGCGATTCCATCGCATCGAGTCCGCGCCTTTTTGCCTCGGGGAGAAATGCGCGCAATTCCTCCTCGTTCAGATCAAGAAAGGGGTGCGCCAATGCCGTTACCGCACCGATTGATTTCAAAAACGATATCGCATCGTAGGAATCAACACGCTTTACCGGAACGTAATATTTGCTTTCCCGCGAGAGAAGGGTCGAAAACGCTTCGCTTATCGAACTCACGTAGCCCTTTTCGGTAAGCGCTTCGCCGATATGTGCGCGGTTGAATCTTCCGTTGGGGGTTTTTGCCTTGATTTCGTCGAAGTCGACATTATAACCGTCTGCGTTGAGCCGCTCGATAAGCTGTCTGTTGCTGTTTTCCTTGTTCTGTATCAGAGCTTTTACATATTCCTCGACCTTAAAAAACTGCGAAGGATCTATAAACAGCCCCAAAATATGAAGCTCGGTCTTTCCGTAGTCGGTCGATAATTCGATTCCCGCGACAGCGTCGACTCTTTTGTTTTTTGCGGCGGAGAGAAATTCGGGCAGTCCCGAAACTGTGTTGTGGTCGCACAGCGCGATTGCCGAAAGTCCCATCGACTCAGCTTCGTTAATAAGCTCTGTCGGGGTATAGGTCCCGTCGGAATAGTTCGAATGTGTGTGAAGATCGCAATATTTCATAGTTGACTCACTTGAAAAATTCAGCCTTACAATTCATAAATTGCTCGATATAATCTACCGATTGTTCGACACCGTAGGGATGACAGTGACTATATCCGCCGCCGCGGGATTCCGAAAACTCGTAACTGAATACAAGCAACGGGTCCTGCTCTTCGTCCTCACAGTATAGCCAAAACCTGCCAAGTTCGCTTTCGCCGCAAATCACGGGGACGCTTATTGTAAATCCTTCGTCGGCAAGCTTGCTCGTATCGGTAAGCAAAAGAGAATATTTGTCTTTGACTTTATCGAAAATTTCTTGTATTATGTTCATTTATCTGTTAAAACCAATGCCTTTTCATTTCTTTTAAAAATTCTTTCGTTATCGGATAGCCCGAGCTATTGCCGATGACCGCGTCAATATTGCAATAGGGACAAAGCGCGGTTGAATCGGAATCTATCCATTGTGTTATTTCATTGGGCTTGAAAATTTCGAGGCAGTAAAAGCAGCCGCATATCGTATCGTTTTTGAGCATTTTCTTGTTATTTGTGCAAAACTCGTGCGCGGCGGAAACCGAATCTTTCATCAAAGTATCTCCTTGATGTCGCAAAGCGATTTGATGCTGTAATCAATATTCATTTCCTGCGGAATTGGCTTGGAATCGGGGTTGTAGAAGCAGGTTTTTATTCCGCTTTGGATCCCGCCCGCCATATCCGAGGAAAGCGAATCGCCGACGATCAGTATCTCATCGGGCTGTATATTTTCATCGGAGCCTGAATTGAGTCGTTCAATGCAGATATCGAAAAACTCCTTTGCGGGTTTTGAAAACCCGATCTCCTCGGAGATGAAAAGATGCGAAAAGTATTGAAGCAGATTTCCGACTCTGAGTCTGTTTTCCTGTTGTAAAAACGGGCCGTTGCTGGCGGCACAGAGAATATATTTGCCGAACAGATACTGCAAAATCTCCTCTGCGTTTTCGATAAGTATCGCGCTGCTATACAAAAACGAGCGGAAGTATTTCTCGAAAGCCACACCGTCGGCGGATATTCCCATTTTCTCAAAAATGAGATTCCAGCGTATTCTTTTGAGCTCCTCGAAGCTCAACTCGCCCCTTTCGAGCGAATGCCACAGCTCCGAATTGGTTTTTGTGAATTCGGAGAACATATAGTCCTCGTATTTGCAAAGCCCGAATTCCTCAAAACCGCTTTTCATCGCCGCTTTTACATATTCGTCGAAGCTCAACAGAGTGTTGTCGATATCAAAAAGAACAGCCTTTATCATTGTTTTCCTCCGAACCGCAATCGGTATCAACGCTCGATAATAACTCTGCAGGGCAATCCCGTTACGTCGGTAAAGCTCATCGGATAGGTGTGGGCGGTCATTTCGCCGCTTTCGCCGATAAGCGATTTCATATTACATAAATTTTCGACTATAAATACACCCTTGTCGGCACAGCGTTGGTCGGTGGGGGTGTGTTCTTTTCCGCGGCGTACTCCCGCGAAATCGAGCCCTATTATCGAGATCTTCTTTTCGACGAGCATATCTATAAGCTCATAGGAAAGCTGAGGGTGCTCCTTGAAATATTTCTGTGTGCCGTATTCCTCTCTGTCGGAATAGCCGGTATAAAACGCGACAAATGCATTTTCAAAAACCTTTTCGGCTTCGATATCGGCGATTTCGATATCGCGGTCGGTAATATGCGATACGTCGAAAACGATCGCCTTGCGCTCGGTATATTCCAAGGGGAATACCTTGTCCATAACGTCGAAATGCGTCCCGAGATGTCCCGCCAATTCCTTTTTCTCGTTGCCCTTTGCGGCAATTTCGGGGGTTATTTTAAGTGTAATATCAATTTTCATATCAGTTTCTCCGAGCAGGAATTTATATAGTTGAACCCGCTCGTTCTAAAAGAACAACAGTCTCTACATGTCCCGTGCGAGGGAAGAGGTCAAAGGGGGTTGCACTGTCGGCAAAATATCCCGATTCGGCAAATACCGCGCAGTCGCGCGCAAGAGTCGCGGGATCGCAGGAAATATATATCACCTGCTCGGGCGAAGCCTTTACAACCGTTTCGATAACCGCTGTATCAAGCCCCTTGCGAGGCGGGTCGACGATGATAATATCGGGCTTGCCGAATCTGCGCTTGCATTCCTCGACTCCGACACTTGCGTCGCCGCAGACAAACAAGGTGTTTTCCTCGCTTCTGCCGTTTTGGCGGGCATTGATTTTCGCGTTTTCGATCGCGGCGTCGATAATTTCAACACCGCAAAGCTTGTCACTGTCGTTTGCAAGGCAAAGCCCGATGGTGCCGGCACCGCAATAAAGGTCGAGAATAATGCTTCCGTCTTCCTTGCGGTTTGCAAGCGTTGACGCATGGCTGTAAAGCTTTTCCGCCATATCCGCGTTTACCTGATAAAAGGCACGCGGCGATATTTCAAATGTCTTTCCGCAAAGCGAATCGGTAAGTGTGTTTACGCCGAGAAGACGGTAGGTCTCGTCGCCGAAAATGACGTTATCGCGCTTTTTGTTGATATTTATATGTATTCCGATGATTTGGGGGAATTTCTTTGCGATCTCCTCGGCAAGAATCGACAGCTTTCTGTGCTTTTCGGCAACCACAAGGCAGAGAAGTATTTCGCCCTTGCGGTTTTTGCGCATAACGGCGTGGCGGACAATACCCTTTCCGCTCGATTCGTTATATCCGGTAATATGCAATTTATCGCAAAGCTCGGCGCAATACGACGCGATCTCTGTAAAAACGATATCCTGTAAAGGACAGCTCGAATGGCTTACGATACGGTGCGAGCGTCTTGCGTAATATCCGAATTGGGTGATACCGTTTTCGCAGGAAAACGGGTATTGCACCTTGTTGCGATATCTTTCGGGATTTCCGCTTACAACGTCGTTTACCTTGATATCAATTCCCGCGATACGAGAAAATGCCTGCTTCACCGTGTTTTTCTTCAGCTCGAGCTCGGCATCATAGGAGATGTGGCGGAAGACACAGCCGCCGCAACGCTTGCTCACCGCGCAATCGCTTTCGATTCTGTCGCGGGAGGGAGTCAGAATATTTACAAGCTTTGCAAAGGAATGGCTTTTGAGCTCCTTCAGAATTATACATTCACAGATATCCCCGACCGCAGTGTCGGCGACGAAAAATACCTTTCCGTCGATCCTGCCGACGCCGTAGCCCTCGGGGGTTATGTCTGTTATTTCCAATGTGACGATGTCGTTCTTCATTATTTATCCTTCTTGGCTTTTGAAAGCTTCGGCTTGGTCGCGATTTCGATAAGGGGAGCGATGATGTTCATTAAAAGCACTGCATAATAGCCCCATTCGATACCGCCGTGAAGCTTGCGCAGGGCAAAGGTTATGATACCGCAAAGCAACGAAAATATAAGCTTTCCGCTTTTTGTCATCGGTGTTGTGCAGCTTTCGCTTGTCGCGAATACCGAAAGAAATACAAACGCGCCCGAGAACAAGAACGCAAAGGCGTAATAGGTGCTTTCGGCATCGTCGGAGGGGAAGCACAGAGCGAGAAGGAACACGGGTACGAGATAGGCAACCGTGTTTTTCCAATCGGCTTCCTTGCGTATGCAAAGCCAGATGAGCGACAAGATCATCGCGAAAATTGCGATCTCGCCGATATTTCCGCTTGCAAATCCGTAGAGCTGAGCGAATATTCCGTCCTCGTAAACGCTTCCGTCAGCCATATATTGCAGAGGCGATATCACGCGGTAGCCGCTTATGAGTTTTTCGTCGATAGAAAAGCTGAATGCCGAAAAATAGGCAAACGGGCGGGTGTAGAGAGTCATTTTTGCGCCGAACAAGAGATTGAGCACGGCGGCAGAGAAAACAAACGGGTTGAAAAGACGCTTTTTGAAGATGACACGGATATTTTTCGCGATAACAACAAGTATTGCCGAGATCATCGGTATCCACAGCGGAACCGCAACCGGCATCGAAAACGCGGCGAGAATGCCATAGACCGCCGCCATAATGTCGACAGACGATTTTATCGGATATTTGAAAAGAAAACGTCTTACAAGAAAGTCGAAAATCAGGCTCAATCCGCCGCTCAGAGCACAAAGAGTAATGACACGTGCACCGAACATATAAACACTCCATATCAGCATCGGAGCAAGCGCGACAAGCCATTCCGTGCCGCGAGTAAGACTCGACTTTTCGCTGTGCGCATAGGGCGCGGAAGCGGTTTTTGTCATTGTAGCTTCTCCTTTTCACGTATCATTCTGAGCAGAGGGATCCCGCTCGGACAGCTGTATTCGCAAGCGCCGCAACCGATACAGTTTTCGATAAGCGATTCTGCTTTTTTCGAGAGTATTTCGTTGGGGAGCAGCTTCATCGGGCAGGCTTGGGCGCATATTCCGCAGGAAACACATTCGATCCGAGTGCGCTTTGCCGGCTTTGCGGCGATCAATGCACGTGTGCCGTCGCCGAGCGCGCCGCTTGCCAAATTGCCGTTCAGCAGGCTGTTTTCAATAAGAATCCCGCCCTTTTTCATTCCGCCGCAAAGGTTTAAGAGATCGTGCACGGTGATTCCCTTGGGCACGCAAAGATTTCTTCCGCGGGTGATTCTGTTGCCGCAAACGCAGATATATCGGTCGAGCTGGGGAAGTCCGCTCACCATAGATTTATAAAGCGCGATCGCGGTTTCGGGCGCAACTATAAGAACACTTTCGTCAAGCGCGGTTTGGTTTTTCGAGAGCGATTTGAGATAAAGCGCATACATAATTGCGCGGTCGCCGTAGGGATATTTTTCGTCGAGCTCGGCAAGCGCAAATATCTTTTCATCGGACGCATAAGCCGAGATCGCCTCGAAGGCGGCAGTGCGGTAGTGCTCGGCGGCAAAAACGCATTTCAGTGCGCCCGTCGCGTGCAAAAGTATCTTTGCGCCGCCGACGATCTGCTTTGCCTGCTCGATACAAAGACGGTAATTGACAGCACTTTCGGGGTCGGGCTCGGTGCAGTCGATAACGATTCTTCTCAAATCACCGTTGATTCGCGATAAAAGCTCCCAAAGCGGTAACCCCGAGCGCGAATCGATAACCGAAAGTCTTTTTGCGCTCTCGATAATATCCTCACGCGTGAGCGAGGTGAGCGGGCGCGTTTCGGGCTCGTATAAATACTCGGTTTCGTTCTCGCCGTTTTGCATAACGACAAAATAATCCCCGCCCTCGAGAGTCATTATTCCTCTGAATATGCCTGCTATCGAGGCATAAACGGGAGTCCCGCGATTGCTTCCGATAAGGCTTCCGCGCAAAACACGCTTGCCGACAGCGGCTTGGACCGCCGCGTCCTCACATGCGGGGATGCATACCGCGGAGCAGGAATCAATTATATCTATTCTGTTTTTTCCTAATTCGGTTCTTTTTTCGGGTCTTGCCCCTCCGGGAAAATCAAGAATCATCTGAACAACTTCCTATAAAAATTATAATAATTCACAATAAGTATACCATATATATTAAATATTTCAAGTGAAAGTTTTGTGACTTCTTATTGAAAATATCCGAAATATAGGTTATAATGGCAGACAGATCGATATTATAGGTTGAAAAGGTGATATTTTGAAGCTTGTCAATAAGATAGATATAAAGGTTTTTATTCTTTATCTGCTCAATAACGTCGGCGAGCCGCTTAGATTCGAAACGGTAAACGATATGGTCCTTCAGGACGAATTTGTCAATTACTTCGATTTTGCGATCTGCTTTTCCGAGCTGTTGGAGGTAGGGCAGATATCCGAATTTCCCGAGGAAGACGGAAGCGTGCTGTATTTTATTTCCGAGAGCGGAAAGGAATCGCTTTCGAGCTACGAAAGCTCGCTTCTTCCGGTCATTCGCGACCGTGCGTTAAAAAGCGCACTGCGCTTGGTTGCGTTCAACCGTGACGGAAGCCGTATTATTTCCAAGGTGACCGAGTGCGAAAACGGTTATATGCTTAATTGCAAGATAGTCGACAAATTCAAGACTCTGTTTTCGGTCGAGCTTTTCGTCGCCGAAAAGGAATATGCCGAGCGCTTGAAGGCAAACTTCGACGAGCGTGCCGAGGTAATATACAAGGGCTCGCTTTCTCTGCTTTCGGGCGATCTGAATTTTATTTTCGACGATTAAACGGTTGTTTGAGGGAGTGCTTTCCGTGAACAAAACAGAAAAAATAATCGAGCTTCTCGAAAAACGCTATCCCGAAACCGCTTGCGGTCTTGATTGGCAGGGCGATCCGTACAGATTGCTGATCATGGCGATCCTTTCGGCGCAGTGCACCGATGCGCGCGTGAATATCGTTGCAAAAACGTTGTTTGAACGTTTCCCGAAGCCTGCGGATATGGCATCTGCCGAGCTCGAGGAAATCGAAACCGAGATCCGCTCGGTCGGGCTTTACCGCTCGAAAGCACGCGCTTTAAAGGAATGCTGTACCCGTCTGACCGAGGTTTACGACGGTATTCTTCCGAGCGAGATGGAGGAGCTTTTAACACTTCGCGGGGTGGGCAGAAAGGTTGCGAACCTTTTGCGAGGCGACATTTTCGGACTCGGCGGTATCGTTGCCGACACTCACTGCATACGCATATCCGGGCGCTTGGGGCTTTCAAACGGAAAGGACCCGTTGAAGACCGAGCGCGACCTTCAGGCAATAATACCGATAGAAAAGCAAAGCGATTTTTGTCACAGAATGGTTCTTTTCGGACGCGAGGTGTGTATTGCACGCTCACCCAAATGCGATATTTGCGAATTAAAGGAATTTTGCGGGTACAACAAATGATAGATTCCAAGGCACTGCAAAAATTAATGTCATATACACGCCGTGCGATCGACACCTATCAAATGATCGAGGAGGGCGACAGGATCGCCGTCGGTGTTTCGGGCGGTAAGGATTCGCTGGCTTTGCTTTGCGCTTTGCACGGGCTCAAACGCTTTTATCCGAAGCGATTTGATATCGTCCCCGTGAATCTTTATATGGGCTTTCCCAATGAAAGCGACAAAGTATCGCGTGCTCTTTGCGAGGAGCTCGGGCTCGAGCTTGTCAGCATAAAAAGCGAGATATATTCGGTGGTTTTTGAGGTTCGCAAGGAAAAGCACCCATGCTCGCTCTGCGCGAATATGCGCCGAGGCGCACTTCACAACGCGGCAAAGGAATTGAACTGCAACAAGCTTGCGCTCGGACATCATTTCGACGACGCCGTTGAAACGATAATTATGAATCTATTTATCGAGGGACGCTTCGATTGCTTCCGCCCCGTGACCTATCTCGACCGCAGTGATATGACAGTCATTCGCCCGCTTCTTTTCGCTCCCGAAAAGGAGGTAAGCCATTTTGTACGCGCCTGCGGCATCGTTCCCGTACCGAAGAATTGCCCCGCCGACGGTATCACTCGCCGCGAGGACGCAAAAAAGGCACTGAACGAGCTCGAGCGCAACGACCGCGGCGTTAAGCAACGTATATTCAACGCATTCTTCAACGCCAACAATGCCGAATCGAAATAACGGCTTTTTCCGAAAACACCTGTAAATAAACAAAAAATCAAGCTTCAAAATCGAAGCTTGATTTCTTTTTTTGTTATTGTATAAGCTTTTTGGGGTAATAGTGCGGGGTCCCTGAAAAGCGATAGCTTTTTGGGGTAATAGTGTGGGGTCCCTGAAAAGCGACAGCTTTTTGGGGCAAATCATCTTCTTCCGCCGGGGCCGCCGCCGTGGTCTCCGCCTCCGGGACCGCCGGGTCTGAACCCGCCGCTTCCGTAGATAAGCGAATCCATTGTTATATCCGCGATAAGAGTACCGCCCGAAAAGGCGATATTTCTTGCAAATCCGTTTTCGTCGGCATCGCCGATCTCGATTGCGGCATAGAGCGAATATTCATTTCCGCTTTGTATCTCGGGTGCGGTGATAACAACGCTCTGGTAGTCCTTTTTCGGAGTGAATACCGCTATCGCGTTGCCGTTTTTGTCGCATATCGCGATATTTGTTCCTCCGCTTCGGTAGGAAAAGCTGCTGAATATCGCGCCTTGGTTTTCGGCTGCCGAGAATCCCTGCGCCATACCTGCGCTTCCCGCCGCGATAAGCACACCGCCCGTCACCTTTGCCTCGCTGCCGTAGTCAAAAGCGCCGTTGCCGTTGTTGGTCGGACCGCTCACGAGCACTACACCGCCCGAAAGGGTGAAGCTGCCGTTGGAATCGACTCCGTCGCCCGATGCGTCGATGCAGATATATCCGCCCGAAATGATTATTTCGCCGACTCCGTTATCAAATGCGTCGTGGCCGAATCCGGGCTTGCCGCCGCCGAATCCCCCGGGGGGAATATCTCCGCCCATACCTCCGCCCATACCGTCGGGGGCAATAGGGTTTGTTTCGGCAGAAGCATCGTTTCCGCCCGCGGCGTTGAGTCCGTCGTCAGACGCGGCAATATCCATATTTCCGCCGGTGATAAATATTCGGCTGCTTTCGAGTCCCTCATAGCTCTTGCTTACCGTGATGCTTCCGTTCGATATCGCAAGATCGGTGTCGGCGTGGATGCCGTCGTCACCGCTCGAAAGATCAAAGCTTCCGCCCTCGATGCATATCGTGCTGTTTGAATGAATAGCGTCGTCAAGCGAATCGATATCGAATTCGCCGCCGAGTATCAGAACATCGGAAACCGCCTTTATGCCCTTGTAGGATTCGGTCGAATCGGAAAGACTTGCACCGCTTCCTCCGCCCGAAACGATATTGATTTCCGCTGTGACGATCTTTATCGCGGTCTCGGCTTGTATGCCGTCGTTTTGCGAGGTGATATCGAGTTTTCCGCTTTCGATATAAACAAATCCGCGCGCGGCGTCCTCGTCGTTATCCGAACGGATACCGTCGCTTCCCGCGGTGAGAGTGATGCTTGCGTCTTCGATCTTGACACAGTCCTTGCCGTGCAGGGCAACGTTTTTCGATGTCACGTCAAGCGTTGTGCCGACTATCACGAGATCGTCCTTTGAAACGATGCCGTGCTTGTAATTGCCGTTTACGGCTATACTTCCGCTTCCGTTTATCGTGAGGTCGGCACGGGAAAATATCGCGCCGTCAAGCTCGCTTTTTTCATCGGAAAGCGAATAATTTTCTCCGTCGGAGATGCTGTTTTGACTGCCCTCCAAAGCGGTTATAAACACCTTGTCGGCTTCTCCGATATATATTGCGGGGCCGTTTGGATTGCTTATGCTCGCGTTGTCGAGAACGAGCTGTATCTTGTCATTTTCGCCCGCGTTTATATTTATTGCCTTGTTAATGCCTCCCGAGAGGATATAAACACCCTCTTGGGTTATTTCGATCGAGCTGTCGGTCACGTCGGGCTGTCTGACATCGTCCTCGTCGTAGCCGTTTTTGCGGTCACGGTCGGTGAAATCAAAGTCCATTTCAGACATATCGACGCGCGACACCGATTCGGGTATCTCGCCTGCCGATATTTCGCTTTCGTTAGTGTTTGTGCCCGATACCGCTTCCGAGCTATCGACACCCTGATTTCCGCAGGATTGAAGCAGGATCAAAAGCGAAAGCAGGGGAATTATAAGCTTTTTCAAAGTTCTTCAGCTCCTTCGGGCGGCTCGGAAAGCGATATTTCGAGATTGCCGTTTCTGCAACGGAGCTCGTCGATAAATTCCTGCGTTTTGGTTTTGTCGGCAAGCTCTACCTTGAAAAACAGCTTGTAAAGCGAGCCCATATTGCTTGTTTTTGTACGGATAAGACGGTGCTTTTTGGTGTATTTCTTGAAAACGTCGGCGAACGCATCGGTAAAATGGAGCGTTTCGGGAACGGTTATTTCAAGATTCATTTCCTTTTCGTTTGCAAAGGGAACGAGCGAGACGACGAGCATTACCGCACAAACGATAACGGTGAAAAGAAGTGCTACTGCGACGTATCCGCCAGCGCAGGCAAGACCTGCGGTCATGGCGAGGAAAATGCAGGCGATATCCTTTGCCTTGCCCGCTACCGAACGGAAGCGGACGAGCGAGAACGCGCCCATTACCGCAACACCTGTGCCGATATTGCCGTTTACCATTGTAATTACAGTGGAAACGATCATAGGCAAAAGAATGAGCGAAATAAGAAAGCTTTTTGTGGGGTATGCCTTTATCGAAGCGGCGGCAGCGGCGATGATACCGCAAAGCAACGCGCCCCCGATACAGATAAGATAGGCTTCGAGTGTGATCTCTTTACCGAGAACCGATTCAAACAGTGACATATTCGCAAGCTTCGCGCGGGAGAACGTCTTTGGAGTCCGCGCTTGTCCTTTCTCTTGTATTTTTCAGCTTTATCGCAAGCTGTTCGTTATATGCTGTTCCGTATTTTGAAAAAGAGGAGGGAAGTATTTCGCATTTTGCCAGCGCGTGCGACAGCCAGAGCGGCATCGCACCGTCGGTTTTTACTTCCATTATATAAACGTCTTCGGGCAGAAGCGTTTTGCCCTTGTTGCCGTGCTCGAGGAAAAGGTCTTCTTGCCGGTAACGTATGTTGGAGTCAAAGGTTATTCGCAGATTCGGCATATCCTTGACGTAGAACGCATCGCGCTCATAGGCGATAAGCATTCTCGGCTTCGGCTGTCGGTAAAAGCTCATAGTGTAATCTATTTCCGACATTATCTGCGATTCCTCGGGGCGCAAGCCGTGCTCGATATAATTTTCCGCCTGCGAAAGCGTCATCGACACACGCCTTTTATATACGACACCCTTGAATTTCTTTTTTATCTCGAAAAAAACTCTGCCGTTTTCGTCGGGTGTTCCATAGCTTCGTATTCTCAGCTTTTCCTTATAGGTGCGCGCGGCGATCGAATTGCGTATAAGCAAAAAGTCGGGCGTGTCGAGATAAAGACTGCATATCGTGCTTTTGCCGTGGCTGTCGGGGATAAGATGATCTCCGATCTCGGAAAGCAGATTTTCCTTGTCCTGCGCGGTCACGCGGTATTTCTTTTCGACTCGCTTGAATGTGTAGATATCGGCTATCGTCCTCACGCTCCTTTCTTCGAGATTAAGACAGATTATAAATGCGAAACTTAAAGCAGACTAAAAGTTTATTTATTCTTCATTTCGGAAACAGTGTCGGCAACGCTTTGGGGAGAGATCACTCTCACCTCGTCGCCGAATCCGATCACCCAGCCGTAAAATATCGGGCTGGCGGCAACGCTCACGCTGATTCTGAATCGGTCGCTTCCGTCCTTTAAAAGCACGATATCCTTGCCGAAACGGTCGATCATCACGTTTGCGAGCCGATTTGAGCAGGAAAGGGTGATTCGCTCGGCTACACCGCCGAACATTCCGAACACCGCGCCCGAATGAGAGGAGAGGTCATATTTTTTGAATTCGTCGGCACCGCTTCGCTTTTGGTCGGTCAGTGCGGGCGAGAGCATTTTGTCGACTCGGTAGTGGCGAATCTCCTTTGATTGAAGATCATAGCCGACAAGATAATAATTGCTGTCGTCCCAGACAAGCGACCAGGGGCTGACGTGATAACGCTCTCCGCCGCGGCGAAGCTCCTTTTTCTTTTCGGAGTTCCAGCTGAAATAGAAGAAGGTTATGTCAACGTCGCTTTCGATCGCATCGTGAATACAGTCGACCGACGAATAGATGTCCTCGTTCATTGATTTTGCACGGTTCGAGACAAATACCGCTCGGTTTAATGATTTGCGGTCGTGAACGTTTGCAAGCGAGGAAAGCTTTTTTATAAGCTGTGCGCTTTTCTTTTCGGTGATAAATTTCGATGCGCTTACCGCGTCGACAAGCAGCTTCAGCTCGGGGAGCTCGAAAACACGGTTGGCAATATAATAAGCCGTGGTTTTTCCGCGCACCGTGCGGATATCGTTTCCTAATTCGCGCAGTACCTCGAGGTCGGTGTAAATGCTCTTGCGCTCGGCGGATATGCCGTGCGCCGCGAGAGCGTTTATTATTTCCTTCATTGTGAGAGGGTGGCTTTCGTCGCTCCTCTCGAGTAATATCGAGCGCAGGACAGAGAGCTTTTTCTTCTGATTTGCGGAACGTGGCACGGCGATTCCTCCGAAATTAAAGTAATCAGTAACAGTGAACAGTGAAGAAGTTGTGTAATTATTGTGCTTTGGGGCAAAAACTTCATTAAAGTATTATATATAAAGAGCTTTGTTTTGTCAATCGGGGTAAAAAAACGAAAAAGAAAGCGAAAATGTAAAATTTCCAAAGAAATTCCGAAAAAATATCTTGACAAATGCAGAAAAGGGTGTTATTATAATAAACTGCATTATAATGCGGAACTTATGCCGTGAACGTTGTTATGTAAACCGCGTAAAACGAGCTTTTTCCGCACCGGAGAACAAACACCGTGGAGATTCCCGCTTGAAAAAGGCGGAGAAAATGAATGGAGTGATTGGTTAAATGGTGAAAGAACGACTTCTCGGAAAAACCCTCAGAATGTCTTTTTCCAAGAACGATGAGGTTCTCGAGATCCCCAATCTTATTGAAGTACAGAAAAAGTCCTTCAAAGATTTTGTCGAAAAGGATATCGGGGATGTTTTAAGGGATATTTCGCCCATGGCGGACTATTCGGGTAACCTCATTATCGAGTTTGTCGATTATTCTCTCGACGAAGCTCCCAAGTACAGCATCGAAGAGTGCAAGGATCGCGACCTCAATTACGCAACTCCCTTTAAGGTGACCGTGCGTCTTACGAACAAGATCACCAGCGAAGTCAAGGAGCAGGAGATCTATATGGGTGATTTCCCGCTTATGACGGATAGCGGCACGTTTATCATCAACGGCGCAGAGCGTGTCGTTGTTTCTCAGGTTGTCCGTTCGCCCGGCATCTACTACGATGCTATCGACGACAAATCGGGCAGACACCTTCTTACCGCAACCGTTATCCCTTATCGCGGCGCGTGGCTCGAATACGAAACCGACAACTCGGACGTATTCTATGTACGTATTGACAAAAACCGTAAAATTCCCATTACCGTGTTGCTTCGCGCATTCGGTTTGGGAACAAATGAAGCTATTCTCGAAAAGTTCGGCGACGAGCCTCTGCTCAAAGCGACCTTTGAAAAGGATACCATGCTTCAGGAGGTAGACCGCGTTATCCAATCGGGCGGTATGACCAACCCCGTTGACGAAGCGCTCAAGGAAATCTACCGCAAGCTGCGTCCCGGCGATCCTCCTATCGTCGAAAGCGCACAGATACTTATCAACAATCTTTTCTTTGATGAAAAGAGATACGACATTTCTCCGGTCGGCAGATATAAATTCAATAAGAAGCTTGCGCTCGCAAAGCGTATAGTCGGGCAGACCCTTTCGCGTGATGCGGTATCCCCCGTTACAGGCGAAGTTATCTATGAAGCAGGCAGAAAGCTTTCGAGATCCGAAGCAGAGGAGATCGAACGCGCAGGTGTCTGCGAGCTTTGGCTTACCGCCGAAGAGGAAGAAAAGGCAATCGAGGTAAAGGTATTCACCAACCGTATGGTCGATGCATCCGCGGTTACCGGCATTTCCGATGATATCCTCGGTCTCGGCGAATACGTTGCGCTCGATCCTCTTATGAGAATCATCGGCGAGGTCGGCATCACCGATCCCGAAGCATTCGCAAAGGAATGTGCAAAGGCGCACGACGAGCTTATTCCCAAGCATATCACCATCGACGATATTCTCGCGTCGGTGAACTATATTATGTGTCTCTATCACGGCATCGGCAAGACCGACGATATCGACCACCTCGGCAACCGTCGTCTCCGTTCCGTTGGCGAGCTTCTCCTTAACCAGCTCCGTATCGGATTCTCGCGTATGGACAAGATCGTCAAGGAAAAGATGACCACTCAGGATATCGACACCGTAACTCCTCAGTCGCTTATCAATATCCGTCCCATCGTGTCGGCTATCCGCGACTTCTTCGGCTCGAGCCCGCTTTCTCAGTTTATGGACCAGGCGAACCCCTTGGCAGAGCTTACCCATAAGAGAAGACTTTCCGCGCTCGGTCCCGGCGGTCTCTCGCGTGACAGAGCATCCTTCGAGGTTCGTGACGTTCACTATACCCACTACGGCAGAATGTGTCCTATCGAAACTCCCGAAGGTCCCAACATCGGTCTTATTTCCTCGCTCGCTACCTATGCGAAGGTAAATAAATTCGGCTTTATCGAAGCGCCCTACCGCGTTGTTAAAAACGGTGTCGTAACAAAGGACGTCGTTTACCTCTCGGCAGACGTTGAGGACGAATACGTTGTTGCTACCGCAAACGAGCCTATCGACGAAAACGGCCGTTTCCTCAACCGTAAGATAGTTGCACGTCACAGAGATGAGATCCTCGAATTCGAGGCTGCCAAGATCGACCTTATGGACGTCTCGCCCAAAATGGTCGTTTCGGTTGCCACCTCGATGATCCCCTTCCTTGAAAACGACGATAACACCCGTGCGCTCATGGGCTCGAACATGCAGAAGCAGGCAGTTCCGCTTATGATGACCGAGGCTCCCGTTATCGGTACCGGTATGGAATACAAGGCGGCTTACGACAGCGGCGTTCTCGTTCTCTGCCGTAACGACGGTATCGTCGAAAGCGTTTCCTCGAACAGCGTTGTCGTACGTAAGGATAACGGCGGCACCGACGTTTACAATCTTATCAAGTTCAAGCGCTCCAACCAGGGTACCTGCGTGAACCAGCGCCCCGTTGTCAAGAAGGGCGAAAGAATTCACGCGGGCGACATTATCGCCGACGGTCCCGCGACCGATCACGGCGAGGTTGCGCTCGGTAAGAACGTTCTTATCGGTTTTATGACCTGGGAAGGTTATAACTACGAGGACGCTGTACTCCTCAATGAGCGTCTTGTACGTGATGACGTTTACACCTCTATCCATATAGAAGAATATTACTGCGAATCCCGTGATACCAAGCTTGGTCCGGAAGAGATCACCCGTGAGCTTCCCAACGTCGGCGAGGACGCACTCCGCGATCTCGATGCAGACGGTATCGTACGTATCGGTGCAGAGGTTCACTCGGGCGATATCCTTGTAGGTAAGGTTACTCCCAAGGGCGAAACCGAGCTCACCGCCGAAGAAAGACTTTTGCGCGCTATTTTCGGTGAAAAGGCACGCGAGGTAAGAGATACCTCGTTGAAGCTTCCTCACGGCGAATCGGGTATCGTTGTCGACGTTCAGGTCTTCTCGCGCGATGATTGCGATATTCTCGCTCCCGGCGTAATCAAGGTTGCAAGAGTTTATATCGCACAGAAGAGAAAGATCTCTGTCGGCGATAAGATGGCGGGCCGCCACGGTAACAAGGGTGTTATTTCCCGTATTCTCCCCAGCGAAGATATGCCCTTCCTCCCCGACGGTACTCCGCTTGATATCGTTCTTAACCCGCTCGGCGTTCCTTCCCGTATGAACATCGGTCAGGTACTTGAGGTCCACCTCGGCAGAGCCGCAAAGGCTTTGGGCTGGAAGGTAATGACCCCCGTATTCGACGGTGCAAACGAAAAGGATATCGAAGAATGTCTGAGCATCGCTAACCTCTACCGCGATCTTCGTTACGACGAAACCGCGGAGGGCAAAGCACTTTACAAGGAAGTTACCGATGAAAACACCGGTGACAAGCATATCGAAAAGCTTTCGCGCGAATGGATCTCCGAAAACAAGGAAGAATTCGAAGAAATGCGTGAAGCAAATCTCGTCAAGGTCGTTGACGGTAAGACCGTTCTTTACGACGGACGTACCGGTCAGCCCTTCGATAACCCCGTTACCGTCGGCTATATGTACTTCCTCAAGCTCCACCACCTCGTTGACGATAAGATCCACGCACGTTCTACCGGTCCCTACTCGCTGGTTACCCAGCAGCCCTTGGGCGGTAAGGCGCAGTTCGGCGGTCAGCGTTTCGGTGAAATGGAAGTTTGGGCACTCGAAGCATACGGTGCGGCTTATACACTTCAGGAAATCCTTACTGTCAAGTCTGACGACATCAAGGGTCGTGTAAAGGCATACGAGGCAATCGTCAAGGGACAGAATATCCCCACTCCCGGCGTTCCCGCATCCTTCAAGGTGCTCGCCAAGGAATTGCAGTCGCTCGCACTCGACGTACGTGTACTCGACAAGAATGACAACGAAATTCCTCTCAAGGATTACTCGGATGACGACGACGGACCCGATGAAAGACAGTTCAGCGAGGAAGAGCTCGGCAAGAGCGTACTCGAAAACGGCGATGACATTATGTATGACGACGAGCTTAGTGCTCTCGAGCCGATCGAGGACGAATCCGACGATCTCGGCCTTGACGATGAAGTGTTCGTTTATGACGAGAACGAAAACAACTATGATGACTGAAAAGGAGATGCGATAAATGGAAAACAACATTGAATTTGAATCCATAAAAATTGGTTTAGCCTCTCCCGAAATGATTAGATCATGGTCTTACGGCGAGGTAAAGAAGCCCGAGACCATCAACTACCGTACCCTTAAGCCCGAGCGCGACGGTCTTTTCTGCGAACGTATCTTTGGTCCGACTAAGGACTGGGAATGTCACTGCGGAAAATACAAGAGAGGCGCTCGTTATAAGGGCAAGGTCTGCGAAAAGTGCGGAGTCGAAATCACCACCAGCCGCGTTCGCCGCGAGAGAATGGGCCACGTTGAGCTTGCCGCTCCCGTGTCGCACATCTGGTATTTCAGAGCGATCCCCTCGAGAATGGGTCTTTTGCTCAACCTTTCTCCCAAGCTTTTGGAAAAGGTTCTCTACTTCGCTCAGTATATAGTAACCGATCCCGGTGAAACCCCTCTTGCAAAATATCAGCTTCTTACCGAGCAGCAGTACCGCGAATACCGCGAAAAGTATGAAGACGATTTCCAGGCAGGTATGGGTGCAGAGGCGATCAAAAAGCTTCTTTCCGAAATTGATCTTGAGGCAGAATCCGAAAGACTCAAGAAGGAGCTCCTCACCGCACAGGGACAGCGCAAGGTACGCGATATCAAGCGCCTTGAGGTCGTAGAGGCATTCCGCCTTTCCGGCAACCGTCCCGAATGGATGATCCTCGACGCACTCCCTGTTATCCCGCCCGAAATTCGTCCGATGGTACAGCTCGACGGCGGCAGATTTGCAACCTCCGATATCAACGACCTTTACCGTCGTGTTATCAACCGTAACAACCGTCTTATGAAGCTTATGGAGCTTCAGGCGCCCGATATCATTATCCGTAACGAAAAGAGAATGCTTCAGGAAGCGGTCGACGCATTGTTCGACAACGGCAGAAGAGGCAGACCCGTTACCGGACCCAACAACCGTCCTCTCAAATCTCTCTCCGAAATGCTCCGCGGTAAGCAGGGCCGTTTCAGACAGAACCTTTTGGGTAAGCGTGTTGACTATTCCGGCCGTTCGGTTATCGTCGTAGGCCCCGAATTGAAGATCTATCAGTGCGGTCTCCCCAAGGAAATGGCACTCGAGCTCTTCAAGCCCTTTGTTATGAAGCAGCTTGTCGCTACCGGCAAGTCCAGCAACATCAAGGACGCAAAGAAGCGTGTTGAACGTGCAAACCCTGAGGTATGGGATGCACTCGAGGTAGTTATCAAGGAACACCCCGTTCTTCTCAACCGTGCGCCTACACTTCACAGACTTTCCATTCAGGCGTTTGAGCCTATCCTCGTAGAAGGCAGAGCTATCAAGCTCCACCCGCTCGTATGCTCGGCGTTCAACGCTGACTTCGACGGCGACCAGATGCCTGTTCACGTGCCCCTTTCCGCAGAGGCTCAGGCAGAAGCAAGATTCCTTATGCTTTCGCCCAACAACCTCTTGAAGCCGGTTAACGGCCGTGCTGTTACCGTTCCCTCGCAGGATATGGTGCTTGGTTCGTTCTATCTTACTCTCGATAAGAGCGGCGAGCCCGGCGAAGGCAAGTGCTTCGGCAGTATGGACGAGGCTGTTATGGCTTATGAAAACGGCGAGCTCGGTATCCACGCAAAGATCAAGGTCCGCGTGACCAAGGTTATCGACGGCGTGGAACGCACCGGTATCACCGAAACCACCCTCGGCAGACTTATCTTCAACCAGCCTATCCCTCAGGATCTCGGCTTTGTTGACAGAAGCAAGCCCGAAAACGCATTTAAGCTCGAGGTCGATTTTGTTACGACCAACAGCGAGCTTTCCTCTATCGTCGACCGCTGTATCAGAATCCACGGCAACGCTGTGACCTGCGAAGTGCTCGACCAGATGAAAGCACAGGGCTTCAAATATTCCACCCGCGGTTCTATCACCATCTCGGTTTACGATATGACCATTCCTCCCGAAAAGGAAGGCTTGCTCAGCGCGGCTGAACAGAAGGTCGATATCATCACCGACTTCTACCGCAAGGGTCTCCTTTCCGACGAGGAAAGAAGCCAGCGCGTAGTTTCTGTATGGGATGAATGTACCAAGGACGTTGCTACCGCACTTCAGAAGAACCTCGACAAGTATAACCCCATCAACATGATGGCGGTATCCGGTGCCCGTGGTTCTATCAAGCAGATCCGTCAGCTTGCAGGTATGCGTGGTCTTATGGCTTCCGCGACCGGTAAAACTATCGAAATGCCTATTAAAGCGAACTTCCGCGAGGGCATGAAGATTCTCGAATACTTCACCGCGGCACGTGGTGCGCGTAAGGGTCTTGCCGATACCGCGCTCCGTACTGCTGACTCGGGTTACCTTACCCGCCGTCTTGTCGACGTTTCGCAGGACGTTATCATCCGCGAGGAAAACTGCGGCGATACCGAAGGTCTTTGGGTAAGCCGTATCGTTGACGTTCTCCCCGGCGGCAAGGAAGCTGTTATCGAGCCGTTCGAAGACAGACTTGTCGGCAGATTCACTATCGGTGATGTTGTCGATCCCGCAAGCGGAGAGGTTCTCGTAGCACACGACACTATGATCACAGAGCCTGTTGCAAGAAAGATCTCTGCTGCAGGTATCGAAAGAGTAAAGATCCGTTCGCTTATCAACTGCCGCGCAAAGCACGGTGTATGCGTACACTGCTACGGTGCGGATATGACAAGCGGCAAGCCTGTTAACCTCGGCGAAGCTGTCGGTATCATCGCGGCTCAGTCTATCGGTGAACCCGGTACACAGCTTACGATGAGAACCTTCCACTCGGGCGGTGTCGCAGGCGGCGATATTACTCAGGGTCTTCCCAGAGTCGAAGAAATCTTCGAAGCAAGAAAGCCCAAGAAGACTGCTATTCTTGCCGAATTCGACGGTAGCTTCCGTATCGAAGAAAGCAAGAAGACCAAGCAGCTTATCGTTCGTAACGACGAAACCGGCGAAGAAAAGGCAACCAGCGTTCCTCTTCTCACCAAGGTTACCGTTGAAGACGGCGCAAAGGTTGTTAAGTGTCAGAAGCTTACCGACGGTACCGAATGTCCCGCCGATATCCTTCGCATCAACGGCCTCGATGCTGTTTACGAATATATCATCAAGGAAATCCAGCGTGTATATCGTTTGCAGGCGGTTGAAATTGCCGACAAGCATATCGAGGTAATCGCACGTCAGATGACCAGAAAGATCAAGGTCGATTCCAGCGGAGATACCGATCTCCTCGTCGGCGCACTCGTTGACGTTTCGGAATTCTATGCGGCTAACAAGGCTGTTGAGGAATACAACGCAGCCCACCCCGAAGAAACTCCGAAGCTTTTGGCAGAGGGCACGAATCAGCTTCTCGGTATTACCAAAGCGTCCCTTTCCACCGACTCCTTCCTCTCCGCCGCTTCCTTCCAGGAAACCACCAAGGTTCTTGCCGAAGCAGCTATCAAGGGTAAGAAGGATCCCTTGCTCGGTCTTAAGGAAAACGTTCTTATCGGTAAGCTCATTCCCGCAGGTACCGGTATGAAGATGTACCGCGAAACCGACGTTGATACCGGCGATGCGCCCGCTGAAGGCGTATACGGTGCCGAATAAAACCGAATAACGATAATCGGGCGTGTATGAAATATTGCACGCCCGAAAAAACATAACGAAACCCGAAAGGATAATATCGAAATGAGCGACAGTTCAAGCGGACGACGAAGAGTAGCGGGCTATAATCAGTTCGTTAAGCTCGTGCGCCGCGGGAAAGCCGTTAAGGTATATCTTGCAAACGACGCCGACTATATGTTCGGCGAAAGTGTAAAACGCGAATTGGCGTCACACCGCGAAATCGTTCTCGACATGACTCACAGTGCTGATGACCTTGCCGCGATGGTGAACGTCGAGGTGCCCACCGCTGTTATCACAGAAACCGAGTGATCAAGCGGCGTGTTAACAAGGTGAAACAAAACGACCGAAAATGTCGTTTTTGTCGAAAAAAACCTTGAAAAATCAAAGAAATAGGCGAAAAAGCTATTGACAAAACGCAACAGTGTGAAGTATAATCAAACTGTTGCGTTTTGCAATAATTTCCGAAGAAAGGAGAAAACGATGCCTACATTCAACCAGTTGGTAAAGCACGGCAGACAGGACAAGACCTATAAGTCCAAGTCCCCCGCTCTCCAGAGAAGCACCAACTCGATCAAGAACGTTGCAGTAGAGCTCTCCAGCCCTCAGAAGAGAGGCGTTTGCACTAAGGTGGCAATCAAAACCCCTAAGAAGCCGAACTCCGCTCAGAGAAAGATCGCCAGAGTAAGACTCACCAACGGTCTTGAAGTTACCGCATACATTCCCGGTATTGGACACAACCTTCAGGAACACTCGGTTGTCCTTATCAGAGGCGGTAGAGTAAAGGACCTCCCCGGTGTGCGTTACCACATCATCCGCGGCAAGCTCGATACTCAGGGTGTAGCCAACAGAAACCAGGGCCGTTCGAAATACGGCGCAAAGAGACCCAAGAAGTAATATCTTGCGGTTTTTGATTCAGGAACGATAATTTCGCTTTCCTCGTGCTGATACGAAGAAATTCATATAGATATCGGCACTAACGGAGATGAAAATTTTCGAGTACCTGTGAATTCATTGAAGCGTAAAACGCTATCTTTATGAAGGAGGGAAGTAAAGTGCCCAGAAGAGTACATGGTTTTAAAAGAGAAGTTCTTCCGGATCCGATGTATAACTCTCAGCTCGTCACCAAGTTGGTAAACAACATTATGTACGACGGCAAAAAGTCCATCGCCCAGAAGATCGTCTACGACGCATTTGCAATCATCGAACAGAAGACAGGCAACGATCCTCTTGATCAGTTCAAGAAGGCTTTGGAAAACATTATGCCTGCTCTCGAAGTAAAGGCGGTTCGTAGAGGCGGTTCTAACTACCAGGTTCCTATGGAAGTTCGCGCTGACAGACGTCAGACACTCGGCCTCAGATGGCTTATCACCTATGCGAGATCGAGAAGTGACCGTAAGATGAGCGAACGTCTTGCTGCAGAAATCATCGATGCCGTTAACGGTACCGGCGGTGCAGTAAAGAAGAAGGAAGATACTCACAAGATGGCAGAAGCAAACAAGGCTTTTGCACATTACAAGTGGTAAACCGCGTCGCAACAAGATTTTTTTGCGATATATCAATAAGGAGAATAATATATGGCCAGAACGACTCCGCTTGAGCTTACCCGTAACATCGGTATAATGGCTCATATAGACGCGGGTAAGACGACCACAACCGAAAGAATCCTGTATTACACAGGTAAAACTCATAAGATCGGCGAAACCCACGAGGGTTCCGCAACGATGGACTGGATGGAGCAGGAACAGGAGCGCGGTATTACTATCACATCCGCTGCTACCACTTGCTTCTGGCAGAACCACCGTATCAATATTATCGATACCCCCGGCCACGTTGACTTCACTGTTGAGGTTGAAAGATCTCTCCGTGTCCTTGACGGCTCGGTAACCGTTCTTTGTGCAAAGGGCGGCGTTGAGCCTCAGTCCGAAACCGTATGGCGTCAGGCTGATAAGTACAAGGTTCCCAGAATGTGCTATGTCAACAAGATGGATATTATGGGTGCGAACTTCTATCGCGTCGTTGATATGATCAAGGACAGATTGAAGGCGAACGCAGTTCCGATCCAGCTTCCTATCGGCGCTGAAGCTGATTTCAAGGGTATAGTCGACCTCGTTAAGATGAAAGCTTACTATTATCTTGACGATCTCGGACAGAATATCGAAGAACGCGATATTCCCGCAGATTTGGCGGACAAGGCTGAAGAATACCATCAGGCACTCATCGAAGCTGTTGCAGAATTCGATGAATCTCTTATGGAGCTTTGGCTTATGGGCGAAGAACTCCCGATGGACGACGTAAAGAAGGCTATCCGTGCGGCTACCATCGCAAACAAGATGGTTCCCGTTGTATGCGGTACCTCTTACAAGAACAAGGGTGTTCAGAAGCTCCTCGACGCCATCGTTGACTATATGCCCGCTCCTACCGATATCGAAGATATCAAGGGTATCGACTGCAAGACCGACGAAGAAACCACTCGTCCCACCTCGGACGACGAACCCTTCTCGGCTCTCGCATTTAAGATCGCAACCGACCCGTTCGTCGGTAAGATCTGCTTCGTTCGTGTATATTCGGGCTGCATACAGTCCGGTTCCACGGTTTATAACGCTACCAAGGGCGGCAGAGAAAGACTCGGTAGAATCCTTCTTATGCACGCAAACCATCGTGAAGACGTTGAAGAGATCCGCGCAGGTGATATCGCTGCAGTTGTTGGCGTGAAGAACACCACCACCGGCGACACTCTCTGTGATGAAAAGGCTCCCGTTATCCTTGAATCGATGGAATTCCCCGAACCCGTTATCCGTGTAGCTATCGAGCCCAAGACCAAAGCAGGTCAGGAAAAGATGGGCATCGCGCTTGCTAAGCTTGCTGAAGAAGACCCGACCTTCAAGGCATATACCGATGAAGAAACCGGTCAGACCATCATCGCAGGTATGGGCGAGCTCCACCTCGAAATCATTGTTGACAGACTTCTCCGCGAATTCCGTGTTGAAGCAAACGTTGGTAAGCCTCAGGTTTCCTACCGCGAAACCATTACCAAGCCCGCAACCGAAAACTGCAAGTATGCACGTCAGTCGGGTGGTAAGGGTCAGTACGGTCATGTTATCATCAACATCGAACCGAACCCCGGCAAAGGCTACGAATTTGTCAACGAAGTTACCGGCGGCGACGTTCCGAAGGAATATATCCCCGCTGTTGACGCAGGTATCAGGGGTGCAATGCTCTCCGGCGTAGTTGCAGGCTACAACGTCGTTGACGTTAAGGTTACACTCACCGGCGGCTCGTACCACGAAGTCGACTCCTCGGAAATGGCATTCAAGATCGCAGGCTCCATGGCGTTCAAGAACGCAATGAAGAATGCAGGACCTATCCTTACCGAACCGATCATGAAGGTCGTAGTTACCACTCCCGACGATTACCTCGGCACCGTTATCGGCGATATCAACTCTCGCCGCGGCGCAATGCAGGGAACCGAAAACGTCGGCGGCGGTCAGCAGATCACTGCAAACGTACCTCTGTCCCAGATGTTCGGCTATGCTACCGACCTTCGCTCCAAAACACAGGGCCGCGGTCAGTATGTAATGGAACCCAGCCACTATGAGCTCGTTCCCAAGTCCATCCTTGAAGCAATTGTTTCGGGAAAAGCGAAATAAGCTATAAAAAACAAAAAATGCCTTGACATAGGCGAAAAATTCGATATAATGAATTTAGTATAATATCAAAAACGGAGGATTTTAATAATGGCAAAGGCTAAATTTGAGAGAACAAAGCCCCACGTAAACATTGGTACCATCGGTCACGTTGACCATGGTAAAACCACCCTTACCGCTGCTATCACCAAGACTCTTTCTCTTACCAACGCAAACATCGAATTCCAGGCATATGACCAGATCGACAACGCTCCCGAAGAAAGAGCTCGTGGTATCACAATCAACACCCGTCACGTTGAATACGAAACCGACGCACGTCACTACGCTCACGTTGACTGCCCCGGCCACGCTGACTACGTTAAGAACATGATCACCGGTGCTGCTCAGATGGACGGCGCTATCCTCGTTGTTGCTGCAACCGACGGTCCTATGCAGCAGACTCGTGAACACATCCTTCTCGCTCGTCAGGTTGGCGTTCCCGCTCTCGTTGTATTCCTCAACAAGTGCGACCTCGTTGACGACGAAGAACTCCTTGAAATCGTTGAAATGGAAGTTCGTGAACTTCTTTCCGAGTATGACTTCCCCGGTGATGAAATTCCCATCATCAAGGGTTCTGCAAGAGAAGCTCTCCTTTCCGAAAACAAGGACAACACCTCTGCTGAATACGCTCCTATCATTGAGCTCATGAACGCAGTTGACGAATATATCCCCACTCCCGCTCGTAACGACGACCTTCCCTTCCTTATGCCTGTTGAAGACGTCTTCTCCATCTCCGGCCGTGGTACTGTTGCTACCGGTCGTGTAGAACGTGGCGTTATCAAGATGGGCGACGAAGTTGAAATCGTTGGTATCAGCGAAACTTCCAAGACCACCGTTACCGGTATCGAAATGTTCCGTAAGCTCCTCGACTCCGCAGAAGCCGGCGACAACATCGGTGCACTTCTCCGTGGCGTTAAGAAGACCGACATCGAAAGAGGTCAGGTTCTTGCAAAGCCCGGTTCCATCAACCCCCACACCAAGTTCATTGGTCAGGTTTACGTTCTTACCGAAAAGGAAGGCGGCCGTCATAAGCCCTTCTTCCCCGGTTACAGACCTCAGTTCTACTTCAGAACAACCGATGTTACCGGTATCATCAATCTTCCCGAAGGCGTTGAAATGTGCCGTCCCGGCGACAACGTTGACATGAAGGTTGAACTCATCGCTCCTATCGCAATCGAAAAGGGTCTCCGTTTCGCTATCCGTGAAGGCGGCAGAACCGTTGGTTCGGGCGTTGTTATCGACATCGAAGCATAATTAAAGCTGAGATATAGTAAAGGCGGTACGCAAGTACCGCCTTTTGCTTTTTAAGGTGTATATGCATATAATCAAGCTTGTAGAGCCTACAATAGAATACAAACACGAAATCGAAGCTTTTCGCGAGGAAATGCTTGAAGACGGCAGCAATTTTGCCGGTTGCACCGGATTGAAAATATGTAAAAACTGCGAGTCTTGGCTTGATGAATTGGCGATGCTCGCCGACGCAAAAACCTGTCCGAATGGTTTTGCTCCCTCGAGCAGCTTTCTCGCCGTCCGTGCAGACGGAAGGGTTGTCGGAATAATTGAACTTCGCCATCATATTAAGACATCTGTGTTGAAAACTTGGGGCGGACATATCGGTTTTTCTGTGCGTCCGTCGGAGCGGAGAAGGGGTTACGCAAAGGAAATGCTTCGGGAACTGCTTTCAGTCAGCCGTGAGCGTGGTATGATTAGTGTGCTTGTTACTTGCGATTCCGAGAATATCGCAAGCGCGAGAACTATAACTGCAAACGGCGGTGTATTTGAAAAAGAAATAACGGTAGACGGCAAGCAGATCAAACGATATTGGATTACTTTATAGCAGTATATTTTTCTTTTTTCTATTGACAATCAAGAGGTTTTGTGCTATTCTATTATGGCTGACTAATTCGGAGAGATATCGAAGCGGAGTGCAAGCCGAGCGCCGCCGGTGGCGGAAAAAGCGAGGGTTGCAGTGCGCAGCGGTCGGAAGGTTGCAAGTTTCCGAAAGGAAACGCAGAAAGCTTTCGGGCACCGCAAGCCGGACATAACGAGGCGGAGCCTCGCGAAACATCGGTGAAAAAATACGAAGCATAAACGAGTCAGTTTATCTGGAGAGATATCGAAGCGGTCATAACGAGGCGGTCTTGAAAACCGTTTGGGTGCAAGCCCACGTGGGTTCGAATCCCACTCTCTCCGCCAAACTCTTGTGGGGCGGAGAACAAAGTATCCGCCCCCAAAAAGAGAATACTAAGTTTATATCGTCACCAAATGGAGAAGTACTCAAGTGGTGAAGAGGCGCCCCTGCTAAGGGTGTAGGTCGGGCAACTGGCGCGAGGGTTCAAATCCCTCCTTCTCCGCCAAAACAAAGAAGTCGTGCAAAGCACGGCTTTTTTGTTTTGATCCGAAGGGATTTGAAGGGCGAGAAAAAACGTGTCGGGGACACGTTTTTACCGCCACGGGTTTGCGAAAACGGAGGAAGCGAGAGTGTGGTGGAACCACACGTCAAGCGACGGAGTTTGCAAAAAATCCCTCCTTCTCCGCCATAAAATCCCACATGGGATTTTAAGAAAATCCTTGAATCTTAATGATTCAGGGATTTTTTCTTTCTTGTTGTAGAGCAACAGTTTTGATAGAAGTCTAGCAATTAGTTCTTAGTTTTCAAGTTGATTTTTTAAATATGGTATGATACAATAACAAAAAAATAGTTAGGAGGAATCGAATGCTATTTAATTCATACATTTTTATATTTGCATTTTTGCCAATTGCAATAGTGGGATATTTTTCATTAAATCATTTCAATAAAAACCAATTCGCAAAAGCTTGGTTGGTTGCGTGTTCATTGTTATTCTATGGGTATTTCGATTTTTCGTATTTGTGGATAATAGTTTCCAGCATATGCATAAATTATGTTATAAGTTTTTATTTCGAAACAAACAAAGACAAATCTGTTATACGGAAAACACTATACATTGTTGGTTTGTTGCTGAATTTAGGGCTTCTGTTTGTTTATAAATATCTTGGTTTTGTAATCGAAACTGCTGCTAATATTTTTAATACGGATATAGTTTTCGCAAAATTAATTTTGCCACTCGGCATCAGTTTTTTTACATTCCAACAGGTTTCGTATGCCTCAAATCCACTTAATCCGGAAATATTTGCATAACCAAACGTAACAATTTTACCAAAGTTATCTGCGATCAAAACTTTTTTTGCGAGACCACGAGAAAATGCAAATAAACCTTTTGAAAAAT
>SVRD01000026.1 GCA_015064955.1 Oscillospiraceae bacterium
CAACAACAACTATATATAATAAATTTATTTCTTTTTTCTTTTTTACAAAAGCTTCTTTTTCTTTGCTTCTTTCTTTTTCTTGTCTTTCTTTTTTCTGAAACCGCTCTCCCCAAAGCGATTTCCGCCCTCTTTTCCGCCCCTCGCCGTAATTCTGCCCGCGTGCCCGCCCCCCCTGCACGTGATTATTATACAATACCGCTTTGCACTTTTTCATCCCGTCTTTTTCCCGACTTTTTCCCGACTTTTTCCCGACTTTTTCCCGACTTTGTCCTGAATTTGTCCCGTCTTTTTCTTTTGCAGACATAACACCCTCGCGGTGAGGCTTTGCAGTTATATTGCTTCGCAGTGATATGACGCTTGCGCGTCGTGATATTGCTTCGCAGTGGTATTGTCCTTCGGACAGTTTTATATGACATAACACCCTCGCGGTGAGGGCGAGGCAATAAAAAATCCTCCTGCAACGCGGGAGGATAAAATTTTTGTCAAACTTTTTTAAAAGTTTGGGATTTTTGGGGAATATCAAAAGTCAGAGTCGTAAAGTGACTTCTTTCTGCTGATAAGCAACGCCGCCATCATCGTTATTGCCGAGAGCGCGAGCAGAACAAAGCCGACGATGCCGCCGGTCGTGTCACCGGGAGTTATGGGCTCGGGCACGCTTTCGGTCGGTGCGGCGGAGGAGATCGGGGCGGTGCTCGACTGCTCGGGAGCAGATTCGGGCGCGGATTCCGCACTGCTTTCGTTTCCTGCCGAATTGCCCGACGAAAATACCGCGATCTCGTCGATAAAGGTCCAGCCCGCGCTGTGAAGCTCGCCCGCAGCGTCGAGATATTCGCCGAGATGCTCGATAGTAACACGCAGATATCTGCCCGACGCATCATCGCAAGCGAGTGTCGAGGCAAAGGTCTCGCTCAAGCCGAGATCGGTCGGCTTTTCGGTCTCCAGAATACCGAGAAGCGAATATTCGCCGTTACGCTCATCGGAAAGCTCGAAGCTTACAGTGCGCGGCGCAAAAATGCCGACAGAAGTTTCGTTCAGATAGCCTATCGTCACAGCGTTGATATCGCTGTATTCCCTGCCGAGATCGAGGATTATGACAAAATTTCCGTTTTCGTCGGCGTCGGCTTGATTGAATCCGATATAGGCGGGGCTTGTGTAATATCCGCCCGCGCCGTCGGGCAGTGTGCCGAACACGCCGTCGGTCAGCTTGGTTCCGTTGTCGGAATATGCACTCGAGGCGGGGGTTACGAGTGTATATTTGCAGGCGTAGGAGATCGCTCCCTCTTGAGCGAGCGGATTAAGTGCAAACAGCAGTACAAACAAACATAAAAACGCTGTTATTCTTTTCATCGGTAAATTCCCTTCCAAATTATTTCTATAAAATATTCTCTTCGGTTTCGCGGAATTTATTCAAAATCTTGATTATTTGCTCCGAAAATGATAAAATTCTATCGTATTCGATTTGGAGGGTGATTTTTTTGAAAACAGGAATCGTTCTCGAGGGCGGCGGCTTCCGCGGGATATACACGGCGGGCGTACTCGACGTCTTTTTGGAAAACGGCATAAGCCTCGACGGAGTTGTCGGTGTTTCGGCGGGCGCGATACACGGTTGCTCGTATCTTTCGGGGCAAAAGGGCAGAAGTATTGATTACTACACCAAATATTGCAACGATTGGCGGTTTATGAGCCTGAAAAGCTTTGTAAAAACCGGCGATATTGTCGGAACAGAGTTTGCCTATCACGAGCTCCCCGAAAAATTGGTGCCGTATGATTACGATGCGTTCGACAAATGCGGCGTTCCGTTTTACGTTACCGTCACAAATTTAGAGACCGGCAAGCCCGAATATATCAAGATCAACGATATGCTCGCCGATATCGATTATCTGCGCGCTTCGGCATCACTGCCCTATTTTTCTCGCATTGTCGAGATAAACGGCAAAAAATATCTCGACGGCGGCTGTGCCGACAATATTCCCATCGCCGCATTTCGCGATATGGGGTTTGAGAGAAACGTTATCGTGCTCACCCGCCACGACGGATATATAAAAAAGCAGGAGCACGGACTGATTGCCAAGCTTTTATACCGAAAATACCCCGAATTTGTAAAAACTCTGCTCGGCTTGGCAGAGCGGTACAAAAAAACGCTCGAATATATAAAGGAGCTCGAATCGCGCGGTGAGGTGTTTGTTATCCGCCCGAGCGAGCCGCTCACTATCGGCAGAATGGAGCACGACCCCGAGCACGTCCGCGCAGTATATGATATCGGCGTTGCCGATGCCGAGCGCGAGATCGAAAAATTGAAGAATTGGCTCGCCGAGGGCTGATATTGGAATAAAAAAACATCGCCGTAAGGGGCTTCCTTGCGGCGATATTATTTTTAACCAAAGAACAGAAACGCGATAAGGACTATCACGCCAAGCGCCAGAAGCGCCGCGGGCAATAAAACGAGCAGTGCCGACAAAACCATCGCCAAGCCGTCGCCCTTTTCAAGACCGCCCTCTGCTTCGATTTGTCTTTGAAGCTCTTTTTCCTTTTCGGGATCGAACTTTTTGAGTCTCTTCCAAATTGCCATGATCTCAGCCGTTTCTTATGCTTCTGTCTTTTCGGTATTGAAAAGATAATTGCCGTTTTCGTCGATCTTCTTATCGAGGAAGTGACAAGCAACGAAGTGACCGGGGTTTACCTCGACGTAAGGAGGCGGAACGCGGCGGCACTTTTCGCAAGCCATATAGCAACGGGTGTGGAACTTACATCCGTCAGGCGGCTTGATCGGGCTGGGAATGTTGCCCTCGAGAATGATCTTTTCCTTTGTTGCCGAATCGGGATCGGTTGTCGGGATCGAGGAAAGGAGTGCAACAGTGTAGGGATGGCGGGGATCGGAGAATACCTCCTCCGCTGTGCCAAGCTCAACCATATTACCGAGATACATAACACCGATACGGTCGGAAATGTATCTTACAACCGAAAGGTCGTGCGAAATGAAGAGATAGGTGAGGTTTTCCTTTTCCTTGAGCTCTTCGAGAAGGTTGATGATCTGCGACTGGATCGAAACGTCGAGCGCCGAAACACATTCGTCACAAACGATAAACTTAGGCTTTACCGCGAGTGCACGTGCGATACAGATACGCTGACGCTGACCGCCGGAGAACTGGTGGGGATAGCGGTGGAGCATATAGCCCTGAAGACCGCACTGATCCATAACGTCGAGAATATAGTTCTTCATTCTGGGCGAGCCCTTTTTGAAGAAGTTGTGAGTCGTAAGACCTTCGCCGATGATCTGACCGATAGTCATACGGGGGTTGAGCGAGGAATACGGGTCCTGGAAGATGATCTGGATATCCTTGCGGAGAATACGCATTTCGGTATACTTCAAGCGGGAAAGGTCGATACCGTCATCACGCTTTTCTTCGTATTCGGCAAATTTTTTGTCGCTTGCGTATTTAGCGCGGATACCTTCAACTGCTCTCGTCTTTTCCTCGAGCTGCTTTTCCGCCGCCTGAACGAGAGGCAGAAGCTTGTTTTTCTTTGCCTTCTGAGCATCAGCCTTCGAAAGCGCTTTTTTCGCCTTCTTTTCGTTGTTCTTAATGCTCTTATCGTTGCGGAATTCCTCTGCGGTAGCCTCGTAAAGTGCGATTTCGGCTTCGATATCGCGTACCGATTCCTTCAAATCGCGAAGCTTCACGGTAACCTTATAGCGCTCGATCATCGCCTTTGTGCCGACAGTCGGGTCGTCAAGTGCCGCAAATCCGCCGAGCACCTTGACTACGTCCTGAAACGCGGTTTCGGCTTCGGCTGCGGAAAGGTTTTTGTTCTGGTGCTGGAAGAAGGTAGCGTTGTCGCCTGCCGCTTCAACCTCGCTTGCCAAAGCCTTTGCCTTTGCATCGAGCTTTTCATATTTGTTTATAAGCTTTTTCGCTTTGGAAAGAGTCTTTAAAACATATATGGGTGCGAAATCGTCGAGCGTTCTGCCGTAATAAAGCGTACTGCCCGCGGTCTGATCGTAAAGCTGAAGAATAGTACGGCCGAGAGTGGATTTACCACAGCCCGATTCGCCAACCAAACCGAAGGTTTCGCCGTTACGGATATCAATACTGATCTCCTCGTTTGCACGGACATAGAGCTGTTCGCGCTGGAAGATGCTCGATTTTGCGATCGGGAAATACTTTTTAAGGTTCCTGATCGACAACAGCGTGTTTGTGTTCTTCACTGCGGCGTACCTCCTTTTCAGGATAGTGGCAACGTACCTTTTGTCCGGGAGCAACCTCGATCAAAGCAGGCTCCTCGTCAAGACATTTCTGAGTTGCGTATTTACATCTCGGTGCGAATTTACAGCCCTTCGGAAGTGCGAGAGGATGAGGTACGGCACCGGGAATGGGTTCAAGCTTATTACCCACGCTGTCGATACGCGGGATAGAGTGCATAAGTCCTTCGGTATAGGGGTGGCTGACGGGACAATCGGTGAAGATAGTCCTTGCAGAAGTCTGCTCGACAACCTGACCGCAATACATAACGACAACGTCGTCCGCCATTTCGTTGATAACGCCGAGGTCGTGGGTGATGAAGATGATCGAGGTGCCGTTGTCACGCTGAAGATCGTTCATCAAGCGAAGGATCTGCGCCTGAATGGTAACGTCAAGCGCGGTGGTGGGCTCGTCTGCGATAAGGATCTTCGGCTTACAAGCGAGCGCCATAGCGATCATAACACGCTGACGCATACCGCCCGAAAGCTGATGGGGATACTGACGCAAAACAGCCGCGGGGTTGGGGATCTGAACTGCCGCAAGCATTTCAAGCGCCTTTTCGGCTGCACGCTTTTTGTTCATACCCTGGTGGATCATAAAGGGCTCGCTGAGCTGACGCTTGATGGTGAAAACCGGGTTCAAGCTCGTCATCGGCTCCTGGAAAATAACCGAGATCTTGTTACCGCGAATCTCATACATTTCCTGCTGAGAAAGCTTGGTAAGGTCTCTGCCGTCGAAAAGGATCTCGCCCTCTGCGATATATCCGTTGCCGTCGAGCAGCTGAAGAATACTCATCGCAGAGACCGATTTACCCGAGCCCGATTCGCCGACGATACCGATCGTCTTGCCGGGTTCAAGGGCATATGAAACGTCGTTTACTGCCTTAACAATACCTTTTCTGGTTTTGAAATAGGTATGAAGGTTTTTTACTTCTAATAAAGCCATATTCTACCTCCACCCATTATTTCTCCTGGCTGCTCTTGGGGTCAAGAACGTCGCGCAGGGTATCACCGATAATATTAATACTGATAGTTGCGATAGAAAGGAAGAGTGCGGGGAATACCCACTGCCACCAATAGTTCTGGATAACGAGCGAGTTATTTGCACCGTTAAGCATATTACCCCAAGTCGGAGCGGGCTGCTGAACGCCGAAGCCGAGATAGGAAAGGCTCGATTCGGTAAGCATACAGCCTGCAAAGTCAAGCGTTACGCTGACGAGAATTACCGAGATAACGTTGGGAAGAATGTGCTTGAACGCGATTCTGTTTTCCTTGACACCCATCGCCTGAGCCGCGATAACGAATTCCTTTTCGCGCTCTGCAAGGATCTGTGCACGGATCATACGTGCAAGACCTGTCCAGGAAAGAAGACCGAGAATTATCATTATGATAATGATTCTTGCGGTTTCTCCGATCGGGTTCTTTTGTATTACGTAGGAAAGCATCATCGCAAAGGGCAGGAAGGGGATCGCCGAGAAGATCTCGGTGACACGCATAAGAAGCATATCGACCCAGCCGCCGAAATAGCCCGAAAGACAGCCGACGATGATCGCGATGATAGTCGAAACGACAACCGCAACGGCACCGACCGTCATTGTCATTCTGCCGCCGTAGATAATACGCTTGAAAACGTCACGGCCGCTCTTGTCGGTACCCATAATGTAGCCCTTGAAGCCGACCTTTTCGGTGACCTCGCCGTTTTCGTTTACAATATAGGTCTGCTTCGAGCCGGTGTATGCGATCGTTCCCTCTGCACCGAAAACTTCTGCCTGACCGCCGTCGTTATGACCCCAGGCATAAGCCTTGTTCTGATCGGTTACTGCAACGAAATGGTTTGTGCCGCCCGAAAGAGAAACGTATTTTTCGCCGTCGCTCAGTGCGGGAACATCATATTCGCCGTACTGGTTTGCACCCTGAATGAGCAATTCGCCGTCATCGCAAAGGATAGCAAAGCAGTTTTTGGTTGCGGTGATATCCACAACAGTCTTTTCGCGGAGGTGGGGCTGAAGATTGGAAATCTTGTTGCCCTCCGCCATATTCGAATAACCCGACTGACGATTCAAGGTGAAGGTCTGTCCGCCGGTGGTGAGAGTGCCGTCCTCCAAAAGAGCGAGCGCATAGTAGTTGGAAATAGCAACCTTTTTAACAGCCTTGGGAGCTTCTGCGCCCTCCTCGGGGAAGCTGTATGTCATAAGGTCCTTAATGTTAAGCATACCGCTGGGGTTACCCCAAACGTAAAGCTTGCCGTCGTAAACGAGCGCGGTACACTGGTAACCGCAAACGAGCTGACCGACCTTGGCGGGATCAATGGTGCCGGTGATAAATTCCTCGGGCATCTGAATATAAGGGTCTGCCTCGTTTGCCTTATAACCGAACTGACACTGATAATTTTTACCCCAGCCGACGATCTTGCCGTCGGTGGTGATAGCGATAATATGGTCGAGACCTGCAGCCGCATACAAAACGTTGCCTTCCTTGATCTCCTCGGGGAAATCGGAATACTCGACGTCGCTCAATGCGTCGTAGGTGCTGCCCCAGATATAAAGGGTGTTGTCGGTGCTTACGCCGACGGTGAAATCGGCAAAGCCGTTGATATTTTTAACCTTGCCGTCGAGATCGCTCGGAACCTTGAGCATCGTATAGTTGGGGGGGAGGTTTGCGAGGTTTGCGTCGGTGTAGTTGATATCCATCGGGATGAAAACAGGGCCGAGGAACACGAAAAGGAACAGACCGACGAGAATTATCAACGCAACGACCGCAAGCTTTCTGCGGAAGAACGACTTGACCGCCATTTTAGAGGGGCTGTCGATATTTTCTACCGAAAACTTATCGGAATCGGCAAGCTCCTTGCTTGCGCCGAAAAACATTCTCTTGAACCAACTGCCGAGTGTAGCGAAAAAGCCCTTTTTGTTGGCAGTACCGTTTTGTTTTTTCTTGTTTGACACAGATACCGCCTCCTTTACTTATTAACGCGAACACGCGGGTCGACAACGCCGTAGATAAGGTCGATAAACAGGTTGCCGAGAAGCGAGATTGCAATATAGAACATCTGAACCGCAAGGATAATATCGTTATCGTTTGCGTGGAGCGCATCAAAATAGGTTTTGCCCATACCGTTGAGCGAGAAGATATTTTCGATCATAACAGAGCCGCCGAAAATACCCAAGAACCAACCGACGATAAGGGTGACAACGGGAAGAAGCGCATTACGCCAAGCGTGAGAATAGATAACTATCTTTTCGCGCAAGCCCTTTGCACGTGCGGTACGCACGTAGTCCATGCTCAATGCCTCGATCATAGCGGCGCGGACGTATCTTGTCATACCGCCGAGCGAGGTAAACGTCATAACGATAAGAGGAAGCGCAAGGTGGTACATCTTGTCCCAGAACTGTTTTGCGGGCGACCAGTCGAGATAACCGGGGGTCTGCATACCCGAAACCGGGAACCACTGAAGTATTACCGAGAATATCCAGATAAATACGATTGCGATAATAAAGGTGGGCAAGCTGTAACCGATAAGCGTACCGATCTGAACACCGACGTCGCGCTTACTGCCGCGCTTCACCGCACAGAAAATACCGAGAGGTATGGTAATGCCCAATGCAAGCACGGTTGCAATAACGTTTATAAGAACCGTATTCTTCATCGGCTCGGAGATAACCTCGATAACAGGTCTTGCAAACTGACGAGATTCACCGAGATCACCGGTGAGAAGACCGTGTATCGAGCCATCGGAAAATCTATAAACGCCGAGCCAACGGCCGTATTGCTGTATCATATTGCCGTCGGTGCCGTATTTCGCCGACCAATATGCATACCGTTCTTCGAAATTAAGATTTTCGTTCACCTTTACTTCGTTTCTTGCAGCTTCGCCCGCCTTGTCAACGGGAAGCATGCCGTAGATCATAAACAAAAGGAACGAAAGGAGAAAGAATACAAGTACAATATACAGCAAACGCTGCAATATGTATTTTACCATAATACCCTCCGTTTTATCGTCATTAGTATATTTGTAGGGCGAGGGCGCGTTGCCGAACGGGGTTCCGTTTCGGAAATACGCCCTCACCTTACAACATATCTGTGTTTTTGCCATATTTTGCAAAACACATTTTAAAGTCCACAATAGGAACGGCACTTTCGCGCCGTTCCTATTGCACTTATAGCTTATAAATAAACTATTTCTTTTACAAAAACAGGTCAGAAATTATTCAGCCTTGTAGTTTTCGTAGAAGTCAGCTTCATCCATGAGGTAGTCGTTGGAGTAGATATCGAAGAGTTCGGGATCGATAGTCCAGTTGAAGTAGAAGTCATAGATGGTGCTGGTGAAGCCGGTAGCAAAGTTGATAGCTACACACTTTGCAACGCCGTCCCAACCGTCAGCTTCGCTCTGGAAATATTCTGCGTAAAGACCGCTGGTGAAGTCGCAGCTGATATACTGGATATAAGCGCCGATTTCGGTGGTAGCGGTAGCATTGCTCTGCCATGCGGTGATGAGGAGGTCGGTTACGTCGTTGGGCTGAGTGCCGTAGTAGTTGATTGCGAGAGGCATGTAGTATTCGCCGTTGATCTTAACGGTCTTGTACTTGCCGTCAACAGTCTTGTATTCGAGGTTCTGCTTGGAGAGTTCGTAGCCGGAGAGCTTCTTGTAACGAACTGCATCGGTGCCTGCGTCGAACTGGTTACCGTTTTCGTCGTAGATCCAGCCGCCTTCTTCGAGAACTGCGATAGCGTTGTCCTTGGAGTAGGTGTACTGGTTGAGGTTGATGTCGCTCTTAACTGCCTGGAATGCAGAGTAGCCTTCGTAGTAAGGACCGTGTACAACAGTACCGTAACCGCCGGTGAATGCCTGAGCGAATTCGGGACGGTTGAGGGTGTACATAACTGCCTGACGTACTTCGAGGAAGGAAGCGGGACCGAGGTCAGCACGGAAAGCAAGCTTACCATAACCTGCACGGTCATAGTGAGTTTCAGCGTACTTGTCGGGGTTGTCGGTTACAGACTTGAGAGCTGCTTCGGTTTCAGCCGCGCCGGTGATACCTGCGATAACGTCAACTTCGCCGTTGAGGAACTTATCCATCTGAGTTTCGGTTTCAACCTTGATGTAGGTGATGGTCTGAATGGAAGCGGTTCCGCGAGCATCGTCGCCGGGGTAGTTGGGGTTGAGCTCGAGAGTAGCGATAAGAGCGGATTCGTCGTAGTTCTTAACAGTGTAAGGACCGGAGTAAGGAAGCTTGGAGTTCCACTTGAGATTGTTTACGATGGTTTCAGCCATAGCGTAGGTTTCTGCGCCGTCCTTTTCGACCTTCTTATAGAAGTTGTCGGAAAGACCGCAAGCCTTGGTTTCTTCGTTAACGATGATATCGTTGCTGCCAAGGTAGAGAGCCATGGGGTTGGGGCTGTATGCTGCGTACTGCATTACATAGTAGTAGTTAGCATATTCGGGAAGGAAGGTTACGGAGAAGGAGTAGTCGTCCAAAAGCTTAACGCCGTCGAAGTACTTGGAAACGGTGATAGCATCGTCGCCTTCGCCTACGGTTGCGCCGTCGTTGGTGCCGTCATAAGCCTTGAATTCTTCATAGCCTACGTTGAGCTGACCTGCTGCGCCGGTACCGCCTGCTGCTGCACCTACTTCAGAGGAGTTAGCGAGGAGGTATGCGATGTAGTTCTTAGCGGTGATAGCGGAGCCATCGGAGAACTTAAGATCGTTCTTGATCTTGATGGTGTAGGTAAGAGAGCCGTCTTCGTTAAGAGTCTTAACGGGTTCTTCTGCGAGAGCCTTCATATTCCAGATCATGTTACCGGACTTGTCGGTCTGAACGGTCGAATAACCGGTTACAAGATTTTCGATATCAAGGTCAGAGGAACCGGGGCTGGATTTACCCCAAGAGGAGTTACGGAATGCGCCGGAAAGCTCGGTAGCGGAACCGAGGATTACGGAGTTGTCCGCACCTTCCTTAATGGTAGCTGCAACGATAGCGTCTGCTGCTGCCCAGTAAGGAGTGGTAACGAAGCCTTCGATCTTTGCATTGTAGAGATCGAAGTACTGGTTGGAGTAAAGGGGAACTTCGGGAACAAGATAGTTCCATCTCTGGATGTAGAGCTTCCACCACTGGTTGAATGCATCGTCATCGGGAGAGTTGTAAACCATTGCGCCGGAGAGGAAGTCCATACCGAGCTCATACTTAACGCCGTCAACGGTAACGTAAGCAAGACCGGTATCTTCATCTTCTTCTACCATGTCGATGGTAACTTTGGAGCCGATCATTTCGTAAACAGAAGTATAATCTTCGTGTTCAACAACGTCGGCGAGGTCAATAGGCTGATACTCTGCAGGCTTCTGTTCTACTGCGCTGCTTTCGCCGGCGTTGGAAGAAGTTTCTTCCGTGTTGCCGCAAGCTGCGAACGCGAATACAGAAAGTGCCAATGCGAGTGCCAATGCAAGAATACGCTTTGTCATTTTCATTTTCCTCGTTTCTGAGTAATATTTTTATATATTCGGAAGCGACCCGATATATATCAAATGTAATTAATGATTTTCTTAGGATAAATATCCTAAGAGCACATAGGGCATGCCCTATGTTTACGCCACGTGTTTTATGCTTTTTTGATAAAAAAACCATATTCACGATGTTTTAACATTCTATATTTATCACAATAAGTCTATTTTGTCAACTACATTTTTAGATTTCAGTTCATATTAAACAAATTCATTCTGTACATTTTGACCCTTTTGCACAAACTCGGTGCGAGCATCTGTTTTATAATATGCGCCGTAGGGAAAAGAGGTTAAAGCCGCCTTGCTTTTCTTCCCTGCTTCACCCCGCGCAGCTTCATTTCGCGGTTGATCGTGTTAAGCACCGTCTTTTTGTCGGCTGACCAGGTTGGCGCAACAAGGTGGGCTTTGGGTGCGTCGCCTGTTATGCGGTGAATGACGATATTTTCGGGCAGATGCTCGATACAATCGAAAAGGATATCCATATATTCATCAAGCGAAAGAACCGAAAAGCTTCCTTTATTATAATCGCCGCAAAGGTCGGTGCCTTCGAGAACATGGAGCAGCTGAAGCTTTATTCCGTCGGTCCCCGACGAAACGGCAAGCTCTGCCGACGAGAGCATATCCTCCCTCGTTTCGTTCGGCAGTCCGAGAATAATATGGGTGATAACCGTTATCCCGCGTTTTTTCAGCTCGCGCACTGCGTGAACATAGACGTGGTTTTTATAGCATCTGCGTATGTATTCGGCGGTCTGCTCGTTTGCCGTCTGGAGTCCGAGCTCGACCCAAACCGGCTTTATTTGATTGAGTCTGCCGAGCAGATCGAGCACGTCGTCGGGCAGACAGTCGGGGCGGGTTGCGATAGAAAGCGCAACGATATCATCGCGCAGTATCGCCTCGGTAAAGATGCCTTCGAGCAGCGAAACAGGTGCATAGGTGTTGGTATAGCTTTGAAAATAGGCGATAAACCGCTTTGCCTTCGTCTTTTTTCCGACCAGAGCCTTTGCCCGTTCGATACGTTCGGAAATGCTTCCCTCGCAAGCCGCGAAGTGCGAGCTCCCCGCAAGACAGAAGATACAGCCGCGTGTGTCCAGACTGCCGTCGCGGTTCGGGCAGGTTAGTCCGAGGTCGATCGAAAGCTTATAGACCTTCGTTCCGAAGGTGTTTTGTAAATAATCGTTAAGCGAATAAAAATGTTTTTCCATAGCGTAAATATTATAACAAAATTCTTTCGGTTTCGCAACAATAATATTGACCTTGCGCGAGCAGTCTGCTAAAATAAGCAGAGAAAGCTTTTGGTAAAGGAATATAATTCTATGCTTAAAACATCAACCGAAATACGCTCTTCTGCAAAGCATCTCGGCGAGGAAAAGGCGATCGAGCTGATCGCGAAGGCGGGATTCGACGCTTTCGATTTTTCGATGCTCTCGATGGTAAAATACGATTGGTCGACAAATAAATGCTCGCAATGCAGCCATCCGCTTGCAACGGGCGAGGCTTATGATTTCGCGCGGAGGCTGAAAAGAGTCGCCGACGATTGCGGGATAGTCTGCAATCAGTCGCACGCGCCCTACCCCACCTATTGTCCCGAGATCCGCGCAACCTATGAAAAATGTATCGAGCTGACGGCGGTCGCCGGCGGCAAGATATGCGTTATCCACCCCGACAACTACAAATCCGCCGAAGAAAATGCCGAAATGTTTTTCGAGCTGCTGCCGATTGCGCGTGATTGCGGAGTAAAGATAGCTTGCGAAAATATGTGGTCGTGGAGCGACGAAACGAAATCGGCTTCGTTTGCCGCCTGCAGTAACCCGAAAAGCTTTCTCGAGCATATGAACGCGGTAAACGACGAATATTTTGTTGCCTGCTTGGATATCGGCCACGCCGAATTGAAGGGGCTCGATACCAACGCGGTCGAAATGATCGACGCGCTCGGCTCGCATCTGCAATCGCTTCATATTCACGACAACGACAAAAAGGGTGATCTTCACCTTATCCCCTTTTCGCACAGTATTGATTTCGAGTCGGTGGCGAAAGCATTGAAGCGCAATAATTACAGCGGATATCTCACTCTCGAGGCAGTTATGCATTTGTATAATTCCGAGCCCGAAAGAATGGAAAGCGGACTCAAGGAGCTCGCCGATTCGGCAAAGCGGCTTGCCGAGATGATCGAAATGTCATAAACCGACAAAATTTTGCAATTTTTTGCAATTTATCCTTCTTGACAAAGCATATAAGCCGAGTTATAATTCGGCTGTGCAGGCGTAGTTTAGTGGCAGAACCTCAGCTTCCCAAGCTGACCGTGCGGGTTCGATTCCCGTCGCCTGCTCCAGAAAAACCGACTTGTTTCGACAAGTCGGTTTTTCAACTAAATCCACCCTTGCGGGTGGGTGAAATATTGCTTCGCAATGTGAAATACGCCTGCGGCGTGTGAAATTCGCTGTGAGCAGCGAGTGGGTGGATTTAATTTCACTTGATGCGTAAGCATCAAATTTCACAATTTACGGAGTAAATTATTTCACCGTGAGCGTAAGCGAACGATTTCACTAAAAACGAACGGTTATGTAAGAGTTCGAATTCATACGCAAGAACGGCATAGTTATCTTTTTTGTAGCCCCTAGACAAAAGGAAAAGAGCCCTTGCGGCTCTTTTTCTTTTGGATTTCAAAGATGGAGGGAATCGAAG
>SVRD01000027.1 GCA_015064955.1 Oscillospiraceae bacterium
TCTGAAGATTCTTCCGAATCCGACACTCCTGTTAAGCCCGGCGACGCTTCCGCTATGATCGTATTCGCTATCATCGCTCTCGTTGCAGTTGCAGGCTCTGCAGTTGTTATCAAGTCCCGTAAATAATTTATAGCTTGATATAGAAAAGGACAGCTCCGGCTGTCCTTTTTCTTTCGTTTTGTTGATTAAAACTACAATAATATACCTTCTGTGAATTTTTTTGTAATATTCACCGTTGATATTTTTAAACACCGGTGGTATAATGTATAAAAATAAGGGTAGTGAAGAGTAGACTTCTGCTTGGGATAATTAATATTTCGTATGTTTGCAAGTGCAAATATGAATAAATTGTAAACATTGAAAAAGTATTAAAATAAAGGTTGCATTTCTCAACATCCTTTGCTATAATAACACTACTAATTATTTGGGGTATTTTGATAATAAGAAGGTGTGTTTGATTGAAGAAGCAATATATTGCTCCTGAACTCGATACTGTTTTATTTGATATAAATGATATAATCACTCACTCGTTGGCAACCGGTCATCCGTCCGGCAGTGATAACGATACTGACGTCGGCGACGATTACAGTGGCATTTCTGCAGACGGCAGACGCTTCCACATCGGCGGCTTGGGCTGATAAAACAGATTGAATACCGATATTAAACAGCTGTGCAATCGCACGGCTGTTTTTTGGTGCAATTTTCATAAAAAAGAGCTTTGTTTTTTGTCGTTTCAAAAGCATCAAAAGCGCTTTGCGCCGATTGACACTTGGCGATAAGTATGATATAATATTTTGGATTATATACTCGGGAGTAATTTCGATGAAGGAAAACAAAAAACAATGGTCTGAGCCTCTGCCCGAAGGGCTTTTTATAGGCAGAAACGCAGTTATGGAATTACTGCGAAGCGGCAGAACCGTGGACAGAATATATATGCGAAACGACCCAAACGAAAAGGTGCTTGTCAATATTCGTATCAAGGCGAATGAAAGACGTGTGCCGATAATAGATACCGATTCCCGCAAGCTTGATAAGCTTGCCGAGGGAGGAGTGCATCAGGGTGTTATCGCGGTTGCCGCCGAAACCGATTATCTGACGGTAGAGGAGCTTCTTGAAGCAGTGTCGCAAAAGGGCGAAAAACCGTTTTTTCTTATTTGCGATTCGATAAACGATCCCCATAATCTCGGTGCACTCACACGCAGTGCAAACTGTGCCGGAGTAAACGGTGTTATAATCCCGAAGCGCCGCTCGGTAGGTGTAAACGGTACTGTTGCAAAATCGAGCGCGGGTGCCGTTTTTGCGATGCCGATCGCAAGGGTGTCCAATCTTGCAAGCGCTGTGAAGACCTTAAAGGAAAACGGCGTTTGGATCTGGGCTGTTGAAGCGGGCGGAAGACCTTATTACGAGCAGGATTTCAAAGGCTCGTGTGCACTTATTCTCGGTAGCGAGGGCGAGGGCGTATCCGATATATTAAAAAAGGAAAGCGATTTTATCGCAGGGATCCCGATGTACGGAACGGTAAATTCGCTCAACGTATCAAACGCAGGCGCTATCGTTATGTTTGAAGCGGCGAAACAACGCAACAGCTGAAATTGCCGTAAATTTTAAAAGCAGGTGAAAAGAATGCCAAGCTCATCGGGCGGAAAAAAGCCCCAAATAGATATACTTGATCTGCTTCGCGAGGCGGAAGAGAAAAACCACGCCGATATGAACGCGGGTGCTTCGAAGCCGAATCGCGAAATGGAAAAAACAAAGGTCGTCACCGACGACGGTGCGCCGAAAAAACGCACAAAGGTTACAAAAAGAATAAATGCCGAAACGGCTGAGCTTATAGATCAGTACAGCACTCACAAGGACGAGAAGCCCCTGAGCGACACTCAAAAGCTCAGACTGAAGCTGGCGGAGCAGAACGAGAATAACGAGCTGCTCGGATATCTTGCCGAGGAAAAGACAAACAATAAAAGCGAGCGCGTCGAAAAGCTTTACGATATGATAAACGACGCGCGCACCCGCACACTGTCCGATCTCGAAAAGAAGCCTCCCGCAGGAATTGATTCAAAACGCTTTTCCGAGGACGTTTCTCCTGCCGAGGACGGAGAATATACTCAAGAGCAGATGTTCCCGCTCGGCGACACTCTTCGTTTCGAACCGACGGTAGAGGAAAAAGAGGTCGCAAGCTTCGATTCCGATTACGAAAAGCTCACCGAAAAGGTTACAAGCCAAGAACTTCGCTTTGAAAACGACGAAGAGAGCGAGGGACAGATACAGTTTGTTACCGACGAAGAAAAGATAGAACTTCTCGGCGGAGAAGCGCTCGATGAAACCGATATCAATCTGCGCCTTGCGTTTGAAATGATGGAGGACGAGGAGGGCACGCTTGCCAAGATTGCAGAACGCAACCGCGAAAAGAGCAAGCACGACCGCGAGGAAAGAAATGCCGAAACACAGTTAAAATATGTTTCACGCTCGCAAAATTCCGAAATAGCATCGCATTACCGTAAACGTATTCGTAAATCGTTTATAAAAATGCTGATCGTTGCACTGTTCACTCTCGGAATTCTGTTCCTTGAGCTCGCATCAAACGACAGCGCACTTCACGGCGATTTCGCAAAGCAGGGAAGATACGGCATAATTTATATCCTCTTTGATCTGCAGCTGCTTTTCTTTATCGCTATCGCGATGCTCGATTCCTTCCGCAACGGTATGCGCGGAATCGTAAAAATGCATCTTAATACCGACAGCTTGCTGGTCGTGTCGATATTTTTTGCTGCGGCGTATTCTTTGGTAATACTTTTTACCGATCCTTATGCCGTCGATCTCAAGCTTTATAATCTTCCCGCGGCGTTTGCGTCTCTTTGCGCGGCGATCGCAAAGTATTTGGTTGCCAGGAAGGATTACAAATGCTTCAGAATCGTTGCGTCGAAGCGTCCTAAGTATACCGCTTGCGCGCTCAGCGGCGGCACAAAGGAAGCCGATGAATTTTATAAGTATTTGTTTGACGACAGCGATATCTATACCGTAAAACGCACACATTTTATCGACGGGTTTGTTGAGCGTACCGAAAAACGCTCGAAATTCGAGGACGTTCTGAATCTTATCGTTCCCGTTATATTCTTTGCCGGCGTGGCATTGTTTGTTACAATGCATTTTCTCGGCAAGGAGCTTGTCGATGCCTATGCCGCATTCTCGATCATTATCGCGGCAAGCGTCCCCGCAACCGCATTCTTTATGGTAACTTTGCCGGTAGTATCCGCAAACCGTGTCGGAGCAAAGCACTCTACCGCGTTTGTCGGTAATGCCGTTGCAGATGAATATTCCGCCGCGTCGGTCCTTTCGTTTGCCGATACCGAGGTATATCCCTCGAGTCTTGTTAAAATTACAAATATCAGAATGTACGGCGATTCCCGTATCGATGCCGTTCTTACCGACCTTGCGCGCGTATTCAGCTACGTTGGCGGACCGCTTTCAAAGGTGCTTTCGTCCACACTCAGCGAAAAGGTTGAAAAGCCTGCCATGATCCGTGTTATCGAAAGTGCAAACGACGGTCTCTGCGTTGCAATGGAAGGGCGAAATTTCTTCCTCGGCAAACGCTCGTATATGCGCCGTTACCGCTTCGAAACACCTGTTGACGACGGCGACGATGCGTATGAACGCGGTGTCGGCTCGATCATGTATGTTGTTGTAAACGAAAAGCTTGCCGCAAAGCTGTATATTAAATATACCATCAACCCCTTGTTCGATTCATTGCTCAAAAATATGTATAAGGCGGGTCTTTGCCTCGGCGTAAAGACACTCGATCCCAATATCAACAACGAGCTTATCAACGCCGGCATAAAATTCCGCAAGTGTCCGATATCGGTTCTCCGCGGAAACGAGCCTGACGACGTAAACGGAGAGGTTGACAGCGTAGACAGCGGTATCGTTTGTAATTCGACCCTGCACAGCTTCCTCAAAATGTTCGCGCTGTGCGATAAAACACGTCATATTACGAAGAGCAACGTTATTATCAGCACCGTGAGCGTATTTTTGTCGTTTGCTGCGGTTGCCTTCCTTGCTGTAACCGGTGATATCGGTGCGATTTCGTCGCTCCACGCCGTTGCATTCCAGATTTTCTGGCTGCTTCCGGTCGGTTTGATATCATTTTTGATGATGAGAAAGTAAACAATCATAAAAATTTGGTTATTTGTGATAAAAAAATCGAATTTGCACTTGATTATTTTACCTTTGTCATATATAATGTACAGTAAGTAACAATATCGCTTGGAGGATTTTTTAAATGGCTAAATTTTCGTCTTCTCAAATTAGAAATATTTGTCTTGTAGGCCACAGCGGCGACGGTAAAACCTCTTTTGCCGAAGCTATGCTTTATCTTGCAAAGGTAACCGATAGACTCGGCAAGCCCTCCGAAGGTAACACCGTATGTGACTTTGATCCCGAAGAAATCAAAAGAGGCTATTCTATTTCCACAGCTCTCGCGAGCCTTGAATGGAACGGTACAAAAATAAATATTCTCGATGCTCCCGGTATGTTCGGCTTTGCAGGCGAAGCAAAGGCTGCGGCTTTCGTTGCGGCAAGTACAGTTATCGTTGTCGACGCAAAGAGCGGCTGCAAGGTTGGTACCGAGCTTGCTTGGGAAATGTCCGCAGGCAAGCCCAAAGCATTTTTTGTAAACAAGATCGACGATGAAAACTCGAACTTCTCGAACACCTTCAACGGTCTCCGTGAACAGTTCGGCACGTCGGTTTGTCCCCTCCTTATCCCCTTTAATGAAGGCACCGGCGAAGTAGGTCTTTACAACCTCATAACCGATGAAGTATTCACCTGCGAAAAGAAGACCGGCAAGCGTATCGAAATCACGCTTCCCGATCAGTACAAGGATACTATCGAAGAATATAAGCTCGCGCTCAACGAATCTCTCGCTATCACCAGCGAAGAGCTTATGGAAAAATTCCTTATGGAAGAGCCCTTCACCGAAGAAGAAAAACTTCAAGCGCTCAACTCCGGACTTCTCAGCGGTGATATCGCTCCCGTATTCTGCGGTTCTGCTACCGATCTCGCAGGTATCCGCTTCTTCCTTGACACCGCGGCAGCTTCCTTCGTTTCTCCTCTCGAAGCAATGAAGGACGCAGACGAAAACGGCGAAACAAAGCTGTTTGTCTTCAAGTCGCTTGCAGATAACTTCGGTAAGAAGGTATTCTTCAAGGTTATGAACGGTACTCTCACCAAGGACCAGGTTCTCAATAATATCACTACCGGTCAGCAGGAAAAGTTCGCAAAGATCTGTACCTGCATCGGTAAAAAGGAAGTCGAAGTCACCGAATTCGTTACCGGTGATATCGGTTATGCTGTCAAGCTCGCTAACACCAACGTAAACAACACTCTCGTTGCAGGTGCAAGCGGCGAAGAATTCAAGGCTATCGAATTCCCGACTCCCTACTACACAATGGCAATCAAGCCCTTGTCGAAGAACGATGAAGACAAGATCTCCGCAGGTATCACCAAGCTTCTCGAGGAAGATCCCACTCTCCGTTACTTCAACAATGCAGAAACCAAGCAGATGACCATTTCCGGTCTCGGTGATATCCACCTCGACGTAGTATGTGCTAAGCTCAAGACGAGATTCGGCACCGGCGTGGAGCTTATCGTGCCGAAGATCGCATACCGCGAAGCAATTAAGAAAACCGTTCAGGTCGAAGGTAAGCACAAGAAGCAGTCGGGTGGTTCGGGTCAGTATGGTCATGTTAAGATCACCTTCGGTCCCGGCTCTGAAGACGGTCTCACCTTCACTCAGAGCGTTGTCGGCGGTAACGTTCCGAAGAACTTCTACCCCGCTGTTGAAAAAGGCCTTCAGGAAGCTATGCTCAAGGGCGTTCTCGCAGGATTCCCCATGGCAAACCTCTCTGCAGACCTCTTCGACGGCTCGTATCACCCCGTTGACTCCAATGAAATCTCCTTCAAGCTCGCGGCAAAGCTTGCATTCAAGGAAGGTCTTCCCAAGGCAAGCCCCGTTATCCTTGAGCCTGTCGGATATCTTAAGTGTACCATTCCCACCTCTTACTCGGGCGATATTATGGGCGACGTAAGCAAGCGCCGCGGCAGAATCATGGGTATGAGCGAAAGCACACGTAAGGGTTATACCGTTATCGAAGCTGAAATTCCTTCCGCTGAAATGACCGTATACGCAGTACAGCTCCGTGCTATGACTCAGGGCAGAGGTACTTATACATTTGATTTCGTAAGATACGAAGAAGCGCCCGCTGAAGTTGCCGCAAAGGTAATCGAACAGGCGAAGAAGGACGCCGAAGAATAATTTCGGCTGTCTGTGGCAGATTCCGCCCCAAACGGTTTACTGCTTTGACTAACCAATAAATGCTGTGCCGTGTAAAAACGGCATAGCATTGAATAATCATGATGCAAAAGAGTGAGGCTTTTATAATGAAAGTAAATGTCAAGAAAACACGTCGTATTACCTTGCTGCTTGCTATGATCATGGCGTTCTCCATGGTTTTTGCGGCATGTGTTAATACAAATGATGTACCGGAAATCATCGATACAAGTATGATGCTCGAGGAATCCTCCGAGTTCATCGAAGAAAGCGATGACGTTATCGAAACCCCCGAAGGACACACCGATGCTCCTTCTATCGACGGTATGGTAAATATCGCACCCACCAAAGTCGCTTTGTACGGCAAGTGTGAAGCAGGCGCAACTATTCGCGTTGCAGGCGGTAAAGAAGACGCCGAAACTATCGCACACGGCGAATATTACATTGTCGAAGTTGACATCTGGGACAGAAACACCCTTCTTTACGTTACTGCTCAGATCGAAGACGAGCTTGATGAAAACGGTGAAGTTGTAAAGGCAGGCAAGCTTGAATCGCTTCCTCGCGAAATCGTTGCTCGTAAGGACGCTACCGCAGATACTCTTCTTGACGGCAACAGCGTTTCTGTCGGTGTAAACTCGCTTCTCTATTTCGATAAAGTTGTCGACGACGTAAACGGTAACAACCTTTACACCGCTTCTCAGCTTAACAAGATCCGTGACTACGTCACCGATACCGTTACCAGCTATTATAACGACAGAGCGGGCACCCAGGACGTTGAGCTTATTTACGTTCTCGTTCCCAACAGCACAACGATCTATCCCGAAATCCTTCCCGAAGACGTTGTAAATCCTGCAAACACTACTGTTTATGAGCAGATCGCAAATACTCTCGCTCAGACCAGAGCGACCGTTATCGATATGAAACCCATTCTCGAAGCTGCTGCAAAAGACCCTGCTGTTCTCGAAAAGTACGGCAAGATCTACCGTGAAACCGATTCCTCGCTTTCCGACTATGGTGCATATCTTACATACAGCGAAATTCTTAAAAAGATTTCTGTTGCATATCCCGATGCAGCACCCAGAACCGAAGAAGAATTTACTTGGAACAAGCTCCTTGTAAACGGTGGCAACCTCGTTAATTACCGTGAGATCGACGGCGAAGTTATTCAGGAAGAAGCGGTGTTCTTCACTCCCAACTTCAGCCTCGACATCGGCACTGACGTTACCGGCAGTTCCAAGATTTCCTCTCTCGTTAAGTACGTTGACACCGAGGATAACGACTACAATTTCTTCCTCAACACAAATGCCAACGACGGTATTAACGGTATCGCAGAGCGTTGGCTTATCGACGACACTACCCGTACCGACGTAGATCTTCCCAGCGCGCTCATCTATCGCGACTATTCTGCTGTCGCTTTCTCTGATATTCTCGCTGAAAGATTCGGCAAGTGCTTGCTCGGTAAGGTCGGAGAACTTTCTATCAACCTTTCCGCAACCGCACAGTACGCTCAGGACGGCGACAACGTTGTTGACTATATCGTTGTTATCATTTCCGAAGAAAATCTCGACAGCGCATTCAGCCTCGCATTTTCGTAATAATTAAACTAATGCAAAGTCGGCGTTGGGGCGCCGACTTTGTTTTCAATTATTGTATAAGGGTGATTTTATGAATTTTAAACGTTTTATATCTGTTTTGCTGGCTTTTATTATGCTTTTTGCGTTTTGCGCATGTCAAGAGGCAGACAATGATGAGAGCAACAGCTCAAAAACCGAATCTCAAGCAAGCTCGGCGCAGTCCCAAGCAGAGTATTCTCTCGAGGTCGAAATAGACAACGATGACCGCGAATGCTCGGTAACCCCTGCCTTTTGGAAGGCAACCGATAAGGACGGCGATGTAATATGGCTTTTCGGCTCGATTCACGTCGGCAAAGAGGAGTTCTATCCTCTGCCCGAAGCGGTAACCGATGCATTCAAGCAAAGCGAAGCAATCGCCGTCGAATTCGATATGATCGCGTTCGAAAACGACATGTCCGCCGCCGTCGAAGCATTGAAGATAATGGTATACAGTGACGGCTCGAAAATAAGCGACCATATTCCAAAAGAGCTTTATGACGATGCGGTAAAGCTTCTTTCCGATGCCGGTGTTTATAATGCGCTTTACGATTATTATCAGCCGTCGCTCTGGATGTCGCTTATCTCGAATCTTTCCTTGGACAAGATAGGGCTCGATGCAAAATACGGTATCGATAATTGCCTGCTTCTCACCGCAAAGAGCGAAAACAAAGAAATTTTGGAGATCGAATCGGCAGATGAACAGTACAAAATGCTCGCCTCGTTCTCCGAAGAGCTTCAGATCGCGCTTCTCGAGGATGCTGTGGAACTCGAAAAATCGGGCGAGAGCGCAAATGAAACTATCGAGCTTGCAAAAGCTTGGGAAAAGGGAAATATCGAGGAGCTCACCGAAATGCTCTCTGTTCCCGATGATATCGAGCTTACCGATATCGAAAGCGAGTATTGGGACGCTATGATGACAAAGCGTAACAATAAAATGACAGACTTTTGCGTTAAATCTCTCAAAGAGGGCAAGGAAGTATTTGTAGTAGTCGGCCTTGCGCATTTCTTGGGCGAGGACGGCATCGTAAATCAGCTTGTCGAGCTCGGCTATACCGTCGAAGAGATTGATTAAAACCGAATAGAATCAATAATAACTCCGCGTAGTTCACTTATGAAGGTTTCATAGGTAATTGCGCGGAGTTTTTTGCTTTGTTTTTATTGTTAAATGTTGCCATATTAATAGGGTGAAATTTGTTGAGCTTTTCTTAAAACAGTCTTAAAAATCGCAAAGAAATGTTTAACAAAAAACATTTGCGAAAATAGTTCAAGTCTACAAAAATGGCATTTCCACATATGGAAATGATATAAATTGAACAACGACCCTTGACGTGAAAAAAATATTTTTGTATAATAGGCTAAAATATTTATAAGGAGCAATATGTAATGAAGCTCATGAAAAGAACTCTCGCATTGGCGTTGGCAGTATTTATGATCGTCAGCGCTTCTGTAGTAGTGGCATCGGGCTCGGCGTACGCGTCGTTGTCCCTGTACAACTATTATACAGTAGTTGACGGTGTAGAATATGCCTCCTACAGCGTATACGGAAGCTCGAGCGGACATAGCGAAACCGCAACCGTTCTTGAATTCCACCCCGATGACGGCTATATCCCCATGGCATTTGCGGCAAGCGCGGGCAACTGCAACGTGCTCAGCTCGCAGTACAGTACTGCCGTAAATAAATACGGCTACGAAGTAGCCGGCGTTATCAACGGCTCGTATTTCGATATGACCAGCGGTACTCTTACCGGAATGCTCATTTCGGGCGGCAAGGTATCCTGCGCCGATATCGGATATACCTACGGTAACCTTACCAACGTGGTAGCATTCGGCTATGACGGCAGTATGAACGTTGTAGACAGCCAGCTTGCCTACAATCTTTATATTAACGGCACACTTGTACCCGATGCACTTCGTTTTGTAAACAAGAACCAGAGCTCTGACGGCTGGAGAACCGATGCTATCTATTATTACGATACATCGTGCGGCACCAGCGCCGACAGCTCTACCTACGGCTACGAGGTAATATGTAAAAAGGTAGACGGCACCGACCTTTCGGTTGGCGAAACAATGGTAGCAGAGGTTGTTCAGGTCAACACCTATACCTGCGGCAGTACCTTTGAATACGATTCCTATGCAGTATCCGATAACTTTGTTCTTTCTACTCCTTACAGCTCCTCCTATGCAAGCTATCTCAGCGGCTTGAAGGCAGGCGATAAGGTTGAGATCAACGTCGAGGAAACGGTTGCCGCTTCCAAGGCAATTATGGAAAACGCAAGCAGCTGTATCACCAACGTCGGCTGGCTTGTAAAAGACGGCGTTGATATGACCGATTACAATTCTACTATCGGCGATCACAGCGTAAGCGGCACCTATGCACGCTGGACTGCATTCGGTCAGAAGGCAGACGGAACATACGTGTTCTTCACCTCCGAGGGCGGCGACACCGGCAATACCTCCCGTTCTCTCACTCTCAAGGACGTTGCGGCAGCGATGATGAACCTCGGCTGTGTAAACGTAATCCGTTTGGACGGCGGCGGAAGCACCGCTATGTACGTTTCCAACACCGGCTCGGGCTATGCAGGATACGTAACCTCTAGCTCGCGTGCGGTTGCCGACTGTATTCTTATCGTAAAGAATAAGCCCGGCAAGGCATCGCTCAAGGCTGCTATCAGAAACGCAGAATCCTTGGCACATTATGAATATACCGAAGCAAACCTCGCGCTTATCCGCGCGGCATATGCAAGCGCAAAGGCTGTTCTTGCAAATACTTCCGCAAGCGAGGACGACTATGCGGCAGCTGCAAACAATCTTAATGCGGCAATGGCAAACAAGGGTCCCTCGAGCTCCGCAGTGGTAAACGGCGAGCAATTCTGGGTAACCCATTACAATACTATTGATATCGAGGGTAACGGCTCGATAATGACCTCGTCTTACAGCGGCGGTGCTTGGAATCTCCACGTTGCATTCGCTCCTGTAGCGGGAACCAACGCATACGAGATCACCGCTATTTCCAACGGCACCGATGACGGAAGCGGCACGGCACTCGAAATTCCCGCAGGCGGCTTTGTTTACTGTATCAACGAGGGCAACGACTGGCCTGCACTCGTGGCATCTAACCCCACCGCGTATTCTTGGTATTCTGATCTTCCCGACTATACAAGCGATGCCTGCAGTGCGATGCTCAAGCGCGCACTCGAATGGAAGGTCGGCGATCAATTCGTATTCGGCGGCTTGGATATTTCCTCTGCGACCGTTCCCACAACAACATCCTCGCTCAAGTGGTATGAGGACGGCTACGTATGCACTGCAGTTATCGGCGCGTACGACCCCGCAACCGCACCCGAAGACGACCGTGTAAACGACGGTATCGGTATAACCGCATTCAACTCCGCTGTGACCGCGGGCAGTTCGACTATTTTCAACTCGTCGTTCAACGGCGGCTGGATCAGTACAACTGCGGCTAACCACAATTGGAGCTACAATATCATACTTGATTACGACAGCACCCTTGGCGCATACGTTGTGAGAAGCGCTTCTCAGGGTATCGGCGACGAAACCGAAACCGTATATCTTACAGGCGACAGTATAATGATCGCTGTCCACAACGACGAAAGCTACTCTGCGGCGAAGAATGCGGCAGTGGCGGCACTTGCAGCTCCCGGTCAGGTATTGTATACCTACGGTGTTAATATTGCAGACTGCGAGCTTGGCGCAGCTCCCTACGTTCGTATCAGCGGCGAAGTAGAAGAAACACCCGTCGAGCCCGAAACTCCCGTCGAGCCCGAAACACCCGTCGAACCCGAAACACCCGTTGAACCCGAGACTCCCGTCGAGCCCGAAACTCCCGTTGAACCCGAAGAACCCGAGGTTGAAGAACCCGAGGTAGTCGATCCCGATGCAAACGGCGACGGTATTCCCGACAGCTACGGCGTATCTGTCGACGGCGACGGCAACTACGCATTTGAAAACTCCTATGGCTACGTATTTGATATCGACGATAAAAACGGCACGATTGAGGGCGAGGACGCAACTATAATCACAAGCTCCTCCTACTATTCGAGCTGTAATCCCAACTGGGCAATAAGCGTACAGCTCAGACCTACCGGAAACGCCAACGAATATTCTGTTGTCAAGGTAGCAGTAACACCCGGCTCTGCATCTGCTGCAGGTATCAGCTGGGCAAGCGGCGATATCGTAATGGTAGTACACTCCGCGGCATCTTATCCCGGCGATTATGCAAACTGGATGAGCAAGGTAGCGGCAGTCGCACTCAAGGAAGGCGATATCGTCAACGTATCCGACGATATGCTCACCGTAACGGTAATTTCGGGCGCACCCGAAACCGAAGAACCCGAAACTCCCGTTGAACCCGAAGAACCCGTCGAACCCGAGACTCCTGTTGAACCCGAAGAACCCGAGGTTGAAGAACCCGAGGTAGTCGATCCCGACGCAAACGGCGACGGCATTCCCGACAGCTACGGCGTATCTATCGACGGCGACGGCAACTACGCATTTGAAACTCCTAT
>SVRD01000028.1 GCA_015064955.1 Oscillospiraceae bacterium
CGATAATCCTGAAAGCCACCATATTCTCCGAAATATCTTCCGCTATTTTCATCAAAACAAGCTTTCCAGCCGGACCCGTTTTTAAAAAGCATGATATAAACCTCCCCGCTTAATCTGTTCGCTAAATCCTTGTTTATCGAACTGATTTAGAACCGGCATCGCATTTGTAATCACAACTGCTTTATTGTGCTATGCCCAAACCCATTATATCATAACAGTTTATATTATTCAAGTTTTATTCCGATTTCGTCGGAGTGATATTCTTTTGGAATACCTCGTCGCAGACGAGATATTTTCCAAAAGAGTGTTATTGAAACCTTACGGCTTCAGTGCTATTTTATTCGCCAAACTCGGCGCAGCCGAATATCACGATGCGTAAGGGGACCCCATGAGGCGAATAAAACTGCGAGACTTCCTTATCAGAAGTCTCGCAAAGCGACTTTTTGTTATTCCTTGTAAATGGCGACTATTTTACCGTCCTTACAAATCGTTTCGGTGTTTGGGATAAGCTCTTTATAGCTCACCGTGCGTAATCCCTCGATTCCGGTCCCGAGAAATTTAAAATAAGCCTCCTTTGCCGTCCATACCGTGAAAAAACGTTTCAGTATCTCGTCGTTCGGTTCGATTTTTTCGGTGTCGATATCGCTTTTGCCGAAAATATATTCGCGGTCGGAATCGGTGCAGGCGATGCGGGTGACACGCATCTCGACGGGTCTTATGTACTCGACGTCGATGCCGATATTTTTTTTATCGATTACACAGGCAACACAGTCCTTCGAGTGACTGATGCTGAAATATATATCTGCGTTCCTACAAAACGGCTTGCCCTTTTCGGTGCGCGCAAACAAGATTTTCTCCTCGGGAATTCCGCAGATCTCGGAAATCCCTCTCCGTGCAAGCATCTCTCCGAGAATCGAGCGTTTTTTGTCGTTTTCGATTCTCATTCGGTCAATACTTTTTTTGCGCTCCTCGCTTGCAAGAGAATAATATTTATTGTATAGCTCATCGGTAAGCTCGCAAAGCGATGCGACGTATAGCTTCATAGCAAAAATCAAAGCATAGCCAAAGACATATTTCGACTGTAAAATAACGATGCTTTGGCAAAGGGCGGTCTGTTCAACCGCCCCTATGCTTATTTATCCTTCTTCTTTTTGTCCTTTATTGACTTCGCCGCCTCGGCGATCTTTGCAATAAGGCCCTTTTTGGAATCATTTGCGGTTGCTTCAACTGCGACCATACTTATCTCGCCGTCCTTGATAACAAGGAAGGAAAGGGGAGTGACGGTCACCTTTGCGCCCGAGCCGGAGGGAACGCTCGACTTTTTAACGGTTGCGTTTACCATATTTGCGCCGCCACCGGCAAATCCTGCGGAAATCTTGGATACGGGGATAATTGTCATTCCGTCGATATCCATTCTTTCGCCCAAAACCGAGTTGGCGTCCGCCATTTCTATCGCCTTGTCGGCGGTAAATGACATAAGCTGCATCAAATTCTCGGCAGCACTTGATTTTACCTTAATTTCGTTTCCGCTGTTCATATATTTTCCTCCGATCGTTGCGCTTGGGTGATTTCTGCCGCTTCGCTCAAGCTGTTTACCGCGGCACGCAAAATATGAATTACTCTGATATTGAATCTTACATCGCTTTCCAAAAAAGCGTCTCCCTCGAAATCACAGCCAAGCTGTATGTCCAAAGCCTTTTCGGCGTTTTTGAAATTCGATTCGAGATATCCGACAAATGGATACACCACCGAGCAGGCAAGCCCGTATTCCATCGCGGCATCGGCGGCATCGCCGTCGGCGCAAATTGCGATAAGTCTGAACTTTTTAAGCTTGATACGCTTTACCAGCCAAGCCGCTTGGCTTGCAAAAAGAGTGAACAAGGCTATCAGATTGCTTGCCGTTTCGGATATTCCGTTTTTGCCGCTTCCGTCCTTCAATTCCTTTGCGGAATCGAGCCCGTCGAGCCCCAAAAGCTTTTTGAAATAGTTGCCGATCTTGCTCGGCTTTTTGTTTTTCTTTTCTTTTTTGGGCTTGTTAATGTCGTAGACGGTAAAGCAGAGAAGCTTGATTTTGAAATTGAGATTTCCCTCTGTCGAAAAATCAAAAAGAAACTTTACGTTCAAAACCAACAACAAGGCGATAAAAAGCAGCAACGCGGCGAAAACAATGCCAATGATCTTAAAAACCAACGTCTGTTATACCTCCGCAAGCATACTTAATATTACTATAACCTTTTTTATTCTAACATATACCGCTTACAAAATCAATATTTTTATATAAACGTAATATAACACCTTTGTGTTTTTCCGTCGTAAGCCTTTGGTGTGTAATAGACTTCGTCTTTGTTCACGGCTTTGAATTCAAAGCAAATGCGGCCTTTGTCATTATATGTTGCCGTGCATACAGTCTGATAAAAATGTATTGCGCTTCCGTCAACGTCCCCTCCGCCGAAATCGCGGTATTCGATCGGGTCATCGAACCAAAGCGGAGCGATGATCGAATAAGCAAGCGCGTATGCCTCCTTATCGCTCAGCTCCTCTGTGTTCAATATTCCGTGGTCAAGCATCGCCATAGCGGTAAGATAATCAAGCGTGTGATATTTAAGCCTCGGGTGTATTGCGTCATTGGTGCGGCTTTCAAGACAGTCGGGCATAACCTCAACCGCCGAGTGATATACGTAGTCCGAGCCGAAAACACTTCTCAACATGCGGTAAAGCTCGATAAACGAAAACATTTCCTGTTTGCTGTCGATTTCCTTCAATCTGCGCCCGAGCAGCTCGAGATAGAGCGATTCGGCATCGATTGCAGTATCGTGGCCCTGGCTTACGAAAAATGTCAGAAGTCTGTCGAAATAAATTCCGCCGTCCTTGCCGTAGCGTCGTACAAGCTCCTCGCGTATCGCGTCGGTGCCCTTGGGGTAAAGGAAGTTTTCCATTGTCTTGAAATCGGTCAGCGAGAAAAGTCTGAACCATATCGACGAATAGAGCGAATAGTTCGTTGGGCCGAGCTTTCCGAAATATATCGAATATCCCGAGTGTACCGTTCCGTTGCCGAATCCGTGTCTGGTATGATCAAGCGTAGTCAGATCGTAAAACCTATCCGAGCCGAGAAGCGTAAGCTCCATAATCGTGGCACCGCCCTCATTGAGCGGGAAGTGGTATGATGAATCGACGTTCCAATGCTCCTTTGCGACAGCCATATGGTATAGCTCGTGAACGAGTATCGACGCTTCGATAGCATCGTTTGCGGCACCCTTGGCGATAAACATCGTTTTTGTGCTGTCGGACGCAGAGCCTGCATGGTCGCCCTCGCTTTGCTCATAGATGATGGTATTGACCATCGTGTCGAGCGGATCGAGCATATATGTTCTCACGTATTCCGAAACGTCGGGTGCGCCGAGAAACGCAAATGTTCTTTGGAAATTGTGGTAATGATCGATAGTTTCGGAAAATCCTCTTCTGAGCATATCCTCCGCTTCGCTTCCATAGCTCTTTTTGGCGATTATCGCCTCGAGCTCATCAAGCAAAGCTTGTTTTGTTTCGCTGTCCGCGGGAGAATAATCGAACTCAAATACAGCGGGGTCGAAAAGAGTAAACTGTCTTGCGGGTACCGATTCTGTCGGTGGGATCAATAACTCGATTTCGTGCACCGTTTCGGGCTCGGTCTCGTTATCCTTTTCACCGCTTGCGTTGTTATTCGGATCGTCACTCGGGTCGTCACTCGGGTCGTCACTCGGGTCGTCGCTCGTCGTATCGCTTGATTCTCCCGTATTATCTTCGCTTTCGTCGGGGTTCGATATTACGTCGCTTTCATCGGGCACAGAGCTTTCCTCTTCGCTCGATTCTTCCGAAGAATTTGTGCTTTCATCGCTCTGCTCGCTTACATAATCGGAGCTCGCGCATTCCGATGAAGCCTCGAAGGAAGATTCGTTCTCGGCAATCGAAGATTCTGAGACTGTCTGCTCGGTTTCGTTCGCAGTACAACCTACGATAAATATAAATGCCAATAAAAATGCAAGTGCTTTGATTCGTTTCATTATTTTGCCCCCTTCTCTTCGTGAATTTATACGCCGAAAAAGCCATAAACACTCACGATGTAGTCACATCAAACCGTTTTGTTGTATTTTCCCATCGCATTGTCGATATTATAAGCGACCGTTTCTTTTACGGCAAAACAGGCTGCTTCGATAACCGATTCCAAGCTCTTGAGATCCTCATCGGAGAAATTGCCGAGAACCCAATCGACAGTGCTTACGTCATCAGGCCGCTTGCCCACGCCGATCTTTATTCTCGGGAAATTCTGTGTTTCGAGAGCTTCGATTATATCGTTGACACCCTTTTGCCCGCCCGAGCTTCCGTTGCGTCTTATGCGCAGACTGCCTACGTTAAAGCAAATATCATCGGCAATAACAAGCACCCTTTCGGCAGGTATGCCGTATTTTTTTACCGCTTGAATAACCGCTTTTCCGCTTGAGTTCATATAGGTTTGCGGCTTCATTAACAGACACTCGGTTCCGTCGATATTTCCGTGAGCAACAAGCGAATCAAAACGCTTTTTGGAAAATTCGATTCCCAAGTCTTTCGCCAAGGTATCTATGCACAAAAAACCTGCATTGTGTCGTGTTATCTCATATTGTATCCCGGGGTTGCCCAAGCCGACGATAATCCATTCGGGTGTGATCTCTTTGTTAGTTTTATTTCTTCTCCAAAACATTTTTATCTCTCTCTGAAATTGTTCTTGATATTGTATTATATCACAATAAATATTGTTTTTCAATGATATATCGCAAATGGAATATACACTTACTATGGAATATACAATTACTTCTTAAACGTGATATAATGTCCGTTTCCGTCATGCGCAAAGCGTATATCATCTGCGCAGCAGATATCATACCCGAGGGGTATATCACTCGTTACGCCAGTAACGGACATCAGTGTAAAAAAGCCTCTTCTGTTTTAGTAACAAAAGAGGCTTTATTTGGCACCCGCAACGGGAATCGCCCGCTTGCGAGCGGAGCTGTGGCGAGCTCTGATGTGCCCCCGGCACATCATTCACTACTCGCCCTTCGATTCCCGTTTTTAAGCAAAAAAACAAAGCAAGGCGGCGAAAGCCACCTTGCTTTATTTGGCACCCGCAACGGGAATCGAACCCATAACTACCCATTAGGAGTAGAAAACATACCTTTTTGATGTATATATTCTGCTCGCTCATAACCCCCGATAATCCCTTGCATTTCAAGAGGTTATCGGGATTTTCTTCTTAACTGTTCACCCCTGCTCCCTACTAATAATTTCTATGTTCATTTTTGAATTTGTTAGCAGATTTGTTGGCAAAGCTACAATACAAATGTAATTTTGTAAAAATCGGCGACATGTGCGTCGATTTTTACACCTTGGAGTTTTGCGAGCGGTGAGCGAGGCACGAGCGTACAAAACTCAAAAAAACAACCGGAAACAAGCGTTTCCGGTTGAGCGCGTTAGCGCTATGGCACCCGCAACGGGAATCGAACCCATAACTACCCCTTAGGAGGGGGTTATTATATCCATTTAACTATGCAGGCACGTGACAATTATTTTAACACAACGAGCATTTTTGTCAAGGCTTTCGGGCAAAATTGTGCATATAATTGTATTAGTAGGGCTTAGTTTTTGCAAAAGTGTTATTGCAATTCCTTTATTGCTGTGATAGAATAATAGCGAAAAAAATAAATTAAAATGCGGAAATGTGACTATGAAGACATTATACGAAAAAAAGGTTGTTAAGTTCGGCGGCAGCTCGCTTGCATCTGCCGAGCAGTTTGTAAAGAGCGCAAATATCATCAAGGCGGAACCTATTCGCCGTTTTGTCGTTCCCAGTGCACCCGGTAAACGCTTTGACGGAGACACCAAGGTTACCGACCTTCTCATATCCTGCTACAACAAGAGTGTAAACGGCGGCGATTGGGAATCCGATTTTGCCGAAATCGAATCGCGCTATAACGATATCATTAAGGGCTTGTCGCTTTCTACCGATCTTTCGGAAGAATTCAAAACAATTCGCAACAATTTGAAAAACGGCACTACTCTCGATTATACCGCTTCGCGCGGGGAATATCTCAACGGTATCATTCTTGCCGATTATATCGATTATGAATTTGTCGACGCCGCAGAGGTTATCTTCTTTGATGAAAACGGCAAGTTCGATGCCAACAAGACCAATATTGTTATGGCGGAACGTCTTGCCGGCAAGCGCAACGCGGTCATTCCCGGTTTCTACGGCGTCAACCCCGACGGAAGCATAAAAACCTTCTCTCGCGGCGGAAGCGATATTACCGGTGCGATCGTTGCGCGTGCGGTTATGGCAGATATCTATGAAAACTGGACCGACGTTTCGGGATTCCTTATGTGCGACCCGAGAATTGTCGAAAATCCCCGCCCTATAAAGATCATCACCTACCGCGAGCTTCGCGAGCTCTCTTATATGGGTGCATCGGTGCTTCACGAGGACAGCATTTTTCCCGTTAAGCTCGCAAGCATTCCCATAAATATCCGCAACACCAACCGTCCAGAAGATCCCGGCACACTTATCGTCACTTCGACCGACGGATATCGCACCGATGACATCATCACCGGTATCGCAGGCAAAAAGGGCTTCTCGGTTATCCGTATCGAAAAGGATATGATGAACCAGGAAGCAGGCTTCGGTGTGCGTGTGCTCAAGGTATTTGCCGATCTCGACATTTCCTTTGAGCATATCCCCTCGGGTATCGACACTATGTGTGTTGTAATCAACACCGCCGACGTAAAGGGCAGAGAATACGAAATCGCCTCCTCGATCCAGAAGGCCGTCAACCCCGACCATATCCATATCGACAACAATATGGGTCTTGTCGCGGTCGTTGGTAGAAATATGGCAGGTATGCCCGGCACTGCGGCGCGCATCTTCAGCGCACTTGCAAAAAAGAGCATCAACATTCGTATGATCGACCAGGGCAGCAGCGAGCTTAATATTATCATCGGTGTTGACGAAAGCGCGTTTACCCGCGCCATCAAAGCCATCTACAAGGAATTTTGTTCTGAACAATGAGCTATAAAACAGTCAAAGCCCTGTCCGAATTCAGAATAGTCGAAAAGAAAAGCGAATTTATCGGATATTGCGCTCCCGTCAAAAGCGAGGAGGAGGCTGTCGCCTTTGTAAATTCGATAAAGAAAAAGCATTCCGATGCCCGCCACAACGTATATGCTTACGTTCTGCGCGAGGGCTTCAAGGAACGCTTCTCCGATGACGGCGAGCCGCACGGAACTGCGGGTATGCCTGTTCTCGATTCGATTCGCAAAGCGGGAATAACCGATACCGCTGTCGTCGTCACAAGATATTTCGGCGGAATACTTTTGGGCACGGGCGGATTGGTGCGTGCATACACCCAAGCGGCTTCCGGCGCTGTCAAGGCGGCGGATATCGCCGAGGTTGGCGAATTTTCGCTTGTCAGTCTGCATTGCGGCTATTCGGAATATCAAAAGATAATGCCGTTTATCTCTTCATTCGGCGCAAAGATCGAGGACAGTAACTTTTCCACCGATGTCGACCTTGTCGTTTCGGTACGTGAGGAAAGTGCGGAAAGGTTTATTTCCGATCTCGTAGAGCTCACCAACGGCAGAGTGAATTCCGATATCGTCGGAAGCAAGACCGATTTTGTTTGAGAATCTGATTGGAAAATCATTGGAATAATATGAGAAAAACCGCGGATGAAATATCCGCGGTTTTCGTATATACTGAAAAAGGGGAGAGCAAAAGCAGGGAGTGATAAAACTTGAAAATAATGCTTGATGCGGGACATTACGGCGAATATAACCGTTCGCCCGTTGTTCCCGAATATTACGAATCAAAGCGTATGTGGGTGCTTTGCGAGTATCTGTTTGATGAGCTTACGAAATACGGCTTCGAGGTTTTGAAAACACGCACCGATCAAAATACCGATCTTGCGGTGGTAAAGCGCGGTGAGCTCGCAAAGGGGTGCGATCTCTTTATCTCGCTTCATTCGAACGCCGTCGGTAACGGAGGCGGAGAAAGCACCGATCGCGTCTCGGTGTATGCGCCGTTTGACCGGAGAAACGGCTCGTTTGAGCTTGCAAATCTGCTTGCAAACGCTGTCAAGGAGTGTATGGGCGTTTCAAAATGTGTTGTCAAGACAAGAAAGAGCGAAAAGGGAGATTATGAATACTACGGTGTTTTGCGCGGAGCAAGCAGTGTCGGCTGTCCGCTTTACTATATCGTAGAGCATTCTTTCCACACCAACAAACAAGCGGCCGAGTGGCTGATGTCCGATGACAATCTTTTGCGCCTTGCAAGAATTGAAGCGGCTGTCATCGCGGCGTATTTCGGTTATTTCAAAAAGCCTTACGAAAAGGGCGACGTTGATATGAACGGCAGACTTGATTCTATCGACGTTATGCTGATCAAACGCGCCTATTTCGGCACAGTGGAGCTTACCAAAGAGCAAAAAGCGCTTGCCGATATGGACGAAAATGGGGAAATCGACGTTTTTGATTATATCGCCGCAAAGCGTAAATATTTCAATCTCTGAAATGAAAGGGTTGCAGATTTCGTCTGCAACCCTTGATTTATTCCTCTGTAACCTTATAGGCGTCGCCGTTTATAATAACCGTGCTGTCATCAAGCCAGTCAATAGTAACGGTTTTGATTTCGTAATCCTCGCCCTCAAATACTTGGATCGGTTTCAAGTAAAAGCAACCCAGAATCGCTTTGAATTCAGGCTCGTTTTTGTTGATGTATACCTCGGTTTTCGATCCCAAAACGTTTTCACTCGTGCCGAGGTCTGCTCTGTAAGTACCGTGCATCGAATCAATGCTTTCGTATACTGCGAACGAATGAACGAAGGCGTTGTAAACGATTCCGACAATAAAGCATACGACAAGTGCAATAGCGAGCAACACCGAAACAACAGCGGCTATCGCCTTGAATGAGCTGTCGGGAGTGAATTTCAAATACGATGCAAATATGCAACCGCTCCAGACAACAGCAAAAATTATCGAAAGCTTCCATTCGGCATCTGCAAAGCAAAGCGCATTTAACAGCGATATCGGTGCGGAGAGAATAAGAAATATCCGACCGGTTCGTTTGTATTCCGGCTTTACAACAAATAAAGCAACAGCCGCTCCGATCGCAAGGACCGCTTGAGTTATAACGATCGCCGCTTCGTTATAAAAAACAAAATCGAGATCGCATATCAGTCCGATAAGCCTTAATATCGGTACAATTATAAAAATGACACAGATTATAATCGGGATCGACAGCATAACAGCGTTTTTTGCTTTCATGGCTGAACCTCCTTTTGTCAGACGTTTATAAAGACGATTAAAAAAACGTTTTTGTCACATTTACATCAGCTTTTTTACCGTAATTTCGGTTATTCCGTAATATTCAAAGCATTTGACTGCGTCCGAGTTTATCCTTTCGCCGCATACCGCGATCGGCACGGCGGGCGGGCAGGAAATATTGAATTGAGTAAGAATTCTACCCTCGGATCTGCTCGAACCGATTCGTTCGCTTTCTGCAAAAATCGCTTCACGTGGGGTGAGTATTGCTTCGGAACGGGGAATAGACGGCACAGCTTCTGTTATTGCTTTGCGCCTTTCGACAGAGCAAAGCGAATCCGCCATAATCTCCAATTCGCAAAATTCCATAATCGGCGCCAGCATCAGAACAAGGTGATCACGATCGCAAAATTCGTATTCGATATTGCGTTCGTTGATAATTCTTCCGAGCTCCTGTCCGTAATAACCGAATTCCTTTGTGTTGATAACTACCTTGAGTTCCTCGTTGCCGAGCAATTTGTAGCCGTGCGAGCAAAGTCTTTTCTTTACTTCGTTCACCTTTTCGATGAAAATGCCGAGCTTTTTATCAAACCCGTCGGAAAGATACTTGTTTGCGGCATCGAGTGAACGAAGAATAAGATACGAAGGGCTTGTGCTTCCGAAAAGCGACAACGCATCTCTCGCTCTTGCAGAAAAGATACCGGTATTCGCCTTGGCGATGTGAAGATATGCTCCTCCCGTGATGACGGGGAGCGTTTTGTGCGCCGAATCACAGCAGATATCCGCCCCGAGATCGATGGGGTGAAGACTTTCCCGCAAAAATTTAAGATAAGCGCCGTGAGCGTTGTCCACTGCCAAAAACGCATTGAATCTTTTGCATATTTCGGCAATGCTTTTTATATCGGCAATATTTCCGAGATAATCGGGCGACGTTATATAAACTGCGGTCTTTTCGTTCGATTCACTCAATCGCGATTCGAGCGAGGATAAATCGATTCTGCCCGAAAGATAACTCTCGTTTTCGCTCGGATAGATCCACTCGATTTTTGTATCGAGCAGCGCAACCGCCGACAAGAATGCCTTGTGAGCATTTCTGCCCGCTAAAATACGGGTGACGCCGCTGCACTTTAAAAGATAAAGCATCGCGCGGATACAGTGCGACGAGCCCTCGGTCGAATAAAACGTGTCCGCACCGAAAAGTGCTGATGCGTTTTTTTCGCTTTCGGCGATAATTCCGCTCGCTTCGTAAAGACTGTCGGCACCGTTTATTTCGGTAATATCGTATTTTTCAAATCCGATAAGATCTTTTCCCTTGTGGCCCGGCATATGAAATCTCAAGGTGCCGTTTTCTGTGTATTTGTCGATAAAATCGCAAATCGGCGTGTTCATCATACGTCGCCCAACGCCTTTGCGACGGCAACCATTATAGCGCATTCCATTCTCTTGCGGAAGAGCTTGCAACCGTATTCGTAAATACCCTTTACCGAGCCGGTTGCGTGATATGCGTTCGCCGCACAGCCGCCCGAGCAATAAAGCTTTGCCCAGCAGTCCTTGCAATCCTTGCGCGCATAAACGTTGCAGGATTCAAATTCGTTTTGTATTTCGGTATTATCAACGCCGTTGAATACGTCGCCGAGCTTGAATTTTTCCTCGCCGACAAATTGATGGCAGGGGTAAAGGTCGCCCCAGGGAGTTACCGCCATATATTCGGTGCCCGAGCCGCAACCCGAGATGCGCTTGTAAATACAAGGCCCGCCCGAAAGGTCGATCATATAGTGATAGAAGGTAAAGGGCTTGCCCTCCTTTTCGCGCTTGAGCATCAGCTCGGCGAGCTTTTCGTATTGATCGAGCACGACGGGAAGATCGGCTTCCGTCAATTCGCTGGGGTCGCCCGATGCACATACGACAGGCTCCATACTGAGCTCGGTGAAGCCGAGATCGAGCATGGTT
>SVRD01000029.1 GCA_015064955.1 Oscillospiraceae bacterium
AAATAACTGAAAAAAATCGAGCTTCATTCTTACTTTGAAGCTCGATTGTATTTTATAAGGAATTTGATTTTTTATTGTATTTTCAAGGGTTTTCACAAAAAACTCGACTACCTTACTACTGTAAGTCAACGCTCGTAATTAACACCCCAAAAACGCAAGCGTTTTCGGGGACCCCGAGTGAAAAATAACTTCGTTTCTCTCAGTCTGTTTCAGTTTGCAGACTTTGTCTGCAAACTAAAGATCCGTGATTCTCACGGATCTTTTTTGTTTATTCGCTTACTTCCTCGGAAGCGGGCTCGGAAATTTCCTCGGTTTCGGTTTCGGCTTCCGAGCTTACCCAGATAACAGGGCGAACAGCAACTGCGCCGTAATCGACCGAAAAGCCTGCCGAACGGATCGTTCCGTCGAAGTGAATATACGATGCGCTGTTTTCGATGCTTCCCTTATCGGTAAGCCACCACCAGCAGCTGCCGTTTTCGATTCTTGCGCCCTTGGAAACGGCATATTTTGTTGCCTCTGCCATACGCCATGAATCGTATTCGTAATATTTCACAGCCTCCTCGGCAGAGAGCATTGTAACCTTGCTTTCGCCGATTATTTCCGATAATTCCTCGGCAGTGAATGCCTGATTGCAAAAATCGCTATTGAGGAATGTGTGAAGCGAGCTTTCCGCCCATTCGGTATCGGCGCGCTCGGTATTGTACGGGAGAGTATCAACACAGTAGCGGCTGATAAGAAGGAGCTTGTCCGACTGCTTTTCGAGCACTATCCATTCAAGCGGTTCGCTTCCGTCAGCGGTATTGCCGTTTTGCTCGTAGCTTCCGAAAATAACGCCGTCGCCGACCTCTGCATCAGCCATTGTTTCCTTTACCTCAATTTCGGATACGGGAGGCGCTATACTGCTTTCGGCACCGAAGCTTTGCTCAAGCGAGGTATCGATCGAGCTTTCGACTCCGCCTTCTCCGCTTGAAAACATATAAACGAGAAAAACACCCATTGCCAAAAAGGCTATAACTATCATAACCGCCGCGGCAATCGCGGAGATCGGTTTTGCTTCCTTCTTTTTCGCAGCCATATATGCCTCCGTAGAAAATAACTCTTTCTAAATATTTATAATTCATTTTTGCCGTTTTGTCAATACAAGATAAAAAACCGCCGCGTAAAACGCGGCGGTTTTCGGTATTTCGCAGTTATTCCTTTACCGAGCAATTCTTCCAGCCGGTAACGGTGCGTATCTTTTTGGCGAGCTTTGTGCTTGCGCGGATGCTTGCACGGACGTTGGGGTGGCCGTTTGCGCCGGTTTCGGATTCGTTGCCGAAGATAGTGTCGACGTAAAGAAAATGAACCTTTTCGTCCTGCTTTGCAACCTCGGATATGGTCTTGCGGAGCACCTTTACGTAAAGCTGGCTCATCATACCGTACATCCAGACGATATGAGCTTCGGGATAGCGTGCGCGTACCTTCGCGATAAGATCCTTTGCGGCATCGGAAAATTCATCGTCGGGTGCGGGACCGCCGCAATCGTTGGTGCCGATATTGATAACGACAACGTCAGCCTGCCAGCCGTCGTTGCAAACGTCGCCGGTGCGCGAAACGAGGTTATAATACTCGCCTGCCTTGATGTCGGTACGGTCGCCGTTGCAGTTGCAAACGATGCCCTTGCCCGAAATAGAAATATATCTGCCCTCTGCACCGAGCTTTTCCGCAGTAAGATATGCATAGCCGTAGGTGCCGTCCTGCTGATAGGTAAGATAGGTCGGGTCGCTCGAAAGACCGAGTACGCCGTAGCCGCAGGTTATCGAGTCGCCGATAAATTCGATCTTGCGGGGATTATTGAAGGGGGGATTGCGGAGCGACGCGCCGTTTCCGAGAAGTGTGACGGTATCGAAAAGGAGCTTGCTTTCGCCCTCGGTCACCTTTAAAACCTCGACGCGATGACGGGAATCGCTCAAGCCCTCGATAATAAGCTTTTCGCTTCCGTTTACCACAGCAAAGCGCTGACGCTGCTTGCCGTCGATGATTATCTTCACGTATGCGGGAGCGTCGGCACTGTATTCACCGAGCGAGATGATAAATCCGGTACCGCTGAAATTGAATGCAAATCCGCTGTTCGTCCAATCAAACGCAAGAAGACCATCTATTTCGGTATGTCTGCCGCGGATACGTATCATTTCGTTCGATGCGAGCTTTATCGGCTCGTTTATATAAACAAGTTCGTTTCTCATAATTTACCTCCGTATTCGTATACCGAGATGATAAGGTATATTTATGAACAAACGCAATTTATTTTATTAACATCTTGTAAACTTCACAGACTGCAAGAGGACACACCGACAGCGCAAGCGAGATAAGCCATTCGTAAGCACTCAGACTGACAACGCCGAAAAGCGAGGAAGCCGACGGAATGACGATAACCGATGCTATAAGCGCAAAGCAAACGAAAAAGGCGAGAAGAACAAAGGGATTTTTCTTTTTGCCGCGCGCAAAAACACTTTTTTCACTGCGCATATTGAACGAATGGAAAAGCTGTGACGCGGCGAGCACAAAAAAGCACATTGTTCTGCCTGTCGCAAAGCCCGAAAGGCTCGAGCCGATCGCAAAAGCCGAAATCGCGAGTGTTCCGATAAGAATACCCTCGAAGATTATCCTTGCCGTGCGTGATGCCGAAAACAAGGGTTGATTCGGCTTTATCGGCGGGCGGAGCATTACGCTTTCCGACGCACGCTCGAGCCCGAGTGCGATCGCGGGGAGTGAATCGGTCGTGAGATTCACCCACAAAAGCTGAATAGCCGAAAGCGGCGACGGAAGCGAAAGGATTATCGCAAGAAACACGGTAAACAGCTCGCCTATATTGCAGGAAAGGAGAAAATGAACAGCACGCTTGATATTGTCATAAATACCTCTTCCCTCCTTAACCGCCTCTACGACTGTCGAAAAATTATCGTCGGCAAGTATCATATCCGCCGATTCCTTGGCAACCTCTGTCCCGCTGATTCCCATAGCACAGCCGATATCGGCTCGTTTGAGTGCGGGAGCGTCGTTCACGCCGTCGCCCGTCATCGCGACTACGTTGCCTCTTGATTTGAGCGCGGTCACTATTTTGAGCTTGAAGCCCGGTGTAACTCTTGCAAAAACGTTGCACTGCTCCGCCGCTTTGGAAAATTCGCGGTCGGAAAGCGAGGAAAGCTCACGCTCGGTACAAACTCTTGCGTTTTTTTCGCAGATGCCGATTTTGCGGGCTATCGCATAGGCGGTGTCGGGGTGGTCTCCGGTTATCATCACGACCCTTATTCCCGCCCTTTTGCAAATCCTTACCGCCTCTGCCGCCTCGGGACGCGGCGGATCGCTTATACCGCACAGTCCGATGAACGAAAACCTTTTTGAAAGCAGGTCTGCGGGGAGCGATTCTGTTTCGTATTTTGCAAAGCACATCACTCGGAGTGCTTCTGCCGTCATTTCGCGGACGTGAGATTCGATATCGAAAAAGCTGTTTCCGAGAAACTCGGCGACAACGTCGGGTGCACCCTTGATATAAACTACATATCCCTTTTCGGTCTTGTTTGCGGTGACCATATATTTTTTTATAGAATCAAAAGGTATCTCGGCAACGCGCGGATAGCGTTTGCGCACCTCTTCCGCATTTTTGCAGTATTCGCTGAGCGCGAGCTCGGTGGGCGAGGAGTCGTTGTTGCAGAGCGCAAAAGCTGTCAAAAGCTCACTTTCATCGCCGTAAAGCGAATTCACCGTCATTTTATTGCAGGTGAGAGTGCCGGTTTTATCCGAGCAGATAACCCCCGCACAGCCGAGCGTTTCCACCGCGGGCAAACGCTTTACGACCGCTTTTCTGCGCGCCATTGTCTGTACTCCCGCCGAAAGCACCACTGTGACGATCGCGGGTAATCCCTCGGGAATCGCGGCGACCGAGAGCGAGACGGACGTCATAAACATTTCGCCGATATCCATTCCCTTTATAAGCGAAAAGGCAAATATGAGAAGACATATCCCGATTGTGATATTTCCGAGCAGCGCGCTCAATTTCGCAAGCCGCTTCTGAAGCGGTGTCTTTTCCGAATCAACGCTTATCATTCCCGCTATCTCGCCGACACAGCTCGACATACCGGTTCTGACAGCAAGCGCTGTTCCTCTGCCGGTCAGCACAAACGACGAGGAAAATACCGCGTTTGCCGCCTCGCTCGCCGTCTTGGCTGTGCTTGCTGCTGTACGGTGATTTTTCATAACACCGAGCGATTCGCCCGTGAGCGAGGATTCATCGACAAGAAGCTCGTTCGATTCGATAAGCAGAGCATCGCAAGGAACGATATCTCCCTTTTCGAGCAGGAAAACGTCGCCCGGGACAAGCTCGGAGCTCGGGATACGGCAAACCGTTCCGTCTCTTAAGGCTCGGCATTCGGGGGAGGTCATTTTTTTCAGTGCCTCGAGTGCCTTTTCGGCACGGCTTTCCTGAATTACCGCGATCAAGCCGTTTACAAGAACGATGATGAGTATGATTATCGGATCGGCATATCCCTCGCCCGAAAGGTACGAGGTGGCAAACGATATCGCCGCCGCAATAAGCAAAACGACAGTCATTCGGTCGCAGAGCGCCTCGAAATAACGCCGCAGAAAGCTTTTTTTCTTTTTCGACAGCAATTCGTTTTTGCCGTATTTTATCAACCTTTCTTTCGCCTGCGATTCGGTAAGACCCGCTCTCGACGATCCGAGCTCGGAATAAAGCTCCTTCAGACTTTTATTGTACCACACGGTCAAACCACCCTTTCAATTTCATTTCGACATTTATAAAGCAAAAAAAGGTTAGGAAGCATCATAAGCGCATTTAAAATATCCGCCAAAGCCCACAGCACTCCCTCGGAAGCAAACACACCCAAAACGGCGCAGAGTGAAAACAGAGCACGGTAGATAAAAAACGCAAGCCTGCTTTTTTTAAATAAGAAGGAAAGACAACATTCGGCGTAATAGCACCAGCTTATCACCGAGGCAAACGCGAAAACAGCGGTCAGCGCACCGAAAAGCCATTTCCCTCCCGCTCCCAAAAGCAGAGAAAAGACTTCAGACGGCTCTGTTGAAGCGACAGAGAGCAGACAAAGTGCAGTAACGGTCGAGACAACGAAGGTGTCGAAGAATATCTCGAAAATCCCCCATTTCGCCTGTTTTTCGGGCGAATCGGTATCGCTTGTCGCATGGGCAAGCGGCGACGAGCCCATTCCCGCCTCGTTCGAAAACATACTCCTTGCAAATCCCTCGCGTATCACTGTCGAAAGAAGAGCGCCAGAAAATCCCCCCGCAACCGACGAAAAGCCGAATGCAGAGCCGAATATTTCGGAAAACACGCTCGGCAAGCGATCGATATTTATTGCGAGAAACACCAGACATACGGCAATATATACCGCCGAGGAGGCGGGAACGATAAATGCGTTTATCCCCGATATTCTTTTTCTTCCGCCGAATACCGCAGCGGCGATTATTGAAACGCATACCACCGCACAGACCGCTTGGCTGCATCCGATATTCTTGAGAAATCCCGAGATAGCGCCGACTTGGGTGAGATTGCCTGTCCCGAACGAAGCCGCGATGCACAAAAAGCAAAACAGGCAGGCGAGCAACCGATATCCCTCTCCGCGCAGACGGAACGGCGCGCCGCCGAACGACGAATTATTGATCTTCACCCGTTTGTTCAGCGCGATACGCACTTCGGCGTATTTGAGCCCCATTCCGAAAAAGGAGCACACCCACATCCAAAAAATGCTTCCCGCGCCGCCGACCGACAGCGCATAGCCGACGCCGACGATACTGCCGACACCGACAGTTCCGCCGAGCGCTGTTGCCACCGCGGCAAACGGGCTTATACCGTCGTTTTTGACTTTTTTCAGTGAGCCGACGGTATCGCGCAGGACGGAAAGTAATGCTTTCGGGCGGTAAAATTTGCTTTTGTGGGTAAAATATATACCGAGCACGAGAAGCAACACCGTTGTCGGTAAACCCCAAACCGCGTTTTTCAATGCTTCAAACAATCAATATCCTCTTTTCATTTGATTTCATATTTTATAGTGTATAAGGCAAACGCAGGTATGCCGAATATTGACAATTTTTGTATAATGTGATATATTCAAGGCGTAAACAGCTTGAAAGGAATCGGTGAAGGCTTTGGCAGAAACTTATTTTAACAAGACCTTTAAGGGCTATGACACTGCTCAGGTTGACGAATTTATCACGTCGCTCAGCGACACTTATGAAAAAAACACAAGCGAGCTTAACGACCGTTTGCGCGCTGCCGAAGCGGAAAACGAACGTTTGAGAAGCGAAATTCTTCAGCTTCATTCTCAAGAGGAGCTCACCGCGCAGGAGCACAGAGAGGAGCTTTTAGAAAAGCAGAAGGAATATGATGCACTCTGCGCCGAAATAGGCGAAAAAATGGTTGTTGCCGACAAACGCGCCGCAGAAATTATCAAGAATGCCGAAAAGGAAGCTTCGCTTATCATCACCCAAGCACAGCGCAGCAGCGAAAACGAAGCCCGCGCGATACGTACACGCGCCGAGGAGGACGCAAACCGTCTGATCGAGGAAACACGCAGCAAGTGCGAAAGCATCTCCGCCGCCGCAGAGGAATTCCGCGCGCGCCAGAACGAAATGAACCGTTCGATGCTTGAAACCGAAAACCGATTTGCAAGCGCACTCAACAAGCTGCGCGAGGATATAGGCGAGGAGTAAAATATGAACATTACCGAAGCAATAAACGCTTATTTTCAGCGTCCCGATATACGCAAACAGGCGATAGAGGATCTTTCCGCTATCGTTTCGATTCCCTCGGTTGCATCTGATGCAGAGGGTATTTATCCCTATGGCAAGGTATGTGCCGAAGCACTTGACAAGGCAGCCGAGCTTGCAAAGAAATACGGCTTTACTGTCGAAAACCACGAATACCACTGTATGAGCGTGCTTTACGGCGACAGCGAAAACGAGATCGGCATTGTCACCCATCTCGACGTCGTCCCCGCGGGCGACGGCTGGAGTGTCGAGCCCTATGCGCTCACCGTTGACGGCAATCTTTTGCTCGGCAGAGGCACCCACGACGATAAGGGTCCTTTTATTCAAAGCCTTTATACACTCAGGTTCTTCAAGGAAAACGGAATAAAGCTTCCCTTTACCGTCAGACTTATCCTCGGAAGCGACGAGGAGGTCGGCAGCAGCGATCTTGAATATTTTGTGACCGTGCGCAAGCCCCCGATGTTCTCATTCACTCCCGATTCCGAATTTCCGGTATGCATCGGCGAAAAGGGTATTCTTTCGGTCGAGGTCGAGTTCCCTGCGCTTGAGGGAGAAATCAAAGCAATATGCGGCGGTACCGTAACAAACGCGGTTGCCGGCACTGCATATGCAATCGTTGAAACCGAAAAAGAGCTTGCAAACACCGAATTTATCACCGTTTCCAAGGACGAAAACGGCACACGTATTTCGGCAAAGGGCAAGGCTTGCCACGCGGCGATGCCCGAATCGGGGGTCAATGCGATCGCGTTGCTCATTTCCTATCTTATCGAAAACGGTATTGCCGAAATCGGAAAGACTCTGGCATTTATCCGCGATTCCGCAGAGGAATATCTCGGCAAAACGCTCGGCATAAACGCCGAAAACGCAGATTTCGGTTATCTTACCTGTGTCGGCGGCGTTATCAACGGAGACGGTCAGAAGCTTGTTCAGTCTTATAATATCCGCTATCTGCCCGAAACACCCTATGAGGAGATCGTAAGCGCGATCGATTGCAGTGTTTCGGCTTACGGCGGCAAGGTCAAAGTCACCTCGCAGTCCGACGGATATTTTGTTTCCGCCGATGACAAGAAGATAAAAGCACTTACCGACGCTTGCGAAAGCGTGCTCGGTATCGAATGCAAGCCCTACACGATGGGCGGCGGCACCTATGCCCGCTGGCTTCCCAACACCGTTGCATTCGGCTCTGCTATCGAAAGCGAGCGTATGTATCTCGGCGACGAGCGCGGTGGTCCTCACCAGCGCGACGAATATATTTCGGAAAAAGAGTTCTTCGGCGGTATGGAGATCTACTCGCGCGCATTGTTGAACCTTTCGGAGATTTTGTAATTTATCAGCTCAAAGGGTACTTCCCTTGCAATATTCTGCTTTAAAACGGCTTTTGCTTCCAAACGGCAAACGCCGTTTTCTTTATCGTTATTTATAATAACGTCGCAGGACAAGACCTCGCAATCGAGCTCTGCCAAGCGGTCGGAAAGCGATTCGCGCGCAATTATCTCGGCTTCGCTTTCACTTATTAATTGCTTTTTGAGTCGGTATTCGGTATAAACCATCGAATATTCCCTTATCGGAAGCTCGATAAAGCCGAAAAGAACAATATCGCGCTCGGTTGCAACACAATCGAAATATTCATAATCGGTCGCCCCATTGGAAAACGAGGGGAGCTCCCACCCGAGCACGCGGTATATTTTCTTCGTTTCGCTGTTTCCGGTATATTCCTTGCAAAGTCTTTCATAGGGAATCTCGCTTATGAAACTTTTCTCGACGGCGGCATAGACTATTCCGCGGGCGTGGGTCGGGCGGAAGCTTCCGTTTCTGCCCTCGATAAAGGAATTTATAAGCAGCTGTCCCTCGTAAACGGCGTCGCCCTCGTTCACCTCGGGAGTTCCGTCGGCGGCGTCGATATCGAGAATTATTCCGCTGTGAGTTGCGACGACGTTGTAAAAACCGCTTTCGTCAACGATGTCGGGAATCTCGACACGCTCGAGCAACGAAAGCTTCAAATGAGTGCCGTCGAGGCTTATTGCCGCAGAGGACAGCTCGCGGCAGCTCATCAAAAGACGGTTCGCGTCTGCCGACGGGTCGATATGCGGTATAAAGCTTCCGACAGTAATTCCGCATTCGGAAAGCGCAAGCTCGACTTCGGAATCGGTCATCAGGTTGTTGCCGCTTATTTCTATTTTCCAGACGAAAAGCTGTGAATACAGAAGTAAAAGCAGACCTATCGCCAGCCCCGAAATGAGACCGTAGCGTTTGCGGTAGCGCGAGAAAATAAAAGGGATTCCGCGCTTTGATACGATTTTTATCGGTATGGATTGCTCTTTTGCACATTCGGTTATTTCCTCCGCCGCGAAGACCGAAGCGCGAAACAAAACCTTTTCTTCGCTGTATTCGCTGTCCCAAAAATTCAACCGTCTGCGCGCAAGCTCGGTCGCAAGGCGGGGAAAATACTTTTCGTCGGTCTGAAATCGGTATTCGCCGAAAACGAAATGAATCAATTTATACAAACTCAATTCTGTCTATCCTCCCATCGACCGCAACCGCGCTTTCGCTCAAATGTCTGAGCTTGAGTCCACTTCCGCAGACGGCAAAGCGGTTTTCGCTGTTTGCCAAACGAATATACGTTTCGGAATAGGTTTCTATTTTACAATATCCCTCCGCAAGCACGGCTTCTCTTCCCCGTATTTCGATATACACGGGAGTCGTGACACTAAATAATTCCTTTATCCATTTCATAAAACTGCTCACCGCTTCAATATACTCATTTCGGAGTGATTTTATGAAAACACGAAGCATCTTTTCGGCACTGACCGACAGTCTTGCAATAATTCTTTTTGTATATCTTCTTGTTTTTCCGCAAAACGCCTCCGAGCCGACAAGGAACGCTCTTTATTTTTGCGCACAAACGCTTATTCCGTCGCTTTTTATTTATATGGTGCTTGCGAAAATGATAATATCGCTTCCCGCGACGGATTGGCTTGCAAAAAGGATCGGCACGGGATCGATCGTTTTTGTCTCGGGGCTTCTTTGCGGCTGTCCTATCGGTGCAAAGATAGCGCTTTCGCTTTATGAAAGCGGTCGTATCGACAAAAGGTATGCCGAATACCTTTGCTCGTTTACAAACAACGCAAGCGTTTCTTTTGTTGTCGGCTACGTCGGGGGCGAGCTTTTCAGAAGCAGAGGAATCGGAATACGGCTTTTTATCTTTCAGATCATCGCCTCGGCGGTGACGGCGTTTTTGATAAAGCGTTTGATGTACGGCAAGGTGCATTTAAAAAGCATATATTCCGAAAGCGCGGGCAGAGTCCCTCTGCGCGAGGCGGTTACCGACAGTGCACAGACGATGATATCGGTTTGTGCCTGCGCGGTGTTTTTTATCGTTGCCGCGAGCAGTATTTCGGGTTTTCTCGGGTTGCCGCCGGTTTGGGACGCAATTATTAAATGTCTGCTTGAATTTTCATCGGGCTGTGCGGCGGGCGCAAGGCTTGACAGCGGAGCATTGGGCATTTGCGCGTTTTCGATCGGATTCACCGGACTGTCGGTGTTTCTTCAGGTGAAAAGTGTTGTTTCGGGAAAGCTTTCGGTAAAGCCGTTTGCGGTCGGCAAGCTGATTTCGGCAATGGTGATGACTCTGCTGAGTCTGCTGTCCGAAGCACTGTAACTTGACAAAGCTATGAATTTAATGTATATTGTTTATAACAAACGACGGAGGCAGGATATGAAAAAACGCAACGACGATATCGAGCAGATCTGTGCTTACTGCGAAAACGCGGTGGTTATCTGCGAATCGGAAATATGCATATGCAAGCTCGAGGGCGCGGTCAGACAGCAGGACAGCTGTAAAAAATTCAGTCTTGATCTTTTGAAGCTCGCTCCGTTACCCAAAAAGCTCCCCGACGAAGACACCGTTTTCTTTGAAATTTAGTAAAATATCCGATTTTTTGCTTATTTTGCAGTCTCTCATCTTTTTTTCGTTTTTTGCAAAAAAAGGCTTGACAAATACAAATATTCGTGTATAATAATTCTTGCGCGTTCGGGGAAACCCTCTTATCGAGCGCAAAAATGAATATGCAGCTGTGGCGGAACTGGCAGACGCGCACGTTTGAGGGGCGTGTGGGCAACCGTATGGGTTCAAGTCCCATCAGCTGCACCAGAAAAAAGCATCGACTTTGTCGGTGCTTTTTTCAACTAAATCCACCCTTGCGGGTGGGTGAAATATTGCTTCGCAATGTGAAATACGCCTGCGGCGTGTGAAATTCGCTGTGAGCAGCGAGTGGGTGGATTTAATTTCACTTGATGCGATAGCATCAAATTTCACAATT
>SVRD01000011.1 GCA_015064955.1 Oscillospiraceae bacterium
ATTGTCGGGGTTATCGGGATTGTCGGGGTTATCGGGGTTATCAGGGTTATCGGGATTGTCAGGGTTATCGGGATTGTCGGGGTTATCGGGATTGTCGGGGTTATCGGGATTGTCGGGGTTATCGGGGTTATCAGGGTTATCGGGATTGTCAGGGTTATCGGGATTGTCGGGGTTATCGGGATTGTCAGGGTTATCGGGATTGTCGGGGTTATCGGGCACGTCGGGGTTATCCGGCACGTCGGGAGTTGTGTCTATTTCGTCAAGATTCAAGGTATGAACAACGCCATCCTGAAGCGAAACGGTTGCGCTGACAAGGTAATATGCGGTGTTGCCGTTGACGTAAAGACCCATAATACTGTCATCGTCGAGAGTAAGTATCTCTTTTCCCTCGTCAGTCGACGGATCGTAAGCGACGATCGAGTGCTGGGTGTTGTAATAAAGAATATCGTTATAGCTGCCTAAGCCCCCGTAACAGCCTTTCGTTCCCGACGCCGTCTTCCAGCCGCTGTCGTATACGTATTTAACATTCGTCATAGTGTCGCTCGTGAGCTCGAGAGAAACGATCTTGTCGGTATCGAGTCCGTAAAGCTTGCCGTTTGCAAATCCGATCGGCATCGAAAGCGCACGCCAATCCGCATTTTCAAAGCTTTTATCGGTGCAGAGATGGTCGGAAACAAAATCGGAGTTTTCGTGCTTTGACTTGGCGCAATCGTCGCAAAGCAGGAAATAACTATGCATTGATCTGCCGAATCGGTCGGCGATCGGGTCGTCCCAGGTCACGTCGACGTGGTACCATTCGCCGTCTATCTCGATCTCGTTCCAGGTGTGGTTGATCGCGTCGGACGTTACGGGGCGCGATTCGATTCCGACGCGCGACAAAAGCTCGTCGTAAAGTCTTGCATAAGCCATACAGACGCCCATATCGTCGAGAAGCATATTGTAAAGATCAAATATCTGAAGATCTGTATCGTATTCGAAATTCACGCAGATATAATCGTGGAGATAAAGCGCCTTCTCATAATCGTCGAGTCCGTCGGGGATCGTCGAGATGATATAATCAAGCTCCGAATTGATATAGCTCTTTGCGGTGTTATATTCCGATTCGCTCATAACGAACCTGAATCCGACCGATATTATATCGCTGCCCATGCTCGAGAGAGAAAAGCCCAAACCGACGTGGAACAGCATCGGCTCGTTATATACTATTTCATTGATCATTTTCTGCATCTCTTCGGAGTTGAATCGGTAGCGCGATACGTCGATGCTGTCCTCGTAATTCAAAAGTCCTTCGACGATATCCTCATAGCAATCGGAATAGCTGTCCGCGCTTGCGGTTATCGGAAACACGCAAAGCAGAGTCGCAAGTGCAAGTAAAATACAAAATATCCGTTTCATAGTGCTGCTCCTTTTTTGATTTACAATTATATTTTACAAAATTGAACTCATCTTCGCAACACTCAATTTTTTACAGTGTTGCCGATATTTATAACCTGTATCTCTCTGTCCGCGCCTCTCAAAAGATATATCATCTCGTCGGCGTTGGCATCGACATAGGGGGTTATCAGATATATATCGGTGTTGGGCTTTAGCTTTTCGATATTCTCGCGCAGCAGTGCCGCCACCGAATAGTCGCGCTTTGAATAAAAATCTATCACCGCGAACTGCTCGAGCACACGTTTTGTATGCATTTCGCCGCTTTCGCAGGGGAGAAAGACAAATTTTTGGCTTCCGTTTGCGCTGTTTGTGCAAAAACCGAACCGACCGCCGTTGTTTATCGCACTGCAAAACAGAAAGCAGGCGTATTTCAGCCCGATCTCGAGCTGTGCTTCGCTGTGGATATTACATTCGGCATAGCGGTTCAAATCGAGAAAAACAAAGGTATCGTAGCTCCGCGAGCTGTCGTAGCTGTTCGACATCATACTCCGCACACCGCCGTTGAAGGCGCGCGCCGATGCCTTGAAGTTAATACTCCTCATCGGGTCGCCCGCGCGGTATTCGCGGATACCGCTTATGAAAAACGGATCCTCGACGTACTTACGCCTCGACACAACGTCGCCCGTGCTGATAATATCCGCCGATAGCTCGCTTTCCGATGAAAAATAATCGGGATAGCCGTAGAAATCGAGAGGGATATCGAAAATATAATTATCCTTGCGGTAGGAAAAGCTGACGTCGGACAGATGGTATTTCCCGCGCTTGTCGACCGTGACTGTATGCTTTTTCGTCACCGTAGAATAGGGCGGAGCATTGAAAACGCTCGTCAGCTTGATATATTCATTACATTCAAAATCGTCGACAGTCAGCCCCGCGGGAACGTAAAACTCCATCTTCACCGCGATAAGCGGAAACCAGCTTTTATTGCAGACCGTTTCTGTCAGCTCGAGCGTTTCGCCGACAAAAAGCCCGTCGCTCGAAATGCTTCTGCCGTATTCCATCACCGAAAGCGCCTTTGACTTCATTCTGCGCCAGAACCACACGGCAAGCACAGCCAACGCCAAAACCGCGATTATCAATATAACAATGCGATGATCCATATTCTACCTGCGCGAAAAATCAATGCTTTCGCTCGGGACGGGGGTCGTTTCGATTATCCTTGCGATAAGCTCGCTTCCCAGATCGCCCCTGCGGTAAAAGCTGTTCTGGAACACCAATCTATGTGCAAGCACCGGGATCGAAGCGTATTTTATATCGTCGGGCAAAACGTAGTCCCTGCCCTCGACCGCCGCCTTTGCTCTTGCGACACGCAACAGCGCGATCATCGCACGCGGGCTCGCACCGAGAACGACGTTCTTTTCCCTTCTCGTCGCCTCGCAGATGCTCGCGGCATAGCTCATAAGATCCTTGTGAACGTAAACCGATTCGAGCTCCTCTCTTGCACTCTTTACAAGCTCGGGCTCGGCTCTCGTCGCGCCCGCACCCGAGATACCCTCCAGCTTGCGCCTTAATATCTCGATACTTTCCTCGTGGCTCGGATATCCCATATCGGTCTTTATCAAAAATCGGTCGAGCTGTGCCTCCGGCAGATCAAAGGTTCCCTTTGTTTCAACGGGGTTCTGTGTGGCGATAACCATAAACGGCTCCGGAAGCTCAAAGGTCATACCGTCGACACTGACCTGATGCTCCTCCATACATTCCAAAAGACCCGACTGTGTCTTCGGCATAGCGCGGTTTATCTCATCGACAAGCAAAATATTGGTAAAAACGGGGCCCTTGATAAATCGGAATTCGTTTTGCTTCATATCGAAAAGGTTCACACCGGTTATATCGCTCGGGAGCATATCGGGCACACACTGCACGCGCTTGAATCCAAGCGAAAGCGAGCTTGCAAAGGTCTTTGCCAAAACCGTCTTTCCCGTGCCGGGCACGTCGTCGATAAGCATATGACCGCCGCACAGCAAACAGATAACGGCAAGCTCGGCAACACGCTCCTTGCCGACGATAACTCTCGCAATATTTCCGCAAACCGTTTCCTTTAATCTTTTAACCTTTTCCATATTTTTTCTCCCTCAAGCTTTTAAAAAAGCTTGGCAAAAATTTTCAGTTCCCGCGCAAGCTTTTGAAAAAGCTTGGCAAAATCTTTTTCCTCCCGCGTTGGAAGGCGATTTTTATTCCTTTCCCTCTCTCCGCGTGGGTGTTATGTCAATTCAAATCAATACAATCTATACAATAAAACTTATATAAAAATCGGCGACATGCGCGTCGATTTTTATACCTCAGAGCGCCGAGGATTCGGACAACGAACGAAGTGAGGCGCACGAATCCTATGCGAATGTACGGCGCTCACAAAAAACGGGGAAAATTCGCAGAATTTTTCACGAGAGCAAGCGAAGCGAAGCGATATAACCGACCAAAATGCAAAGCATTTTGTGTCGAGAGCGCAAGCGACTCGAGAACGTCAGTTCTTCAAAACAACAAAGCATACCGCCAATGCGGCAACGGCGACAAGCGCCGAAATAATTATAACGACCGTATCGGTCGAAACACCTTGTTCGTGGGTATGCACCGCTTCCAAAGACTCGGTGCTTGCCTCGACACTCACCTCAACGCTTTCTTCGATACTTTCCTCGCGCTTGATATCGGTGAACTCAATCGTTTTCATCCATTCCTCGATATACGGCGTAATAATATCATATCCCGCGGTGTTGGGGTGTATCGTGTCGGGCAGATACTGTGCCGTATGTGTCTTCAGAACGTTTTTATTGAAATCCTCATCGAAATAGAAATCAATATAAGGGATTCCCCACTTTTCGCATATCTCCTTGGCTATCTCGAAATATTCCGCCATATCCGACATCTTGCCGTGGGGGAGCGCGTTTGGCATAGTGTAGCTGATAATATAGCCGAATTTCGCATTTGTAAAGGTTTTTCTCGCGTAGTCAAACAGATTTTCAAGTCCGCCCGCAAAGGTTGTGAGGTCGTAAGGGCCGCCGAAGCCATCTGTGACAATGCCGACGGGCACGATCTCGTAAGCGTCGTTCACGCCGCCGTGCATTATTACGTAATCGTATCTTTCGCGGTTGTTATACTGCGATTTAAGCTGTGCGATAACTGTATTTTCGCCGCGCACGTTTGAAAGCGTGGCGCCCGACTTGCCCTTGTTGTGTCCGCGCATACTGTTGTTTTTCATAATTCTGCCTGCCCAGCCGACAAGCTCGGTTCCCCATTCGTTCGACGCCTCGGTTATCGAGTCACCGACAAAGAGAACGCATTTCTTCAAAAGCGGGTTTTCCGGCTTTTCCTCTTTTTCCTCCGCAAGTGCAAAAGCGGATAAGCCGGACAACGCTGTCAGCACAGCGAGAGCAAACGCAAAAATTCTTTTCATACCGACTCCTTATTTAAGAGTTTTCATCCATTTTTCGATTCTCGGGGTGAGCACGTTGTAGCCCGAGGAATTGGGGTGAACGGTGTCGGCGAGGTTGATATCGGTCTCACCCTTCATTTCGTTGCGGTTAAAATCCGAATCGAAATAAAGATCGAGATATTCGATACCCCATTTATCGCAGATAAGCTTTGAAAGCGCGAAATATTCGCTCATATCGGACATTCTGCCGAAAGGAGAAGCGGGCATTTGGAATGTGACGATAAAGCCGAAAACCGAATCGGCAAAGTTTTCCTTTGCGTACTTGAACGTCGCCTCCAAGCCTCCTGCGAAGCTGTTTTCGTCAAACGGTCCGTCGAAGCTATCGGTCATCGCGCCGACAGGTGCCGAATCCCAGGCGTCGTTACAACCGCCCTCGATGATAAGATAATCGTATTTATTGCCGTTTTGCGCGATAAGCTGATTGATAACGCGGTTTTCACCTCTGCAAAGCGACATCGAAGCGCCGCCCTTGCTCGCGTTGACACAGTCCATCTCGTTGTTTGCGCCTATTCTGCCTGCCCAGCCGGGTGTTTTCGAGTAAAGCTCGCTTTCCCATTCGCAGACCGCCTCGCAAAGCGAATCGCCGACAAAAAGCACACTTTTGTTCTTCAAAGGATTATTTTTTCTGCAGCAAGCCATAATAAATATCTCCAAATTCAAGTATTAATATCATTTTATCACAAAGATAATAAAAGAGCAATAGAAAAACAATCAAAAAGAAATCAAAAAGCGGTTGACAAAAAGCGCTTTTCGGGTTATAATTTGCTTTGCGCAGTTGCGCACAATATTTATGTAGGGATGTAGCCAAGCGGTTAAGGCACCAGACTTTGACTCTGGCACTTCGCTGGTTCGATTCCAGCCATCCCTGCCAGAAAACGACAGATTCCGACAGGAATCTGTCGTTTTCAACTAAATCCACCCTTGCGGGTGGGTGAAATATTGCTTTGCAATGTGAAATACGCCTGCGGCGTGTGAAATTCGCTGTGAGCAGCGAGTGGGTGGATTTAATTTTACTTGATGCGATAGCATCAAATTTCACAGTTTACGGAGTAAATTATTTCACCGTGAGCGCAAGCGAACGATTTCACTAAAAGCCGTAAGAGTTCGAATTCATACGTAAAAACAGCAGTAATATCCTTTTTGTAGCCCATAGACAGAAAAAAGACTTGCTTATGCAAGTCTTTTTTCAACGAAATTTGCCCTTGGGGCAAGTGAAATAGCTTCGCTGTGAAATATTTGCTTCGCAAATGTGAAATATTCGCAGACGCGAATGTGGGCAAATTTTATTTCACTTGATGCGTCAGCATCAAATTTCACAGTTTACGGAGTAAATTATTTCACCGTGAGCGCAAGCGAACGATTTCACTAAAAACGAACGGTTATGTAAGAGTTCGAATTCATACGCAAAAACAGCAGTAATATCCTTTTTGTAGCCCATAGACAGAAAAAAGACTTGCTTAAGGCTACTTCTCATAAGGATGTTTCCAATATCCTATGAAAAAACCGATTGGCGAGTGCAATAAAGTCACGGTATAGAACGCAGAAAAGTTCTACACCGTGACTTTTTATTAGATGAAGAGCGATATTAAAAGTGTGTGAATTAGTCAGAATACTATTCACGCACGGCGAGCATATTTACCGATGCGAGAAAAGGTTTTATTCTTTGGAACAAGTTTGGGAAGTGATATAAAACATATGAATAAAGGGAACCCCCCGGCACTACATAAGCAGTGCCGGGGGTTGTTAATTATTACATTGTTGTTTGTTTCAAACTTATCCTTCTCGTGTGACACCCCAATTAATTGTTTTCGCGCCCAGTTTATCAGCCCTTTCGGTTTGGCACCATTGTTCGTCCCATCCGGAAGGCTTTTCGGAGGCTTCGCAATTGATTATTAAATCCGGAGTCCCAAAAAAAGCAGAGCTTTCTATGCGTACGTTGCAAGCGTGTTATTACCCGCTTTAATCGTTAGAATATTGCCGAATGCATCGTAGGTAAGCGAATAATCGGTCGTTTTGGTATCGATGCCCGAAAGGCGTCCGCTTGCGTACAGATAGGAAACCTGCGCTTCTGCCGTGTCGGCAAATTTTCAAGGCTTGTCCCACGGCGGACGGTTTAGATCCGCCGTGGGGTTGTTTTGTTTAATCGGTTTTAACTTTCTCTTTCTTCACCTTCGTATAATACCTTATTGCGTATTAAAATATCAAAAACCAAAGGTTTATTAAAACCGCCGCGCCCAAATATATCATATAAAAGACTCGCTTATCTTCTGTTCGCTCGTCATATACACACGAATCGATGCCACCATACGTTAAAAGCGCTTTGCTTTTAGTTTTAAATCTTGCACACATTATCAAAAGCATAGCTTTGAACAAAATGTAACTTACGATTAATGTGATGGCTGATAGCAGCAACAAACCCGCAATAGGAAGAATTGGCGAACCATTTAAAATGAAACGAAAAATGCAGACAGAAACAAACATAGAGAAAGCGCCACACGCAAACGAAAGTCCATATAGTTTTCTCTTGTCAATAGAATACACAAGTGTTTTGTCTACCTTTGTAAATAGTCTGCATACAGAATCTTGTGTACAAACTTTTATACCGTTTAACACTATATTTATATATATATTTTTGGGTGGTCTACGTAACAATACCAGTTTTTTTCTCACGTTATCTCCTCCAATCATCTAGAACGAAATCTTCTGCAGTGTATGACCAATTATATGAGATTAAAACCCATGTATTTTCACCTAACGGCGTATGGTTCAACACATATTTACTTGTCGAATAATATGTTGTTTTACGATATACGCCTCCGCCATAATCGTCAATCTTACTCCATTGTTCAGTTACAGAGAAACTATAATATAATTCTCCATCTTTTAACGCAGGTTCCTCTCCCGAAAGTGTTTCTATGTTTGAAATCACTGAATTCACTGTAAGAAAACCCGCTATGACTATAGGAGTAGATATACCCGTTAATGCCCCCGCTGTAAGGAATGCTAAATCGAGAACTGCAACAGCTTCGTCATAGTAACCGTCTGAGTGTTCGTAAATGCCACTATAACTTATATTAACATAAACCGCGCTATCTGATTTTGGAAGATTATTTGCGCAATGTTCACCTAAATCTTCGCTTCCTATTCCGAGTGGCGTAACATATCCATCGGTGCGCACTAAAACATCTCCACGTGCGCCATCATTAATAATTTCTGTGCTGGAGCGCAAAGCAAAACCTGTTTCATCGCTAAACACAATCGGATTATTATTACAATATGCAAACATATTGTAACCCTCAATACCGCCGTTTGCACCGACGATACCGTCAGCATTAAGGAAGCGAGCTACGGTAGGATCATAATACCTGCTCTGTAAGTAATACCAACCTGTTTCGTAGTCGTAGTAATATCCACGGTATAGGAATGGGTTATATTGACCGAGCGTTGACGCCAGAGAGCCGGTTACAGAAACAACTCTGCCCCATGCGTCGTAAACGTATTGGACTACATACTGCCCCGATGCGTTCACAAGACCTATTACATCGCCTTGGAGATTTTTGACGTAATAATACCTTGCGCCGTTGTAATTCACCGATGCAACGCCGGATTCGTCGTAGTAGTACAACAAAAAGAACGTTGTTCCGGCAGCGGGCGCACTTGTAGGGAACGCTTTTACGGTTTCCTTTATTATTCTCGAGCCGTCAAGGATATAGGAATGCTGAAAAGTGTTTCCGTTTGTTTCGACGTACGTCTTTTTCGTACGTATTCCGCTTGAATCATATTCAAATTCAAGCGATTTGGTATCGGAAAGCGTTACACTTTGAAGCTCTCTTGCGTTCCAATTCAAACTCAACGCATTGCGCCAATTTGTCGGGTTGCCTATTTCGTCGTAGGATATCAGCGCACCGTTATAACCGTAACGCGAGAGCAGATCGCCCCAACCCGAATACGTATACTGATATGCCACAATTTCATCAGCTGCCGCGAGAGGCATATTTGAGGTCGCCTCGGTTGTATACGCAAATCTGAATTTATACAGTATATTTCCGGATTTATCGTACTGATAAAACGTCGATGAATTATCCGCAAGTGAATTCGCGCGAGTCATTTGTCCGAGCGAATCATACTCGTAGGATTCTATCACCGTACCGTTTTGACATACACTTACAATATTTCCGAGGTTATCGTAAGTATAGGTAAAGTACGTGTCTATCGCATTTGAATCTATATCCATTCGGGATATAAGCGACGAGGTATTACCGTTAGCATCGGTCACATAGCTATATTGAGTTGTGAATACATTCGACGAATGTGTTTTTTGAGTCAGTCGTTCAAACTCATCATAGCTATAGGTATTTACCTTATTGCTCGGCATCGTATAGTTGTCTATAAGGTTGCTGTTTGCCTTATAGCTTATTCCGTACTGCTGAGTCGTAGCCGAAACGTCGCCGTAAGCAGAGCCGGTCGGACGTCCGAGAGAATCATAGAAATTCTCTACAGAGATTGTCGTTTCACCGTTTGCGTCCTCCTGCCAAGCGCGGACAAGTCTATCCAGTGAATCGTATTCGTAAATATGCGTTACACCGTTTTCGGTGAGCGAATACAAGCGCCCGTTTGCATCGTACTTAACGGTATATTCGGTTACGCCGTTGAGCTTGGTCTGAACAAGGCGTTCGAGCTCGTCATACACGTATTCCTCGTAATCGCCGTTGCCGTAGGTGAGCTTTTTGAGCTTGCCGTTATTAGCCGCGTATTCGTAGGTTGCAAGAGTATAGTTACCCGCCTTGATCGTCAACACGTTGCCCCAGATATCGTAAGTCAACGTATAATCTGTCGTTGCCGTGTCGATACCCGAAAGACGATTGTTCGCATACAAGTAAGCAACCTGCGGTTCGGCGGTGTCGGGGATGCCGAGTTTAGATATTAAATCACGTTCAAAAACGTTTATTGTGTTATAACTCCAGGTCGTTCAATGCTTTTAAATTGTATCGTTTGCATTCTTCAAGGAAATAAATCATTTTTTCTCCGTCTTGTGTTTGCGAAATGTTATATCTTTGCTGTTGCCAATATGCCGCCCCCTTAGATAATGCAAATTTCCCGTATTTTTTTCGCATTTCTTGAAAATCCATATTGTCAGCAAACTGTTTGTATTTAAGATACAACGCTGTGCCGCCTATTTCTACACCATTGTATTTTACAACGTCAGAAAGTGTAGTGACCAATTCACAACGCGGAAACACGATATAACGAAGTTGACATTCAATTCGGCTGATTAGCCATGTAATCACCTCTTCGTTGCCAACCAATGCGTTCGGAAAAAATTCATACAACACCGGCAGGCCTACCAACTTGCCAAGCTGATGCATTGCAGAACTCAGCGAGGACGGAAGCTTCGGTTCTCCAAAAATAACATCATAAATTTCGTCATAAAGTGATAATATTTCCAAGTATAACGACAACGATCCGCCCTTTACAGAAAACACAAGGTAATACCTAATATCGTTCACGCTCTTGTACCATTTATATACATCATTGTTAATGATCGAAAAGCCATGCTCGCAAAGTAATTCTGAAAAATTTTTTGTTATTATCTCTTTTGCCTTTTCGTGCAACAATTCCGCATCAGCTTCGTATATCGGACTTGACATCGGAAAAGGTTTGTAATCTACACCTTCGATATAAATGTCTTCAGGTATTGAGAATGAATAATCATAAGTGGTATTCACAACTTGCAGTGCTTTGTGTTTAATAAACTCTTCGGTAAGAACCGGCTCGACCGCAGATGAAGATTTAAATAGCCTAGGAATATTATTTTTCAAAAAAGAAATATTCTCTTGTTCGCGTTTCCGCAAGCATTCCCCTAAAATCGACAGATCGCCGCGCTCCGCAGATAAGCGAACATTTTTTTCGAATTCTGTATGTTCTTCATATTCATAGTTCGCGTAATTTAGATTTGTAAGCGCACGATAGACGGCGGCACTATTATAAAACTCACTTTGGTCCGCAGTGAGATATGCGCAGACAGCACGGATATACCAATCTCGCTCACATACAATATCGGAAAAACCATTTAAGCTTTTTAAATACGGAAAGACAACGCTATCAAACAATTCAACAAAGAACTCAACTTTTCCTTGCATAAATTCGTTGTTTGAAGCAGGCGGTATAGCTTCAAGCATTTTTTCATACTCGGAAGAATGCGATTTGCGCCATATCGCAACTGCACTTTCGCAAAAGCCGATTATTTCAGAATGCCTAACGTGGAACGCCTTTTGGGAATTTAATATTCGACAACAAATCGGCTGGATGCGAAACAAAATATCGTGATGCATTATTTCATTGAAAAACAGCGAGCAAAAAATCTTTCCATTTATTATTGCATACCATTCCGTCGCGTTTTTCATCGGAACAAAACCGAGCGAACGCAATTTTTCTCCAAAAGCTTCCTCGATTACCGCTCGAGGGAGCTTATTATGTTTTTCTATAATTAAAGGGCCCTTTGCAATCATACTAATTTCCTTATTTATTCCAGACAATTTTTTGTTAATGCATTTAATGATGAAATGAATAATATTGAGCCTGCCGCGGCCACACCGATTAATCCTCCGGTATTCACTATTGCAGAACTTGGATAAACCACTTCCGAGGCCATGCGTTCACGCTTGGTCTTTCGAGCATATGCGTACACTTTTTCTTTTTCATAGGCATAGCTCTCTTGCTTTTTATACCGACAGTAAAACTATACAGAACCACGCCACTTTCGGGGGTTACGTACGTAATATTGTATAAATACTGAAATTTATCACCTAAATTACAACCACTGATGATTCCTGAAAAAGCTCCGGCAGCACCTTTATGTGGATTTCCCTCACCGTATGCGTCAAGATACTTTGATAAGCTCTTACGTGCGCTTACTAAGCCATTGCCATTATCCGAACAGTGTTTTATCTCCCAAACCTCGTGATCAAACGGACTATATAGATCCATACGTCCATTGTTCGCAGCTACTTCTGGATAAACTCCATAGTTGTTGGACACAATATCCATCTGTACTGCTCGATGAACGGCACCCCAAAAATGAGTAATGATCATCTCGTACCATTTATTCAAAAGGTTCGCTGCTAACAAGAAGTTTTGTGTCGCATAATAGCCTGTTTCATCCGCATACATAACAGGATTATTATTACAATACGCGAACATATTGTAGCCTTCAATGCCGCCATTTGCGCCGATGATGCCGTCGGAATTTAAAAATCTGCCAACAGTCGGGTCATAATATCTGCTTTGCAGATAGTAAAATCCTGTTTCGGTATCGTAGTAGTACGACCTATAACGGAATGGGTTGTATGCACCAACGGTAGATGCAAGTGTTCCTGTTGTGGTAAGCACCTTGCCCCAAGCGTCGTAGGTGTATTACCCGTCCCTACGGTCTGCAATAAGCAGACCGTAGGGTGAAAGGGCTTGTTTGAAAATTATGATAACAATTCCTGAATATCCTGATATGTCAACGTCAGTGTAACTTCCTCGGAAACAACTTCGTCGCCGTCATACAGCTTTTCGGTAAGTGTTAAAACGTAATCTTCGGGTATGCTGTTGTATTCCTTAACAATATAGTGCCATACAGGATAACCATAAGTCGCAGTGAATTTTGAATCGCCTTTTTCATCCACTTCATAAGATTCTTGCACTGCTTGACCGTAATTAACTCCATCGTTTGCTTTTTCGGGGTCAGTATGAGTATAATATCTGTCATCCGTCATATGTGAACTTGTGTTAGTCGAATCTTCTACAACATAAGCAACATTTTCATCCATATCGTAAACTGCGATTGCAATAAGTAAACAGTCGCCCAGCATAACCACATGGCTTTCTCTGGCAGCATCTTTTCCTATTTTTCCTTGCTGTTCTATACTTCGCAAATCGAGCTTATCTATGCTGATAAAGCTTCTTGTTTGTTTTGTTGGTTTATATCCGTATAATATCGAGAAAAACACAGTATCTGAATCGGGTCCGTTTGTTAATTTAACTTCGGTATTACGAACAACAAAATCGTTAGGAGACATATTATCGGGAAAAAATCCAGAAGGGTCTATACTTTCTTCGGTTGAAATTTCACTACTGTCGGAGTTTTCATTAACTTGTGAAGACTCAGATTGCTCGCTTCCCTCAAAACAGCCGACTAAGCCGAACATAAGAAACAAAGCCAATATAAAAGCTATTATTTTCATCGTTTTTCTCCTTTGCTATTTAAAGACGAACTCAATTACAGGAAACATATCTTTGTTGATCCCTCCGCCACACATGCGTTGCATATCCATATCTGCTAGGGCTGGCGATATGCTGCCGGGATTTGAATTTCCCTCATAGTGCCCACTATAAGCATTCGGGATATTGTCACTATAATTTCGATCTTCATCGTTGTTGCTATCTCCATCTTCATGAGCATCGTTATCTACAACATTAGGTTTATAAGTACCTTTAAACGTAACTCTTGAAGCACCTGTATCGTAAGACATTATTCCACACTGTATTTCACCGTTTACAATGCCACAATACACATTATACCCTTGTTGTTGCAATATGCCATAAACATAAGGAGAAACTGATATATTGTTTTTATTAATCACAAAAGTCACAGTAACACCGTTGGGAAGCGTTATCGTTATCGTTTGATTTTCCACCTTGATGGCATTTGCCATAGGTTTTGCAGAATTACCGTACGCTTCTAAATCAATGGTAACTGTGCCGTACTCAAAGTCATATTCACCCTTCATATCGGTTTTTTCGTTTCCATTAATATCGGTACTGTTTATTGGATTATTATTACAATACGCGAACATATTGTAACCTTCAATACCGCCGTTTGCGCCGATGATTCCGTCGGCATTCAAGAATCTACCAACAGTCGGGTCGTAGTAACGAGATTGTAGGTAATAGAATCCTGTTTCGGTATCGTAGTAGTATGAACGATAACGGAACGGATTGTATTGTCCAAGCGTGCTTGCCATCGAGCCGGTCGTGGAAATGACCTTGCCCCAAGCGTCATAGGAATATTCTACAACTACAGTTCCATAGTTGTTAAGAATACGTATTACGTCGCCCTGCAGATTCTTCTGGAAGTAATAATGCTGGTTATTGTAGATAAGACCTGCTACACTGCCCGATTCGTCATAGAGGTAATACAAATCATACGTCGGAACAGAACCTGCTGTAGCAACAACACGTTCACGAATAATATTTGCTCCGTCAAGCGTATAGAAGTGTACTGCCGTTGACTGATTTGCGGCGTTATTGTATACCTTTTGGGTACGAATTCCGTTGGAATTGTGGCTATAGGAAACAGAGCTTCCGCCGGAAAGCGAAATGCTTTGCAGTTCTCTTGCTTCCCACGTTAAGCCTGTCGCGTTGTGCCAATTTATCGGATTCCCTATTGCATCATAAAGGATAATTTTTCCGTTATAGACACCAAGCAAATCGCCCCAAGTGGAATTGTTGTAAATGTAGGTGCCTACCGTTTCCTTTTGGCTTGCGATATAGCTAATATAATCGCCCATCGTCGCGCCTTCGGCAAACGGGTAGGAATCCTTTTGGGTTATATTGCCGGATTTATCGTAATAATAAATATACGTCTTGCCCGCAACAGCGTCCTCTTCACAGGTGAGCTGACCGAGAGAATCATAGGTATATTCGTTTATTATTACGCCGTCTTTTCTAATTTGGGTTATATTGCCCAAATTATCATACGTATAGGAATATACTACAGACGGTGCGTTTGTTGTATTACCTCCGAACGTTACGGTGGATACGAGTGAGGTTGTGTGTTGAACGTTATCCGCATCGGTATAATTATAATATCCGTATTGTTCGTAGAAATTAAGTGCGCTTGAGAAAGAGTTTTGCTTTTTCGTTACTCTTTCAAATTCATCGTAGGTATAGCTTATGCTCGATTGCAGTCCCGCAGTCGGCATAAGAACGTAGTTTACAAGGTTACTGTTTGCCTTATAATTAACCTCATAAGACATCGTCCTATCGTCTACTACATAGGTCGAGCCTTTGGCTCTGCCGAGGTCGTCGTAGGAATTTTCGACCGCTACGGTTATATTACCGTTTGCGTCCTTCTGCCAAGCGCGGACAAGTCTATCCAGCGAATCGTATTCGTAAATATGCGTTGAATCGTTTTCGGTGAGCGAATAAAGCCGACCATTTGCATCGTACTTAACGGTATATTCGGTTACACCGTTGAGCTTGGTCTGAACAAGGCGTTCGAGCTCGTCATACACGTATTCCTCGTAATCGCCGTTGCCGTAGGTGAGTTTTTTGAGCTTGCCGTTATTAGCCGCATATTCGTAGGTTGCAAGAGTATAGTTGCCTGCCTTGATCGAAAGCACGTTGCCCCAAATATCGTAAGTCAACGTATAATCTGTCGTTGCCGTGTCGATACCCGAAAGACGATTGTTCGCATACAAGTAAGCAACCTGCGGTTCGGCGGTGTCGGGGATGCCGTCCTTATCCGAATCGAGATATATCTTGCTCGTTCTGTCGCGGTTGTCGTAAATATACGCGGTTTGAACCGAATTCGCGTTCTCGATATAAGCGAGCAGCTTGGTAACAGGATCGTAATTATACTTCGTTACCTTGCCCAATTCGTTTACGGTTTGCGAGATATAGTTGCCGTATTCGGTATAGCTTGCAGACGAGGTTATCTTTAAATTTCCGCCTGCGGAAAGCTCGACACCCGTTGTATTGCCATAATTATCGTAGGTGTAATTTGCCGTCTGCGTTGTATTGCCGACGGTTTTCGACGCCGTTATCACCTGATGCTTTGAATCGTAGGTATAATCGAAGCTTTCGCCGGTGATCGCGGTATAATCGGTAAGATCTATACCGTTTTCGTGGTAGTGCATTACCGAATCGTTGCCGTTTGCGTCGGTCGCCGTGCTTAAATTACCCTCTTCGTCGTAAGCATAGGTTTGCGCGGGCTCGATGGTTAGGGTTATATCATCGAATTGTGCGGTATTGACGTTATAATCGTATGCCGCGGTTATTTCGATACTTGTTACGGTTAGAGACGAATCGGTCTTCTTCGGCACGATTGCAGTCGATGCGAATTGTTTTTGAGTATTATCGGGGTTAAAGGAAAGCTCGAATTCATCGGTTGAGTTATCCGAATAGGTAAGCTTCGCAATAACGCCGAATTTGCGGTTGGATTTCGGGTCGATACCGTTTGCGCTGTCCCAACCCGCAGTTGCAAGGCTTGCCGAATCGGCTTTTGCCCAACCGGAGAGCATAAAGGTTGTATTTATCGGAGTACTGAGCGCGATAGTTTGGGTTATACGCTTTTGTGCAGTGGGCAAGCCGGAAAGAACCGCGCTTCCGTTTGCGACGGTGTAGCTGCCCGACCATTTGCGCGCGCTGTCGAAGCCGCCGTTTTCAACAAGGTTGAAATCCGAAAGCGTTTCGCCCTTTTCGAGCTGTACGCAGTCAACGTACGCGGTGCCCGGCGCGTTGTCGAGCGAGAACACAACGTCATACTCGCCCGCGGACGCAATATTGAAGGTATGGCTTACTCTTTGCCAGCCGTTATCTATCGCGGTGTTGGTAGTGCCGGTCTTATAATCGCCCGAATTCACGCAACGCAGATAAAATCCGCCGTTCGTGCTTTGAACGTTTACAAGCTTAACGTAAGCCGAAAGAGTATAGGTGCCCGCTGTCAGATATATCGAATCGGTATACGATGCGTAGCCTGTTCCGCCGTCGGTTGACGAAAGCTTTAACGAGCCCGTGCCGAAATAGCTTTCCGCGGTTGTATAGCTTGCAGAATATCCGTCGCCCTCTGCCATTTTGATCCATTCGGACGAGGGTTCGCAGTTCGGGTTATAAAGCAAGTTATTTTTGGTGATTCCCTTAACAGACGCGGTTTTCAGCTTATAATTCGTTTCCGATGCCGATTCATAGGGCATATAATCGGCATAAGACGTGCCGAGAACTTCGGGGTCGCCGTTAAATTTGCTGTAAGAGCATATCGGTTGAGCAAAATCATCGAAAAGAGTATAGGTGAAAATATCGTCGGTACTTCCGTAGGAATCGTCGTTACCGCTTGTGCGAACGCAGAACAGCTTATCGTCATATTCAAAGCCGACTCTTTGACCGAGTGTTCCGCCGACACTTTCCTCGGCGAGACGCACGCGGAATCTGCCCTCGTACTTGTCGTATTTATACTCGACCTTGTAGCCCGTATCGCCGTCTCTTGCCGATTTGAGCGAGCCGTTTTTGCCCTCGTTCGCATAATCTTCGGTATATTCGTGGTATTCGTAATATACCGTATTGAGAAGAGAAGAGCCGTTATAGTAGCGTATCTCGCGGAGATAGCCGCTGTCGTTAACAGAAGGGGTGCCCGAAATAGATTCGGAATAGAGGAACTGAACGTAGTCGTTTTGGTTATACGCGTTGGTGATACGGTAAAGCGCGCCCTCGGCGTTATACGCAAACACGAGCTGATGTATCAGCGCGCTTTCGACCGGCTCGTAATATATCGCGTAAAGCGCACCGTTCTCGTTATAGGTAAAGCGCTTTTTGTTGCCGTGAACGTCAACAATATGCCTTATTTTGCCTTCGGAATTGAAAATATAGCTGTTTCCGTATTCATTTTCGATACGGTATTCCTTGTTCTCGCCGCTTCCGCTTACGGCAAGCGTGAGCCCGAAGCCGTCCTCATCGACATATTCGCCGTTAAATTCAACAAAATAATGTTCTGTTCCGTCACTATCATTATACACTATGTACGGTATATTGTCAATATTTACCTCTTTGACGGTCTGCTGGACCGAAAGCTTCCAGCCCTTGCCGACCTTCATATTGCTGTAATCGGCGGTAAGAGGCGAATTTACGTCGTTGCCCGAAGTGAATTCCATATCCGATTGAAAGCTATTGTAAACATGGCTTACCGTTATCGGAATCACCGAGCCCTCGGTGGTCATATCCGCGTGCGCGAAAACCAGATTACCGTTGAAGCCGTTGATATAACCTACACCCGCACTGCCTGCGCTTTGGGTAGAAAAGCTCCATTGGCTTTCGATACCCTTTGTATCGCGGTAGGAAATGGTTATCACGGGCTTATTCGAAGAATCGGAGGATTTAAAATTAACATACCCGTTTCCGCCCGAAGAAAGAGGAGCAAGAAGCACACCTGTGTTTTTGCCGTTATCGTACCAATACTGTGCCGCCTTGGTTATATCAAAACGGTATTCCGACATAGCAGATGTGGCGTTTATTGTGTGATAGTCTATAACAGTAGTTGAATTTTCGGGAATCGTCGAGCTTGTCAATGTCGCAGACGACCAATCCTCACTCACGGTATACACCGCAACCGTCGTAGCGAGCGTAACACTCGATTTCATAAGTTTTAATTGCGCATCGACTATAACAGCCGAATCGGGCAGTTCGGGAAGCTCGGAAGCCTTTATGAGCATCTTATCAAGAACACTTCCGGTATATCCCACTCTAATGGACCTTGCCTTGTAATCGCTTACAACACCCGATGAATTTATACCTATATCCTCGGTGTTCGCGCCGTTATCTGCGGGCGTGAACGTCGGGTCGACGGTTACGGGAAACGCTCTTTCGTTTGCGTTTATCCATTCTTCGCTTGCGGTTACGGTAAGGGTGTATTTATTGCCGTTTTTGTGGGCTATTGCATATTCAACCGCATTGGAGCTTGCTCCGTTTGCATCGTACATAATACCCTTGGGTATTACCATAACGGTTTCCGTGCCCGTTGCGCTGTTCAGCGCAATTGAGCCGTCGGGCTGCAAAACGGGGTTGATTCCTTCGAGCTTAAGCTCGAACGTGAAGTTATACGAATCGAGCTGTTCTTTTACGATGATGTTTTCCTTGACCGTACCGCCGTAGATTAAATATTCGAGGTCAACGGAAGGAAGAATATCCCGATATATCGCACCCGAGGAGAACTTATGCAGCGTCGTTGCCGAATCGATATCGTTACCAACCGGCTCTGCTTCGGGGGTATGTATTTCCAACGCCTTTGACTTGTCTGCACCGACAAGGTGAAGGCTGATTTTATAATCGTCCTTTTGAATCTTCAAAAGATTGTTAGAATTCGAATTGTTTGCAAGCTTTACGTAAACATCCGATTCGGCATTGTCGGCACCGGCAAAATCATCGGCGTCGAGCGTCATAATTTCTGATACCGCCAAGCTGTTATCGTAATCCTGCAAATTTCCGTTTTCGTCTTCAAAGTGTATTCTTTTGCCGTAATCCGCAACGATATAGCTGCCGTCGCTCATACGGAAGGTCTTGGTGTTTTCGGTGCGTCTGTCCTCTACCTCGCCGAGAACGTAGGGAGCAGATTCACCGTCCGAAACAGACAAATCGGATAAAGCTTCGTTTTCTTCGCTGTTTAATGCTTCTCCAATCTGTGCCAAAACCGAGGAGGGCAAGAAACAAAGAAGCATCACTAAGCTTAGCATTGCTGCTAAAAATCTTGTGGTGTTTTTCATTGGTTGTCTTCCTTTCAAAAAGAAATATTGTGTGTTTTCTATGTAAAACGGCTATTCGCCGTATTATAGTCCGAATCGCGCTCTTTTTTGACAACGTAAAAAAGCCCGAACTAACCCCTTGGGGAAGTTCGAGCTTCGAAAAACGTTTGTATTGGCTTGTACGGCGCGGAGCGATTCTTCTTCATAACTTCGTACCTGTAACGTAAAATCTGTTGATGTCTTGCAATCAGCATGGTTCTGCGTTGCATTCATATTATATAGGAATTATTGCCATTTGTCAAGATGTTAAACGAACACTTATAATACACAATACTGTCACACATTTCGTAACATCACATCTAAAAGCTATCCTCATTCGATATCCTAATTTATCTGTTTTTTATAAGCGAGAAACAATACTTTTTTATCAAGCATACGATCCATCAATCATCTTCCATCAATCATCACGCTCAATAATCTTCAAAGCTTCCGCTTCGGACAATTCACCGCGAAGATATTTGTCTCTCGCTTCGGTAGCGGCATCGTTCCATACATAGAATTCGTCATAGGTTATGCCTTTTGGCGACATATAAATCTTACCGTCATTGCGCTCATAGCGACGGTACATTTTTCGTTTTGCTCTGTCGAATGCTTCTACAACCTTATCGGTTCTGACCATCATTTTGTGTTTTAGGCTTGGCGCAAGATCCTTGCAGGTCTTGTCGCCTTGAAGAACTCGGTCGCAGTATTTGGTTCCTTTGCTTGTTTTGGGTACGAAATATCTGCCGCAACACTCACAGCGTGTTATTTTCGGTTTGGTGGATAGGAACTGCATCAAAAGGAATACGTAATATTCTGTTAAATTGCGGAAGAAATATCTGGCAGTAAGTTCTCCGTCAAAGGTCAATTCCTGCTTGAACATTACTTGGGAGAGAAAATAATGTTCACCTTCTCCGTCAATGGTATTCTCGGTGTAAATATTATAAAAGGTATCGTTAATAAACAAATTGAAATCTATGATTTCACGAAGGCGTTCTATAATTGCGAATTTCGCAATCTCAATATATTCAATCGAGTAATCGCAAATAGGCATTGAATCTTCGATTGAAGCTTCAGTTAATACAGCAGTAATCGGTGATGTTTCCATTAATTCGCCAAGCAATGCAAAAGTGGTTGAAATAAATCTATCGAAATATTTATAATCCGCTTCGGTCGGTTTTTCTTTTCCTTCGGTCTTAATCTCGTCAGCGATTTCTTGAATATAATCTACAACCTGTGAATACGGTCCGAAATTCAATTCAGAAAACTCTATAATCTCATCCTTAATCGTGGTACGAGGTAATTCTTTCTCGCCCGAATTTGTGATGAGATTTCTTTTTATATAACCGTCTTTTTCTAAGGTTACGTATAATCCCGCTTGAGGTTTCATTATTTGCATACATCCACCACCTTCTGTGTAAAAGTGAACTTTGTCTGTTTTTTCTCAAAACACCTTCTCATTCACACAAGCCGCTCTGCTGCTCGTACTCTTCTTTGGTACAGTAGCAGACGAATGCTTGAGGTGATATCTTGCGTCCGAGTATCTGCTCGAGACGCTCTTTTTCTTCCCAGTCCATTTCGGTGAGCTGTCTTGGCGTGTAGGCTTCTCTCGGCGGTACGGCAGATAGAACGTTGCCAATCATACGGAACAGCCCCGAGGTCACCGTCATATTCATATCCTCATCGTGTTCGGGAGTTTTGTAGCTTCGGTACGTTTCCGCAAGCACTCCGTTGCTGCCGCCCATGGCAAAGTAAAGCTCGATATTGGATTTGAGAAACCGCTCATCGAAGAGCTTGTTGTCACGGCAGGTATATCCTTCGGGTGTGGTGAAGGTCATATACTTGTAATCCGAATACCACTTGACGCTGTAACCGTGTCGTTCCATACATTCGATGAAAGCCTCGGGGGTGGGGCTGCATTCAAGTGCCCAATCAAGAAATACACACAGACGCTTTTTCCATTTGGGATATCTTCCATAGGTGCATTTCTCTTCGGTTACCGACAGTCCGCGCTCACGGCACAGCTTGTTGGAGTACTCCTTCACCTTCAGCATATCGTCCCTTGACTGGTGAAACTTCTTTCCGTTTTCGAAGTTCACCGAATTGAAAACGATGTGATTGTGAATATGCGCCTCGTTAAACTGTCCGTCCTGTATCCAAGACACGCCTTGCGCTAAAACATCCTTATGAGAAGTAGCGCTATGCAAGTCTTTTTTCAACGAAATTTGCCCTTGGGGCAAGTGAAATAGCTTCGCTGTGAAATATTTGCTTCGCTGTGAAATATTTGCTTCGCAAATGTGAAATATTCGCAGACGCGAATGTAGGCAAATTTCATTTCACATCGAACGAAGTGAGATATTTCACAATTTCCACAAGGAAATTATTTCACATTCGGCATAAGCCGAATATTTCACTAAAAACCTACCGCAACAAGTTGCGGACGATATACACGCCTTCGGCGTGATTGAGATGCGAGAATGCGGAAAGCGCTTGAATCACCTTGCAAATCTCGTCACAGTTCTCCGTTAATACTCCGCAAGCCCGCGGAAACTTTCAACTCCCATCATCGCCAAAGGGTTACTGTACCCTCTGCAAAATCGGCACGCATCTGAATCAGCCACTCACGGTTTTGCATCTGAATCGGCGTTACATCAAAAAAAATCTCCCCGAATGAACGGGGAGATTTTATATTTTCTATACTGTTTACGGCTCGATATCTACGCCGAGAAGCTCGCAAAGCTCCTCGATCTCGTTGTATCGTTTATTCTTCAAATATGTTCTGCCGTCTTCGCCTCTGACACTGAACACAGCCTCGTCGGACGCGATCAGCTCGGTCACCTTGATCTCAAACGCAAAGGAGTCGGGATAATCGCCCTCGACGTCAGAGCCGATACATTCAAGCTCGATAATATCGCCGTGTATCTCATAAGTACCGTATTCATAGGGGAATCCCATCGGGACAACCTCCCAGCCGTCCGCTTCATAGCCGAAAAGCTCGGGCGCATTGGGAGCATACATAAATTCGGCACCGCCGAAATTGAAGACTCCGTCCTCGGAAAAGATATAAACACTCGTATCAATATAATCGCCGCTGCGGTATGCGGTTTCCCAAGTGCCGACGATGATATCCTTTATCTGCTCCTCGGTAACGGTGATCCCGTTGCCCGAATCGCTTTCGTTTTTATCGTTTTCGCTTTCTTCCTGCTCGGGAATGCTTTCCGCCGTGCTCTTTTCATCAACAAACTGCGACTTGTCGCCCGGCGTAATAATGGTTATATTACCGCCCGAGGTAGCGCCGTAGATAAACGAAACGTCGCCGACAAACGAAACGTCGTCTCCGCCGACCGCTTCGTTCGGTCCGTCTTTTGAATCGTTTTTCGTCATAAACATCATCACGCCAACGCCGATAGCGACACCGATAACAAGAACAATACCCAATTTTATAAGGTTGAACGCGCGCTTTGTAATCAAAATAAACAGCACAAACGCGATAACGACGACCGCGCCCGCACCCAAGCCAAGAGCAGCAAATGTCATAATATTTCTCCTTTAACACTCATATTTTAATATTCTGTTCACATTATAACACACCTAAACCCAAAAATCAACCGCGTAAATATACTATCGCCGCTTGACAAAATCATTTTGTAACGCTATGCTGTTTTCGGTATCTAATATATGAAGCACAAAGGAAAGGGGTGATAAAATGGCTGATATCGAATTTTTATATTCGCAGTATTTCGGGTTTATTTGCAAATTCTTGCTTTCGCACTGTAGGGATATCGACCTTGCGGAAGAGCTCACGCAGGAAACCTTTTTCAGAGCGTTTATGAACATACGTCAGCTCCGCGATGATTCAAAGGCGGTCTGCTGGCTGTGCTCGATAGCGAGAAATCTGCTCAATTCCCACTACAACCGAATAAGCCGTTTGTCACCGCTCGACGAGGCAGGCGAGATCGCATCGAAGCAGGATGTCGAGTACGAGGTCGAAACAAAAATGCTTTCCGACCGCGCGATGACCGCCTTGAAAGCGCTCGAGGAGCCCTACCGCGAGGTATTTATGCTCTCCTTTTTCGCCTCGCTCCCGCTCAGCAAGATCAGCCGTCTTTTCGGCAAAAGCGAAAGCTGGGCGAGAGTCACCCTCTACCGTGCAAAACAAAAAATCATAGAGGAGATACAACAATGAACTGTGATATCATCAAGGATCTTATACCGCTTTATATCGACGGCGCCTGCTCCGACGAAAGCAAATATGCTGTCGAAACGCATCTGACAAAATGCGAGTCCTGCAAAATTCACTATGAAACAATGTCTGCCCCCCTCGAATACGAGCAGAAAACGCAAAAGGTCAAAAAAGCCCATAAAATACAGCTTTTCAAGGCAAGTATTCTTCAATCCGCGCTGTTTTTCGTTTCCTTCCTCGTCATCACTGTCGGCGTCGCGCTCGAGGCGGCAACCGGTATCAACGACGACAACGGCTATTGGGCAAAAACGCTTGTTATCCCCGCAACAGGATTTCTGCTCTCGCTTGCGAACTGGTTCTTTGTCCGTCTTTATAAATCGCGTGATTCATTCGCGTTTGCAAGCGCGGTGACAACCTTTGCCTGTATATGTATCTGCGGCTCGTGGGGCATCTGGCACTATTCGGGATTCTTTCAGATCGCGCTGCTCAGCTGTGGATTGGTTTATATAAACGTCTTTATCACCATAGGGCTCACCGCCGCCTCCGCTTTCCTCTCCTCGCTCTATGCAAAGCTTCTCGGCAAGGAATAATAGGCAGACTGCGATTTTACGGTTACGGTTACGGATTATTTAAGGGGACTTTTCCGAAAGTCCCCTTAACAACCCTCAAAAGCTTTTAAAATTATGAATTACAAAAGACTTTTCAAGCTGCTTGCACTTATCACTCTCGCAACGGCGCTGTCCTTCCTTTTGACCTTTTGTCCGCTCCACTTTTTAGACGGCAACAGAGCATCGCAGGTGACGGCGCAAAGCTTTCTTTTGCTCGAAAGGAGCGAGCTTCAAACACTCGATTCCTATATCTGCTCGTTCGACTCCGGCGGCACCGTCTATCTCGACGACGCAAGCTTTATATTGCTCAAAAGCGTCGAAAACCGCACCCCCGATATCGAGGAAAGAGAGATTCTTGCGGCGATAGCGTCGCTTAAATCAATGGGCGCGGAAAGCTTCCACTCCGACGAAAACGGATATCATATCGTCATCTGGACAAATCTTTCCGACTTCGGCGCAGGTATAGTTTATTCCCGCGACGGCAGCGAGGAAACGGCAAAGCGGCAGATACAGTTTCTCACAAAGCTGACAAGGCTTAACGAAAACGGATTTTTCTACTACGAATCCGACTACAACAAATACCGCAAGGAACACTGAAAAACCGCGTTATCCCAACCATTCGGGACAACGCGGCTTTTATCTTTTTTTAAAAGGTTTTTGAGGGTTGTTAATGGGACTTTTTTCAAAAAGTCCCATTAAATAATCCGTAATCCACCCAAATCAATTCTCATTCTGCACTATATCGCGCAGTGCGTCCATTCGCGCATCGAGCTCGGCTGAAAGCTCGGCACAGCGCAGAAGCTCGTTTGCCATTCGCTCGTCGAAATTATAATCCTTTTTATATCGCAGCTGATGCTCCAAGCTCGCCCAGGAGTCCATCGCGATGGTGCGGAGCTGGATCTCGACCTTCATCGGCTTCTTTTCGTGGGCGAGGAAGATCGGCACCTCGACAATAAGGTGCAGACTGCGGTAGCCGTTCGGCTTGGGGTTCTTTATATAATCCTTTGCCTCGACAAGCGTTATATCGTCCTGCTTCAAAAGCGCGTTTGCAAGCATATAAACGTCGTCCGGAAAGGAGCAGACGACTCTGACACCCGCAACGTCGTAAAGATTCTCCTCGACCGAGCTGACTGTCAGGTCAAGCTTCTTCCGCTTGAGCTTTTCGCGCATACTGTTTACCGATTTCAGCCGTGTTTTTATACTGTTTATCGGGTTACGGTCCAAAGCGAGCGAGAATTCCTCGTCAAGCACGTTGAACTTGGTCTCGATCTCCATCATCGCACAGCGGTAATAAGCCATCAGCTTTTGAAAATTCTGCAAAAGCGGCTTTGTGCATTCGACAAGCTCGTCGCTGAAAACACTGTCGAGCTGTTTTTTAATCTCTGCCGATGTAAGCTGTTCACTCATAGCATTTTTCCTCCTTCAAAACCGATTATAGCGCATTATTATAAACCGCCTGTTAACCCATTTTAAATATTCATCTCGTCGATGGCGCGGACAAATATCTCGGCGTGGTCGCCGCAAAGCACACTTTCGCCCGCCTGCTTATATATCGGGTCGGCGCAAACACCGCTTTTATCAAAGCTTTTTATCACCTTGAAGCTCTTTCTGCTCTCGCCGTCGGCGATAAACACCTCATATATCACGCTTCCGCCGAGCGCTGTCTTTTTATAGGAAAACGGGTACCACTTCGCCCCCGCCGCGTCGTCATCGGCGCAAAGCTCGCCCATATCGACACAGTCGGCAAGAAACGGCACTGTAATTATCCTCGTTCTCGGGTCGCGCTTCGGCTCGGAAGCGACGTTCATCTGCTTCAGTCCGACCGCGCGGAGATGTGTTTCCTCAAAAAGCTCGCGCACCGCCGCCTGATAAACGTTTTCCCCCGGGTCGACAAACCCGCCCGGGAACGCAAGCTTATTTAGCCCCGGGTGTCTGCCCCGTTTTATAAGCAAAACCTTGCCGTCTTTGATTATAATTATGTCAACCGTCACCGACGGGCGCTCGAATTTCGATGCGTCGTAGCGCGCCAAAAATTCCGCTTCCGTCAGCCCGTTTTCATCACGCAATTCTTCCATAGCTTTTTCCTTTTCTTTTTTGTGGGTTTTGCGAGAGAGGGTATTTTGCAAAATACCCTCTCTCGCGCTCTCTCCCAAAATCTTTCAAATTAATTATTTCTTGATTATTCTTGTACGCCCTCGCTATACAATATTATTATTTGTACGGCGCTCACAAAAACCGATTGAAAATGCACACATTTTCATCGAGAGCGCAAGCGATTACGTTTTATCAAAACGATTCATAATGAATTCTAATGAAAATGAAGATTTTCGCGATGCGGAAATCCTCCGCACCTCTTCACTTTTCACTCTTCACTTTTCACTCTTCACTTTTCAATGACAATCCCTCCGTCACGGCTTGCGCCGTGCCACCTCCCTTTACACAAGGGAGGCTCATCGCGAGTTTTCACATCTCGTGTGGTACCCACATCGCGCAAGCGATTTAGATGAAAAATCCCATAAAAATCGGCGACATGCGCGTCGATTTTTATACCTTAGGGCGTTGCGAGTGTCGAGCAAAGCGAGGCGCGAGGCGCGAGCGCACAACGCTCACAAAGAACGGGGAAAATTCGCAGAATTTTTCCCGAGAGCGTCAGCGATATATTATACGTACGACCCCTTGTCGATAAAGAAGGGTCTTGTTTCGTGGCCCGAAAGCACACGGCCGTCGCGGATAACGACGTTTTTATCGGTTATAACGCAATTCAGGTATACGTTTTCGCCCGTGAGGGTATCCTGCATTACGATACTGTTCTTGATATGAGTATTCTTGCCGACCTTTACTCCGCGGAAAAGGATCGAATTTTCGACGGTACCCTGAATGATACAGCCGTCGGCAACGAGAGAGTTACGCACGATCGCGCCGTTTACATAAGAAGCGGGAGCGGAATTGCGAACCTTGGTGAATACAGGTCTGTTGCGGACACCGAAAAGCGATTTTCTTATTTCGGGGTCCAAAAGATCCATACTGCAGCGATAATAATCGCCGATCGAGCGAATTGTCGCAAAATAGCCGTCGAAATTATAAACGCGGATATCCTGATGCTTGCAGTTTCTCACAAGAATATCCTTGGTGAAGCTTGTGTATCCGCGAGCAACGGCTTCGCCGATAAGCTCCTCCAAATACTTTCTGCCGATCACCATTATACGCACGTAGATATCCTCGAATCCGCTCTTGAGTCCCGAATAGTCGCCTACCTCGGTGACTCTGCCGTTTTCGTCGGATTTAACAATGGTTATTGATTTTGCGCTGTCCTGCGAAACGTAGTTACTCTTTACGCCGAGAGTGATATCCGCGCCGGTCTCGATATGCTTTTCGATCATAGCCGAAAGATCGAGGTTGCAGACTGTATCGCAGTCGGAGAGAACAACGTAGTCCTCCTTGCAGTCGGAGATAAACTCTCTGATGCTGATGAGTGCTTCGAGTCTTGTGCTGTAAAGGAAATTACTCGAGTTTGCAAACGCGGTCACATAGGGCGGAAGTATTTTAATACCGCCGTGACGGCGCGCAAGGTCCCAGTCCTTACCCGAACCGATATGGTCCATAAGAGACTGATAGTTATAGTGGGTAACGATACCGACGTGGTTGATACCCGAGTTCACCATATTTGAAAGAACGAAGTCGATAAGACGGTAACGGCAGCCAAAGGGCACAGACGCCATTGTACGCTGCTTTGTAAGCTCATATACGCTTTTTTCGTTTATACTCGAAAATACGATTCCTACTGCGTTCATCACATTACCTCCTTATTTGCCGAAAGCTCCTTGAGCATTTCTTTACCGCAAATAACGCCATCGGGCACAGAAACGTTATCCGGCACCTTGAGTCCGCCGCCTAAAAGTGTGATGCCCTTGCTGAACACCATTTCCTTGCCGACGCTTGCGCCCTTGCCGATAACGGTATCGGCATCGACGACCGAATAGTCGACGGTCGAATCCGCTTTGAGAGTTACGTTACCGAGAATTACGCTGTCGCGCACGGTTGCGCCTCTTTCCACAACAACGCCCGCCGAAAGCACCGAATTGATTACGGTGCCGTAGATCTCACAGCCCTCTGTGATGATCGAATTATTGATAACCGCGCCCGAGCCGACAAAGTGGGGCGGGAGCGCATCGTTACGCGAAAGTATACGCCAGGATTTGTCCTTGAGAGGAAGCACGGGACGGTCGCCGAGGAGGTCCATATTCGCTTCCCAGAGGCTGTCTATCGTTCCGACGTCCTTCCAATAGCCCGAGAATTCAAACGCATAAAGCTTTTCGCCTGCGTTCAGCATCGCGGGGATAATATTCTTACCGAAGTCCTTTTCGCTGTTTTCGTCAGCCTCGTCCGCTTCAAGATATGCAAAAAGCTTATCCTTGCTGAACACGTAAACGCCCATCGACGCCTTTGTGCTCTTGGGTTGCTTCGGCTTTTCCATAAACTCGGTGATACGCATATTTTCATCGGTGGTCATAATACCGAATCTCGACGCCTCGGAAAGCGGAACGTCAAACACCGCGATAGTGCAGTCGGCACCGTTTTTCTTGTGAGCCTCGATCATTTCGGCATAGTCCATTTTATAAATATGGTCACCCGAAAGGATAACGACGTAGTCGGGATCGAATTTATTGATAAAGTGGATATTCTGGTAAATGGCGTTCGCCGTGCCCTTGTACCAGTCGGCACGCTTCTGAGCCTGATAGGGCGGAAGCGTTCTTACGCCGCCGTAGGTTCTGTCGAGATCCCAAGGCTGTCCGTTTCCGATATATTCATTGAGCGCAAGCGGTTGATACTGTGTGAGAACACCCACAGTGTCGATGCCCGAATTGATACAGTTTGACAGCGGAAAGTCTATAATACGGTATTTGCCGCCGAAGGGCACTGCCGGTTTTGCGATCCTTTCCGTGAGAAGATACAGTCTGCTGCCCTGACCGCCCGCAAGCAGCATCGCAACAGTTTCTTTCTTGGTAATCATAACTTATCGCTCCTTTTCTTTTTTAGAATCCCGCGTTGCAGGTTATTATAAATTGCGACCCACCAATCGCGTGGGTTTTTGGTTTATTTCAAGTCGTAACGTCAAAGAGTCGTCCCTCGGGGACTCGTTTCTCGAGATTCGGCGTTGCAGGTTATTTTAAATCGCAACCCGCCAATCGCGTGGTTTTTTGGTTTATTCAAGTCGTAATGTCAAACAGTCGTCCCTCGGGAACTCGTTTCTCGAGATTCGGCGTTGCAGGTTATTTTAAATCGCAACCCGCCAATCGCGTGGGTTTTTGGTTTATTCAAGTCGTAATGTCAAACAGTCGTCCCTCGGGGACTCGTTTTTGGAGATTTGGCGTTGCAACCCCTCACAGCCCGAAAGCACGCAGGTTGATTTTCAAACGGTATATCACTCTGCCGTGTTTTCCTCATAAGCATAAACGGTATCGAACGCGTTGCCGTCCTCGGCATAGGGCAAAAGGTTTGCGCGGAAGGCAAGAATAAACGCCGCCATCAACGCCGAAAGCGCAACCGCAGCGAGAGCACGTATGATAATATTAAAATGCTTTTTCTGAAGCTTTTCATTTGCCATGGCACACTTCCCCCTTTTAAACATCAGTTTATTAAAAGTATATTAACACATTCCGCATACAAAATCAAGTACCGCGACATAAAAAATCATTTTTCTACAATAAATAATATTATATATATCGCCCATAATAACATCAAAGCAGCATACAGCCGAGTGATAAATATATGCGGGCACAAAAATCCGAAAAAATTCAAAAAAACTCTTTACAAATCGAAATTCTTGTGTTATATTAATGTGGAATGCGGAATTTTAACGCATTTGTAGGGTTTGCACGGTTTACGGACACACGGAGCTCACGCCCGATTTCACCCGCCGTTTGCCGAGTTCACCCCGAAAATATTTTTTATTGAAAGGTGAAGCATCATGATCACAAAGGAAAACAAGCAGAACATCATTAAGGAATTTGCTACCCACGAAGGCGACACCGGTTCGCCCGAGGTACAGATCGCTATCCTCTCCAAGAGAATCAGCGAGCTCACCGAGCACCTTAAGAAGAACCCCAAGGACAACCACTCCCGCAGAGGTATGCAGCAGATGATCGGTAAGAGAAGAAAGTTCCTCAACTACCTTCTCAAGAACGACATCGAGCGTTACCGTTCGATCATCGAGCGTTGCGGCATCCGTAAGTAATTTGGTTGGTATCTGCCGCGCGGGCAAAACAGCTCCGCAAAGCAGTAAGCAACGGTTCGGTTCAAAGCATTTTGTGATTAACACCTCGGGTTTCTTTACGATCTCCGAGGTGTTTTCCCGCAAACAGTTAATTTTAATCCGCAAGGGCGCAAACGGCGGTTTAGCAGTTAACTATCTGCCGAAAGCTTTTTTCGACGTATAGTTAAATGTTAAACTACCAAAACGCCTTTCGGAAATACAATAACAGAAAGGTATTTTTGAAATGTTCGAGAATTTTAAGACATTCAGCTATGAGCTCGCAGGCAGACCTCTCGTTATCGAGACCGGCAAGCTTGCACAGTTGGCAGGCGGCTCCTGCTTGGTTCGTTACGGCGAAACCGCAGTGCTCGCAAACGCTACCATGTCCGCCGCTCCCAGAGACGGCATCGACTTCCTTCCCCTCTCGGTCGACTACGAGGAAAGACTTTATGCAGCAGGTAAGATCCCCGGCAGCTGGAACAGACGCGAAGGCAGACCTACCGAGCACGCAATACTCGCGTCGCGCGTTATCGACAGACCTATCCGTCCCCTCTTCCCGAAGGATCTCCGCAACGACGTAGTTCTTTCTCTCACCGTTATGTCGGTTGATCCCGACTGCTCGCCCGAAATTTCGGCTATGATCGGCGCTTCTATCGCTATCTCGATCTCCAACATTCCTTGGAACGGCCCGATCGCAGGCGTTTTCGTAGGTCTTGTTGACGGCAAGATCGTTATCAACCCCACCGCTGAGCAGAGAGCAAAGAGCGATCTCGAGCTCACCGTTGCGGGCAGCAAGAACAAGGTCGTTATGATCGAAGCGGGCGCAAACGAAGTCGACGACGACACCATGTACGAAGCTATCATGAAGGCGCACGAGGCTATCAAGCCCCTTTGCGATTTCATCAGCGATATTCAGGCAGAAATCGGCAAGCCCAAGTTCGAATATCCCTCTTGCGATATCGACCACGATATGTTCGACAAGATCGAAGCATTGGTAGGCGAGGACGTCAAGGCGGCTCTCAACACCGATGACAAGCGTATCCGCGACGCAGCACTTCAGCCCATTTACGAGCGTGTATACACCGAGCTCGAGGAAGAATATCCCGAAAGCAAGGCTATGATGGACGAATGCCTCTACAAGCTTCAGAAGCAGATCGTCCGCCGCTGGCTGCTCGACGAAAAGAAGCGTGTTGACGGCAGAAGAATGGACGAGATCCGTCCTCTCAACGCTGAAGTTTCGCTTCTCCCCCGTACTCACGGCTCGGGCCTCTTCACCAGAGGTCAGACTCAGGTACTCACTATTGCAACCCTCGCTCCCGTTTCCGAAGCACAGCTTCTCGACGGTATCGACGAGGAAGAAACCAAGAGATATATGCACCACTACAATATGCCCGGCTACTCGGTAGGCGAAGCAAAGGCTGCAAGAAGCCCCGGAAGAAGAGAGATCGGCCACGGCGCATTGGCAGAGCGTTCGCTCGTTCCCGTGCTTCCCTCTGTTGAGGAATTCCCCTATGCTATCCGTCTCGTTTCCGAGGTAGTTTCCTCCAACGGCTCGACCTCGCAGGCATCGGTCTGCGGCTCGACCTTGGCGCTTATGGACGCAGGCGTTCCCATCAAGGCACCTGTTGCAGGTATCTCCTGCGGTCTTATCACCGAGGGCGACAGCTGGGACACCATGATCGACATTCAGGGTCTCGAAGACTTCTTCGGCGACATGGACTTCAAGGTAGCAGGCACCAAGAAGGGTATCACAAGTATCCAGATGGACCTTAAGATCGACGGTCTTACCCCCGAGATCATCAAGCAGGCGCTCACCACCACCCACGCGGGCAGAAACTACATTCTCGACGAGGTTATCTGCAAGTGCATCGCAGAACCCAGAGAAGACGTTTCGAAGTACGCTCCCAAGATGATCTCCACCAAGATCGACCCCGAAAAGATCCGCGAGGTTATCGGCTCGGGCGGTAAGGTTATCCAGAAGATCTGTGCAGATACCGATTGCAAGATCGACATCGAGGACGACGGCAGCGTATTTATCGCGGCTGTAAACAGAGAAAACGCATACAAGGCGTTGAAGATCGTCGAAGCTATCGCAAAGGACCCCGAGCCCGGCGAAATCTTCTACGGCACCGTTACCAGAATCATGAACTTCGGTGCGTTTGTTGAGATCGCTCCCGGCAAGGAAGGTCTGGTTCACATTTCCCAGCTCGACAAGAAGCGCGTTGCAAAGGTCGAAGACGTTGTTTCGATCGGCGACACCATCAAGGTCATCGTTTCCGAAATCGACGAAAAGGGCAGACTCAACCTTTCCCGCAAGGACGCTCTCGACGTTGTTGAGGACGTATAAAACGCCATTATTTCATAACGATATTACGAGGGAGGACTTTTTAAAAAGTCCTCCCTCGCGCTCTCTCCCAAAAACTTTGGTTTGGGGATGATTTATAACGTACAACTTCCCTCTTGTGCATTTTTATTACACAAAAAAGCCTGCGTTTGCAGGCTTTTTTCAATATTCAGTTATAGAAAATTTTACCGGCGACACAATGGTTGTTGGAACAGATAACAACCTTTTCGCCCAAGCAGACCGTACACTTATAATCCTTTAAGTGCGAATATCCGTCCACACCGCTGCCTTTACAGCTGGGGCAAGTAACGAAGCCGTCGCCGCCGCACTCGTCGCACGGGTGACCGATACAGCTGCTATATCCGGCCTGGTTACATTCAAGGCATTTTGCATTCGAGCCGGTGCTGTTTTCATCGCTCGGTTCGGAATACAATCCCTTTTCACGATATTCGGCAAGCGTCATATACACATCGGTATAGTTCGGATCGATAATATTACCGTACTTATCGCATTTCGTCATATAGGTAGTCAAGGTGTTTTTATCGCAGTTGCAGTTTTTAAAGTCATCTTTGTGTTTCGGCTCATTGTGTTGAATAACCTCGACGTCGGTTCCGTTTTCGGAGTAAACGTACTGAACCAGATAGCCGCCGTCGCCGCTTATTTCATAGGTCGTTCTGCCGTCTTCGACTATTGCGTTGAGATACATTTCATCGTTATCATCGAAGTAACCGCTTTGTATTTCCTTAACCTCGCCCGATTCGTAAATATATCTCGACCAAGTGTATTTATAAGGCTCTCCCGTATAGAAGTTCGTGTTGTAATACACCGACAACTCGAGCAGACCTTCTTCGTTGTAGGTATATTCGGTGTAGCTTTGATTATAACTGCTTTGCGATTTTATAAGCCTTCCGTTTTCGTCGTAGGTGTTGGTATAGGTAACGGTCGAAAATTCATTGTAATCAAAATTACGATAAACCTGTTTGATCACATTATCGTGCTCATCGTAATAGTATTCATAAACAGAGTTTTTTTCGCCCTTGCCGTTAAAGCCATCCGATTTTATTCTGTTGCCGTTGTAATCATAGTAAAAATCGGTATACCAGCCGCTCGAGTTGTTGCTTCTCTTTATCAAAAGTACCTTTTCGCCCGCGGGGTCGTATTGCTGTTCGCCTTCCGAATTTTCGTCTGCAGAGCCGCTACTATGCACAGGCACGCTTTCGAGCGGTTTGCCGCAGGAGGCGCAATATTTACTGCCTTCGGCATTTTCCTTGTTACACTTCGGGCAGACAAGCTCGATCTTCGTTTGTTCCGTACCGCACGACGGGCAGAACGCATCATCCTCGCCGACTTCCTTGCCGCATTTTATGCAAGGCACACTTGATGAGCAGGATACCGCAAGAAGAGCAAACGAAACAAGCAACAGCACAGAAACGATTCGTCTCAAATTCATAATTATTCTCCTTGTAAATTCGATCAAATTCGATAATCTGTATTTATTATATATCAATTACAGTATATTGTCAACCTGCAAACACGTCGGCAGAGGTTTGAAGTTATTACAAACCATATAGTCGTTTCTCACGTTTTTCATTATTGACTAACCGAGTTTGATTTGCTATAATGAATATGAATAATTATAGGGAGGGGTAAATTATGTTCAAAAGAGTGTTTCTGATCGTGCTCGACAGTGTCGGAATCGGTCACGCGGAGGACGCGGAAAAATTCGGTGATCTCGGCGCGCACACCTTGAAAAGCGTTATGACGCAAAAGCCGAATTTGCCCAACCTTAAAAGCTTGGGGCTTTTCAATATCGAAAGAGCAGAGCTGACCGAATTTGCAAGCGACTGCCCTATCGGGCTTTTCGGCTATGCAAAGGAGGCGAGCAACGGCAAGGACACGACCGTCGGGCACTGGGAGATCGCGGGGTTGATTTCCGATTCGCCTCTGCCCACCTACCCGAACGGATTCCCCGAGGAAATAATCTCGGCGTTTGAGCGCGAAAACAACGTCAAAGCGCTTTGCAATCTTCCCTACTCGGGCACAGAGGTAATAAAGGATTACGGCGACGAGCATATGCGCACCGGCAACCCGATAATCTATACCTCCGCCGACAGCGTTTTCCAGATAGCAGCCCACGAGGAAGTGATACCGCTTCAAAAGCTTTATGCGATGTGCGAAAGCGCGAGAAGGATACTTGTCGGAAAGCACGCGGTGGGAAGAGTTATCGCAAGGCCGTTTCTCGACAAAAACGGCGAATACTACCGCACCGGCAACCGCCACGATTATTCATTAGAGCCCAAGGGCATCACCCTGCTCGACACATTAAAGGAAAATAATTACGACGTGATATCGGTCGGCAAGATAAACGACATCTTCGCTTCACGCGGGGTTACCGAAAGTCACCCCACAAAGAACAACAAAATGGGCGAGGAAACACTTCTTTCATTGCAGGACAAGGATTTTTGCGGGCTTTGCTTTGTCAATCTGGTCGATTTCGATTCGGTATACGGTCACCGCAACGACACTGTCGGATATGCAAACGCACTGCGCGAATTCGACGACACGCTCGGAAGATTTCTCCCGAATATGCGTGACGACGATTTATTGATAATAACCGCAGACCACGGCTGTGACCCGCAGTACAAGGGCACCGACCACACCCGCGAAAATATCCCGATACTTGCCTATGCAAAGGGGATAAAAAGCAATAACATCGGCGGATATAACAGCTTTTGCTGTATCGCCGAAACAATACGCAGAAATTTCGGTATCGAAAGAGAATTTTCGACCGAAAGCTTTATAGACTTTACGGAAGGGGGACACGGTAATGCTTAAAATGCAGGATATCATCACCAAAAAGCAGCTCGGACGCGAGCTTAACGAGGACGAGATCGAATACTTTGTAAAGGGAGTTACCGACGGAAGCATTCCCGATTACCAGATAAGCGCGCTTCTGATGGCGATCTGGTTTCGCGGTATGACCGAGGAGGAAACCATCACCCTGACCGAGTGTATGACCGACAGCGGCGAGATCAACGTGTTGTCCTCTGTTATCGGCAAAAAGGTCGACAAGCATTCAACCGGCGGTGTCGGCGACAAGGTATCGCTTATCATCGGTCCTATGGTCGCGGCGGCAAACAAGGGAGTTTACGTTCCCAAAATGGCGGGCCGCGGGCTCGGATTTACCGGCGGCACGCTCGACAAGCTCGAATCCTGCACGGGTGTGAACACCGAAATATCCGCCGAGGAATTTGAAAGCATCGTGCGCGAGCTCGGATTCTGTATTGCAGGGCAGAGCAAGCGATTGGCACCCGCCGATTCCAAGCTTTCGGCAATACGCGACGTTACCGGAACCGCGAACTGTATTCCGCTTATCGCGGCGAGTGTTATGAGCAAGAAGCTCGCATCGGGCAGTGACTATATCGTGCTCGACGTAAAATGCGGCAGCGGCTCGTTTTGCAAAACGATGCGCGACGCCGAGGAGCTCGCAAGGCTTATGGTACGCATCGGCGCGAGAGAAAAGCGCAAAACGATTGCAATAATCACCGATATGTCCGCCCCTCTCGGCTGTGCGGTAGGCAACAGTGTCGAGCTTATCGAGGCTATCCGCGTGCTCGAGGGCCGCGGCGACGAGGAATTGACCGAGCTTTGCATCACTTTGGCGGCAAATATGCTTTATGCGGCAAACGTTGCCGATTACGAGACCTGCACCGCAATAGTCGAGGAAACGCTCTATGACGGAAGCGCACTGAAAAAGCTTGCCGAGCTCGTGAAGCGCTTGGGCGGCGACGAAAGATATATTTACGACACAAGTCTTTTCGAGGAAAGCAACGTCACCGCGATGCTCGTTGCCGAAAAGAGCGGTTATATCAGCGGAATCGACGCATATGAGGTCGGAAAAGCCGCGGCGATACTCGGCGCGGGCAGAGAGAAGATCGGCGCAGAGATAGACCACACCGCAGGTATTATTCTGAACAAGCGCATCGGCGACAGAATCGAGGAGGGCGAAGCACTCGCAACGCTCCAGGCGAAAACACTCGAGCGCGCGCAAAGCGGTATGGAGCATCTTTTCAAGGCTGTCACGATAAGCGACAGAAAACCCGAGGAAAAGAAAATAATACTGCGTATTATTTAAGATAAGAGATAAGAGATAAAAGATAAAAGATAAGAATTATGGAAATTTTTGAATCGCATTCTGTTGCCGAGACCGAGCAGGTCGCGGCGGAAATAGCAAAAAGAATCGAAAACGGCGGATTTCTGGCGCTGTACGGCGGAATGGGCGCAGGCAAGACCACCTTTGTGCGCGGGCTCGTCAAGGAGCTTTGCCCCGAATGTATTAACCTTGTCCACTCCCCCACCTTTGCGATCGTCAACGAATACGTCGGCGAGAAAATGAGCCTTTACCATTTCGACCTTTACCGTCTGACCGACGAGGACGACCTTTACTCGACGGGGTTTTACGACTACATCGAGCAGGGCGGGATCGTTATCACCGAATGGAGCGAGCTTTTCGAGGATTCTATCCCGAAGGACGCGCTGAAGCTGAGGATCGAAAGCATTGACGAAAGCACAAGGAGGTTTACAATATGCTGATTGCCGCACTCGACAGCACCGCTGTCACAGCATCTGCCTGTATCGCCGAGATAAACGACGGCGTTTTGGGCACATTTTCGCTTTTCAGCGTTAAAAACAAGCTCACTCACAGCGAGCTTTTGCTCCCCTTGCTCGAAAATGCGCTTTCGGCTTACGGCGCAACCGTTTCGGATATAGATCTCTTTGCGGTGAGCGCAGGCCCCGGATCTTTTACCGGTGTCCGTATCGGCGCAAGCACGGTAAAGGGATTGGCTTTTGCCGATAACAAGCCCTGCGCGGCGGTCTCGACGCTCGAGGCTATCGCAAGAAACGTCGGCAGAGGATTTGTTTTGCCGGTGATGGACGCGAGACGCGATCAATTCTACACCGCGCTTTTCAACGGCGGAGAACGTTTGAGCAAGGACAGCGCACTCGGAATCGACGAAATACTCGCGCTCGTTGCAGACTGCGGCGAAATAACCGTCTGCGGTGACGGGGCGGACAAGTTTTTAAGCCTCGTGAGCGGCGACGAGCGGTTTATCCGCGCATCTTACGCATCGACCGACCAGAACGCACTGTCGGTCGCGCTTGTCGGATATGATATGTCTGTTGCGGGCAACACAGTTTCGGCAAAGGAATTACAGCCGGTATATCTGCGTATGCCTCAGGCAGAGCGTGAAAAGCTCGAGCGCGAAAAGAAAGCGAAGGAATAACACGCGAAAACGATTACAAAAATAAAAATATAAAGAGGAACTGAAAAATGATTGCATTGGCATGTGACCACGGCGGACTTGAAATAAAGAACGCTATCATCGAGGACTTGAAGAGCAAGGGGATCGAATATATCGACCTCGGCACAAATACCACCGACTCGGTTGACTATCCTATTTACGCAAAGGCGCTTTGCAAGGAGATAACCGAGGGCAGATGCGAAAAGGGTATTCTTTGCTGCGGAACCGGTATCGGTATGTCGATCGCGGCGAACAAGGTAAGAGGTATCCGCGCGGCTGTTCTTTCCGACGAATTTTCGGCTGAAATGACAAGACGCCACAACAATTCCAACGTTCTTTGTCTCGGCGGCAGAGTTATCGACTGCGAAAAGGCTGTTAAGCTCGCAAGCATCTTCCTCACCACCGACTACGAGGGCGGCAGACACGACAAGCGCGTTTCGATGTTAGAGGACTAAAAGTATTATTTGTGCGGGAAAGGCTTTGTATCTTTTCCGCACGTTTTTCAAAGCTTTCAATATATATAAAAAATTGCAGATTCCCCTTGACACAGGGGGATTTTTCTGTTATAATGGTCGCACCTCTGTTGTTTGGAGGTCTTTTTGTTGTGCGCAAAGGTTTCGATTTCCTCCTTTCCGCAACAAAGACGGACAAGCAGAAACAGAGGGAGGTAACATTAATATGGAGGTGCCGAAAAATATGGCGGGTAAAGAAAAAAGAGTCAAAGTAACTCTCGTTTGCACCGAATGCAAGCAAAGAAACTATGACACGGCAAAGAATAAGAGCAATACCCCCGATCGTCTCGAGATGAACAAGTATTGCCGTTTCTGCCGCAAGCACACTCTTCACAAGGAAAGCAAATAAGGGAGGATTATGTTGATGACTAAATTTATGAAATCTCTCTCCCTCGTGCTCGCGTTGCTTATCGCGATGACGCTTTCTCTCACTGTTCTCGCAGAAGAAGAATCTGTCGAAGCATCCGAAACTTCCACCGAGGAATCGGTAGAGGCTTCCGCCGATGCATCTGCAGAGGAATCGGTCGAAGAATCGAAGGAAGAATCGAAAGAGGAATCCAAGGAAGCTTCCAAGGAAGAATCCAAGACCGAAACATCTGCTAACCAGTCGAGCGCAGCTGATGATCACGATCACGATCACGATCACGATCACGACGCAGCAGCTGAAAGCAGCTTCCCCTGGGCAAGAGTAATTACTCTTATCGTTATCGTAGTACTCATTCTCATTGTATGGATACTTACGAAGACAGAAACCAAGCTTGGCTTGAAGATCAAGAAGTTCTTTAAAGAATACTGGAGCGAAATCAAGAAGGTATCCTGGAGTTCCCCCAAGGAAACCATCAAGGCTACCGCTGTCGTATTGGCGTTCATCGTCCTCGCGGCTTTGGCTATCGGTCTTCTTGACTGGGCGTTCACTTCGATCGTCAAGGGCCTCGCAGACATCTTTTAATTAAAGGAACGGTTGAATTATGGGTTTACCACAGGAAAGCACTCCGCTTTGGTATGTAGTCCATACTTATTCGGGGTATGAAAACAAGGTTGCGACCAATATCGAAAAGATCGTTGAAAACCGCAATCTCCAAGACCTGATTCTCGCGGTAAACGTGCCTGTCGAGAAGGTTATCGAAACCACCGAAAAGGGCGAAAAGGAAATCGAAAGAAAACTGTTCCCCAGCTACGTTCTGGTAAAAATGGTGATGAATGACGAAACCTGGCATATCATCCGCAACACCACCGGCGTTACCGGCTTTGTCGGTCCCGGATCGCGCCCCGTTCCTCTTTCCGAGGAGGAGGTCGAAAGAATGGGTGTTGAAGTCAGAACTATCGAAATCAAGTTCGCAGTCGGCGACAGCGTTCGCATTACCGACGGTCCTCTTTCGGGCTTTATCGGTGTTGTCGAAGACATTTCCGAGGATCTGAAGACGGTCAACGTATCTGCTTCCCTCTTCGGACGCGAAACCAAGGTCGAGCTTAATTCCAACCAGGTTGCAGCATTAGACGAATAACACTAACTGCGCGTAGCTTCGGTAATTGCCAATCGAAGCACGCACCCCGCGAATATCGCGGAGCAAGTGGGAGGGACATCGATCCCGAAATCAAAATTACCACAATGGAGGTATTGTCAGTATGGCAAAGAAAGTAGTAGGCTATATTAAGCTTCAGATCCCCGCAGGTAAAGCTACTCCCCAGCCCCCTATCGGTCCGGCTCTCGGTCAGTACGGTGTAGCTATCCCTATGTTTACGAAGGAATTCAACGAGCGTACCAAGAATGACATCGGTCTTATCATTCCCGTTGTTATCACCGTTTACGCTGACCGTTCCTTCACCTTTATCACCAAAACTCCCCCCGCAGCTGTTCTTATCAAGAAGGCTTGCGGTATCGAAAAGGGCTCCGGCGTTCCCCAGTCCAACAAGGTTGCTACAATCACCAAGGAACAGGTTCGCAAGATCGCCGAAACCAAAATGCCCGACCTTAACGCAGCAAGCATCGAAGCAGCTATGAGCATGGTTGCAGGTACTGCTCGCAGCATGGGCGTTACCGTTGTTGACTAAGGAGGGTTTTGACGATGAAAAGAGGAAAGAATTATAACGCAGCTGTTGCTGCTATCGACAAGGCAAAGCTTTACGATACCAACGAAGCTCTCGGCTTGGTATGCGAGCTTTCCAAGGCAAAATTCGACGAAACCGTTGAAGTTCACGTTCGTTTGGGCGTTGACTCCCGTCACGCAGACCAGCAGGTTCGCGGTGCGGTAGTTCTCCCCAACGGTACCGGTAAGACCGTTCGTACCCTCGTTATCGCGAAGGGCGACAAGGCTGATGCCGCTACCGCTGCAGGCGCAGACTTCGTAGGCGCAGAAGAATATATCCAGAAGATCCAGCAGGAAAACTGGTTCGACTTCGACGTTCTCATCACTTCCCCCGACATGATGGGTCTTGTAGGCCGTCTCGGTAAGATCCTCGGTCCTAAAGGCTTGATGCCTAACCCCAAGGCAGGTACCGTTACTCCCGACGTTGCTAAGGCTGTTACCGAAGCAAAAGCAGGTAAGATCGAATACCGTCTTGATAAGACCAACATCATCCACTGCCCTATCGGCAAGGTTTCCTTCGGCACCGAAAAGCTCGCTGAAAACTTCAACACTCTTCTCGGCGCTATCATCAAGGCTAAGCCCGCTGCTGCAAAGGGTCAGTATATCAAGTCCTGCGTTATCGCATCGACTATGGGCCCCGGTCTCAAGATCAACTCTGCAAAGATCGACGGCTAATTACCCTCACGAGCTATCGCTCCGACCGAAGTGCATTTGCGCTTCGGTCGTTTTTATTGCTTTGATTCCGCAAAATACAGGTGGTTTGTTTCGGGAGCTTTTGTAAAGGTTCCCATACCCTCAAAACCCTTCGGATCTCCTGCAAATATTTATAGTTTCAAAGGTTTTGCGGGGTAAAAGCGGTGCTTTTTGCAAAATCACCACTTAAAAAGCAGGTTAATAACGCCCTTGCGCAAATGCACAAAATATGCTATAATATTAATATACTCTTTATAAGAGGTGATCTTATGGCTGAATTTATCAAAAACCTGATAGAGTTTGAAAAGGACTTAAGCATCGGAAGCGTCGCGCTGAGAGTGCTGCTCGCCGTCATATTCGGCGGTATAATCGGGCTCGAGCGCGGACGTCACGGCAGTCAGGCGGGTATGCGTACCCACATTCTCGTATGCCTCGGCGGTATGCTGACCGCGCTTATCGGAGTGTTCGCGTCGAACGTGCTCGGCTACGACAACGACCCGTTGCGTATCTCGGCGCAGGTCGTTTCGGGCATCGGCTTTCTCGGTGCGGGTATGATAATCGTTAAAAGCGACAAGATGATAACCGGATTGACGACAGCCGCGATAATGTGGACGACTGCGGTGATCGGCATCGCTGTCGGCATCGGGTTCTATTCCGGCGCGCTATTTGCAGTGCTCGCCTGTGTATTTACCGCGGCATTCCTCACACGTATCGAGCGCAAGCGCAAAAAGGCGGCTTGCATCTACATAGAGATCGACGATATGAGATCGCTCGGTACAATAACCGAATCTATAAAATCACTCCTGCCCGACGACGCGCACATCGACATTCTCCCCGCAAAAAGCGCAACGGAAGGCAATCTCGGTATGCTTATCATCTCGGCAAGCTTAAAGGACGTCGAATCGTTCAAAAAGCAGGCGCAGGAGATAAGCGGAGTCGTTTTCGTGATCAACGAATAGCTGTTGTTTTTACGAGAGGAGCTTTTAAAAAGCCCCTCTCGCGATATCTGCGAAAACTTTTGATACATTAAATATTTATATTAGAAAGCGAGCGGTAGCTTGCTTTTTTTGCATTTCATACCATTATTATTGCAAGACGCACCAAATCGGTTGAATTCGAAGCGTACGGGTGGTATGATGTACGCAAAGGAGGGCAGGCTATGAAGCTAATAATCAAGCACGACCAAAACGTAACCGAACCCGAAATAACCGTCAGCTACGGTTATCTCGACGACGAGCTCAAGGATATTCTCGCATTTTTAAGCCTTGCAGACAACCAAATGGCAGGCAGTTTCAACGGTGAAACGCATTTTATACGTCTTTCGGATATTCTATATTTCGAGACCGTAGACCGCAAATGCTTTTTCTACACCGCGGACAAAGCCTTTGAAACAAAAATAAAAATCAGCGAAATCGAAGAACGGCTGATCAACACCCCATTCTCACGCATATCGAAATCCATATTGGTGAATTTACGGAAGGTAAGATCGATCAACACCGAAAAATACAGCAAGCTTTGCGCTACCCTATCAAACGGCGAAAAGGTTATTGTTTCAAGACAGTATCTTAATTCTATCAAGGAAAAACTGGGGGTTTAGAAATGAAGATAGAAAACAGAGTTTTACGTTTTATCATTTGCTATTTGGGCGGTATCGGCAGTGCTACCGTAATGTTCACTCTGCTTAATGCGATTATCGGTGTTCCGAAATACGAGCAGAGCATCACGGCAATCACGTTATCGTTTCTTCCCGTTGCCGCCTTTACGGTTTTAATACTACGCGAAGGTTTGGACAGTTTCGAGCTATGGGCAAGGCGAATAATCAACGCGGTTTTTGACATAACCTGTATTACCTTGGGATTTGCAGTTTTTGGTGTTTTAAACACTCCGGAAAAAATGGTGCTCGGTTTTTCGTTGGGGCTTGTGGGTAATTTACTATTGAGTATTCCGCTGTTCATTATCATGGACCGCAGAAGCAAGCGAAAAATCGAAGAAATCAACAAAAAGCTTAAAGAAAACAGCGAAAGCAAAGAAAAGCAAGAAGATTTTCATTAAAAAGTATTGACAAACGCAAAAAGTTATGATAATATAACAAGGTCGAATTTCCAAAGACAGCAGGCGCGAAGCATAAAGGTTTATTAACCACCTGCCGAGGAGATGAAAAGTGTTTTTAATACGCTCTTTCTATGCTCCTTTGGCGGTATGCGCTTAAGGAGCTTTTATTTTTCGTGCAAAATAAATCAGGAGGTAAACAATTTGGCTAACGCAAACATTCTCGAGCAAAAGAAAGCCTTTGTCGCTGAGCTCGCTGAAAGAATGAAGAACGCTAAGGGCGGCGTTATCGTTAACTACCAGGGTATTCCCGTTGCTGACGATACCAAGCTCAGAAGCGAACTTCGTGCCGCAGGTGTTGAATACACGGTAGTTAAGAACACTCTTACTTCCAAGGCTTGCGATATTATCGGTTTTGAAGGTCTCAAAGATCAGCTCACCGGTATGACCGCTCTTGCTACCTGTGCTGAAGATCCCATCGCTCCCGCGAAGATCCTCAACAACTACGCTAAGGATCACGAAAACTTCGTTCTCAAAGCAGGCTTCGTTGATGGCGAACTGCTCGACGCAAACGGTGTGAAGGAACTCGCCGATACTCCTTCCAAGGAAGTCCTCATCGGCAGACTTATGGGCTCGCTCCAATCCGGTCTTTACGGTTTCGCTTATGCTATTCAGGCGATCATCGACAAGGCAGAGGGCGGCAACGAAGCTGCTGCTGAATAATTTCGGCAAACAAATCTCTTAATTTTTAAAAAACTTACTAAACGGAGGATTATATCACAATGGAAAAAATCAATCAGATTCTTGAACTTGTAGACTCTCTTTCTATTCTTGAACTCAAAGATCTCGTAAAGGCACTCGAAGAAAAGTACGGCGTTTCTGCTGCTCCCGTAGCTGTTGCAGGCGCTGCAGTTGCTGCTGCTCCCGCTGAAGAAGAAAAGACCGAATTCGACGTAGAGCTCACCTCCTTCGACGAAGCTGCTAAGCTCAAGGTTATCAAGGCTGTTAAGGAAATCACCGGCCTCGGTCTCGGCGAAGCTAAGGATATCGTTGTTAACGCTCCCAAGATGGTTAAGACCGGCGTTTCCAAGGAAGAAGCAGAATCTCTCAAGGCTCAGCTCGAAGAAGCAGGCGCAAAGATCACCCTCAAATAAGATTGTTTTACTTCCGAAAGAACGGCTCACACGAGCCGTTCTTTTTCTTTGCCCGCGGTGCTTTTCCCTTTCCCCCGCTTATTAATTCAGCAAATCGTCAAACCCGCGGAATCCCGCGCTCTCTATCTCGCTGTCGCTGCCGAGCGAGCTGTCATAATAATTGCGGATTTGAGCGTTTTGCGAGGAATTGTATTCGTTAAGCTTCGGCGTGCTTTGCTTATAGTTATCGTCATATTTGCCGTTTAGTATATTTGCCACGTTGTGCGGCTTGATTATCCAGCCGAACGACGCCTCCCAATCGAAGCGCGACACCTTGCGCCCCGTCAGAAAGTCGGAGTTCTGTGCTCTTATAAAGCACTCCTTCAGCTTTTCCTCGCCATACAGTCTTAACGACTCGGCAAGGATCTGTTTATCAATTCCCGAAAGAGAGATAACCTTTTTGAAGGTTGTGTTGTTGTTGAAAAACTCGCACAGCGCATTTAACGTAGCCTCTTTATCATTTAACACAACAACACTATTATCAATTTTCTCTTTCTTTTCTTTCATTCTTTCGCTTCTCTCTTTTGCTTTGTTTTTTTCTTTTGGTTCTTTTCTTTTTGCTTTCATTTTCTCTCTTCGCTTTCTTGCTTTCTTTTCGTTCTCTTTGCCGCTTTCGGCAGGCGAGAATTAATATTCATCTATCGGGCACGGTTAAATTATACTATATAGCGCTATTACTTTTCATCCCAACTTTGTCCCGTCTTTTTCCCAACTTTTTCCAACGAGCTTTTACGGTTTTAAGTTTACGAGAAAGAACCTTTTACAAAAGGTTCTCTCGCCTGCCCTCTCCGAAAATTTTTGATGCCGAATTTGAAAAACAAAAAAGACTTGTATTTACAAGCCTTTTGAAGAAATCTTATATCGAAGCTTTTTGAAAAAGAGCGCGAGAGAAAAGCTTTTTTGAAAAAGTTTTCTCTCGCATAAACTCACTCGATCAAACACTCAATCAAACGTTGTGAACTCTTGTTACCTGAGGGCAGACAAGCTCGCTGTCGCGCTTGATCGGTTTTGCCCAATAGACCGCGTTGCGAATGATGGTCTGAACGTTTTCGTTATGGAATATCGGGAAGGTTTCGTGGCCCGGCTGGAAATAGAATATTCTGCCGTTGCCGCGGTGGAAGGTACAGCCGGTGCGGAACACCTCGCCGCCCTCGTACCAGCCCATAAACACAACCTCGTCGGGCTCGGGAATACCGAACGGCTCGGCATAGGTTTCGACACCGTTGAGCTCGAAATATCTGCCGATTCCCTGCGCGATCGGGTGGGCGGGGTTAACCGTCCAGACACGTTCAAGGTCGCCGTCCTCGCGCCAGGAGAGATTGCAGGTAGTGCCCATAAGCGATTTGAATATCTTGCTGTGGTGCGCGGAGTGCAGGCAGATGATACCCATACCCTTGAGCACAGATTCCTTGACTCTGTTCACTACCTCGTCGGGAACGTCGTTATGGCGCATATGTCCCCACCAGATAAGCACGTCGGTATCGTCGAGCACCTCTTGGGTAAGTCCGCATTCCTCGTCCTCGAGTGTTGCGGTGCGAACAGTGATATCATCGCTCTTCAAAAAGTCGGCGATCGTTTGGTGGATTCCCTTGGGGTAAATAGAAGCCACGGTTTCGTTATTTCTTTCGTGGAAAAACTCGTTCCAGACGGTTACTTTTATCATATCGTTTACCTCTTTTTTATTTTGTTTTTATCATTATACACCGTAAAAAATTAATTTTCAACTTTTTTGAAAATTTTCGGATTTTTTTATAGACATTTTGCACTTTTAAGACATATATACGGTAAGGGGTTAAAATACATAACAAATATACAAAAAGAAGGTGCGGAAAACCGACAGCCGCGATTTTTATTCACATAGCGTTAACATATTGAGCCAAGAAAGGAAGTATAATATGTACGGACAAGATGTTGCACAAAATAACATTTTGTCCGACAAAGACAAGATTATTATGATAGGAGAGGATAAATATGCTGCATTACTTGACTGAAAAACGAAAACATTTTATAAAAATCCTTGCGCTCGTACTGACGTTCGCTGCTGTTTTTCCCTTGTTTTCGGCTTGCGGAGAGACCGATTATAATATTGATCCCGACGAAGTAATCGTATGTATAAATAATGAGTTTTTGCAGTTTAGTTATAAAGACATAGATTCTTATATCAAAGCGTCCAACGAGACAAACGAGAGAATGATACCTCACGATTTGCATATGATAGTAGGGTTCGGCAGTTATAATCCGGAGCCGCCGCAGGATATGCCCGAAAAAGGTAACGAGATCACGTTACTTTCAAACACATACGTGTTCAAGGATGTTCGGCTTTTTACAGTTCCTAACAGAACTCCGCTGTATTTAGGCTCAAATGATACAAAGAATAACGAATATCGTAGCGTTGTGTTCTCCGAAGACGGAAAAATATACGTAGGCAGAACGGGTGCCCACGCCGATACAACTGAAGATATCGGGCAGGACAAGGCAAAAGAAATAGCTATCGACTTTATAAACGGAAAACTCAAGAATGCGTTTGAAATCGACGTTGATCTGTCGGAATACAATTTTATAGGAACATACTTCGATAACCAAGTTTACTCATTTACTTGGGGCTTGATGGTCAACAAGTATTGCATACACAAGATTGTTGTGAATGTGTATAAAGACGGAGCCATCAATAGCTTTGCTGCGTTGCCGATGTGTGTTGAGAAAAACAATCCGATACTTACGATGAGCGACAAGGAATTTGAAAAGCAGATCTTCCCGATGCTTGCCGAAAAGCTTCCCGATCTGACAAACAACGGTTATGAATTCATTTTCGAAGAAATAGCTGAAAGCTACCCCATACGTTGCACAAACACAAGCGTTCATTATATTCCCGCCCTCGATAAATATGCGCTTTCCGTATACGTGAATTTCCGTTTGGTCAACGAAGAAAAAGACATTGACTTAGAAAAAAGAGCGCTATTTTTGATTCCTTTGTCCTGAATTGTATTTTCAAGGGTTTTCACAAAAAACTCGACTACCTTACTACTGTAAGTCAACGCTCGTTTTTTGTGAAAAATAACTTCGTTTCTCTCAGTCTGTTTCAGTTTGCAGACTTTGTCTGCAAACTGAAAGGAGAAGCTTCGCGCTTCTCCTTTTTTACTGTTTTGCTGTTTTACTGTTTTACTGTTGTTCTGACTTTTCGATAGCCTTTTTAACTGCGGGGAAAATTGTTTCCGCCATCGAGAACTGACCGAGGTCGTTCGGGTGGAGATTATCGACCGCGTAAAGATCGCGCATTTCCTCGGTGAAGAAATCGCTCGAATCGACAAAGTAAACGTTCTTGTCGCCCGCCTTCTTTGCGTTTTCATAGGTATTCTTTACGATAGCGATACGTTTTTTATCTCCCTTTGTTTTCTCTGCATAGAACGGGTGTGTCACAAAAACAACGGGGAGATTGGGCTGTACGGCGCGGATCGCCTTGAAAAAAGGCTCGTGTGTTTGCTCGAGGTGGTCCTCGGAGGGAGAATTATAGTCGTAATCCATTACGAAGCACGCGAGATCACGCGAGGCGATGTGTTCGGCAACCGAAAGCTCACCCATCGCAGAGCCCGAAAAGCCATAATTCATACAATCGGCATCGAGTGCGCGGCAGATGATATTTGCATAGGAGTTCGCGGGGCGAGAAACACAGCCGCCCTGTGTTATGCTCGAGCCGTAAAACGCGATGCCCTTATTGGTGCGCTGTGTCGGTGCGCCGACCTTTGCGCCCTTCGGGAAGCCGATCTCCATTTTATTGATACCGCCGTAAAGGGGCAGATTGATAAGAACCTCGTTTAAACCGCCGGGAAGCTCGATAATGCCTTCGTTGTAATCGGGCTTATCGGCAAAGGTCTGCATCATTTTGCCGACGTACTGTCTGTCGGTGCCGGTACCGACATAGCAGTCGATACCGTAAACGCCTCTGTCGCAGAAATGGTGCATTCCGGTGATAGACGCGCGGTTATATACCTTTATCGAAAGTGTTTCGGCATCGGTGGAGAAGCGAACCGTACCGCCCGCGGTGCAAGCCGCGAGGCTTGAATTTGCTTCCGAATAAATATTCTTTTTTGCGGCGTTGAGTCGGTAATATTCGCCGCTGTTCTGGTCGATATTCAAAATTCCGCCGAGCACGAACGGGTCGTAATAAATATCAATATAAGTATATCCGTCTGTGCCGGTTATCGCGCGGTCGTGGTCGCTTGCCTTAACCAAGCTGCTCTTATCTATTTTTTCTTTTGACGCTTTGGGTTTTCCGAAAACAAATCTTGCCATGATCGTTCCCTTTCCTTTGTTTTTTTACATTATAACACAAGCAGTTTGTTATTGCAATAAATTTAACCTTATGTTATAATAAAAAAAACGAAAGGCGGTTCGGCGATGATAGACACAGTTTGGCTTGACGAAGAAAAGGATCTTTTGATGTATATTGATCAGACTCTGCTCCCCAATGAGCTCAGAGTTTGCTCCTGCAGTGATATTTTCGACCTTTCCGCAATAATAAAGCGGCTTGCCATCCGCGGTGCTCCTGCGATCGGTGTCGGCGCGGCGATCGGGCTTTATGCCGCGGCGAGCAGATTTGAAGAGGAAAGCGAGCAAGGTTTTCTCTATTCATTCACCAAATGCGCCGAATACGTAACCAATGCCCGCCCGACCGCCGTCAATCTTTCCTGGGCGGCAAACCGTATGGTTAAATGTGCAAATGAGTCGCTCGGACACGGTGTCGAGCATTTGAAAAGCGCGCTCAAGGCGGAAGCACTGAAAATCTACAACGAGGATATCGAAACCTGCAAAAAAATCGGTATTTACGGCGACACGCTGATAAAAGACGGTGCGGGCATACTCACCCACTGCAACGCGGGCTCGCTCGCGGCGGTGAGATACGGTACTGCGCTCGCTCCGATATATATCGCCGCCGAAAAGGGCAAAAGAATCCACGTCTATGCCGACGAAACACGTCCGCTTCTTCAGGGCGCAAGGCTGACGGTTTACGAGCTTTGCGAGAGCGGGATCGACGTTACGTTACAGTGCGACAATATGGCAGCGTCGCTTATGGCATCGGGCAGGATAGACTGTATCTTTGTCGGTGCGGACAGAGTTGCCAAAAACGGCGACGCCGCCAACAAGATCGGTACTTCGGGTGTTGCGATTATCGCAAAGCACTACGGTATTCCCTTTTACGTTTGTGCCCCCTTCTCTACTATTGATTTTTCCTGCGAAAGCGGCAAGGATATAATTATCGAGCAACGCGACGGAAGCGAAGTAAGCACGCTCCACTACCAAAAGCGAATGACACACGAATCCGCCAAAATATACAACCCCGCGTTTGACGTTACTCCGAGTGAGCTTATAACCGGTATTATCACCGAGCGCGGTATTTTTAAGGGTGATGAGATTGCAAACCAACAATAAGCAAATATTGCTTTTGCTTAACCCCGTAGCCGGCAAGGGCAAGGGCAAGGAACGGCTTTTTGAGATTATCGACCGTCTGTATTCGCACGGATACCAAGTAACCGCGATCCCGACCGACATAGACGGCAAAGCCAACCTTATATTGCAGAACGAATGGCACAACTACTCGAAATTAGTGTGTGTCGGCGGTGACGGCACGTTAAGCGGCGCGGTGAACGCATATATCGCAGGCAACTGCGAGATCCCGATGGGCTATATCCCTCTTGGGTCGACAAACGATTTTGCCGCAACACTCGGGATATCGAAAAAACTGCTCGATGCCTGCGACAGAATCGCCGAAAGCGAGCCGAAATTTATCGACGTCGGTAAATTCAACGACAGGTATTTTTCTTATATCGCCTGCACCGGTCTTTTGACCGAGGTGTCGTATATGACGTCGCAGCAGTTAAAAAATATGCTCGGGCACAATGCCTATCTTTTAAAAGGTGTTTTTGCGCTTAAAAACGCGAAAAAGATCCGCTACACCGTAAAAACCGATTCCGAAACGATCGAGGGCGATTACCTCTTTGCGTCGGTGTCGAACACCGAAAAGGCGGGCGGAGTATTTAAGTTCCCGAAAGGCGAAATTCAGCTTGACGACGGCTATTTCGAGCTGACGCTTCTGAAAGCGCCAAACGGAATTTATGAAATGACAACGCTTATCAACGACCTTATCAACGGCAAGGTAAAGGGCAGCAGCTTTGTAAAGCGCAAGGTGCGTCATGCGACGATCGAGATCAACCAACCGCGCGGTTGGTCGCTCGACGGCGAAAACGGCGGTATGACACAGTCCGCCAATATCTCCGTTGTCGAAAACAAATTGCTCTTTTTGTGATTTTTACAGAGTTTACGAGGGTTTATCAGGGTTTACGAGGGAGAGGATTTTTGCAAAAATCCCCTCCCTCGCGCTCCCTCCCAAAAACTCTCAGAAACAAACATTTTTTATATACAATAAAAATCTCATATTTTTCAAGGACATGCGCCTTGAAAAATATACCGCAGAGCGTTGCGAGTGTCGAACAGGAAGTGTGAGGCGCGCGGAATCGGGGTCCCCGAAAATCGTATGATTTTTGGGGTGTATCGGCGCGAGTGTACGGGCATCTCAAAAAAACGACCGAAACGCTTGCGTTTCGTGTCGAGAGCGTTAGCGATACAAAAAAAACTCTTGACTTATTGCCGCTATATATGTATAATTGAAATGTTAGAAAATAAACGAAATTTTTCCGGAGGTACTACAAAAATGAATTACTCACGTGTTTCGAGTATTTCTCGTTTTGTATTGCTGCTCGCGGCTATCGTTGCTATCTGTGCGATCTCCGTTTGCGGTATTTACATTAACGACGAAACGCGACTGAAAGGCATATTCGAGGAAGATACGATCCGTCTCGGTCTTGACCTTGCAGGCGGTTCGGTCGTTACTTTCCAGGCTCAGACCGAAGACACCGGTGATGATCTCGATTACGGTATGGAATCTGTTCTCACCGTTATGAGAGACCGTCTCGACGGACAAGGTCTTACCGAAGCTCTTTGCTACAAGACCGGCAACGATATGGTCACTATCGAAATTCCCGACATCGACGACCCTAACGAAGCTATCGCAAACTTTATGCAGACCGCTAAGCTTCAGTTCAAGGATTCCAAGGGCAAGGTCGTTCTCGAAGGCGAGCACGTTGATCAGGCATCGGTTTGGTATGACGACAAGGGCGAGATCATTGTTCAGCTCAATCTTACCGCTGAGGGCGCCACAAGATTCTCCAATGCCACAAAGGTTGCTGCCGCTACCAAGGATTACATCGCTATCGTTATCGACGGCGTGACTATCAGCCAGCCCACCGTTCAGGAGCATATCACCGACGGTGTGGCAAGCATTTCGGGCAACTTCACCGCTGAATCGGCTTCCGCACTCGCAAACAACATCAATGCAGGTGCGTTCCGTTATGAGCTCGTTCCCGTTGAACAGAGAACTGTCGGCGCGACACTCGGTGAAAACTCGCTGTCCTCCTCGCTTATCGCAGGTGCTATCGGCGTGCTTCTCGTAATCATCTTTATGTGCATCTACTACAAGCTCCCCGGCGTTATGGCTTCGATCACACTCGTTGCATACATCGGTATTTTCGGACTTGTTCTCAATCTCACCCAGGCTAACCTCACCCTTGCAGGTATCGCAGGTATCTTCCTTTCTATCGGTATGGCAGTCGACGCAAACGTTGTCATCTTTGAAAGAATGAAGGAAGAGATCGACGCAGGCAAGAGCGCAAAGGCAGCTATCAAGGGCGGCTTCAAGAGAGCGTTCTCCGCGATCCTTGACTCGAACGTTACAACAGTCATCGCTTGCGCGGTTCTCTACTTCCTCGGCTCCGGTACTATCAAGGGCTTTGCAACCACTCTCTTCATCGGTATCGTTATTTCGCTCTTCACTGCACTTGTTATCACGAGAGCGCTTCTTTACCTCTGTGTTGGTATGGGCGCAAACGAACCCAAAACGTACAGATCTTTGGGAAGGAGGGCTAAATAATGAGCAAGTTCCACTTTATTAAAAATCAAAAGGTTACTCTTGCTATTATAGCAATCATCCTTCTTGCAGGTATTGTATCCTTCTTCGTAAGAGGTTTCAATATCGACATCGACTTCTCGGGCGGTACCGAAATCAAGCTCAATATCGGCACCGAGGTTACCAACGAGGTTTGCGATAATATCAACGACATTATCCGCAACCACGAGCTTCTCGGCAACGATTACGTTTCTTCGACTACCAAGTCGGAATCGACTGCCAATATGGCAATCATCCGTACCGGCACAAAGGCGCTCGACAATGCACAGATCGATGCACTTTTGGACGCTGTTGCAGCAGCTTACCCCGACACCGACCTTAACGACAAGGAAATCAACAAGATCGACCCCACCATCGGCGACAGCCTCACCAAGAGCGCAATTATCGCTGTTATCGTTGCAGTTGCTTTGATGCTTGTTTACATCTGGATCAGATTCGAGCTCAAATCGGGCATCGCGGCTGTTCTCTGTCTTACTCATGACCTTTTCGTGATGTTCGCCGTATATTCCCTCTTCCAGATTCCGATCAACGCAAACATCATCGCCGCTTTGCTTACCATTCTCGGTTACTCGATCAACGCAACCATCGTTGTATTTGACCGTGTACGTGAAAACAAGGCTAAGCTCGTCGGCACTCCGTTTGCAGACGTTGTCAACAAGAGTGCTCACGAAACTATGGGCAGAAGCGTTAACACCACTCTTACCACACTCTTCACCATCGGTATGATCTATATCCTCGGTGTAGACGCTATCCGTGATTTCGCATTCCCGCTTATCATAGGTATCGTTGCAGGTCTCTTCTCCTCGGTATTTATGTCTGGTATGATCTGGAACGCGCTTGACAAGCTCGGAAAGAAAAACTAATCAATAACAAAAAACGCGTTGTCCTTTCGGATAACGCGTTTTTTATTTTGTTTTGCTCTTGCCGTAAGCTCGAAATCAAAATCGAATTTTTGCCGATTGCGTGTTTCTATTCAAGAAAAATCCCAAGCCGAAAGTTTTTTGGGAAAGAGCGCGAGAGAACCCTTTTTTTTGCAAAAAGGGTTCTCTCGTAAACAAACAATCAAACAGCAATCAGCCGTTGTATTCAGTAAACACGGTGTAATCTTCGACAAGTGCGATTTCGTCGAGAACGAATCGTGTTCCGCTTGCGGTATCGGAGGAATAGTTCCAGAACATATAGAGTCCTGCGATCTCGTTATATGGGTACGCCTCGCCCGCCATACCGACCGCAGCGCCTGTTCCGTAGCGATAGGTGAAATCCTTTACGGGAAACGCCATAAATCCCTTGAAGCCCTTTACAGCCGTTTTCTGCTCGACTCCGAAGCAACCGTCGGCGCCGTGAACGTAGGTTTTCCATTCGGTCTCGCCCTCGGGGAGATAGTAGAAATAAAGCTCGGGAACGTAGTCGCTTTCATCGGTGGTATAGAGATCGCCGTTCGGTGCGATAAGTCCGAAGTTTGCCTTGCGGAACTCAATATCGCTGAAATCGACCCAGACTCTCAAATACTTCGTGCTCGGGAATTTGCTTGTGTTTTTGTTTTCGTCGGTGGCGAAGAGGTAGAGTCCTTGGTTATCTCTGCCGTTGCTGTAAACAGAGAGCGCTTTACTGTTGTTGTAGCCGTTATTTACAAGCTCAAAGCCGCTGTTGGCATCGCCCGAGGCGGAATTCCAGGTGCCGACGAAGATATCGCCATCGATACTGCCGCCATAGGTGAAATTGGAGGACGAGGCTTTTAGCGAATCGAGCGAATCGAAGTTTGTAAAGGTGCCGACAAAGTTAACGTCGTTTTGCGAGGTGTAGTCTACCTTTTCGGCTTTCGGAGTGGTGAATTGCGAGCTTATCGGCTCGCCGCGCTTGCCGAAAACGTCGATCGGGCAAACTTCAATGCTGTAATCCTTGCCGTCATCGAGGTTCGAGAGGCTGAAGGTGAGAGTTTCGGGGAGCGGCTCAAAATAGTATTCCGAGAAATAATTGAATTCCTTTTTGTTGCCCTCGCTGTCGGTGCAGACGATATTGTAGCTGTAAACGCAATCGTCATCGCTCGCTTGGGGGAAGGTGATTTCGGCGGTAGTCGCGCTGACCGCGCCGACGGTTATCTGTGCATCGGACGAAAATTCGGGGTTTGCGCTGTTTTCGATGCGCTTGTCGGTATAAAGCCAGGTCGATTTATCGAAAAGGTTGTCGATTCGGTAAACGAGCTGCTCGCTTCCGTCATAGGTTTTGAAGAAATTATCGGTGAGGAGGTTATAGGGCATCACGCGGACACGGTTGTCCTCGCTGATCTCGACGATGTAGAACTGTGCGGCGTTGTTCGCATTGGGAGGAATAGTGCCGTAGGTCATTCCCGAGGTCATCTCGAAATATGCGAGAGTGCCGGTTCCGAAAAGTGTGTAGTCCTTTTGGTAACAGCTTGTCGGGTTGTTTATCGGTCCGTGGGAGTGGCCCGAGAAGTTGATTATCTGGCTGTATTTTGAATAGATATCATTGAGCTGCTTGGACTGAACGGCATACCATTCCGAGCTGACGTAGACGGTATCCTTGATGTGATGATGCTGGAAGGTGATTATCGGCTTGTCGGGGGCTTCCTTCGATGCCTTTTCGAGCTCTTCCGCAAGCCAGTCGAGATCGTCGGAATAATCGCCCTCTCCCTTTGTCGAAATGCCGATAAAGTGGTAGCCGTTGACATTGATATGCTTGTTAAGGCGTTCGTCGACAGTTTCGGTATATTCCTTTTCACTCGCACCGTAGAATTCGTGGTTGCCCATTACGGTGATTATCTCGGTCTCTTCCCTTTTAGCGCTGTCGACGATGCTCTTCCACGCTTGGTATTCATAAACCTTGCCGTAGTTGGTTATGTCGCCGACGGCAACAAAGGCGTCGATGCGTTTGTAATCCTGAGTGTCGGCATAGGCATAGGCGGATTCAAAGAGCTTTTTCAATCTTTTTGCCGATTCGTCGTTCACAGTCGAAACGTGGTTGTCGGAGGTGACGAGGAAGCGGAAAGCTGTTTTGAATTCGCCGTAAACAGTTTCGTTCGATTCCTCTTGCGATTGGTTTTGAGCAGATTCACCGCCCTGAGAATTGCCCGAGCAGGCAGAAAGAATGAGTGACAGCATTAACATAATTGCAATTACCGCTTTCCTTTTCATAATAATTCTCCTTTAAATAATTTGACCGATAATATAATTCGATACACGGAATCCTCTGCTGTTCAGAGTCAGGACACCGTTTTCGAGACTGCCGTAGCCGAGCTCGGCTATTTTTTTTGCCGTTTCGAGCTTTGGCACGGGTATTTTTGCGCCCAAGGCTGTGCGGAGAGAAAGCATTATACGCTCCTCCTCGGCTTCTTCGGGCGGGATCGGTTCGATTTCGTGATAATTTGTCGGTGCGAAAGCGCCGATTTTGCTTTTTTCGATGAATGAATTGATATCGTTGGGTGCTGAAAAGCGCTTGTTGTTATAAAAGGAATGTGCCGCCGCGCCGAATCCCATATATTCGCCTCTTGCCCAATAGTTCATATTGTGGCGCGATTCATAGCCGTCGAGGGCGAACGAGGATATTTCGTAGTGCTTCATACCGTGATTTTTTATCAGGTTACAGAGCGTTTCGTATTGCGCTTCCTCGCTTTCCTCATCGGGAAACGAATAGTCGGCAAAGTTTTTGTAAAACGGTGTGCCCTCCTCGAGCTGAAGCGAATATGCCGAGATATGCTTCACTCCGAGCGAAAGTATTTTTTCAAGCCCGCTTGCAAATTCGCCGTTTGTTTGATTCGGCAAGGCGAAGATAACGTCGGCGGAGACGTTTTCAAATCCTGCCAGAGCCGCATCGCTTATGCATTGTTCGGCATCCTTGAAGCTGTGCGCTCTGCCGAGAAGCGAAAGAATATTGTCGTTTGCCGACTGAATACCGACAGACAGACGGTTGAATCCCGCTTCTTTGAGCAGTTTAAGCGATGAAAGATCGACTGTCGCGGGGTTGACCTCTACCGTTATTTCGCAACAGTTTGCAATATCGAAGCGCTCGTAAAGCTCTGAAAGAAGTCTGCAAAGCCGCTCGGCGCCGAAATAAGTCGGTGTACCGCCGCCGAAATAGATGCTCGATATCTCGCGCTCGGTGCGGAAAAAAGCTATCTGCCGCAAAAGTGCTTCGAGATAGCTTTCCTTTACCTCCTCGCTTTGATTCGGAAGCGAGTAAAAGGCGCAATAATTGCATTTTCTGATACAAAACGGGATATGAAGATAAAGCGACAGCTTATTCGTCATCGTACTTGAGCACAGCCATAAACGCCTCCTGCGGTACTTCGACTGTACCGAGTGTACGCATACGCTTTTTGCCCTCCTTCTGCTTTTCGAGCAGCTTCTTTTTTCGGGTGATATCGCCGCCGTAGCATTTCGCAAGAACGTCCTTACGCATCGCTTTGACGGTTTCGCGCGCGATTATTTTACCGCCGATGGCTGCCTGAACCGGTATTTCAAACAGCTGACGCGGGATATTGTCCTTCAGCTTTTCGCAAATACGTCTTGCTCTGGGATAGGCTCTGTCGGAATGCACGATAAACGAAAGAGCATCGACAACGTCGCCGTTCAGGAGAATATCGAGCTTGCTGAGCTTGCTTGCGCGGTAGTCCTTGAATTCATAGTCGAGCGAGGCATAGCCCTTGCTTTTCGATTTGAGCGAATCGAAGAAGTCGTAAACGATCTCGTTGAGCGGGAGCAGATAATGAAGCTCGGCACGGTTGGTGTCGATATACTTCATATCTATATATTCGCCTCTGCGGTCGTTGCAAAGCTGCATTATCGTACCGACGTATTCGGTCGGGGTGATTATGGTTGCCTTTACAAACGGCTCGCAGGCGGTTTCTATCGTTGCGGGGTCGGGATAGTTTGTCGGGTTGTCGATATAAACGACCTCGCCGTTGGTTTTGTGTATCTCGTAAATAACGCTCGGTGCGGTTGTGATGAGGTCGAGCATAAATTCGCGCTCAAGGCGCTCCTCGATGATCTCCATATGCAAAAGCCCCAAAAATCCGCAACGGAATCCGAATCCGAGCGCAACCGAGGTTTCGAGCTCATAGGTGAACGACGAGTCGTTCAATCTCAATTTGTCGAGCGCGTCCTTTAAATCGCCGTATTTACTGCCGTCGGCGGGATAGATGCCGGCATAAACCATCGGTTGAGATTTTTTAAAGCCGGGCAACGGCTTTTCGCAGGGGTTGTCGCAAAGAGTAACAGTGTCGCCGACGTCGGTATCGGCGATATTTTTTATGCTCGCGGTGAAATATCCGACCTCGCCCGCCACAAGACATTCCTTCTTTTCGAGCGCAAAGGTCGAAAGTGTGCCGAGCTCGACGATTTCGAATTCGGCGCCGGTATGCATCATTCTTACCCTGTCGCCGACGTGCATACTGCCGTTTTTGATACGGATATAAACGACAACGCCCTTGTAGGAATCGTAGTAGCTGTCGAAAACGAGTGCCTCGAGAGGCTTTTCGGAATCACCCTTGGGAGCGGGGATATTCTTTACTATCTGCTCGAGCACGTCCTTGATGCCGATACCCATTTTCGCGCTGATGCAGGGTGCTTCGTCGGCGGGTATGCCGATAATATCCTCGATCTCACGCTTTGCCATTTCGGGATCTGCGCTGGGCAGGTCGATCTTATTGATAACCGGGAGTATTTCGAGATCGTGATCGACGGCAAGGTATGCATTGGCAAGCGTTTGCGCTTGGATACCCTGAGTCGAGTCGACGATAAGCACCGCGCCCTCGCAAGCGGCAAGCGAGCGCGATACCTCGTATCCGAAGTCGACGTGGCCGGGAGTGTCGATAAGGTTGAGCGCATAGGTTTCGCCGTCGTCCGCCTTGTAGTCGAATCTTACGGCGCGCGCCTTGATAGTGATACCGCGTTCACGCTCGAGCTCCATATTGTCGAGCATCTGCTCGTCGATATCGCGCTTTTCGACTGCGCCGGTAAATTCAAGCAGTCGGTCGGCAAGCGTGCTCTTGCCGTGGTCGATATGCGCGATTATTGAAAAGTTTCTTATCTTGTTGATGTCGGTCATTGGCATTTACCTTACATATATATTTATTCAAGCTATTATACTATATCTTTTATTATTTTTCAAGTGGGAAAACGATTGGAAAACGATTGGAATCGGGTTGGAAAAAGACGGGATGAAATATTGCTCGGAGAGCTTTAAAATATAGTTGTCAGTCAGGCAGAAAAGTCAAAAACGAAAGGAGGTATGCGTTATAAAGCAAAGGAGTATTTCCAAAGACAGCTCTCGCTTGGCAGAGCTGATAGAGAGCTATTTTGACAGCCACACTGTCGACTCCGGCGAAATCGCCGATACCGAAGGTCTTGCCGAGCATCTCGGAATCACGCGTGACGAGCTTTTGAATTTTAAGGGAAACAAGAAAAGCGTTTATGCGGTAAAAAGGGCGCTGAACCGTATCGCGATGATAAAAAAGCAGCTCGCATTCCGCGGCAAGATACCCGCAACGGTATTTACGTTCGACCTCAAAAACAATCACGGCTATCTCGACAAGCCCGAGCCGTCCGACAGCGAGCAGGGTGTCGGAGTGGTGTTTCGAGGAAAGGCGGGTGATTGGGCGAAATGAGAGAAATCGTTATCGAGCCGAACGAAAAGCAGAAGAGCTTTTTCGAGTCGACGGCGAGATACACCGCCTACGGAGGAGCACGAGGCGGCGGAAAAAGCTGGGCGATGAGAATGAAGCTGATACTGCTCGCTCTTAACTATTCGGGGATACAGATTTTGCTTTTGCGGCGAACGCTTGCCGAGCTCCGCGAGAACCATCTGCTTCCGATGACGGCGATACTCAAGGATATCGCAAAATACGTCGCAAGCGAAAAGGAGTTCCGCTTTCCAAACGGCTCGAGGATAAAGCTCGGCTATTGCGAGAGCGTGAACGACGTGCTTCAGTTTCAGGGGCAGGCTTACGAGGTCATCGGGCTCGAGGAGGCGACGCATTTCACCGAATTTCAATTCCAAGCACTGACCGAAAGCAACCGATACGCCGGCTGTATGACCGAGAAATTCTCGCCGAGAATGTATTTTACCTGCAATCCCGGCGGTGTCGGGCACGATTGGGTAAAGAGGTTATTTATCGACAGATGCTTCCGCGGGAGCGAGAAAGCAGACGATTACCTTTTTATCAAAAGTCTTGTGTTTGACAACCGATTTCTTATGGAAAACAACCCCGAATACGTCGAAACGCTCAAAAATCTGCCCGAAGCGCGCAGAAAGGCGATGCTTTACGGCGATTGGGAGGCGTTTGAGGGTGCTTTCTTCCCCGAATTCTCGCAAAAGCTCCACGTTCAAAGAGGACTTCCCGATATCCCCGCGGGAGCGATCCGATTCCGTGCGCTCGATTACGGGCTCGATATGACTGCTTGTCTGTGGTGTGCGACCGACGGAAAAAGGCTTTTCGTTTACCGCGAGCTTTACCAAAGCGGGCTTCTGCTTTCGGAGGCGGCAAAAAGAATCTGTGCGATGACCGACAAGAGCGAGATCATTCGCTACACCGTCGCCTCGCCTGATCTTTGGAGCAGACGGCAGGAGAGCGGGCGGAGCGGGTTTGACATTATGTCGCAAAACGGACTGACACGTTTGATAAAGGCGGAAAACAGCCGTATCGCAGGCTGGCGGGTATTGCGCGAGTATCTCGCAAACGGCATTGACGGCAAGCCGCGGCTGATTATTTCGGACGAATGCAAAAATCTTATAAGATGCCTTCCCCTGCTTCGATTCGACAGTCATATCCGCGAGGACGCCGCAGGCACACCCCACGAGATAACCCACGCACCCGAGGCGCTGCGCTACGCCGTTATGTCGCGCACGCCGAAGCTTCCGCCAAAGCAGATAAACGCCTTTGCCCCAAGCGTTTACAGCTTCGATGACGCTCGCGAACAGGAGCGGGGCGAATTCGAGGACATTATCAACTATTAGCGAAAGGAACACTATGAAGAGGAACAAATCCAAGGGATTTACGGAGGAGTGGGAGCTTTACGAGCGCGGTAAGGAATACAACGAATCGCTCGGGCTTTATGAAAAGGTAAATCTGAACGAGCGCTTCTACCGCGGCGATCAGTGGGACGGCGCCTCCTCGGGCGGATTGCCCACTCCCGTATTCAACATTTTCAGACGCATTATCAACTATTTCACAAGCAGTATTATGCAGACGCCGATAAAGATGCGTTATTCCTTCTCTGCCCCCGTGTTGCGCGGGTTCACAAAGGAGGAGCTTGCCGACGCGGGCAAGCGTTTGAACGCAATAGCCG
>SVRD01000030.1 GCA_015064955.1 Oscillospiraceae bacterium
CTTGAAAATACAATAAAAAATCAAATTCCTTATAAAATACAATCGAGCTTCAAAGTAAGAATGAAGCTCGATTTTTTTCAGTTATTTCTTTCAAGGGTGTAAAGAACGAGTTTGTCTTCGGTCTGAAGATCCGTGAGAATCACGGATCTTTTTGCTATTTTTTATCGCTTGTAAGCTTGTCGATCGCGCGGAGAGCGATCTCCTCTGCCGTTTCGCTGTCGGTCGCCTCGGCAATAAGACGGAATGCGCCGTGCGCGCTTGCATATACGTTTACTCTTCCGTCGCCGAACTCAAATCCCGCACAGCGTGCATTTCCGCAACCCTCGCGTATCTCCGAAATTACCGCTGCCATTCTTCCGCGGTCGGTAAATACCGAGCGGGTTATTATCGAAAATTTCGGCAGCCTTTCGCACAGCTTTGAAAGCGGCATTCCCTTTTTCTCGGCAATCGACTTTGCTGTGAGCGCAAGCATTATCCCGTCGCGGTGGAGTCTGTCGCTCTCGGCAAGCATTCTCACGTCGGATTCGCTGTCGCCGTAAAATGCGACGTCAACGCCGTATCTGCGCAAAATACGCTCGACGGTTTCGGGCGTGTCGTTGGGGAGAATTATCCCTCTTCGCTTGCCCTCGATACAGCAAAGGATTATAAGCTGCCAATAGGAGATCCGCCTGCCGTCGTCAAGAAATACCGCCGCGCGAGAGCCGTTTTCGCTAATACAGAATTTTTCGCCCGAGTCGTCGCCCCGAATCCCCAATTCCTCGGCACATTCGCGCAAAAAATTGCTTTCGCTGTTTTCGCAGACCGATATTTTTTTCGGCACGGATAGGTTTTGATTCAGATATTCGAGATATCTTTTCACCAAAGCACCGTGCGGCAGTAAATAAACACTGCCCGATGCTTCGGCGGTGTGCGGAGTCCTTGATGCAAGCTCGCGCAGAGATTCGCGTGAAAAGGGCATACCGCTTTCCGAGAATAATCTTATCTCAGTCTTTTTTCCGTTTTGCGAGATATATGCTGTCTTGCTTCGGTATTCCGCCGCCGCAAAAGATGCGGTTGCCGCGTCGCCTCCCGCAATCACTGTGCACCCGTTTCCCGCCTCGGCAACACCGCAGGCAAATTCGCAAGCCTGCTGAAGCGTGCGTCCGCCGCCCTCGGCAAAAGCGATTATCTTGTCCGAGCCGTAAAATAGTCTGCCGAGCCGTACAAAATATCCGTCGTCGCTGTCAGAAGCAACGACGCAATCGTCATCGAGCTCGAGTAAGCTGCTTTTGTCGCGGAAGCAATCGATATACGAGTCCCCAATAAGAGTTGCGCCCGTGGGAACGATAGTCCCAGGGGCGAGAGAAGCATTATCGCGCAATTCGGCACCCGGTCCGATTACACAGCCGGGCGGGATAATGCAGTCGTTGCCGATAACCGCGCCCTCGCCTACGATACAGCCCTTTAAAACACTGTTGCCGACCGTGCAGTTGTCGAGTATCACACTGTGCTCGATCCTTGCGGCAGGGTGGATGGACGTGTGCTTGCCGATACAGCTTTTTGCGTCGGAAAACCACATATTGCATTGGTGATATACCCCGAACGAGCCGATATCGAACCAGTGCCCCTCGGGCTCGATCGCGGCGATCGTCTTACCTGCTCGCAACAGTGCGGGGAATAGGTCGCGCGCGAAATCGTAAAAGCTGTTTTCGGGTATCATATCGAGCGCGCTTCTGCCGAGAAAGTAGATTCCCGTGTTTATCAGATCGGAAAGCGTATCGCGCACCGAAGGCTTTTCGCAAAGTCCTACTACCTGCCCCTTGCTCACACAGACCGAACCGAATTCGCCCGAATCGTTCGATCGGGTGAGCAGCATCGCGGCATCACAACCGCTTTTTATAAATTCCTCTCTTGCTCTTTTTAAATCAAAGTTGCAGACCGCATCGCCCGACAGTATCAGCAGGCAGTCATAGCATCGGTCCTTTATATCGGCAACCGCGCCCGCGCTTCCCTTGGGCTGAGTCTCGCGCAGGTATTCGACATTTTCGAGCTCTAATGATTCGAGCTTTTCGGGAAGATACATCGTTGTGACGGCGGTGTGCCGGAAGCCGTGCTTGCGCAAAAGCTCGATATTGCGCTCAAATGCGCTTACTCCGAATATCGGAAGAAGCGGTTTGGGGATACTGTCGGTAAGCGGCTCCAGCCGTTTTCCGAATCCCCCTGCGAGAATGACCGAATCGAATTTTTCTTTTTCATTCATACCAAAACCCGTCCTTGCTTGCTTTTGTTTGGGATATCACCCTTCTGTTTGAAATTATTATTTGCACAAGATGTAAAAATATACCTTTGCAAGTTGACAAAGACGGGCAAAAAGGGTATTATAATAATATTATGAATGAAACAGTCAAAAATAATTTAAAGATAACAATGCTCCGCGATAATGCGGACATGAATAACGGCATCGCCGTGGCTGTCGGCAATTTCGACGGTGTTCATATCGGACACAGGGCGATGCTTTCCGCGCTCACCGATGAAGCAAAGCGCTTGGGCATTCCCGCCGCGGTCTTTACCTTTGATATCGGCAACAATCCCAAGCAGAGCAAAAAGCTTATTGCCGACGAAAACGAAAAAAAACGTTTGCTTGCCGAAAACGGCGTCGACGTCGTTTTTTCGGTGCCGTTTTCGGTTATAAAGGATATGTCGGCGCAAAGCTTTGCCGAGGAATTGCTTGCAGATGCGCTCGGAGCAAAATCCGCCGTCTGCGGTTATGATTTCCGATTCGGATATAACAGAAGCGGCGACGCGGCGCTTATGACCGAGCTTTTGTCAAAAAGAGGAGTTTCGGTAATCACGCCCGATGCCGTAAAGTCGGACGGAGTCACTGTCAGCTCGACCTATATCCGAAAGCTTTTGTCAAACGGAGAGATCGCCGAAGCAAATAAATTGCTCGGCAGAAGCTATTCCTTCGAGGAAAAGGTCGTTCACGGCAAAGAGCTCGGCAGACAGCTCGGCTTACCGACGATAAATCAATCCTTTCCCGACATTCTCGCACCGCTTCGCTTCGGCGTTTATGCGGTCAGATGCTTTGTTGCCGGTAAATGCTTTTACGGCGTTGCCAATCTGGGAATAAAGCCCACGGTGACAGATGACGGCGCGGTAGTCTGCGAAACCTATCTTTTCGATTTTTCGGGAGATTGCTACGGTGAAACGGTAAAAACCGAATTTTTGGAGTTTATAAGAAGTGAAAAACGGTTTGAAACTCTCGGGCAATTAAAACAACAGGTCGATATCGACAAGGAAACCGCCCGAACCATTATTCAAAGGAGTGCATTTCAATGAAAAAAACGCGCAGTCTTGCGCTTGTGTTAATAATTTCGCTTTTGCTTACGGTGATGTTGCCGTTTGCAACTCTTGCCGAGGGCGAAAGCAGCGAAAGCACGACAAAGGACAATCCCGGTATTACGTCGGGTAACGCCACTGTCGCGTACTGTATAGATGACGATCAGTTTTTATATTCCGACCGTATCGACGAAAAGGTTGCTCCGACAGTGGCAACAAAGCTTGTCGCTTGTATGGTCGCGGCGGATATTATGAAGGAACGCGGTTTGAATTCCGCGGAAACTATCGTAACCGTCACCTCGACCGCTATCGACAATTCGGGAAATATCTTCGACGTGCGCGTTCCCGTTTTGGGACTCAAGGCGGGAAGCTCCTATACCGCAAAAGACCTGCTCGGTGCAACTCTCGTTGCCTGCGCGAATGATGCGATCGCCTCGATCGCCCACCATTTCGGCGAAAAATATCTCGGCGGCGGAATCAATGAATTTGTCGCCCGAATGAATCAAAAGGTCAAGGACTTGGGACTTACCCAAACCAATTTCGTGAACCCGACCGGTCTTGATGCGCCCAACCAAACCTCCACTCCGCGTGAGGTTGCGCTTATCGCCGCGGCGTTTTATCAGTACGACGAGCTTGTAAAGCTTTCAAACGTCGAAAATTTTTCGTTCAACGCAAGCTCGACTATCCGCAACAAAAACTATTTGAAGAGCAACTATTACGTTGACGGATTTTTGAACAAATCGGCAATCGGTCTTATCGCGGGACAGCTCGACAAGCACGGCAATTACTGCCTTATCACCGCGACTCAGAAAGAGGGCAGAACATATATCTACGTAATAATGTGCGCGAGCGGTATGGTGGTCGAAAAGACGCCCGACGAAAAGACGATTTACTATTTCGTCGATGGAAACGCATACGTCGATATGAATAAGCTTATCGGCTGGACTCAAAACTCCTTTAAGCTTCTCACCGTCGCAACCACCGATACCATTGTCGGCGAGCTTCGAGTAAGTGCGGGCGAATCGTCGTTTGTAAGAGTGGTCCCCTCTGAAAACGTCGAAAAGCTTGTACTCGATATAGAGGGTCTTTCGCTGGACACCAAGCTCGAGTACGACAGCTCGCTTGTCTATAAAAAGGAATTCAACGGAAGCGATTGCGATACCGTCGATGCTCCGATAACCGTCGGTCAGAAGGTCGGCACGATAACTTACAGCTATAACGGCAACGTGCTCGCAACCGTCGATGCCGTCGCAAAGGATAACGTCGATTCCGACGGACTGAAGGGCGCGCTCAACACCGCAAAGGGAATTATGGAAGGCCCGATGCTTACCGTTTTGTACGTCGTTTTGGCAATAATCGGAGTTTGGTTGGTCTTCTCGATAGTAATGGCTGTTGTGCGCGGAGTAAATAAGGCGCGCAAGAAAAATGCCAAAAAATCGGGCAACAAAGAGGAAAAAGGCAAAAAAGATACTGTTCAAAAGCCCCAAAAGCCAAAAACAAAGCCCCGCGATACAAAAGGCGATACCAAGGAATTGCCCTAATTGTGAACAAATTATTAAATTTTAAAGTGAGTATTGCAATTAATAAATCTCTGTGGTAATATTGACTTTAGCCGCCGTCGTGTTTTGTTCACGCGGCGCACTGAGATATTGATTAATCGAAAGGAATTATAATTTATGGAAATCAGCATCCTCGAATACATTATCGGCGGTATTCTTCTTGTTCTCGCTATCTTGCTCATAATTTTCGTTGGCAAGCAGCAGGGTAAGCGTCACGGTCTGGGCAACTCGATCGCAGGTCAGGGCGCAAGCGAATCCTATCTTGCAAAGAACAACCTCGGCAACAAGGAAAAAAAGTATCAGAAGATCACTCTTATCCTCGCTATCATTTTTGTTGTGCTTGTTCTCGTTCTTTACATCATCGGTTCGGTTGATCCCTCCGAAGAAGGCGCAAGCTCCTCTACCGCAGCAACCTCTTCTGCCGCAGTAAGCGAAACCTCTTCCACCTCGCAGTCCTCCGCGGCTGAATCTTCTGCAGTTGAATCCTCTGTTGCTGAATCTTCTGCTGTTGAATCTGCCGTTGAATCTGCCGTTGAATCTGCTGCAGAATCTACCGAAGAATAATTCGTTTAAAATCAAGGACGCCGTAACAAACGGCGTTCTTTTTTTCGCAAAACGAAAGGTCAGAGTAAAAGGGAAGAAAGATTGTGAAAGAAAAGTGAACAAAAACGCAAAGCTATTATTGTGTCTTTTGCCCATTGAGATAAAAGTGTATTAATGGTAATATCGTATCAATAAATAATAAGGAGTATACTTATGAAAAGAATTTTTGCAGTAATTATTACCGCGATGATGCTTTTGTCCGCTTTCGCGCTCGGTGCTTCGGCAAGCTATTCCTTCGAAGACGGCGAAACAGTCTATGAAATCGTCACCGCAAACGGCGTGACCTTTTCCTATGAGGGCACAACCTCCGCTACCGCGTTCCCCCGCGGCAATAGCACCCTTTCCTGTCTTGTTGACGGCGATGCCGCAAAGGGTGTTACCGCGCACAATCAGGACGGTATCGTTCTCGTTTGTAACGACTATATCAAGCCCAAATACGAGGAAAACGTTAAAAACAGCGTCAGCCCCGCTATGACCGATCAGGCAATCGAGGATATCCCCAATTATTCCTTCGTGCTCGAATATGAAGAAACCGTCACCTTCGACGCTATCTATCTGTCGCTTATGCACGAAACCAACGCATGCGTTGCAACCCCCGGTGACAACTGTGTTACCGTTGAATATTCCAAAAACGGCAGTGACTGGACCCCCGTCGGCACTGACGGTATCCACTACTATCTCGGCTGTGAGCTCGCCGACTACGCTATGAACGACCAGTCTCACAACACCGTTGTAGAGGAAAGAATGGTTCCGCTTTCCAAGAAGGTCAGCGGTAAATACGTGCGCCTTACCTTCAACTTTATGACAGTTCCCGAAGATAACGACTGGCGTTACTACACCAACGTTTACGAATGGGTAGGCTTCACCGAGCTCGCTGTTGCAAGCTATGAATCCGGCGACAAGCCCAAGCCCATCACCAAGGAAGACGCAACCGTTGAAAACGTAAAGATCGAAGGCGAATGGATCGCAACCTTCGAGGGCGCAGTTGCTATTTATAAGTTCGCTGACGGCGTTTATTCCAGCGATATTTATCTCGAAACCGATTACACCGCAGATCCCTTCGCAGCAGAAGCATTGGTATCCGACAGCGGCAAATATATCGTTTTCGGCAGTAAGGTAACACTCGACTCCGATGCCGAGGATGTTGACGACGTTGTTTTTGAAGCGGTTCTCGAGGATGGCAAGCTTTCTCTCGACGACGGTATCGACGCTGTCGTGTTTGAAGCTTACGTAGCTCCCGAAAAGCCCGATGATTCCTCCGATGTCGAATCCGAAGCCGAATCCGAAGCGGCTTCCGAGGCTGAATCCGAGGCGGTTTCCGAAACAGAGTCCAAAGAACCCACCGAATCCTCCAAAAAGCCCGCAGACGAATCCTCGAAATCGGCTTCGAGCTCCGCAAGCCTTGACAGCGACATGAAGGACGACGAAGGCTCTTCGCTCGGTCTTATTATCGGTATCATCGCGGCGGTAGTTGTGATTGTAGCCGTTGTTGTGGTTATCGTACTCAAGAAAAAGAAGAAATAATATCTGATATCCGATCGACCGCCGTGTGAGAATCACGGCGGTTTTTTGTGTTGACAAAAATCGCTTTGCGGTGTATCATATAGTTGACTATGTATATTTGGAAGTATGCTATGAATGATAAGAGAAAAAAACTCATAAAAGAGCTTTTGCGATATATGGTGGCGGGCGGAAGCGCATTTGCCTGCGACCTGCTTACAAAAACACTTTTCCATTCGCTGATTCTGCCTGCGGATATGGGCAGCTTTTCGGTGCTCGGATTTGTTAACGAGGTCAGAGTAACGCTTGCAACGGCGGCGGGCTTTATCGTCGGCTTGATAGTGAATTATCTCGTTTCGATCTTCTTTGTCTTCACAAGCGAAAGCCAAAAGGAAAAGGGCAAGGGTGTAAAGGCGTTCCTTATCTATCTCGCCGTTTCGGTCGTCGGCTTGCTTATCAATATCGGCGTGACACAGCTCGGCTGTAACATAATGTCGATAAGCAAGGATGATACGATAATGTTTATGCTCATAAGCTGTGCTGCCGCGGCGGTTGCGCTTATATGGAACTATATCGGACGAAAGATATTCGTTTATAAAGGGGAATAAAAATGGCAAAAAAGGTAATAGTTATCGGCGCGGGCCCCGCAGGTCTTACCGCCGCTTATGAATTGGTTACAAAATCAAACGATTTCGAGGTTATCGTGCTCGAGGAAAGCAACGAGCTCGGCGGTATCTCGAAAACGGTCAATTATAAGGGCAACCGTATGGATATGGGCGGCCACCGCTTCTTTTCCAAAATGCCCGAGGTAAACGAATGGTGGGAAAAGCTGCTCCCGATGCAAGGCGCTCCGTCTTATGACGATATCAAGCTCGAGCGCGTTGCAACTCTTTCCGCCGAGGGCCCCGATCCCGAAAAGGAAGACCGCGTAATGCTCACAAGAGGCAGAGTATCGCGCATTTTCTTCAATCAGAAGTTTTTCGATTACCCCATTTCGCTCAAATGGGAAACCTTTATGAATATGGGGCTCTGGAACGATATCGTTGTCGTATTCAGCTATCTCAAGTCGGCGATATTCAAGCGCGAGGAAAATTCTCTCGAGGATTTCTATATCAATCGCTTCGGAAAAAAGCTTTATTCGATGTTCTTCGAGCATTATACCGCTAACCTTTGGGGCAGACATCCGAGCGAGATCGATGCGTCCTGGGGTGCACAGCGTGTAAAGGGACTTTCCATCACCGCGATTATCAAGGATATTTTCGGAAAGCTTATCCCCGGCAAGAAGAACCGCAAGGTCGAAACCTCGCTTATTGAGGAATTCAAATACCCCAAGCTCGGCCCCGGTCAGCTTTGGGAGGTCGCCGCAGACGAGGTTGAGAAGAACGGCGGTAAAATACTCAAAAACTGCAAGGTAATCGGACTTGTCAAAAACGAAGAAAACGTTATCACAGGCGTCACCTTTGAAAACGACGGCAAGGAATTCACTCTTAATGCCGATATCGTTATCTCGTCTATGCCCGTAAAGGATCTCGTTATGGGTATGAACGACGTTCCCGAAAGGGAATTGAATATCGCAAAGGGCTTGCCCTACCGTGATTATATCACTCTCGGCGTGCTCGTTCCCAGACTTGCACTCAAGAATAAAACAAAGCGCAAAACGATAAGCAACATAATCCCCGATAACTGGGTATACGTTCACGACAGAAGCGTTACCATGGGTCGCTTCCAGGTGTATAATAACTGGTCGCCTTATATGGTAAAGGATCTTGAAAATACCGTTTGGATCGGTCTTGAATATTTCGTTACCGAGGGCGATAATTATTGGACAATGTCCGAGGACGATTTTGCAAAGATCGCGGTCAAGGAAATGGTTGCTATCGGTCTTATCGAATCCGAGGATATCGTGATCGATTATCATCAGGAAAAGGTAAAGAAGGCGTACCCCGCATATTTCGACACCTATTCCGAAATGGATACCCTTGTGGAATACTTGAGCAATATCGAAAATCTTTATTGTGTCGGCAGAAACGGCCAGCACAGATATAATAACCTCGACCACTCTATGTGCACCTCGTTTGAGGCTGTGAAGAATATCCTTTCGGGCGAGAAGGATAAATCAAACGTCTGGTCTGTCAATACCGAAAAGGAATACCACGAGGAAAAGAAGCAGTAAAAGCTTCGATTACGTAAATACGTTTTTGATTAACCGTACTCTATGGGTTTTATAAAAGAAATAGGAGTGCTTTTATGAAGAAGTATTTATTTACATCGTTTTTGGCTTTTTGCCTTTGCTTGATGTTCCTTTGCTCCTGCCAAACAAACGACGTGCTTTTGTTGAACTCAGGGCTTTTTTCCGAGCTTGAATCTGCGGAAATTGATGCCGAAAGGCTGAAAAACCGCTGGATTTCCGGTGAAACAAATTGCTACAACGGTCCGGCTTTTGAGCTTAATGAGCGCGACGGTGAAATCTATCTTGAAGAGTACAGCGAAAGCTATTCCTATGTTTGCAATTTGAATATGCGCTACCTTGTGGGCATAGATTGCGGCGAGTTTGACGGTTGGGTGTCTGTAATCGAATATGACAGTAATCGGAACGAAGAAGCAAAGAACGAACGGCTGCTTAACGAAAATTGCCGTGGCTTTTTGAAAGAAAAAGTTCAGGCGGAATATAAGGGCAAATCGTATTGGACCGACAACAACGACAAAGCTTATATATTTACCGGATTGGCGCATTTAACCATCGACAAAGGTAAGATTTACAAATTTGAAAATAAAAAAGACGGATATAGCTGCGAGCTGTTTGCCGACCTCGGCTCTTCTCCGGATGCGTTTTTGCTTGACAACGGCAATATTATCGTTGCAACAAACAAAGCACTGCTTTCTGTCGATCCCGCGGGAAATATAACAACGCTTTTCAGCGCTGATTATTGGCGGGATTTGGGTATCACTTCGATGGTAAAGCTCGGGGAATCCTATTATATCGGCACGTTTTCCGGAATTCTTGAGTATCGCATTGCAGATAAAAGCATCGTCTGGTATCCGTATTACAATGAAGACGAGCAATAAATAAAACAAAAAGAGTTGCGTGGGCAACTCTTTTCAGACCGAAGACAAACTCGTTCTTTACACCCTTGAAAGAAATAAATAAAAAAATCGAGCTTCATTCTTACTTTGAAGCTCGATTGTATTTTATAAAGAATTTGAATTTTTATTGTATTTTCAAGGGTTTTCACAAAAAACTCGACTACCTTACCATTGTAAGTTTACGCTCGTTTTTTGTAAAAAATAACTTCGTTTCTCTCAGTCTGTTTCAGTTTGCAGACTTTG
>SVRD01000012.1 GCA_015064955.1 Oscillospiraceae bacterium
TATTATGAAATAGTACCCATATATGAATACGACATCTTCAATATCGAATTGAAGAAAGGCGACGTGATCTCGATCACTCCCAGCACCGACGTCAGAAACGATAGACTGTGGGTCATCTATGACGAAACTAACGACGATTCCGTTAGCTTCAAGGTTGTATACGAAGACGGAACCTTCACCCTTGAAGCTCCCTTTGACGGACAGTACTACTTCTACGTCGACAGCTATGAAGAAGATACGACCTTCACCGCAAGCGGTACTCTCACGCTCTATACCGTCCTCGAAGACGAAACCGAATCCACCCTCAAGGCACCCGCAATCGGCGAAACCTATATCTGTGGAGTAGCCTTCGATGACGACACCGTTCTGTTCTCCGATACGGTCACCTTTGAAGCACCCGAATATGTTCTCGGCGACGTTAACTCCGACGGTGCTATCAACCAGTACGACTACATTCTTGTAAAACGTCACTACTTCGGCACACGTTATCTCACCGAAGACGAAGTGCTTCCCGCTGACGTAAACAAAGACGGAAACGTCAACCAGTACGACTACATTTTGATCAAGCGCCACTATTTCGGAACTTTCGTGATTGGATAAATAAAAGTATAAAAATCGGGGACATGTGCCTCGATTTTTATACCTTAGAGCGCCGAGGATTCGGACAAGGAGTGAAATGACGCGCACGTGTTACGGGGTCCCCGAAAATCGCAAGATTTTTGGGGTATATAGGCGCGAGCGTACGGCGCTCACAAAAACCGATTAAAATCGTAAGATTTTAATCGAGAGCGTCAGCGACTGAAACGTCACTATTTCGGCACTTTCGTGATTGGATAAAGATTATGGTATTATGAGGGAGGGGATTTTACAAAATCCCCTCCCTCAAACTCCCTCCCAAAAACTATAAAAACAAACATTTTTTATTATAATACGATAAAAACTCCATAAAAATCGGGGACATGTGCCTCGATTTTTATACCTTAGAGCGCCGAGGATTCGGACAACGAGCAGAGCGAGGCGCACGTGTTACGGGGTCCCCGAAAATCGCAAGATTTTCGGGGTGTATTGCGCGAGCGTACGGCGCTCACAAAAACCGACCAAAATGCAAAGCATTTTGTGTCGAGAGCGCAAGCGACAAAAAAGCCACGTTATTTGGGCGATGCGTCATAGTGACAAATCGCCCTTTAACGTGGCTTTTATTATTTGTTATCAAGAAATCTTATATGTACCGAAATAGTGGCGTTTTATCAGCACGTAATCAATAACACCGAGCTCATCCTCGCCGCTTACGAGCGATGCCTCGTAGCAAGCGCCCTCGAGCGAGAGAGTGCCGAAGAAATGACGCTTTACGTACAGATAGTCATAGGTCGTAACCTTACCGTCGCCGTCAACGTCGCCCATAACGACAACCTGCGCAAGCTCTTTTCTTTCGCCGTCTACCGTAACGAACAGCCGCGCACCCGAGCCGACAAGTGCAGTGCCCGAAATCGCTTTGCCCGATGCGTCGGTAAGCTCGATCTCGCCCTTCATACAGCCGAGCAGCTTATCTGCCGTCGTACCGAGCGAAACACCCAAAAGTCTGCCGTTTTCGATAGTGATATCCGAATCGGTGATTTCGAATTCGTTATCTCCGTTTCCGCCCGAAACGGTAAGCTTTCCGTTGTTTACGATATAATCCGCCGAGCAATAGCCCTTTATACTTCCGTCTGTGCTTTCGATCGCATACCAGCCGTCAACAGCATCTCCGACAATAACAACCTTTGTCCCGTTAGGAAGCGTTGCAACGACCGCACCGCTTATCGGCGTTTCGCGCACGTTAAGATTGGTCGCGTTGACCGTTCCCGAATAAAGAACCGTTATAAAATCGGCAGAAGAATAGCCCGAAACGTCGTTTCCGTTTTTATCCTTACCGCTGACCTTGTACCAACCGTTTGTTTCGCCCGAAATAATAATCTGTGTTCCGTTGGCAAACTGACCGACCGAGCTGTAGCTCGAGCCTGCGCCCGAGCGCACGTGGAGATCCGAGGTCGTTCTGCCGTAATAGCTTCCGACAGTAATATCGCTTCCCCCGCTCTGATTCGGGTCGTCGGGATTTTGCTCGCTTCCGTCGAGCCTTGCATATCCGTGAATCGCTTCGTCGGTAGTCTTTATACCGATAATATAGCTCCAACCGCTTTCCTCATCGGAGGAAAGTATCGCAAGCTCGCTTCCCTCGGTAAGCAATCCGTAGCGAAGCGAGGAGGTGCTCTTTTCGGCATAAACTGCAATTTCGCCGTTTGCAGTTCCGTATTTCACACTGTCGATCTCATCGACCAATCTGATATAAACCGAATTTGCATATCCCGTTACCGTCTTTCCGTCGGCTGTTGCACCGCTGATCTTATACCAGCTTCCGACAGGCTCTCCGATAACCTTGACTGAGGAAAGATAGGGAATCTTTCCCGCGCGTGAGGAATCCGCGCTCGGCTCCTGACGAACCGTGAGCTCCTCATACGCAGAAACGACAGCATCATAATTCACAGCGTTTTCGGCAACGTGAATTGTAATAACCTTTTTGCACCCGCCCGAAGCCGACGCCGTTATTGTGGCAGTACCGAGCGATTTTGCGGTTATATTGCCATTTTCGTCGACAACCGCAACCGAATCGTCACTGCTTGTCCAATCAAGCACTCTGTCGACCGCATCGGCAGGCGAAACAGCCGTCTTTACCGCATATTCCTGCCCTACCGTAAGCGTGAATTCGTCCTTGACGGTAATAATATTGGAAACGTTGCGCTTGTTAAGATATATGTTATTTGCCAGCACGTAGCCGTTCACATAATCGTTTGAATTGTTATATCCGCTTACAAAATAATATTTTACACCGCTGTTATCGGTATAAAGCTTTGTGTCTTCGACCTTTATCGCGCTTCCGCGGTAAATTTTGCCGTTGCTCGATGCACTTTGCGAGGGGGAATTATATACCGTAACGTCCTTGTCGATAACCGTTGCGTTGCAATCAACGTATACGATACAGCAAGCCTCTCTGCCGTTTGCAAGAGTTGCGGTGACGAGCGTCATACCGTGCGCAACAGCCGTTACCTTGCCGTTTTCGTCAACCGTCGCAACCGCAGGGTTGTCGCTTGCCCAAACGATTTCGGGTGCAAAACTGGGCTCGGTTTCGGTATCGCCCTCGGTATCACCCTCTGCTTCGGCCTCTGCTTCGGGCGCGGGCTCGATTTCGGGATAGAATGTGAGAGGAACAGTGTATTCCTCGCCGATATCCAAAAGCTTTCTTTCCTGCTTTGTGATAATAGCAACTATTCCGTTTTCATCGGGTGTAAGGTCGTCGTATTCGGTAAGTCCGTATTGCTCGATAAGCTTAATAACAGTGTCGATATAGCCGTAATCGTTGCAATAGCCCGCTTCGACAATTTCCTTTGCCGCTACCTTATAATCCTTTTCGCCGACAACCGCGGCATATTTCGATTCGTTAAGAAACAGTGCGCTGTGAACCGAAACGCTTTCCGCCCAGCTTTCGTGCGCGCGCCAGGCAGAATATGTATTCAGATAGCTTTGACCCGCAGAAAAAAGGAAATCGTCATAAGATTCATAAAGCATCGAGGTTTGTTGGTCGTAAACCATTCCGCTCCACGAGCTATAAGCCTTTATTCCGAACAGATTACAGCCGCCGACCGGCAAGGAATATCTGCCCCAGCCGCCCTCGTATATCGCTTGGGCGAGCGTAACAGATGCCAGAACGTCGGTCTCATAATAATCGGCGCGTGCAAGCGAGCCGATAACTCTCAGAAAATATTTTTGCACCGTTGTGAGATTATGGTTAGATAAATCAACCGCAGCAGCTGCGCCGAGCGGGAATATGCACACCGCAACCAACATCACAACAGCAAGCAGAAACGATATATAACGCGATCGTTTCAAATTAATTGCTCCTTTCGTCATAGCAATACACAATAATGATACCACAAACCTCGAATTATGTCAACATCGGATTGTCCGACGAATACAGAACGCCCTGCTTTAGTTGACAACATACTGATCTTATGGTAAAATGTGTCTACAAACAGATCACATATTTCCTATGAGGAGGTTTCTATGAAATATTTAAAGGCATTGGCAGTATTAATTCTTATTTTCTGCCTTGTTTCCTGTGGCGAACAGCAGAGTACCGATTCATCTTCCGAAAATGACAGCACCGTTGCCGAAAGCTCTGCAGTCGTCTCCGAGAGCAGTACAGAAGCCTCGGAAGAGGAAAAAAAGCAGTGGACCGAAGTAGAGCAGCACGGCGACACGACCACCACGCGCGAATACCTGAACGGCGAAGACGACTATATAGTTACAAACGAAACCTTCAGAGACGATAAAACTCTTTTTGAAAAAAACACCAAGCACTACATCAACAAAAAAATCGTTTTGGAAGAAACTATATATTACGATAAAGAAGAAAATATTATACGTTCGGGCAAAACCTGCTATGACGAAACCGGCGCTTCTATTTCACACGAAGGATTCGAAGCGGAGGGTAACTATATAACTAAAAGAAAAGGAAACTACGACGAGAACGAGGATTTTGTCGGCGACATCGAATACACCACTCTTGACGGAGTCAAAGCCGCAGACGGTAAGATAGGCGTTGAAACCATCGACGGAAAAAAGTGTATTGTTGAAAAGCTTAATATTTACGAAAACGGAGAGATAGCTTTTCTTCAAACCGAGATCAGCAGCTTCGTGTTAGACAATTATTACACATATACTGAGCTATACGACACCAACGGCGAAAAATTTTACTCCTACGAGCGCGATGACGATACCTACACCTACTGCATCTACGGCGAAGACGGTGCAATTATCACCGTCGAGCATAATACTCAGATCTTCACCGAATTGGACGGCGATCTTATCGCAGAAGCCGAGAATTTGGTTATCAACACCATCGGCGAAAACTATACGGTAGATAACATCGTAGAGCTCGTGAATGCCATCCTTAACCGCAATACCGAGCTGTACAACCTTATTTTCTCGGGGCTTTGATATTTTCGCAAGACTATCATAAACAAAACAGAAAGAGAGAACAAACGGGAAACCGCCAAGTTCTCTCTTTTTTCATTTTATTCCAAGCCCGCCTTCAGCTTTTCCGCGCGGTCGGCTTGTATGAGCGCGTCGACCATATCGTCCATCTTGCCGTTCAAAAATGCTTCGAGCGAGTGAACGGTATAACCGATACGGTGATCGGTTATTCTGCCCTGAGGATAGTTATAGGTACGGATTCTTTCGCTTCTGTCGCCGGTTCCGACCTGTGAGCGTCTTTCGCTTGCGACCGCCTGCTCTTTTTCGCGGTTATACATATCGGCAAGACGGCTCTTCATTATCTTGAGCGCCTTGTCCTTGTTTTTTATCTGCGAGCGCTCGTCCTGGCAGTCGACAGTGATACCCGTCGGGATATGAATGATTCTTACCGCCGATTCGGTTTTGTTTACGTGCTGACCGCCTGCGCCTGCCGAACGGTGACGGGTGATCTCGAGCTCCTCCATATTGAGCTCAAAATCGACATCCTCTACCTCGGGAAGCACCGCTACGGTTGCGGTCGAGGTTTGTATTCTTCCCTGCGCTTCGGTTTCGGGAACTCGCTGAACACGGTGAACGCCGCTTTCAAACTTAAAGCGCGAATATGCGCCGTCGCCCTCTACCATAAAGGAAACTTCCTTAAATCCGCCAAGCTCGGTTTCGTTTGCACTCAAAAGCTCGGTTTTAAATCCCGAGGACTCGGCATACATATTGTACATACGGTAAAGCACCGCCGCGAAAAGCGAAGCCTCCTCGCCGCCCGCGCCGCCGCGGATTTCGATAATAACGTTCTTGTCGTCGTTGGGGTCCTTGGGAAGAAGCAGGATACGGAGCTCGTCCATAAGCGGCTCGAGCTTTTCGCGCGCTTCGTTCTTTTGCTCCTCGGCAAGAGCGCGGAGCTCGGGATCGTCCTCGAGCGAGAGCATTTCCTCGGCATCGGAAATATCCTTTTCCGCCGCTTTGTATTCACGGTATTTTTCGACTATCGGAAGGAGGTTTTTATACTCCTTCATATATTTTTTATACCCCTCCATATCATTCATAACCTCGGGCGAGGAGAGCGATTCTTCTATTTCAAGGTATCTTTTTTCGATTTGTGAGAGCTTATCAAGCATAGTTTTGCCTCCGAATATATATAATCAAACAAGGACTTAAAGGAGAGATTTTTATGAAACAGGAATACAGCTACGAAGGAAAGCGTTTAAAGACCGAAAAGAACCGTTATTACACTCAAAGCATCGCCGCGCTCGAAGCCGCGATGGACTCGGGGGCAATAATCGAGGGAATCAGCTATCTTTGCGATCACGACCGACATCTCCACGTAAAAATCGGTGATTTCGAGGGTATTATCCCTCACAGCGAATGTGTCTACACCGCAAAGGGATTGCCCGAAAAGGATATCGCAATAATTTCGCGCGTCGGCAAGCCGGTCTGCTTTAAAATAATCGGTATCGAATACGGTGAGGATTCACAGCCGACAGTAATTTGCTCGCGCCGAGATGCACAGCGTGACTGTATGCGCGAAAAGATCGAAAAGCTTTGCACCGGAGACGTTATCGAAGCGCGTATCACAAGACTCGATCCCTTCGGGGCATTTTGCGATATCGGCTGCGGGATAATTTCCCTGCTTCCGATCGACTGTATGTCGGTATCGCGCATTTCGCACCCGCGCGACAGATTCCGCAACGGGCAGGTCATAAAGGCTGTTGTGAAGAACACCGCCGACGAATTCGGCAGAGTAACGCTCACCCACCGCGAGCTTTTGGGCACGTGGGAGGAGAATGCCTCCAAATTCACATCGGGCCAGACAGCCGCGGGAATAGTCCGTTCTATCGAGGACTACGGTGTTTTCGTCGAGCTTGCGCCCAACCTTGCGGGACTCGCCGAGGTAAGACCCGACGTTCAGGTAGGTCAGAGCGCGGCGGTCTTTATCAAAAACATAATTCCCGACAGAATGAAGGTCAAGCTTGCGATAATCGACTGCGCCGACCGTGAAAACTCGATTCCCGATTACGAATACCCCGAAATCGAGCATATCGACCGTTGGAAATATTCGCCCGAGGGCTGTGAAAAGCTGATCGAAAGTATATTTGATTGAATCAATAATAAAATTCAAATTCGATATCGTAAATCGAAACGGTGTCGCCCTCCTGAACGCCTGCGTCCTCGAGTGCCTTTATAACACCCTTATCGCGAAGCACTCGCTGGAAGAATTGGAGCGATTCGTAATCGTCGAAGTTGATATCGTTGCAAAGTCTGATAAGCCATTCGCCCGTAACAACGTAGACGTTGTCGACTACCTCGACATGAACCGACGTATCGGTTTCCTGCGGCATTTCGACATATTCTTCCTCGTAATAGGTCATGGGCGGAAGTGTCGAAAGCTTTGCCGCGACAGCCTTCATAAGCTCGGGCACACCCTCGGAAAGACCGCCCGAGATAAGAAACAGCTCACAGCCGTTTTCAAGAGCATATTCTTTTATCTGCGCAAGATGCTCCTCGCTGTATCCGAGGTCGATTTTGTTTGCAACAAGTATCTGGGGACGAGAAGCAAGCTCGGGGCTGTATTTTTCGAGCTCGGCATTGATTTTAAGAACGTCCTCGAGCGGATTTTCGCGCTCGCTCGCGGAAATATCAAAAACGTGGAGTATAAGACGGCAGCGGTCGATATGACGCAAAAAGTCGTGACCGAGCCCCAAGCCGTCGGAAGCGCCCTCGATAAGACCGGGAATATCTGCCATTACGAAGCACTTTTCGTAAACCGTGACAACGCCCAGATTGGGCGCAAGCGTTGTAAAATGATAGTTTGCGATCTTGGGTCTTGCGGCGGTAACCTCGGAAAGCAGGGTGGATTTACCGACGTTGGGGAATCCGACCAAGCCGACGTCCGCAAGCATTTTAAGCTCAAGCGTGATATTTTTCTCCGCGCCCTTTGCTCCGCTTTTCGCAAAACGGGGTACTTGGCGAGTCGGGGTCGAAAAATGGGTATTGCCCCAGCCGCCCTTGCCACCCTTTGCCGCGATATAAGGCTCGCCGTCGGACATATCGTGAATAACAAGTCCGCTGTCGGGGTCGCGCAAAATCGTTCCGCGCGGTACGGGGATCACCAGATCCTCGGCAGATTTGCCGAAAAAGCGCTTGGGCATACCGTCGCCGCCGTTGGAGGCAACGAATTTTCTGCGGTATTTGAAGTTGAGAAGCGTATTTTCGCCCTCGTCGACAACAAAAACGATATTGCCGCCTCTGCCGCCGTCGCCGCCGTCGGGTCCGCCCTTTGCGACGTATTTTTCACGGCGGAAGGAAACACAGCCGTTGCCGCCGTCACCCGCCTTTATATAAATCGTCACTTTATCTATAAACATTTAAAAACCTCCTTAAAGAGAGTTTTTTATTTTCAAGCTAATCGGAATAGTTTATTTCTGAAAAACGCTATTCTTTCAAAAAACAAGAAGCGGGATCAACAACAGCTTCTTGAAATATAGTCAAAAAAGCAAAAAAGAGTAGTCGGGGATCAAATCCCGACTGCTCTTTTCGATGCATAAACTAATCTGCGTTTACAGCGTATACGCTGACTTTCTTTCTTCCGCCTGCCATCGGTTCGAACTTAACCTTACCGTCGATGAGGGCGAAAAGGGTGTCATCGGAGCCACGGCCGACGTTGTTGCCGGGATGGATCTTGGTGCCTCTCTGACGGAGAAGAATGTTGCCGGCAGTAACGAACTGACCGTCCTGTCTCTTTACGCCGAGACGCTTAGACTCACTGTCACGACCGTTCTTGGTAGAACCGACACCTTTTTTATGTGCAAAGAACTGAATAGACAATCTGAGCATGATATGAGCTCCTTTCGATAAAATTTAATTCACGGTTACCCGAACAAAATCCGGATACTCGTTCGACAGGGCTGACATTTCGCGCCAGAACCCCTCGATAAGTGCGCAAGCACGTTCATCCATAGCTTTGAGCTTGAGCTCGATCACTGCATCGGCTTCCTCAACGAAAACCTCGGCAGGAACAGAAAACGAATCGGTAATGCAGTTTACCGTGAGCATCGTCATCGCACTGACAGCGGCGCAAACGATATCGCTTCCCTCTTCGGCATAGCCCGAATGACCGTGAATGCGGAAATTACAAAATTTTCCCTTCGATTTAACAAACGAAGCGGTGATCATCTCTTATTTCGAGATGCTGAGGATCTGAAGCTTTGTGTAAGGCTGTCTGTGACCGATATGCTTCTTGGAATCCTTCTTGGGCTTGTACTTCATTACGTGAATCTTCTTGCCCTTGCCGTTCTTAACGACGCTTGCGGTAACGGTAGCGGCAACGGTAGGAGTACCTGCAACGAAACCGTTATCATCGGCGATAGCAAGAACCTTTTCGAAGGTGTAGGTTTCGCCTTCTTCGATACCGAGCTTTTCAACAAAGATGATATCGCCTTCGCTAACCTTGTACTGCTTTCCGCCTGTTTCAACGATTGCAAACATTTGTAAGCACCATTTCCTTTCATAAGACTCGCTGCTTAGTAGGTGCGCGTCGGAACGCAACTTTAAAAACCCCATACATGCGGCAAATGAGAGTGTACCACAATATCGCGCCGTTGTCAAGGGTTTTTGAACAATTTATTCCTTATCTTCGACAAACTCCATTATATCCTCAACCCTGCACTCAAGAATCGTGCAAAGCTTGTTTATAGTTTTGGTTTCCATATTGTCGTTTGCCTTCAAACGCCTTACCGTTTTGCTGTCTATTCCGCATTTTTCGCGTAACTGATAGGTTGTTACACCCTTCTTTTCCATAGTAATCCACAACTTATCGAAAATTATCATAAAATTATTATACCCCCTCTTGACAATTTGTATTATGGGGGTTATAATCGCATTTATTAAGGGGATATATTCCCCATATGGTAAATTAACGATAAATAAAGAAGCAGACGTCTTGCGCCTGCCTCTTCCAAAATATAATATTATGTAATCAAACCGCCGCGTAGGATTTGTTTTTGAGCCGCAGGTTATCGGCTATCATCGCGATAAATTCCGAATTGGTGGGCTTCCCGCGGGAATTCTGAACGGTATATCCGAAAAAGGAATTGAGCACGTCGAGATCGCCTCTGTCCCAAGCGACCTCTATCGCGTGGCGGATAGCTCGTTCAACTCTCGAGCTTGTGGTGGAATACTGCTTTGCCACCGAGGGATAAAGAATCTTTGTGACCGAATTGATAACGTCGTTGTCCTTTATTGCCATAATAATCGCGGTGCGCAGATACTGATAGCCCTTTATGTGTGCGGGAACACCGATCTGATGTATGATTTTCGTCACCTGCGCCTCCAGATCAGCCTCGTCTCTGCTCGGCACTCTTGCCATTCCGCGTCTTCTGGTCTTGTCGGTAAGCCTTTTGATACGGTCTGCCAGAGTGTTGAAATCGAGCGGCTTGAGCATACAGTACGCCGCGCCCGCCTCACAGCATTCCTCGAAAAGATTCTGGCTTGTGAACGATGCAAGCATAACAAACGCGGGAAAATCGTCGCCCATTTGCTTTTTTGCGTTCCGCAACAGTCCGACACCGTCCATTTTCCCGAGATAAAGATCGGAAATAACGACGTTCGGCTTGGTACGGACCATTTTCGCAAACGCCTCCTGACCGTCAGATGCTTCGGCAACTACCTCTATATCCTGCCTTCTCAGGCTTTGAACACAAAGACTTCTGAACTCGCTGTTCGAGTCGGCAATTAATACCCTCGGTTTTTCCATAATTTTGTTACTCCTTGTATATTTATTTTCATTGACTGTATTTTAACACAAAATCACTCGCCTAAGCAATAGATTTGCGCCAAAAAAACCGAGCGTTTATGAACTTTCGTAATACTGTTTTCGACTTTTATACATCTTTTCCGTACCGAAACCGCAGATTTTCGACGCATTTCGATGCGAAATTTGTCGTATTTTGTCGAATTTTGTAATTTGTCATATTATTCACCCATTTGTCTGTTTATGCACTAATTTGTCGATATTTTGTATATTTTTGCATTATCTCGCAACCGTGCGCCGCCTAAGTTTACCGATTGAAACTCAAATATAACAACATCAGAACAAAAACGCCTTTCCTTTTAAAAGAAAGACGTTATATGATAAATAATTTCACTTAGACCCAGGAATTCACTTCTTCAAGATAATTACGGAATCGTTGATCGTTTCTGATCGAATCAAAGGCATGCCACGACAAACGGTAAATAACCGATCTCTTATCAAGCGATTTTGCCGTATGTGAATCTTTCGGCAGCACCGGTGAGTTTTCTGTGTTATCGGTATCACTTCCTATTATCAACTCGCGCGCGTTTGTTATAAACTCGTCTAAATATCCGAATGCTTTTTCGCGTTCACCTCTCCAAGATGCTCGTTGTGCAAGCCGAACAGTCGCATTACAAAGATGATGCTTAAATAAGCCATGCTGTGTTTCGTCCATTGCGTGAATAATTGTGTATTCAATTTCGTATATCTCATCTATTATATTACGGTTATTTTTAAAACTGTCACTCAACATATTCCCATAGCATTGTGCGATACGTTCAAAGTCCCAAAGCAAAAACGCCATCGTATCGTAAACCGATTCTTTGTAATACTCTTTACTTCGTTCATATTGTCCTTTTCTCAACAATAGATTACCGAGCATTCGGTTTTGAGTATAGCGACAGCTTCGGGGTAATTTGTTGATTTCCTCCTTTGCCTGCTCAAAATTACCCGCAGCGATATAATTATCTGCAAGCTTGCAGATCGCATCGCCATATGCAGAACCGCATTGACATTTTTGCAACCGCTTAGAAAAATCCTTTGCATTACAGATAAGCTCTTCTTTTTCCTGCTCATCTATTTTTTCTTTAGGCGAAGAAAGCCATTCTGCAGACAAGCTTAGTGTTTTTTGCAATATATCTTCATTAAATGGATTGTTTTTCAACAGCTCCAAGCACTTGTTGTATTTTTCTCTGAAGGTCTGTTCTGTCGAGCGATAAATTTCTTCCAATGATGAATCCAAGAACATATCCTCGTACCCCAGAAGCTCATCTGTCGAGATATTAAACAAGCGAGCGATAGGCACGATCATCGCAAAGTCGGGGGTTCCTTGTCCCGTTTCCCATTTTGAAACTGCTTGTGGTGTTACGTTTAAATATGTGGCAACATCTTCTTGCGTATATCCAAGTCTTTTTCTGTTATCTTTGAAAACTGTCTGAAAACTCATTTGAAATCCCTCCAAAGTATTCCCCTATTATTCTTCACATACGAATATTATATTGCTTCCATCTACGAAAATCAAGCAACCGTATTTTTCATATTTTTCAACGGGGAGTTGTTTTTTCATATTTTGCCGTTATCGGCAATTTTGTTCACTGCTTTGTGATTGTTTGGTTGACTTTTTGCCGATAATCTGATATAATACAAGCAGAGGTGATATGATGAAATATCTGTCTGTTGCAGAAATGGCAAAAATATGGAAGCTCTCTGAACGAAGCGTCCGCAATTATTGCGCCGAGGGACGTGTCGACGGAGCGTTTCTTACCGGCAAAACCTGGAATATCCCGGAATTTGCAGAAAAACCCGAAAGGATAAATAAACGTACCAACGACCGCAAAACCTTGCTTTATGTATTGAAAGACGAAAAGGTTCGTCGGGCAAAAGGCGGAATCTACCACAAGATTCAAATCGAATTGACTTATAATTCAAATCATATCGAGGGCAGTCGCTTAACACACGATCAGACCCGCTATATATTCGAAACAAACACTATAGGAATTACAGATGAAAGTGTACGTGTTGATGATATCATCGAAACTAACAATCATTTCCGTTGTATAGATGAAATCATTGATAATGCAACTGCCACCCTTTCCGAAAAGCTCATAAAAAAATTACATTTGATACTCAAAACCGGAACCTCCGATTCTAAAAAGGAATGGTTCTCGGTCGGCAATTATAAAAAAATCCCCAATGAAGTCGGCGGGAACGAAACAACTCTCCCCGAAAACGTTTCCGACGAAATAAAGAAGCTCCTTAAAGTGTATAACGAAAAAACTGTCATAACACTTGAAGATATAATCGATTTTCACGTACAGTTCGAGCGCATTCACCCGTTTCAAGACGGAAACGGACGTGTAGGAAGATTAATTATGTTCAAGGAATGCTTGAAGCATAATATTGTTCCTTTCATCATCGAGGACGATATAAAAATGTTCTATTATCGCGGTTTAAAGGAATGGAACAATGAAAGGGGATATCTTACCGACACCTGCCTTTCTGCGCAGGATAAATTCAAAAAGTATTTGGACTATTTCAGAATCAACCATTAAACGACAAAACGATATTGCCCGATTTGAGCAATATCGTTTTTCTTTTGCAATATTATGCCGCTATAAGAGTGCTCGTATATTCCACACCGACGTCAAACGCGCTGTCGAGCATATTCTCGATAAAGATGCCGTATCCGCAGATTGGATCGTTGATAAGCACGTGGGTGACCGCGCCGACGAGCTTGCCGTTCTGAATGATCGGCGAGCCCGACATTCCCTGCACTATCCCGCCCGTTTTTTCGATAAGCTCATTATCGCAAACACGTATCAAAAAGTTCTTTGTACTGCCCGATGCGGCATATATCTGAATGATCTCGATATCGTATTCGGCGATTCCTCCTTCGGAAAGCGTTGTCAGAATTGTAGCCGCGCCCTCACTTATATCGTTTCGCTTGGCTATCGGCATCGGCTCGAACGACGTATCGGGGATTTCGGAAAGTCTGCCGAACACACCCGTTTCGCAATTATCCCAAAGATAACCGATCGACGCACGCCCGAAGATCCCCTTCAGCTCACCGGGGTCGTTTCTCACGCTTTTTTCCACGCTTTCAATAGTAACGTCTACAACGTCTGCCCTTTTCAATGGCAATAGCACTCCCGTATCGCTCTCATAAATGCCGTGCCCAAGACCGCCGAAATCGTTGGTTTGCGGGTCGATAAAGGTAACGGTGCCGATTCCTGCCGTTGAATCGCGCACCATCACACCGATTCGGTAGCAGCCGTTTGCGATATCGCGCGCAGGGGTGCAATTAACGGTGTGCTCCTCACCCCCGCGGACAAACGCGATGCTTATCGGATTGCCGCCGCTTCCCGATATCATATCGGTAAGCGCTTCTGCCGAATCAAATTCGCTTCCGCCTGCACGGATTATAACGTCACCCGCCATCAAGCCGGCGTCCTTGGCAGGAGAAGCCATACCGGTTTCGGTTTCGACACCCGTTGTCCCCAAAACGATCGCGCCCTTGACGTGAAATTTTATTCCGAAAGCCATACCGCCGGGAATCAGCTCGATTTCCTCCGAGCCCTCCGCCGCGGCTGTTATCGGAAGCGATATCACAAGCAAGAACGCGGCGGCGAGCGCAAGCAGCCGATTTTTGTTTTTGAATTTTTCCATTTTGCAACCTGTCCTTGATTTTGTTTTTCACCGACTTTAATTTATGCAGTTGCGTTTTTTATATGCGAGGTAAAAAAATGTACCGAGGCTTTGAAAGCTTCGGTACGTTTGATTTTTTGTAATTTGTTATTTTTTATTTTTTTTGATCGCTTCAAAGGTTTCGTCGCTCAGAACGTGCTCGATCTTGCAGGCGTCCTCGGAGGCGACCGCTTCGCTGACACCGAGCGAAACGAAATATTCGGTAAGAACGGTGTGGCGCTCATACATTTTTTTGGCAACCGATAGACCGACTTCGGTAAGCGAAAGTCCGCCGTCCTCGCCCACGTCCACGTAGCCGCCGTTTTTCAAAATTCCCAAAGCGCGAGAAACGCTCGGCTTTGAAACACCGCGGTGCTCGCAAATATCCACCGCGCGAACCAAGGGCAGATCCTTGGACAGCAGATATATCGCTTCGAGGTACATTTCGCCCGATTCCTTAAGCCCCATTTCGCACTTCCTTCCTTTTGTTTGTTACATATATGATAACACGAAACCGCAAAAAAATCAAGTACTAACGGCGCTTCATAATCTTTTTCATATTGCGCTTGCCGTTGCCCGCGCGCTTTGACGACACGAGCGCGGACAAGAGCGAAGCCGAAAGCGCAGAGGCCGCCACTGCGACGCAATTCAGCAGATTTATCCCGCCCGGCAATATAAGCGATATCAACAGCATCGGCGCCACCATACACAATCCGGTAAGCAAGCCCACTGCGATATATCTGTCCCGCTCTCTGTAAGTCGAAACGAAAGCCCCGATACCGCCGCCCGCAAACGCGCAAATACAAACGAGCGGAACGACGTATTTATTCGGATCGTCAAACCTGAGTGCCGCCAACGGCAGCAAGAGTGCAAGCAGCAGCATACCGAGCAAGCCCGCACCGCCGCCGATCAAAAGCGAAACAAGCAATCCGCCCGATGAAGCTCGCGGATTTATCGTTCTGTTGTCCATATATATCAATCCCTTTCTCGTTTGATATATATGTTTATTTTTATTGTTTTATACCGAAAGCAAGCTTTTGATAAAACACTCGGTATATTCATCGAGCAAATCAAAATTCATCGCGGGGATATAGACCGATTCGAGCTCGGAATGAAGAATCTTTGCCTCTTTCAGTGATTGAAAAGCATCTTCTTCGAGCGCAATCGCGAGATTCGTGAGCGTTTTCATTCTCGCCTTGCATTCGGCAAGCTTTGATACGTCGGTAAATCGGCGGGTGTTGATATTGCGCTCGTTCTTATAAGAACGGCAGGGCGGAATTGCGAGTGTCGTGACGAGAGTTTTGTCTTCTTCAAGAAACACCGCATCGTAAAAGGCACTGTCTGTCGGCGAACAGGAGGCAATAAACCCGCAACCGCGCTCATCGAGCAGTCTGACAAGCGAGCGCATATATTCCTCTCCGCCGCAACCGCAAACGCGGTAAAGAGTATTTATGTCCTCAAAGCAGGGCAATATCTTTTTTCCGTCGGCAGTGTTTGCCGATGTGAATATGGTCCTTTTTCTTCCCTTTTCGCAATTATGCCTGTCGGCGAACGAGAAAATACATTTATCGAGCCGTTCTCTGTCGATAGCGGGTAATATCAACCCTCTTTTCAAATCGTTTACCGTTCCGAGCGCGCTCAGCGAGCGGTATGCATCGGCATATTTTTGGCTTTTTCTGTCGGTAAGCGATATTATTTCCTCGCGGTGCGGCAAAAGCTTCTTTTCGTCCCAAAACTGCCCGAGATTAATGATCGATTCGCGCACGCAAGGGTATTTGACGTCCATAATATGCGGCGAGGTGCCGTCGGCAATCGCGGCATTTATATCCTTTATAATAACACCGTCCAACGATTCACTGTCGGCAGAGCAGCGTATGATGTCGACCTCCATTCCCTTTTCCGCCGCACGCGATGCCACACGGCGCATAAGAGTTGATTTTCCGCAACCGCTCGAGCCCTTTAAAATGTATATGCGGTCAAGACCGCCGAAGCATTCGTCAAAAATAGATTCAAAGCCGTTTCTCGTATTTGCGGCGGCAAAAAATTCCATAATATCACTCCCGAATTACTGTTTATATGTTTGTCGGTTCTGTATTATTTTATGCAGATATCGCCAAACGGGTTTAAAACAGCGCGGAAATATGATAAAATATCAAAAAAGATTACAGTATTTTTGAATTTTGACGTCTTTATGGGTGAAGAGCTCTTTGCGAATCCGCTTTGAAGGAGGTATATATGAGCCGAACACAAGAAAACGCTTTGCTGTCTGATGAAGCCATAATCGAGCTGTATTTCGCACGCAACGAAAAGGCGATCGCCGAAACCGAGCGTAAATACCGTGATTATCTTTTCAAAACGGCAAACAATATTCTCTTGAACGAAGCCGACAGTGAGGAATGCATAAATGACACCTATTTGAAGGTATGGAACGCCATTCCCCCGACACGTCCCAAGATATTCCGCGCATTTTTGGCAAAGATAACGCGAAACATCGCGTTTGACAAATGTCGCTCGGAAAGCCGAAAAAAGCGTTCTTCCAATAACAAAACGCTTTCATTCGACGAATTGGAGGGATTTGTTTCAAGCAACAGCACGCCCGAAACCGAGCTTGAATCCAAAGCGATAACCGAAACTGTAAATAGATATCTCCGCGAAGCGAACGACAAAAAGCTATATATTTTTATCAGCCGCTATTTCTTTGCAATATCTATTTCCGATATTGCGCAAAAGCTGAATTGCAGCGAATCCTCTGTGAACAAGACAGTCGCAGAAATTAAAAAGGAACTGCGGCAAAGGTTTGAAAGCGAGGGTATTGATATATGAATAAATTCTTGAACGCAGTCGGGCAAATAGATGAAGAATTGCTCGACAAATATGACAAAATAGAAAAAACGCTTGTTCCGCAAAGGAAGAACCGACGTGTTTTGAAAGCCTTATCGATCGCAGCTTGCTTTTGTATTATCGTCGGCTCGGTTATAGCGGTATTAAGCATCGGCGATGAGCCCGAAATCCCATTTTACAGCGATATAACAAGCTCAAGCTCAAGCTTCGAGAGCAGTAAGCCCGAAGCCGAAAACTCGTCTGTCGCATCGGGCGACGTATCCGGACTTGTTTCAAATCCCGAGCAAAGCGAGATTACCGATATAACCTCGCAGGGCGGCGATAATTCACAAAACAGCGAGTATTCACAGCCCGACGAAAGCTCGCAGGGCGACATTTCGGGCGGAGAAACCTCCATTCCGACACCGCCTTCCGAATTAAACTACACGATGAGCAACGAGCCGTTATGGCTTAATCCGGTGCTTGCGGGCGCAACACAGGGCGGTTCGGGACTGACGGAAGAACAAGCACCGCCTTACGTACTGTTCGGTATGGGCATGACGGCAGTCGGCAAGGTACAGCAGATATTACCGGATACCTACGCACGATTGGGTGCGAGTACGGCAGAGCTGAGATACCGTGTTATAGTAATGGAGATAACCGAATCGGTTTACGGACAAAATCTACCGAACGAAATATTTCTTACCGTTCCGAGCTATTTAGACGTAAACGCGCTTTTGAATTACGATCAAATACTTTTTGCCTTCAAGCAAAAGGGTTTTGAAAATTACGTTCTTGCAAACGAAACGCAAAAACGCGCAGAGGCTTTTTCGATGATGTTTGAAACGGTACCGGGGTATGCCGACTTCTGCTTTGTTCCGTTTACCGACGGGGTGTTGGATATTTCGCTGTGGCGTGAAAATGGCTGGAAAAATTACTTTTACGAAGAAAAATATCTGATCGAATTTTTTGACGATCACTGCAATTTCCTTGTTATGAGCGGTGACACGTTGGAGCAGGCAAAGCAAAACGTTCTGAATTACTTGAGCGATATGTACCATATGCCACTTGACCGTGTTTTGTATTCCAAAATATTTGCATTCGACGATGCAAAAGCGGTTTTGGCACACTGCAAGCCGTTTGAAAACGGAATCTATTCACAGGAGGCATACGTACAAAACGGCTCGGCAATATTCTTTGAACGCTATATTTACGGATTTGCAACGAACGAAATGATACGCATATCCGAAAAGGATAATAATGCAACCTATTACGGCGAACGGTTTACCGAGGAGGAAATCGAAAAGCTACCCAATATTGCGCACTTCTTTGAAAATACCGATATTGATTCTCTATCGCCTATGCATACCGATATTACCGATAAGCTTACTGTAAGCAAGGCTATGATTGCCGGCAAATATATTAAATACGGCGGAAAAATATATTCGGTTGCCCGTATCGGCTGGAAAATCATAGACGACAGAAACTGGTACTGTAACGACAACACCTATTTCCTTATCTCCGAAGACGGAAGCGCAACGCTTATCGACCGCGAGGAATTAAGAGAGCTTACGGGCGGCGATTCCTTTGTAACAAGCTTTGAATACAATGTATTTCAGGAAGAAGTAGAAACACTCGAGTGAACGAAAAAGAGGTTGCGATTTGCAACCTCTTTTTTATGTGATTTAGAAATTCTGTCTATGTGCTTCACGGATAATTGCGAGCTGTTGGCGGACCTGATAAAGCTTGATATCGTGCTCTCTGCCCTCGGTGAAGAGCGAATAGATCTGGTCGTAATAGGTTTGAACAGCCGCGATAAAGGGTGCCTGAGGATCGCCGTCCCAAGCCTCCTCGTACCATTTGAGCGATTCGGAGCAATATGCGGGAAGCTTTTCCTCGCCCATAGTGAGTGATTCACGGATAAGGTGCTGCTCGGGTGCTTCCTCTTCCTTGAAATACTTCCAATCAATATGCGCCATATTGCCCTTCAGCGTACCGCGTGTGCCCTCTACCTTATAGGTATATGCGGGGTAAGCGTCGCAGGAGGAAATATCGAGATCGATAATCGGTCTGTCGGGTGCTTTGAGGATAAGCTTGCAATAATCCTCGGCGTCGCCGAAGGTGTTGCAACGGTCCATATGGCAGAATACTTGGGGCATACCGTCGTAATAATCGAGAATATTAAGTGCCTGATCGAGCGGATGAGGACCGGTATTTGCCAGATTGCCGCCGTTGAGATCAAGACAGCACTGCCAGTCCCAACGTCTTGCAAAGCCGTTGAACTGAATGCCAACGTGAACGATTCTGCCCAAAACGCCCGAGGCGATAACCTCTTTTACCTTTAAGAAATAGTTTGCGAATCTGCTTTGCTGGAATACCAAGAGCTTCAATCCCTTTTCCTCGGCGATGGAAACGAGGATATCGTATTCCTCAACGGTGGGCACAAAGGGCTTTTCGCAAAGAACGTTGAAGCCGTGCTCCAAAAGATCCTTGGTTACAGAATAGTGGAAATTGCTGGGAAGCGAGTTTACGACAAGGTCGATATCATCGCGGTTGAGGATTTCCTTGTAATCGGCATATACGTCACAGCCGTATTCCTCTGCGGCGCGCTCACGGCGAATCTCCATTTGGTCGACGACCGCAACGACCTTGAAGCGTTCGGTGTCCTTTTTAAGATGCAAGCCGTGAATATCTCTGCCGCTTCTGCCTTGACCTAGTATCGCAATACGAATCTGTTTCATTTCAAAAAGCTCCTTTGCGTTAATTACAAATTACTGTGCTTTTATTTTATCAAAACAGATTCAAAAAGTAAAGTCTATTCGTGTTCTTTAATCGAATTTTTTTCGATTATCGAAACCGAATATTCCTTTTCGCGCTCATTCTCGCGGGAATAAAAAACGATATCGCCGTTTTTATACGAAAACTGCTCTCTGTCGATATGCTTTATGTCGAGCTCGGGATATTTTTCAAGAAGCTTTGATTTCAGCTCCTTTTCGGGCATAAAATAGGAAATTTTGCATTTTGTGCCGAATTCGCGCTCCCAAACCTGCGTTTTCCTTTCCCTGCGTATCCTGCCCTGCCCGTCGGAAATCGAAATATCCAAAGCAACCGAAAGAATATTACTGTCCTCGTTTACGATGTCATATCTCATCACCGCCGAATAAGGCAAAAACGATGCCGGATCGAGCGAAAAAGCCTCACTTGCGGATTTAAAAAGCTCTCCCCTTGCGTGCTCGGCGAGTCCGAGTGCAAGCTTTTTATAAAAGGGAGCGGCGAAAACCGCAAGCGGATCGTTTTTTCGGCATTTGATATCGGGATATTTCAGATTGAGCTTCAAGAGCAGATTCCCCTGCCCGTCGCTCAATTCTTCCTTTATTATTCCCTCGAGTATCTCGGTCTTTTTGTTTTTTGTAAAAAGCATATTAATCACCGAAAATATTCTATTCGGCGGCGATCCTCAATATGCGAAAAGACATTATTCCTTATTCAGCTTCTCACGTCTGCCGAGTGCCCTTTTCGGCCAACAAAAGATAAAATCGCGCATTCCCTTTTTATCGAACGGTACGAGCGGATACATATAATGCACGCCGAAGCTCCTTTTAAAGCAAAGCGACAGAAAGAAAAGCACTGCCGAAAGGACAAGTCCGTATATCCCGAAAAGCTCGCTTGCAACAAGTGTAAACAGCCTCGTCAGAACGATAACGTACATATACGCGGGCGAAATAAAGGCGCACACTGCCGCAAGCGCAACGATTATCACTCCGACCGACGAAACGATACCCGCCTCGACCGCAGTGTTACCCAAAACTATCGAGCCGACAAGCCCGACCGCATCGCCGACGGTGCGAGGCATACGCACACCCACCTCGCGCAGTAATTCAAAAAGGGTCAGAATCCCGATTATCTCCCAAAAAAACGATATCGGGATATCCTTGCGCGATTCGGAAATAAGCCCGTAAAGCTCTTCAGGCATCGCCGACGGATTGCGGTTGACCACGGTGCAAAGCACGGCGGGAGCAAATATCGCCGTTATAAACGCGACGAGCCGAAGAATTCTTATAAAGGTCGCATAAAACGGTGTATGCAAATAATCCTCGGAGGATTGCAGACTTTCGGCAAAAACATAAGGCAGAGTCAGCACAAACGGGCTTCCGTCGACGATTATCGCGATTCTGCCCGCCATAAGCTTGCTCGCCGCCTTATCGACCTTTTCGGTGCTTCCGCAGGTCGGCAAAAGATTGTTTGATCGCCCCTCCAAAAGCATCGAAATATTCGCGCTGTCGGTTATCACCGATGCATCGAGCGAATCTATCCTTTTGCCAAGCGAGCCGACAAGTCTTTCGTCTGCCCTGCCCGAAACGTACGCCATTATCACCTTGGTTTGCGAAACACTGCCGACAGTAAAGCGCTTGAATTTCAAATCGCTCGTGCGGATATATTTCCGAATCAACGTCATATTCGTTTCGGCGTCCTCGACAAATCCCGCCTTCGGTCCGCGCACGGTAACGTCGCTCGACGGCTCCTCGACACTTCTGCCGTGGGTGGTCTCTGCATTTGCAAGCACAAACGAAGCACCGCTTTGGTTTTCGATCGCAACGATAACCTCTCCCCTCACCGCACCGCTTGCCGCCTCTGCGGGATTTTTTATATCGGTAATATTGGGGCATTCGAGCAAAGATACGAGCCCGCGCCCGAATTCGATTTCATTACATTTTTGAAGCGGTCTCAAAAGACGCTCCGAAATATAATCGCGCGAGGTAATACCCTTTATAAACATAAGGGCGAATCTCCCCTCACTGCGATTGCCGATATAGCACACAAAATCGTCGCAATCCTTTAATTTCTCCGACACCTCGGCGACAAATCCGTCCAAATCGCTTTTCATAGATTTCTCCCTTGTCTTTTTTATTATTTATTCCCTTAATCTGCCGATTTTATCGCAAGAAAAACTATTGACATAATTCGTTGGATAATATAAAATAGTGTAGAATACAGGATCCGGAGGAGCTTTATGGCAAACAGCAAAAGAAAAAACAGAGGCAACGGCATTTTGATTGCATTTTTGTGTCTGCCGCTTGCGGTTATATTTTGCTTTACGATATATTATTCTTCGCTTGACAGCGTAAACAAGGTTACGCTGAGCACCCCGAGCGCAGATTCTGTTTCCTTTGAATCCGAAAGCGAGGTAAGCTTTTTCGTTTCTATGCTGAAAAACGCTCTGCCGATAAGCTCGGCAATGCGTGACGTTTCGGGCGAAGATCCGGTTTACATAACTTTGCACCCCGGTGACGATCCTCTCGAATACAAGCTCTACCCCTCGCTGAATCTTTCGGGCTGTCTGCTTATCGACCCCGAGGGCGACCTTTTCGTGCTTGAGACCGAAACCGCGAAAAAGCTTTTGCTCAGAAGCGAGTTCGATTATTTATATTCCTCCTATTTCCTCCCCACCCTTTCGGTTGTCAGCGGTGAAAACGAATATAACGTTGCGCCTATCGACTGCAGTTGGGAATATTACAAGACCGACGGAAACAAATATTCCTACACCCCCGAAGCGTTGTCCGACGGCAGCGAGACGTTTGTTATATTAAAAGGGCTCGATAACTATTTGAAATTCACGCCCGACGGCGAAGTGCGCCCCTATGAAATGACCGATATCTCCTATATCGCCGACAACGGAAGCGAATATTCGATAAAGGATATTTCCCAGCTCGACCTTTCGTTCGATACCGTGCTCGACGTTTCGTTTTCGGTGAATTGGAGCGGAATGAACGGCGCGCAGGCATCGGGCAACGCGAAATACAAGTTCAAAATAATCTATGATATTCCCGCAACTATAACCCTTTCGGCAAACGAGCTTACCGCGGGCGACGTGCTCGTGCTCAACGCGACACACCTCAACGAAAGCGAGGAATTTTCGTTGAAGACCGCCCTCAACACCGCCTCACTCAAATTCGGTATGACCGACAAGAGCAAGGGTGTCGCACTGCTTCCGATCGGACTTGCAAACAAATCCGGCGAATACACACTCGAGATCATTACGGGTGTCGGAAGCATAAACGAAACAATCAAGGTAAACGACCGCGAAAGCACCGCCTGGATTCCTATCGACGTTACTACCGAGCAATACGAGGAAATGCTTTCCACCGCGAAAATGCAGGAATTCCGGGATACGATAGCGGCGGCAACTTCATCGCGCCCCGAAGAAAACCACTTTAATTTCGAGACCGGCAAGCTTAACCGCCCCGTCGGCGACAAAGTACCTGTATTTACGTTCGGTCAAACGATAAATCTCGGCACAACGAGTGCCGACGGCGATTCGGGCGAGCGTATATGTGAGGGTGTCGTTTATGAGCTCGATGCAGGCACCTCGGTGCGCTCGGCACAGTCGGGCAAGGTCGTATTCAGCGGCAATCTCGCCCCCACGGGCAACACCGTTATCGTTTATCACGGCTATGGCATTTACAGCTATTATTACCACCTCGAAGAATTGATCGTTCAGGTCGGATATACCTTGAACGACGGTGAAATTCTCGGCAAGGCGGGAACGAGCGGATTTACCAACGGCAAAACCGTTTTGCACTATGCAATCAGCATCGACGGAGTTTTTGTCGACCCGATGTGGTTTTATAATTAATAACGCAAAAGAAAAAGGCTCGGTTTAACCGAGCCTTTATTTTTTTGCTTTATCTGTCGCCGTATTTTTCCGCGATAGCAAGTCTTGCACAGACGGTAAGAAGGTCTGCTGCGATTTCAAGCTCATCACACGAGGGGAAGGTAGGTGCGATTCTTAGCTTGCTGTCGTCGGGGTCGATACCGTAGGGGAACATCGCACCTGCGGGAGTTACCACCAAACCCGCCTCCTTACAAAGCTCAACGGTGCGTTTTGCAGTACCGTTGGGAAGCGAGAGGCAGAAGAAATAACCGCCGTTGGGAATAGTCCAGGTAACGTCGTCGTAGCCCTCAAATCCGTTCTCGAACGCTTCATAGATGATCTGGAACTTCGGACGGATTATGTTCATATGAACCTTCATCTGTGCAACGATATCGTCATAGCACTTGAAAACGCGCGAATGACGGAGCTGGTTGAGCTTGTCGTGACCGATAGTCTGGATCTTTAATGCGTTTAGGATACGCTTTATGTTGCGGGGGGCTTGCCGCGATACAGGAGATACCCGAGCCGGGGAAGGTGATTTTCGAGGTCGACGCGAACTCGAAGAACATATCCTCGTTGCCGTACTTTTCGGCTTCGCTGAATATTTCGGGTAATTCATCGGGAGTATCGGTAAGATCGTGAAGCACGTATGCATTATCCCAGAATACACGGAAATCCTTTGCCGCGGGACGAAGCGACGCAATACGGCGCACTGTTTCCTTCGAATAGGTAAAGCCCGAGGGATTGGAATACTTGGGAACGCACCACATACCCTTTATCGTTTCGTCGTTTGCAACGAGCGATTCGACCAAATCCATATCGGGACCTTCCTCGGAGAGAGGAATATTCACCATCTTGATGCCGAAGAATTCACAGATTGCAAAGTGTCTGTCATATCCGGGTACGGGACAAAGAAATGTGATCTGATCGTACTTCGACCAAGGCTTGCAGCCGTCCTCTACGGGATGAAGCATCGAGCGTGCGACGGTATCGTACATAAGGTTAAGACTCGAGTTGCCGCCGACGATGATATGATCGGAGGTTACGCCGAGCATTTCACCGAGCAAGCGCTTCATTTCGTTTATGCCGTCCAAGCCGCCGTAGTTACGGCAGTCACTGCCGGTTTCGGAGAAGCATTCCTCATTGGTCTTAACAGCGGTGAGGAGTCGTTCCATTGTCGAAACCTGCTCGGGCGAGGGCTTGCCTCGAGACATATCGAGCTTTAAGCCCTTTGCCTTGTATTCATCATATTTTTGCTGAAGTTCAATTCTGTTCATTGGAGTCACCTTAAACCAAGGGGAACTTTTGGAAAAGCTCCCCTTGACCCTTCAAAACTTTTCAATATTAAAACTCTGCGCTGCCCGTTGTTCTGTGGAAGGGCTCAACGTCACGAATGTTGGTTATGCCCGTGATATACATGATCAAGCGCTCAAAGCCCAAGCCGTAGCCCGCGTGCTTAACGCCGCCGTAACGGCGAAGATCAAGATACCACCAATAATCCTCTTTGTTGAGTCCGAGCTCTGCAAGACGTGCTTCGAGAATATCGAGTCGTTCTTCTCTCTGCGAACCGCCGATAAGCTCGCCGACACCGGGAACAAGCATATCTGCCGCGGCAACGGTCTTGCCGTCGTCGTTCAGGCGCATATAAAACGCTTTGATCTCCTTCGGATAGTCGGTAACAAAAACAGGCTTGCCGAATACGGTTTCGGTAAGATATCGCTCGTGCTCGGTCTGAAGATCACAGCCCCATTCGACAGGATAGTCAAACTGCTGACCGCTCTTTTTGAGTATCTCGACCGCTTCGGTATAGCTTACTCGTACAAAGTCACTGTTGACAAGTGCATTGAGTCTTTCGAGCAAGCCCTTGTCGATGAATTTATTAAAGAATTCCATTTCGGCAGGGCATCTTTCGAGCACGTATTTGATAACGTACTTTGTCATTTCCTCTGCCAAGGTCATATAGTCGTCGAGATCGGCAAACGCGATTTCGGGCTCGATCATCCAGAATTCTGCCGCGTGGCGAGGAGTATTGGAGTTTTCGGCGCGGAAGGTCGGGCCGAAGGTATATACGTTGCCGTATGCAAGCGCGAAGCATTCTGCCTCGAGCTGACCCGAAACGGTGAGGTTTGCGGACTTACCGAAGAAGTCCTTGGAGTAGTCAACGTTGCCCTTGTCATCGCGGGGGAGATTTTCCATATCGAGAGTGGTAACGCGGAACATTTCGCCCGCGCCCTCGCAGTCACTCGCGGTGATGATGGGGGTGTTTACGTATACGAAGCCCTTATCGGCAAAGAAGCGATGTATTCCCTGCGCGGCAACCGAACGCACGCGAAATACCGCGTTGAAGGTGTTTGCACGGGGGCGGAGATGTGCAACCGAGCGCAAAAATTCAAAAGAATGGCGCTTGGGCTGAATGGGATAATCGGGGGTGGATTCGCCGGTTATCTCGATAACTCTTGCCTTGAGCTCAAACGGCTGCTTTGCGCCGGGGGTGAGCTCGACAATACCCTCCGCGATAATCGACGCGGGGATATTGAGCTTTGCAATTTCCTTGTAGTTGTCTATAATGTCGCTTTCGAAAACGACCTGAATGTTTTTAAAGCAGGTGCCGTCGTTAAGCTCGATAAATCCGAATGCGTTCGAGGAACGGATGGTTTTGATCCAGCCGCCGATGCGAACAGTCTTTCCGCCGAAGGATTCGGGGTCGGAATAGATGTCGTAAATTCTTGTTAAGGTCTCTTTTATTGCCATAGCAGATAAACCTCCGAAAATTAGTTCCTAATATTATACCACCCCATAATTATGATTGCAAGCGTTATTTCGCTTTTTTAATGCATTTTTTGCGTATGATTATTGAATATTTTGCACATATATGATAGTATATGTACAACAAAAACGTTTTGAGGACAAAAATGGAAATATACGATCTGCTCAACCCCGAAAAAGAATATTTCAAGAACAAAAAAGCATTTATTTTCGATATGGACGGCACGCTTATCGATTCGATGCGTTATTGGGCAACACCGAATGCCGAAGAGCTTGAAAAATTCCCCTCCTTCCGCGATTATATGGTAGAAAAATACAACACCGTTATCGAGCCCAAGCCGACCTCCTATGAATTTTTGAAATATCTCAAAGACAACGGTGTTCCGATCTGTATCGCAACCGACACACCGAAGTGGATGTCCAAGGGATTTTTCGACCGCCACCCCGAATTCAGCACTCTTTTTGCTTTTTACCTCGACAGCGAGGACGTCGGCGCTTCCAAGCGTCAGTCGGGTATTATTTACGAGCGCGCCGCAGAAAAATTGGGATTTTCAAAAGAAGAATGTATCGTTTTCGAGGACCACAAACACGCAGTGCTTGCCGCAAACGAGCTCGGGTTTGACGTAGTCGGAGTTTATGATATCATCAACGCCGAAAACGCGGATATAATCAGGGAGCACAGCGTTGATTATATAATGGATTATACCGAAATTATGAAATGAGAGGATAATAATGAAAAGACTGTTTATATTGGCTTTGGCGCTTTTCCTGATCGTTCCCGTTACTCTCGCCTTTGCGGACACGGCTTCAGAATCGACGAAGCTCGGCGACGTTGACGGCAATTTTGTTATCAATGTATACGACTATATCCTTGTAAAGCGGCATCATTTCGAAACGTTGAAGCTCGACGGCAACGCATATCTGCGCGCCGACATCAATATTGACAAAGAGGTTGATGCATACGACTACATTTTGATTCGCAGACATTATTTTGAAACCTTTGTAATAGTGGGCGATATTCAGCTTTTGCCCGAGGAAAGCGAATCGTCGGCACCCGAGTCCGAACCTTCGGTGCCCGAGGGGGAATCGTCTATTCCCGAGGGGGATTCCTCGCTTCCCGAGGAAAGCAACGACCCGAACGAACAGATCACTATACAGCTCACCGCCGATTCAAAGGAAGCGAGCGTTATGGCCGCCAACACCGCGTTGCTGCAAAAAGCGGTTGACGAAGCAAGCGAAAACGGCGGCGGAACGCTTTACATCCCCGCAGGCACTTATTATTTTTCGTCGCAGGGCAGCAATAAACGCGGCAACGAGGAATACGTTTGTATGCCCAAGGACAACGTTACTATAATCGGAGCGGGCGACGCAACCGTGCTTCAGCCTGTCGGCAGGTCGAGCGGCGGATTGGATATGTTTTATTTCAACGAATATGCCGACAGCGGATTTACCAACCCGAAATATCTTGTAAACGCCGATTTTTACGATTTTGTTATCGACGGCGCGCTTGCAAATGCAGACTATTACACCTCTGCGGGCAAAGGATTTATGATAAATCTTTACAAGGACTGTGATTGGCGCAACGTCACTGTCAAAAACACCGACGGCACCGGATTCGGTATGGATTGCCCGATAAACTGCACGATCATCGACTGCGAGGCATATAATTGCGGAAAGCTCGCAACGACGGCAAACGTCGGTGCTTCGGGATTCGGCATCGGCACGGGATATTCGGAGAACGAAACGTTGATAATAAAGAATTGCTATGCCGAGGGCAACAAAAAATTCGGTATATTTTTCGAGCATCAGGGCAGATTCTGCGGCGGAAAGAACTACACCGCAACGGGTATGGAGAGTCTTGTCGTCGACGGCTGTACGGCAAAGAACAACTATATTGATTTCGGCGGCGAGCTTGCAGTTGACGTAACCTTTAAAAACTGCACGGTTCCCTATGGCAGCACGAGCTACAACAAGATCTCGTTCACTCACCATTCTATCCGCTGTAACGTGGAAAATATGAACGTCGAATGCCGTTTCGACGACGTGACCGACGAAAACACAGACTATTACGATGCGGTTTATTGGGCGGTGAACGCCGGGATTACCACCGGTATCGGCAACAATCTGTTCGGTGTCGACAGCAGCTCGACTCACGGACAAATGATAACCTTTCTCTACCGCGCACTCGGCTATCCCGGCGAGCTGAAGCTCACCAACAAGGGAGAATCTCTGTTTTATGAAAATGCACTTGCCTGGGCAGTCAAAAACGGGATCGCCGAAAGTGGAACCGATATGAACAAGATTCTTACAAAAGCCGAGATTGTCGAATATCTCTGGAAATTCGAGGGCTCACCCGATATCAGCGGCAGCCACAGCCAAAGCGTGAATTGGGCAATATCCGAAGGACTTATCGACAATTATCCCAACGGAAACGCAAGCCGTACCGACGTCGTGAAAATGCTTTACGACTATTTGGGAGAATAAAGTAACGCAATTACTGCAAATTAAAGCTAAATAACCGAAAATAATGTGACAAAGCCTCTTTTTCATTCGTCTATATGGGTGAAAGGGAGGTTTTCGTTATGAAAAAATATTTGTCCTTTATTCTCGTATCGTTTATTCTGCTTTCGTTTTTAGCCGCCTGCAACAATCAGAGCGAATCAGAAACAGACAAAAGCGAGATACAAAGCTGTGAATCAAGCTTTGAAAGCAAAAGCGAAGAAGCAAAAAAACAGACCTATTCCGATGCAGAGCGCACACTTTCAAATCTTGCATCGTGCTATACGACCGAAAACAGCTTTTATTCCATATGGCGCAAAAACAATAGCAAAAACATCAAATCGCTCTGCGACGAAAACGAATATATTGCAGCGACGCTTGTCCGCGACCGCACGAGCGAAATTAAAAGAAGTATTTATTACATCTATAACGGACTCGAGCACATCAAATACACTATCGAGATAAGCGGCAAGGACCGACTGCCGTATAATATCCATATCGGCGTTTTGCCCGAGGAATTTGTCGGTAAGACCGCCGAGGAATTCATTCGCGGCGCTACCGATTATTACGAAACTCTCGAGATGAAATCGGGGTATGCGTGTGTTGCAAACGAAAGACTCGACTACGTTTATCACAGTGGAACCGAAACCCAAAACGCTTGCGCTGTCGCGGTTTACGGCGAAAAATGGTTTATCGCGGTGCGCCCCGTGTTCAACGGGATAACGGCAGGCAAAAGTCCCGAAAGCCTCTTTGACGATTTTGTCTTCGAGGCAAGAGATTACGCCAACGGAATCAAAAATATGGTTATATGCGCCGACCGATATATATCGGGAACCGTCGTACTCGAAAAACACACGGGCGCAATTTACGAAAACACAAAAAGCAGCTTTGCCGTTTACGATGAGGACGGCAGCAAGAAAAACGAATTCGAGGCATTTTCGTTTTATCCGGTTTTCGAGGACAAAACGCAAAGACTCTGGTGCAGAGACAGGTTCACCGAAAACGGTGTCGAGACCTTCTACTGCAACAGATACGGCGAAAAAACGGCAATAAATGCCGCAACGCAAATAGCCCCGTTTGACAGCGAAAAGGGCGAATTTCTGGGAATAATCGGCGGAAGGATATATATTTTTGACGGCGACGGAAGACGCGAAAGCTTTTCGGGCGAATACGTATCGGTAAAGAAGCTCGGCAAAACCGAGGCGGTGAAATTCAGCGATGCGATCTATGCGATCATTCAAAACGACGAATTCGTGCGTATTTACACAACCGACTTCGACCATGAATCCGCCGCGCTCGAATACAATGAGGAATACGACGCCGTTCTTATCGGCGGCGACGCGATAACCGAAATAATCAACCGCTACGGCGAAATAGTCGAGGCTTATTGGTACAACGCGCACGGCACTGCGCCGTTCACAGTCGACAAAAGCGGCAAGTATCTTTTAACCTGCGATGAGATGTCGCTTTACGGAAACACCTATATTCTCGATTCCGACAGTATGCACCCGCTCGCACATCTGCCTAACGGCGCGGATTATAAATTTACAAAGGACGGCAAGCTTCATATAAGCTACACCGACTACGAAAACGACGGCGAATTCGTCGAATTTACCGCAGAGATCAAAAACGCGATAAAGAATTTTCCGTTTGATAAAGAAACTCACGATTCCGGTTGCAACTGCTTCGGCGGCTATCCGAAAAAAGAGGATTTTGAGTAAAACGAAAAGCCTGCGCTCGAGGCGCACTCCGTAAGGAAGTGCGCCTCAGTTATATTCGCCTTACGGCGAGTGATATTGCTTCGCAGTGATATTATGCTCCGCATAGTGATATTGTCCTTCGGACAGTTTTAGTGGCGAATATAATACCACTGAAACCGTAGGTTTCAATATCACTTTTGCCTTTGGGCAAAAATATCACTGCAAACTTTTTGTTTGCAATATCACTTTTACACACCGAAAAAGAAAGGTTATTTTCGGCAAGTAATACCTTTCTCAAAGTATGTAACCCACTATGACACTTTCACAATCCTTGTGCAAAGCGTCATTTGTTTCGTTAAGATAAAAAAACGAGAGAGAACTTCTTTACGAATCATCTCTCTCAGCAGATCTTTTTATATTTGTATCATAAGTTTTTCGGAAAAGAGCGCGAGAGAAGCATTTTTGCAAAAAGGCTTCTCTCGCATAATAATCAATCATACTGAAAATTCAAGCATCAAAGCTCCAAAGCGGCTACTGTCAACAGCTTTGCGCGCGTTGTGAGTGATGAAATATCGGCATATTCGCGCACGGTGTGGCAATAATCGCCCGTCGCGCCGACGGCGCAGATGCTCGGAACGTTGGCAAGCTGAGTATATGCCGAATCGCTCCCCCCGCCGCTTTCGACAGCGGTAAGCTCGCCCAAGCCGTATTTTTTCGAAACACGGTTCAGATGCTCGAAAAGCATCTCGGTTTCACTGTTTCTTATCATCGGCTCGCGTCTGCTTATAAAGCAAAGCTTTGTTTCGGTGCCCTTTACAAACTGTTTTTCGGCGATTTTCTTTAACTTTTGCTCCGCCAACGCCATTTCGTTTTTATCCTTCACGCGAACGTCAACGACAAATTCGCATTTTTCGGGAACGATATTCGAAAGCTCGCCGCCCTTGATTATACCGCAATTATAGGTAGTTCCGCCCTCTGTGCTTTGCTCCTCGAGTGCGATTATCTTCCTTGCGGCTTCGCGTATTGCGCTGGCGCCGCCGAAATAGTCGATCCCCGCGTGAGCGGCGATGCCTTGTATCTCAAAGCGGTATCGCAATATCCCCTTTCGCGAAACGACAATTTCGTTCTCGCGTGCGACCTCGCAGTTAAATGCCGCCTTAAACCCCTGCGATGCAAGCCCGATTATCCTTATTTCCTCTTCCCCGCCCAATCGGTTGCTTATCTCCTCGTCGGAGGTGAGTATCAGCCGTGCGTTCTTTTCATATCCGCATTCGATAAGCGCCATCATCGCAAGCAGAGCGATCGCAATACCGCCCTTGCAGTCGATAACACCGGGGCCGATAAGCTTGTTGCCATCTCTTTTTACTGCGGGAGAACCGAATGCGCCCTTTTTATGAACGGTATCCATATGCGCCAAAAAGCAAATACCCTTTTCGGAATTGTGGCGGGTGTCGATTATCAGAAAATCGCCGCATTTCTCCATCGGGATACGCTCGGTAAAAACACCGAGCTCCTCGGAGGCGAACTTCTCTATTCTGTCCGCAACCGAATCCAGCGCCGCCTTATCCTCCGCGACACCTTCTATATTGCAGATATCCTCCCAAAAGGACAAAAATCTTTCTTTGTTGCTGTCGATAAAATCAAATGCTTTTTTCATAATTTCCATATAAAAATCGTCCCATAAACCGAAAAGAATCGGCAACGCCGATTCTTTGAATTCGTAATTCACCCGCCAAGGCCGTGCCCCCGTGAGAATGAAACCCTGCTTTGTGCAGGTGGGTGCCCTCTCCGATGCTTTAGTGCTTCCAACGTCCGCATATAATCGCGCAAAGGGGAATATATGCGGGAGGCCTGCTTCACCACAGCGGAATATGAGCTCCCTTTCTTTCTTGTGGGTTTTTACACAGGGCGATGGTCTTGAAAGACGCACGCACCCCGCAGGCTGTAAACCTGTTCGTTTAGTTGTCGTCTACGTTGCCGTCGAGATCGATCTCGCCCATAAAGGTATCCTCGAATGCATCGGCTACGTTATCGAATTCATCGTCGTCATCAATGGTGACAAGAAGCTCGTCGCCGTTTTCGTCTACCTCTACCTTGAGGATAACGTATTCGTCCTCATCGCCGTCAAGCGGAATGAGCGCGAGATAGACATTATCGTCGACGTTGAGCTCGCCGAGAAGCTCGAATTCGCTTTCGTTGCCTTCCTCATCGGTAAGGGTGAAGATGTTGTCTCTTTCCATATTTTCGGACATAACTGACCTCCGTCACATTTAAATAATTTGCTTCTTCGCAGTTACATTTTACAACCGACTCCCAAAATTGTCAATAGTATTTTGAACATTGGCGCTTTCATTCGTTCAACAGCAATATACATTTTTCGACACGATTGACTTATTCGTTTTTTTGTTGTATAATTCGTTCTGTCAGAAAGTGAGGACTTTTTATGGCTTTTGTACCAAGAATATACGTCGGGAGCGACCGCATACTCGACGGCAGAGCATATATCGACGGAAGTGATGCGAACCATGTTCTGAGAGTGCTTCGCAAATCTGTCGGCGACAAGCTTCATATCTGTGATATGCACGGAAATTCTTATACCGCAACGATCGACGAGATCACGCGGGACGGACTTTATGCAACCCTCGGCGAGCCCGAAAAACAAAACAGCGAAATGCCGTTTCGCGTTTCGGTATATCAATGCTTTCCCAAGGGCGACAAGCTCGATACGGTTATACAAAAGGCTGTCGAGCTCGGCGCGTACGAAATCGTCGCGGTGATGAGCGAGCGCTGTGTTGCCCGCCCCGATTCAAAGGCGTTTGCAAAACGGCTCGAGCGATTGAAGAAGATAAGCGAATCCGCCGCGGCACAGTGCGGAAGAAGCATTATCCCCGAAATAAGAGGAATCATCGGTTATGATCAGGCAATCAGTGAGATCGCCGAAAAGGATATCGGCTTTATCTGCTATGAGGGCGACGGTACTGTTCCGGTCAGAAGCCTTTTGCACGATTCCCCCGAAACGATCGGATTCCTTATCGGGCCCGAAGGCGGTCTTTCCGAAAAGGAAACCTCGCTCGCAAGAGAAAGCAATATCGCTCTGGCCGGGCTCGGCAAGCGGATACTCCGCACCGAAACCGCGAGCGGATACGTTCTTTCGGCAATAAGCGTTTTGCTCGAAATGTAAAGATTGAAATAATTGACGGAACTATGCAATTTGCATAGTTCTGTTTTCTTTTTTGTTCACAAACGGTTCATATTTTCGGCAAATAATGTAAAAAATGATAAAAAGGAGGGTAAAATACACAAAAATTTATGTTTTTATTTGTTGTATTTTTGTAAAAGCCCTTGCTTTTGATTGAATTTTAAGATAAAATTATCATAGGTACGACTTTGTATATTATAATGTAACAAAATATAAAGGAGAAGGCAAAATGAGCAACAAGTTGTTTCAGGGTTTGATCTATCAGATGAGAGAGGCGGTTGACCGCGAAATCGGCATTATTGATGACAAGGGTGTCGTTATCGCCTGCAGCCAGCTTTCCAAGATAGGCAGTGTTCACAAGGATATTCTCGACGAGCTTTCGTACAGCTACGAAACTCTCGTTATCGGCGAATACACCTACCGCCCCATCGGTTCGCACGCAAGGATCGAATATATCGTTTTTGTTGAAGGCGGAGACGATATCGCAAAAAGCATCTCGGCTTTGCTTTCGGTATCCTTCTCGAACATCAAAACCCTCTACGATGAAAAATACGACAAGACCAACTTTATCAAGAACATAATTCTTGACAACATTCTCCCCGGCGATATCTATATCAAGTCCAAAGAGCTTCGCTTTGACAGCGAGGTCAACCGTGTTGTTATCCTTATCCGCTTTATGAACACCGGCGAGATCATTCCCTACGACGTTATCCAGAATATGTTTCCCGACAAGGTACACGATTACGTTATCAACGTCGGCGAATCGGATATCGTTCTCGTCAAGGAGCTCAAATCGGCAACCGACCCCAAAGCGCTCGAGCTTATCGCGAAGAGTATCGTAGATACCGTTCAGTCGGAATTCTTCCTCAAGGTGCACATCGGTATCGGCTCGGTCGTTACCAACGTCAAGGAGCTCGCACGCTCTTATAAGGACGCGCAGGTCGCTCTCGAGGTCGGCAAGGTATTCGACACCGAAAAGAACGTTATCAACTACGAAAGCCTCGGTATCGGCAGACTTATCTATCAGCTTCCCACCACTCTTTGCGAAATGTTCCTTCAGGAAGTATTCAAGCGCGGCTCGCTCGAAAGTCTCGACAGAGAAACGCTCCAGACTATCCACGCATTCTTTGACAATAACCTGAACGTTTCCGAAACCTCGAGAAAGCTTTTCGTTCACCGTAACACGCTCGTTTACCGCCTTGAAAAGATCAAGAAGCTCACCGGTCTCGATCTCCGCGAATTTGAGCACGCTATCACCTTCAAGGTAGCGCTTATGGTTAAGAAATATCTCATCAGCAAACCCTCGATCTATTAATACGGTATACCGAATATGATAAAATTTGAAAACGTTTCAATGGAATACAGCAACGGAAACGCCGCTTTGAACAACGTTTCCCTGCAGATCGACGACGGCGAATTTGTTTTTGTCGTCGGTCATTCGGGCGCGGGCAAAACCACGCTCACCAAGCTTTTGATATGTGAGGAGCGCGTTTCCTCGGGCAGTTTGGAGGTCAACGGCTTCAAGCTCGAAAAGATTCGTTCCTGGAAGATCCCAAAACTCCGTCGCACAATGGGAGTCGTATTTCAGGACTTCAAGCTTTTCGACAAAATGACTGTTTACGAAAACGTCGCGTTTGCGATGCGCGTCGTCGGTGCAAAGCCCTCGCTTATAAAGAAGCGTGTTCCCTTCTTCCTCGACGTTGTCGGACTGGGTCACAAGAGCGATTCCTTCCCCACCGAGCTTTCGGGCGGTGAAAAGCAGCGAGTTGCTTTCGCGCGCGCACTTGTAAACAACCCCGACACCGTTATCGCCGACGAGCCCACGGGCAACGTCGACACCGAGCTTACCGAGGGAATTATGGAGCTTCTTCTGAAGATCAACAAAATCGGAAAAACGGTTATCGTCGTAACTCACGATATGAACATAATCCGTCAATACCAGAAAAGAGTAATTCGGATAGAAAACGGCAGTGTTGCGTCCGATAAGATCGGAGGCGACTTCAACTGATGAAACCGAGTGTATTTTTCTATAATTTAGGCCAGGGCTTCAAGGGCGTTTTCCGAAACAGCGTAATGACAACCGCGTCTATCCTCGTGCTTATCGCTTGTATGATTCTCGTCGGTACGTTTTACCTTGTTATCGACACTATCGACCGCAACTTCAAAGCTATCGACAACCTCAACGTCATCGAGGTTATGATGGACAAGTCGTACGGCGAAGGCGAAATACTCGAGATCGGGCATCAGCTGGCTGAGATCTGCGATGAATCGCCGATAGTCGACTGGTCGAAATCGCGCTGGACAAGCGATATTGTCGTTCCCAAGGACGATACCTTCAAGTACGTCTCCCCCGATGAGCATTTCGAGATCTTCAAGGAAATGTATAACAACGCTGCTTGGATAGAGGCGATCGAAAAGAACGACCACGAGCACAACGAGGGCACTCACCTCGGCATCACGAGCTCGATGGCAGACAACCCCTTAAGAGGCAGCTACCGTATCACCTTTGTGAATCTTTCCGACTTCGACGAGGTAACAAAGGTCAAAAATAAAATCGACGAGATCACGCTCCTCGACGCAAACGGTATCGAGGTAGACGCGATCTCCAACGACGACATCAAGGACCACGTCGAGCTTTACGGCAACGTAATGAGCATAAAGCACACGCTTTACATCGCGGGACTCTGGCTTATGGCTATTTTCCTTCTCATTTCGCTGTTCGTAATTATGAACACTATCAAGCTCGGTGTTTTCGCACGGAGACACGAAATCACCTTTATGCGCCTTTGCGGTGCCACAAAGAGCTTTATCCGTATGCCCTTTATTGTTGAGGGTATAATCATCGGTGTCTTCTCGGCACTCGTTTCGTTCGGAATAGAGTTTTATCTATATGAATATCTGCTCAAGGATATCATTTCCTCTGCAACCGGTACTGCCGGCGCATCGGGAATAATCTCGGCTCCCTTCTGGGAGGCTTATGCATTGATCCTTGCGGTAGGATTCCTCGCAATCGGTCTTTTTGCGGGTATCATCTCCTCCAGCATCTCGCTCAAGAAGTACCTCAAAGCCTGACCGATATTTATAGGAGTAAAAATAATGGCAAAGATATTCAAACGCTCGTTGATGTTTTTGATCTGCATAATAACGGTGTTCATTTCCACCGCCGTAACCGTTCCCTATGAGGAAGCGGAAGCAAGATCGATCTACGACATCGAAAACGAGCTGAATGCATACAAAAGCGAGCTTGCAAAGCTTCAAGCCGAGCTTTCGGAGATTTCGGGCAACATTTCCTCGCTCGAGGGGCAGTCGGGTCAAACCACCGCGTTGCTCGCTCAATACCAAGCCGAAATCGAAGCTTTGCAGATCGAAATTGATATTAACAAGGCAATTCAGGAATCCTATGACTTAAAGCGCGCTCAGGTTGCAACCGAGATCGCAATAATTCAAGAGGATTACGATTACCGCGTTTCGATGTATAAAAAGCTTATGCAGTTCATATACGAAAACAGCGAGGTCAACTCTTTTGAGCTTCTGTTCTCCTCCGACAGCATCGCTGATTATCTTACAAAGCGCGATCACTTCGAGGACATTATGAACGCGGCAAACGCTCTTATCAAGGGCTTGGAGGTTTCACTTGCAGATCTCGAGGCACTCAACGCAGAGCTCGAGGAAACGCAATCGAAATACGACCAATATCTTACCGACCTTAACCGCGCTATGCTCGAAAAGGATCAAAAGATAAAGGAATTTGAAACGATTGCAGAGGAATTGAACCTCAATTCAGACCAATTAAGAGAGCAATACGGCTCCAAAAACACAAAAATCAACGAAATCAAGGCAAAAATAAAGAAATTGGAAGAGGAAAGACTGAAGATTCTCGAATCCTCCGCCGATTTCAGATGGCCGGTAAAAACCTCGAGCTACCGCGTAACAAGCCAGTACGGCTGGCGTAACGATCCCTTCGGAAAGCCCACCACCGAATACCACAAGGGTATCGACATTGCTTGTGCAAAGGGTACGCCGATAGTTGCGGTAAAGGACGGCGTGGTAACCCGTGCGAGCACCAACTACGGCTACGGTGAATGTGTTATCATCTACCACGGCAACGGTATTTCGTCGCTTTATGCACATATCGACAATACCGGAAGAAGCGGCAGACCGACTTATGAAGTAAAGGTCGGCGATTACGTAAAGGCAGGTCAGGTTATCGCATACGTCGGCACCACCGGCAGATCAACCGGCGACCATCTCCACTTTGGCGTTATCGACACAAACACCTCTACATCTTTGGCGGGCAACTACGTAAATCCCAATAAATATCTGCCCGACGGATACTACACCAAAAAAAGTTAACACAAAGAAGGCACTAAATGTTCACAAAAAGAATAACCCCGTTCGCCTGTATCGTAATATGCTTGATAGTTTGTCTTACAAGCGTTATTGCAACACGCACGTTTATAACAGTCAACGACGAGCCCGAACCCCCGAGCTCTCAGCCGACAGGCGACAATCCGTTTAAAAACTTCCTTTCGCTCGCCAACAAGGACGATGCCGAAAGATACACAAAGCTTGCTCAGTTGATCGCTTTTATCGACACTCAGGGCGTTTATGAATTCGACAAGGACGCCGCTTGGAACGAGATCTGCAGAGCCTACGTTCGCAGTATTGCAGACAAGCACGCGGTCTACTACACGTCGGACGAATACGAATCTATGATGAGCGTAGAGGACGGCGACTTTGTCGGAATCGGTGTTCACGCCTCCTATGATTACGATACTCAGGGTATCTATATATTTGGTGTTATCCCCACCTCCCCCGCCGAAAAGGCAGGAATCAAAAAAGGCGACTCGGTCATAAAGGTAGACGGAAAGGTATGCAACGAGGAATCGTATTACGATATTCTCGACGCTATCCCCGGCGAAGTCGGAACCGACGTTGATATCACCGTTTTGCGTGGCGAGGAGGAATTGACCTTCAACGTCACCCGAAATATAGTCCCCACCGAAAACGTGCTTTACGAAAAGCTCGATAACGGCATCGCATATATCAAGGTGCTCGCTTTCTCGGATATCACCGTTTCGGAGGAATTCACAAAGATCATCAACAAGGCTCAGTCCGATGGCTGCAGTAAATATATCTTCGATATGCGCGGCAACCCCGGCGGCTCGCTCGATGAGATTTGCGATATATTGGATCTTTTGCTTCCCAAGGGGCCGATAATAAATATCGTCAACAACAAGGGCGCGACACAAACCATTCATTCCGATGAAAAATGCATCAAGGGCGAAATGGCTGTGCTTTGCGACGGCTCGACAGCATCGGCAGCAGAGCTTTTCACCGCATCGCTGCGCGACTACAAGCTTGCAACGATTATCGGTACAACGACTTACGGCAAGGGCACTATGCAAACTCTCCAGCCTTTGCTCGACGGAAGCGTGGTCTCCTATTCGACCAACTTCTACAACCCTCCCTCCAACGTAAGCTACGATGGACTCGGTATCGAGCCCGATATCAAAATCGAGCTTGACGAATATTGGCAGCTTCGATTCTTCAAAATGACTCACGAGGACGATACTCAGCTTCAAAAGGCGATCGAGGTCCTCAATGCGACAAAATAAGCAACAAATTTGATGTAATATATTTCAAACATACAGAGGAGAATAAAAAATGGCAAAGCAGATCATTGTTTCCCACGAGGGACTCAAAAAGCTTCAGCAGGAGCTTGAGCATCTTAAAACAGTAAAGCGTAAGGAAGTTGCACAGGCTATCCAGAAGGCAAGAGCATACGGCGACCTTTCGGAAAACAGCGAATACGATGAAGCTAAAAACGAGCAGGCGGAGATCGAAGGCAAAATAGCCAACCTCGAAGCAACACTCGAAAACGCTATCGTTCTTGACGACGCAGACCTCGGTACAGACAAGGTAAACGTCGGCAACAAGGTAACCGTTCACAACATCGACGAGGACGAAGAAACCGAATATAAGATCGTTTCCACCGCAGAAGCAGATCCTATGCAGTTCCTTATCAGCGACGACAGCCCCCTCGGCAAAGCACTTATCGGTCAGCGCAAGGGCGACAGCATCAACGTTGAAACCCCGATAGGTATCGTTAAATACACCATTACCGATATTTCCAAGTAAACCGAAAATTCTATTAATAACAAGGCAGTATAAATTATGAGCGACGAAAGAAACAACATTCAGTCCGAAAAGCCCGAGCAGAATCTGAACGAGCTTCTTGCGATCAGACGCCAAAAGCTTGCAGATCTTCAAAGCGAGGGTATGGACCCGTTTGCTATAACAAAATATGAAGTTACCCACCACAGCACTGACGTAAAGAATAATTACGAAATTCTCGAGGGCAAAGAGGTTTCGATAGCGGGCAGACTTATGTCAAAGCGCGTTATGGGCAAAGCTTCATTCTGTAACGTTCAGGACCTCCCCGGCTCGATTCAGTGCTACGTCGCACGCGACAGTATCGGCGTTGACGAATATGCAAGATTCAAAAAGTACGATATCGGCGATATCATCGGCGTAAAGGGTACCGTTTTCACCACAAAAACAGGCGAAATCTCTATCCACGCTACAGAGCTCACACTTCTCACAAAGAGCTTGCAGATACTCCCCGAAAAGTATCACGGTCTTACCAATACCGACCTCCGCTACCGTCAGAGATACGTTGATCTTATTATGAACGCCGAAACGAAGGACACGATGATAAAGCGTTCGAAGATCATCAGCTCGATCCGCCGTTACCTCGACGGACTCGGATTCCTCGAGGTCGAAACTCCGATGCTCGTTTCAAACGCGGGCGGCGCGGCTGCAAGACCCTTTGAAACCCACTTCAACGCACTTGACGAGGATTTGAAGCTCCGCATCTCGCTCGAGCTTTACCTCAAGCGTCTTATCGTCGGCGGCCTTGAGCGCGTTTATGAGATCGGCAGAGTATTCAGAAACGAAGGACTTGACACCCGCCACAATCCCGAATTCACTCTTATGGAGCTTTATCAGGCTTATACCGATTATCACGGAATGATGGATCTCACCGAGAATATGTTCCGCCACGTTGCACAAGACGTTCTCGGAACCACAAAGATCGTTTATAACGGCGTGGAAATGGATCTCGGCAAGCCCTTTGAGCGTATCACGATGATCGACGCGGTCAAGAAATATTCGGGAGTTGACTTCAACGAGATCAAAACACTCGAGGAAGCCCGCGCGATCGCAAAGGAAAAGGGTGTTGAATTTGAGGCACGTCACCAGAAGGGCGATATTCTCAACCTCTTCTTCGAGGAATTCGTAGAAGAGCACCTTATCCAGCCCACCTTTGTAATGGACCACCCCATCGAGATTTCTCCCCTTACAAAGAAAAAGCCCGACAACCCCGAATACGTCGAACGCTTTGAAATGTTTATGAACGGCTGGGAAATGTGTAATGCATACTCCGAGCTCAACGACCCGATCGACCAGCGCGCTCGCTTCAAGGATCAGGAAGCACAGTTAAGCCAAGGCAACGCCGAGGCAAACACCACCGACGAAGACTTCCTCAATGCGCTTGAAATCGGTATGCCTCCCACAGGCGGTATCGGCTACGGAATCGACAGACTCTGTATGCTTCTCACCGATTCCCAAGCAATCCGCGACGTCCTCCTCTTCCCCACGTTGAAGTCTATTGATAAATAAACCCTTGTATTTTCAATACATTTAGGAATTTCGAATTCGAGTTGACAACAAATTGACAACAATTTTTCATAGTAATATGAAGAATTACGACGCAAAATGAACTGTTGACAGCAAATAACACAGTGCAGCACTTACTGTACAGAGAACACTTTTTGAATGATATTCAAGAAGTGTTCTCTTTTTCGTTTGGTAAGCTTTTGTCATGACATAAATCAAATTCGAAAGGAAATAAACCTATGATCAGCGAAAAAACCAAAGAGTATTATGACCTAAAAAAGCGCAATGATGTTAACACAACTCGAAGCAACGTTAACCGAGTTGCGAAGCGAAGGTCTTGTAGAGATCAAAACCGCCTTTGATATGGATTTCACAAGTAATCATCATGTGCAGAACGGATATAATAATCTCTTGCAATTGCTTAGCGATATGGGCTTCCGTTACGGGACGTATTTGTGGGATCCTGCATACAAAGGTCTTGATGACTATATCTGGGAAAGCCTTTTACGAAAACAATTGTCAATGTGAACACGTCTGTGTTATGTTTATTAAGCAACACACAGAATAATATTTGATTTTCACGCAACAAACAGCTTGTTGCTAGCACATTAAAGGCCGTCAAATCGTAGGACAACGATTTGACGGCCTTTAATACTGATCAACTACTGTGTTAATCTTCAATATCTTCGTTGTTATGAATGTGCTCTTTAAGTTTATCATACAATATCTTCATTTGAGCGTTATAAAATCCCAATATGTTTGCTATTAAAACGATGCGTTCTTCATCATTTTTTTGTGCTTTTACTATATTGTATAATTGTGAAGCAAGTTCTGTTTTCTGGGCATAACCATATTGCAAAACAAAATAGGATTTTGAAATTTCTCTACGAAGATTTAAAGATATCTCTTGGTACTTATCGTTATCCATTGTTACGGCTTTCCCGAGTTTGAAATACGGTATTTTAGGATTAAATATCAACGCCGTAATGGCACAAATTATTTCAATTTCCTCAGTGAACAATATATCATCACAAATCTTTGTAAACAGTTCTTTGTAAAACTCATCTTCATCCAAGTTTTCGCTTACCAAATTATCAACAATTTTTTTTACTACAGGAATTATGTCTGTTGTTGCTTTTTGATATGCATCTTTGGGAAAAATATTATCAATTGCAAGGGATGCATCTGATTTGCCGCTCCATTGTAATAACAATATGAAATTTTGCAATTTAACATCTTTAGTTATATCATTTGATAAAAATAATCTAAAGAAATTTCCACAAAAATCCCATATGCAATTTTTATAATTAGCTCTTTCTAAATAATCGCTTGGCTTTAAAATATTTTTCATAATTAATCACCTCAGACATTTGCCAGATCCATTATTGATAATTGAGAACATTCTGCAAAATCATTTTTGTTTTCGTCAGACAAATATATTATGGATTGTTTTGGATTAAAACTTAAAACAACTCCGTTGTTGATAGTATGTACTGAATTGTCTGGAAACAAAACATTTAATTGCCTTATAGTTGGTATGCCTGCAAAGACAATTGATGGATTAACTTTTTCTTTCGTTTTAGATTTGTATCCTTCAAACACATTTTTTCCTTTGCAAAGCGCAGATATAATTTGCAATAATTTTCCATTAGCATCATCTTCTTTTGATAAAGCAAGTAATAACTGTTCTGTCAAAGCATCAATGTCTGTTTCTGCCTCAATTATCATCTTGTTTTTTTCATAATAACTATTGCCTAATTCTGTTAAATAATAGTATTTATATTTTCCAGGTCTTGAAAAGCGAATTGCACCTTTTTCGACAAGCTTGTCCATTATGCCTGAGAGTGTACTTTTTTCAATTCCGACTTTCTCAGCTAAATTTCCGTGGCGTATACCCTCTTCTTGTTTTATTGTAATAATAATGTCATTTACATGTGGTATATCTGATATATCATATGTTTCTAAGGTATCGTTAAAGCTTTTTTCTTTATACGCTTTAGCAAGTTGTTCGTACAACGCATCGACATATCCAATATATCGTCCGAACGCAAAATCAACATTCTTCTCTACAAGTTTTTTCTTTACCCTAAAAGAAAGGCTAGACTTCTTTTGTTCAATTTCACCTTCTACCCCTGCAAGATCAGCATTACTCCAGTAAGTTTTTAATCGCTCAATGCTATCCTGGATGCAAGTGATTAAGTTTGCATAATCGTTTTTTTCTAAAGCATCCACTAATGTGATATTAATATCCATTATTTCATCCTCCTCTTCTGTGTATTCTCATTCGAGAGACACGTGTTTTATTTCTACATCGTTGCAGTGTTTGTCACCTTGAGTACGTGTTTGGATATTAATGGTGAACAAACAACATTCAAGACATTTGCCGTTGCACTTGGGACTTATCATTTTTGCAGCGGCCTCTAAATCCTCAGGGTTGGTAACTGGAACAGATACTAAACCAATCGACTTTGGAGATTTAGAAAATTTGCTTAAAGCAGAACATGAGTTTAACCAAATAAGCCTGATGTCAAAGTCGCGTACCGTTCCGGAAGCATTGCCAAATTGCACTGTTCCTGTAGAATATGAAGGGCACAAAATCAAATTGGATTTCAAGTGCCTTGCCAACAGATCTCTGTATCTTGCGACAAGTAAATCAACGCATATTGGAAAGGATATGCGTCCCCACCCCGGAACGTGAATAAGAAGAATCTCTTTGGGGATATTTGTCAAATCTTCTTCGTAACGTTTGCCTTCGTCAGTAAACTCAAAACAATTTTGTTTATATTGTTTACCAATTAATTCTCCAGACTTCAGATATACAGATATGTAGTTCTTTCCATCACTCCAGAAAGAAGGTGTGGCGATAAGATGTGGAGATTGACCTTTCTCGGCACTAAAATGTTGATTATACCCTAATTCATCAGTTTCGCACAGTTCCGCAGACCCTAACATTTCCGCTCCGATTAAAATATCAACCTGGTTTTCTTTAGCTAGTTCAATGCATTTCAAAAATTTATTCGTCAAAAATTGAGGATCATAGTATTCTTTAATTTCGAAATGCTGCATACCGGTCTCTTCGTCGCAGTATTCGTTTACATTCATCAACTTGTTCAGCGGGTAATTGCAGCAAGGTGTTACACCAATCACAATACTATCCTTATTACGATCTTTAAAAAGATCAACTATAACATTATTGATTGTATAGCCATCAAGTAAATCATTCGAAATACAAATAACATTGTTGAAATGGTCATTTATGTTGTCATACCAATAGTTTGCGTTTTTATATTCTTTGTCCTCAAATTTTGAATCTTTAACAACATAAAATGTATTAGCCAATGACTGGACCCTAGGGATTATGGTGATTCCTGTTTCCTTGTAGTTTGTATTCAACCCGTTGAACACCCTTGCTGTAATGCCGTTATCATATTTATTAAAATCATGCCTCTCAATCAAACAATCGATGTCAATCATTGAATCCAATTGACACAAAACGCTGCGATATAATAGAAAGTTATTTTCTCTTTGGCAATGATTAATTATATCATGAAAGCCTTGCGAATCAAGACACATTTCGCCGTCGAAAATCAACTTATCTTCGTGGATGTTGCTATATATTAAATTTTTAGCTTTCTCTTCTAAAGCGTCGGACATACTCTTGTCGATAGGAGTATGTGGTTTGACTTCGCCAAACCTAGTAATAGCTTCATATAATACGGCGATTAAATCAAACAACGAAGTGCCCATGTCTATCTCCTCCTTTCGCATAGTAATTATACACCTATTGTCGTCAAAAGTCAACATTATTGTTCGATTTTTAGCAAAAATCGAACAATAATCAAACTATTTAAGAGGTGCATCGTACAATATATAGTTGGTCAAAACCACACGAATATAACATTATCGTTACATCAATTGTTTTGCAACATATAACAATTGTATATTTGCAAACTATGACTGGAATATCCAGTATTTAAATCGGTGTGAAATGCATTTTATTAATGCCTATGTGATTCGGTTTAAGATAGCAACGCAAATTGCTAATAATTCCTGATCGCATTGATCGAGTACATGTTTCGTCATACTGTCATTGTAAATGCTGAACAATTTTAATATATTTTAATGAAAATGATCACCAATTTTTATCATTTATAATCGGAAAATCACAAGCGAAAATATAACCCGAATTTGTTGCAAATACTCTCCGCGCTTATATTTCGCAAGCAAACACCAATAAAATCCAAAATAATACCAAAATACTTACAATACATACCCATTCTACAAAAAATGTCATTTTATGTATTATAATTGTAACATAAATAAACAAGGATGTTGCAGATGGTACATACTGAGCTCCTCGTGACAAAATATTATTTTCGGATCAAACGGTTATATCATACTGTCGTATGGTGTAACTGTTTTTTGTATATCAATTCTAAAGGAGGTGAGTCAAATGTAAGAAACGCTGTGAGAAAAACTCGAGTTAAAATCCACATTATTCACAGCATGCCATCATGGCATGTTGAACATATCTCTATAAGACGTGCCGAAAAACGGTATGTTTTCTTCCTGCTGAGGTGGCGTGCCCAAAGGAGGCATGTAATTGTTGCACCCACAGGATGTACCCGAAAGAGACGAACTGAGAGCCAGATTCACTCTGTGGCTCGAAACCGTAGTAAAGCGCGCAAAGATAGACTATGTACGCAAACTCGAACGACAACCGGACATTGTTTCATTAGATGAGATTCCGGAAGAAACATTAATTTCAAAAGAGTCTGAAGAACAGTGGTTACAAGTACTCAGAGATCCAACGCCTTACGATTTTGAAGAGGAACGTTTAGCAAAAGCATTTATGGCGCTTCCCCTAAAACGCAGACAAGTAATGGAATTGTTGTTCATCGAGGAGCTTAGCGAATCGGAAACCGCCAAAAGACTTAATTGCTCGACTCAATATGTTCGCAATCAAAAATGCATTGCGCTAAAAAGGTTGCGAGCATGCCTTACAGAAGGTGGTGATCATAATTGAAACCTGAAGAATTCAAAAAAATATTGATAGGAGCTATAATAGGAAATCATTTGGATTTTGAAGCGCTCATAGAATTATATATGCCTTTGATAGAACATAACAGTTGTCTGTATGGACAATTAGACGAAGATCTAAAGCAATACATACTTATGCATATCGCTCTCAATCTTTCAAAATTTATCATTTGATTTTAAAATAGTTACCTGAAATTGAGCCGAACTGTAAAAAACGTATAATGAAAAAAGAACCCTCTTATGGAATAATTAGAAAAAACCATAGGAGGGTTCTTTTGTATAACGAAACTAACTCCGCTTAAAAACGAAGTCAGTATGTCGCTTAATATTTACCACATGGGTGTTTTTGTGATGTCCGTACAAAACGGGGCACAACAAAAGTCGCAAGGGTGTTATTTCCTGCTTTTATTGTAAGAATATTGCCGAAAGCATCGTAGGTAAGCGAATAATCGGTCGTTTTGGTATCGATACCCGAAAGGCGACCGCTTGCGTACAGATAGGATACCTGCGCTTCTGCCGTGTCGGCAAATTTTCAAGGGCTGTCCCACAGCGGACGGTTTAGATCTGCCGTGGGGTTAACTATAATGTTTTAAGACCAAATCTCACCGGCTCCGATTGCCGAAAGAAACGGCATTTAAGAAGCTCTCATAATCGAGCGCAAATATACTTATACTGTTGTTTGTTTTTGTTTTATTCGAGAACACGAACCAACGTAACTGTTTCATATTCTTCATCCAGGTTCAAGTTTAATGGGTCATCGAGGTTGGCTTCAAAATCTCCCTTATAAAATTCGCCGTTACCAGAATACCCTAGTATATTAAAAATCCAAACTTGTTCCCCATTAATTTCAGCGTCGACGAAAATGCATTCGTCATCCATATATCGAACATTTATATTATAGACTTCTCCATTATATCGGAATTCGCCTTTTGACACTACCGGAGGAGATTGAAAATTAACCGGTTCAGCTTCTAATATAACATCAACGGTAAACCATATATCGGGGTCAGTAGAGCGCCACATTGAATTATCAAAACTTGACGGAGATATCTATTGAAATGTCCGGTTAAACGCTCAATACGGTCGCAGGAAACCAGCAAAACACTCGTTATTAACAGTATACATATCATTATTTTTTTCATAGCGGTTTGTTCCTCCTTCAATATAGTAAAAAAACCCAAACCTACCCCTTAGGGAAGTTCGGACCTTCTAAACGATTTATATTAACTTCGTAATTCGTTAATATCCTCTTTTTCATCTTTTCGTAACGTAAAATTTGTTGATATGGTTCTGTTCAGCATTGATCTGCACCGCACCTTTATTATACATGTTTAAGAGTACCTTGTCAATGGGGAGGTTAAAAACTGCATTTTGCCCCAAAACGCAAGCGTTTTCGGATATCCTGAAGGTGAAATAAAACAAGACACGCAGAGTGTTATCGAATACACTGTTCATGATACCATTATAACAACCAAGACGCTGTTTTGGTTGACATCCTTGCCGGATAACGGGATAAGGTTAAAAGGGCCGGCAGAGCTGTTGCAGAGCGTGAGAGGATATTATACAAAGACGGCGAATGTTTTAACCGATTCGCGAAAAGGGTATTTGCTTTGGAATAAAGTATTATATGACGAGTTGAATAATGACAGCGAGCACCGGTAACAATTAATAGTCAAGACCACCAGTTTCACTGGTGGTCTTGACTTCATATTCGCTAATGTGTTGTCCGCATTCAAGTCTGTTGTTGATAAGTTCTTTTTTACGGTTCGGGCGATATTGTATAAAAATGCAACATTTCGGCTTCTTTCTCGTTGACATCATATATGATGACGTTGTTGTAGGTATTTGCAACTTTTACGTATTCAACGATTTCAAAATTACCGTCCATATCAATATCGGCTATAAATATTTCGTAATCGCTTTTTTTAAGTGGCGTCCACTCATAATTGTCCGATACCTTGACCGTTTTGCCGTCGATTATCGCTTCGAGGGAATAGTAATAATAATCTCCCTCATCCTCGCGATATTCTTCGGCTTTAGTAAACGACCAAGAGATAACCTCGTTATCGCCATCGCAATCTAAATCAACGGTAACCGAATTGTCGCTATATTTTAATGTTTCCGGAAAGATGTCAACGCCATCGTATACGCCGATGAAGCGCTTGCTTTCGGTAGGAATATTTCCGCCTATTTCGGCACAAACGTGAACTTCGGCAATAATTTCTTCGCCATAGCATCGAATCTTACCACAGGTAGTGTTGAACGCTTTACCGCTTTTATCGTAAAAAGCGACGGTTCGGGAAGCATCGATTATGTTTGTATCGACAAATAGGCCTTGTTCATCAATATGGTCAAGCAAGTGCTTTTCGTTATATCGAAACTCGTGCGTGGTGTGTAATCCGTTGTCGTTGACCGCGCAGATGACGTATGCTTGGTTAAATCGATGGTCGGTGGTATCGAGGAAAAGTATCGGAATCGCTTCGATATTCTCGGTCGGAACATCACTATTTTCTGTGTTAGAACTTTCGTATGCTTCGGAGCAGTCGCCAGACTCGTGCGAGGGTTCTGAAGCATCTATTGAAACCGTTGATATGTCAATAGTAGATTCTGAATCTACAAGACTCGATGAGTTATCTTGTTCACTATAAATACCGGAGGTATTAGATACATTTTCTTGCGATACACATGAAAACAATAAGCATAGGCTTAATAGTGAAAATAATATAAAAACCGTCGTTTTTTTAATCATAAATGCACCTCTCTGCTAATCTATACGTAAATGTAGGGTCAATTAAATATTTTTGTTCTCGAACACCGTTAGAATAAATTTCCAAATGCAACATTAGAGAAGGGTCTCCATATGAATCCGCCATCTTCATTGTACCGATTAACTGCCCCTTATTAATTCGGTCGCCAACATTCCAATGGGATGCATCTATTTCACCATAAATAACCAAATATCCATCATCTTGTCGCACATATAAAGCACCTGTATTTTTGTAAAATGAATGCGATACCTTAGTAACGAACCCACCACTCATCGCGTACACATTTTTTGCAGTTCCGTCAGCACCATAACGGTCAGCACTACTATCACTAGGATAAAAATCAATGCCTTTATGTTTGCGGCCGCCGCCACGAGGATAACCGAAAGCGGCGCACGGGGCATCGTTATGGTAATCAGCATGGTCGACTGGAGATGTCCAATCATGTGCAAACTCCGGGATTGAGTCATAATATTCTCTTTGTTCAACCACATTGTTATAATGTGTTACAAGTTCTCTATATTTTGCAAGCCTTCGTGTATATACATCAGCCCAGGCAGACCCTGCACTCCCACCATCATTAATAATTTCTGTATTGGAGCGCAAAGCAAAACCCGATTCGTCACTAAACACAATCGGATTATTATTACAATATGCAAACATATTGTAACCCTCAATACCGCCGTTTGCTCCTACAATGCCATCAGCATTCAAAAACCTACCAACAACCGGGTCATAATATCTGCTCTGCAGGTAATAGAATCCTGTTTCGGTATCGTAGTAATACGACCTATAACGGAAAGGATTGTATTGTCCTATTGTGCTTGCGAGTGAACCCGTTACAGACAGCACTTTACCCCAAGCGTCGTAGGTGTATTCAACAACAATATTACCGCTGTAATTAAGAATCCTTATTACGTCACCTTGAAGGTTCTTCTGGTAATAGTAGTAATTGTTATTGTAGATAAATCCTTGAACAGAACCAGACGTATCATAGAGATAGTAAAGCGTGTAATTGTTTCCGTCGCCGGTAACAGTCTCACGAATTATATTCGTGCCGTCCAATACGTAATCGTGCGTTGTGCCGTACATTTCAACATCGTTGAAATAATACTTTTGTGTACGGATTCCGTCAGCGTTATACGTGTAAGTCAGCCAATCGGAATTGTTCATTCTTTGATTGGTCAGCCGTCTCGCATCCCAAGACATTGACGAAGAATTACGCCAATTAGTCGGATTGCCTATTGCATCGTAGGAAATAGACGTTCCGCCATAAGACGTAAGCAAATCGCCCCAAGCGGAGGTCGAATAGCCATAGGGCAATATCGAACCTTCGGCAAACGCAATATTCGCAGACGGAGCCGACGTATACGGCATTACAGACGTATAACGAATATTACCTGCTTTGTCGTATTCGTATAGCTTTGTATAATCTTCAAATACGTTGTTTTCACGTATTAGCTGTCCCAGCGAATCGTATTCATACGATTCAACAAGCGAACCGTCTTTACTTACGCTTGTTATATTACCTAAATTATCGTATGTATAGGAATACACGGTTGAAGTAGTAGTACCGTTTTTGAACAGACGCAAGGTTACGCTTTCGACAAGCGAGGTCGTGCGGTTTTCGGTAACCGTTTCACCGTCTTTTTCAACAGTCGCTTCATATCCGTAATATGAGTAATCCTCATAGAGGAAACTCATCGAGGACAGCGAAATCTCTTTTGTTGTCAACCTATCAAAATTATCATAAGCATAATTGATTGCTGACATTAAAGTGTTATTATAAGCATCCGGCATTCTTAACGAGCCGATGAGGTTCGAATCGGTCTTGTAAGTAACCGAATATTCCATCGTTTTATCGCCTATAGCGTAAGTCGAGCCCTTTGCGCGACCAAACTCGTCATAGGTATTCTCGACCGCGACGATAATGCCGTTAGCATCCTTTTGGTATGCTCTGATCAAACGGTCAAGAGAATCGTATTCATAAACGTGGGTGGTTGTTCCCTCGGTCATAGAATGCAGACGACCGTTTGCATCGTATATTAAAGTATATTCAACGGTTCCGTTGAACTTCACACTGACAAGGCGGTCGAGGTTATCGTAGATATATTCCTCGTAATCGCCGTTGCCGTAGGTGAGCTTTAAGAGCTTGCCGTTAAAATCGCCGTATTCATACGTTGCAAGGGTGTTATTGCCCGCTTTTATCGTTAGAATATTGCCGAATGCATCGTAGGTAAGCGAATAATCGGTCGTTTTTGTATCTATTCCCGAAAGACGTCCGCTTGCGTACAGATAGGATACCTGCGCTTCTGCGGTATCGGCAATGCCGTCCTTATCTGCGTCTATATACAACTTTGTTGTGCGTTCGTATTTATCATATATGTACGCCGTGCGAACGGAATTTGCGTTTTCGACGTATTTAAGCAGCTTGGTAATAGTATCGTAATTATAATTAGTTACCTTGCCGAGCTGGTTGGTCGAGGATGCGAGATAGTTGCCGTCTTCGGTATAGGTTGCCGACGAGGTTATTTTATTGTTCGTGCCCGAAGCCGAGAGGACGGTTGAAGTAACGTGACCGAAGCTATCATACTCATATTCAATAGTTTGAGTTATATCGCCTGAGGTTCTTGTTACACTCTTTACATCGTGGGTACCGTCATCGTAGGTATAATCGTATTTTTCGTTGGTGGGCGCGGTATAGCTTTGAAGGTCTATATCGTTTTCCGCATATTCAAGCAGGCTTTCGTTGCCCTCTGCATCCTTGGCGGATTCAATATTGCCCTCGTCGTCATAGACGTAGGTTTGCGAGGGTTCGACGGTGAGAGCGATATCGTCAAAGATTGCGGTATTTGCGTTATAGTCGTAGCAGACCGAGATAGTTATGCTGTTGACCGTTGCGGCAGTATTATCGGGGTCGGGTATGATTGCGAGCGTTGCATACTGCCAATTAACGTTATCCGCGTTAAACGAAACGTATTGCTCGTTCGACGTGCCGTCGGAATAATTAAGGGTTGCGAGAAGGCCGAATTTGCGGTTATCTTTCGAAACGTCGACCGAGTTTGCCTTTGCCCAGCCCGAGAGCATAAACGTCGTGTTAAGCGGAGCGTTAACGGGTATTGTCTGGCTTAAACGGTTTTGTGCTGTGGGGTTGCCGTTAAGCTTTGCGCCGTTAGTGTCCGACATACCGTCTGCGAGCGTATAGGAACCCGTCCATCTATCGACGGATTCAATGCCGCTGTTTTCGATAAAGTTATAATCCGAAGGGGTTTCGCTCTTTTCAAGCTGGATGCAATCGATATAAGCGGTGCCGCTTGCGTTATCAAGACTGACGGAAACAATATTACTGCCTGCGGACGCAAAGGTTTTGGTTACGCTTATTCTGCGCCAGCCGTTGTTTATCGCCGTGTTTGTAGTGCCGGTGAGAATTTCACTCTTTGCTCCGCCAAGATACAAGCTTATTCCTTCTTCGCCCGAAATATCGACCGTTTTGACGTATGCCGAAAGGGTGTAGGTACCCGGTTCGGGTATGTTGAAGAAGCGGTAATACATCGCGTGTCCGTTGTCTGTTGCGGTAAGCTTCATTGCCTTACTGCCGAACAGCGCGTCTTCGTTCGTGAAGGATGCGCTGCCTTCGCCGGGAATATCTCTTGTCCAGCCGCTAGAAATCTCGACGTTGCCGTTATTGAGGTAGTTTGCACGCGTAATGCCTTTTACGGCACTTGTTTTAATTTTGTTGTTTTTCTCGTTGCCGGGGTCGGTTGGGTAAAATTCGGCATAAGAAGCGCCGAACACCTCGTTGCCCTGAATGTCTGTGCTGTATGCGCTCGTCGCCTTGCCGTGATCGTCGAACACGTAAACAGTCAAAAGGTCGTCGCTTGTGCCGTATTCGTCGTCGTTGCCGCTTGTTTGTACGGTGAAAAGCTTGTCGCCATACTCAAAGCCGACGGTTTGACCGTTGGTGTTGTTTACCGATTCGGTCACCGAGGTAACTCTTTGGTTTCCGTTATAAGCCGCATAAGAATAATTAAGCTTATATCCGGTTACGCTGTCATAGGTATCGGTCAGCAAGCCGTTTGAATCGTAATTATACAAGCTGTATCCGAGCGATTGTCCGTCGTTGAAATATTCAATCTTGCGGAGATAGCCGGTATAGCTTACGTCGTACACGCTTGCGTTTCCGTATGAATAGGAATATACGATATATTTATTCGTATCGTATCCGTCGGTTATGCGCGAAAGTGCGCCGTTGGTGTTATAGGTAAGGGTTAATTGTGTTTCGGTGGTTTGACCGTTGGTCGTTGAAGTAATTGACGTGAGTTGGTTCGAGGAGTTATAAATATATTCCTTTTTATTGCCGTGGACGTCCAATATCTTTGTAACGTAGCCGTTGGTATTGAAATATTTCTTATTACCGAGTTCGTCGGTTATAACGTATTTCTCGCTTCCGTTCGAGCCGACCGTTAATTCAAATCCGTTGCCCGATTCGGCAATATATTTGTTTTGAACGTCATCAAAGTAATAATAATGCTCGGTTCCGTCACCGTCATTATACACGAAATACGGTTCGCTGTCAATGGATACGCTTACAAGCGTTTCCTGCAGACTCAGCTTCCATCCCTTGCCTATCTTCATATTGGTATAGGTTGCGGTAAGGGGTGCGTTGATATTGGTTGAATCCGAGGCGAATTCAAGTCCCGAAAGGAAGCTGTTATAAACGTGGCTTACGGTTATGGGGAGTATTCCGCCCTTTGTGGTCATATCTCCGTGCGCGAACACGAGATTGCCGTTAAAACCGTTAACGTATCCCGTTCCTGCGCTTCCGCCACCCTGCGTCGAATAGGTCCAGATTCCTTCAAGCCCCTTTGTATCCATATAGGTAATGAGAAGCACGGGCTTGTTTGACGAGTCAGACGAATAGAATCTTACGTATCCCGTCGAGGTGTCGTCGTATGCGGAAAGAAGGATGCCGTAGTTTACACTGCCCGAATACCAGCCTTGTGCCGCACGCGTTACGTCCCAGCTTACGATAGTACCGTTTTCAACCGAGGTAAGCGTTTTGTAGTCAAGTATTTCGGTATCGCTCGTCGGCTTGTTGTTCCAGTTAACAGTCGACGAGCTCCAAGTGCTTGTGATTTTCCTTGCGGCAACGGTTGCACCGCCGTTGGTTACGCTTTCCTGCTTTATGTTCAAAACGGCGTTAAGTATCACCGCAGATTTCGGCAACACAGGAAGGCTTTCCGCCATAATAAGCGTTTGGCGTTCGTAGCCCGAATCGATTCCTGCATACGTTCTGTGGTCGACGTATCCGTTATACGTGGGGTCAGCCTCGAAAATGGGTGCGTCAACGGTATCTGCTCCGTTTTCAAAGCCTTTAACCGTCGGGTCTACCGTAACGGGGAACGCTCTTTCATCTGCATTTATCCATTCTCTGTCAGCTGTAACAGTAAGAACATATTTTTTGCCATTTTTGTGCGATATTGAATAGGCAACGCCTTCCGAATATTCGCCATTGGCATCATACATATAGCCTTTAGGAATCACGAGCACGGGTTCGTCGGTCTTTTCATCATTCAAAGAAATCGAGCCGTCCTCACAAAGCGCAGGAACAAGACCCTTGAACTTTAGTTCAAAGGTATATGTATAGGACTCACACTTTTCTTTAACGATAATGTTTTCCTTTATACTGCCACCTGAAATTATATATTCAAGGTCTGTTGATGGCAAAATGTCTTTATATATTGCGCCGGAAGAGAATTTATACAATTTTGCTACAGAGTTGATGTCATTGCCTT
>SVRD01000031.1 GCA_015064955.1 Oscillospiraceae bacterium
CGACGCGCATGTCGCCGATTTTTATGGGATTTTTCATCTAAATCGCTTGCGCGATGAGGGTACCACACGAGATGCGAAAACTCGCGATGAGCCTCCCTTGTGTAAAGGGAGGTGGCACGGCGCAAGCCGTGACGGAGGGATTGTCATTGAAAAGTGAAGAGTGAAGAGTGAAAAGTGAAGAGTGAAGAGGTGCGGAGGATTTCCGCATCGCGAAAATCTCCATTTTCATCAGAATTCATTATGAATCGTTTTGAATTGACATAACACCCACGCGGAGAGAGGGAAAAGAATAAAAATCGCCCTCCAACGCGGGAACTGAAAGATTTTGTCCGACTTTTTCAAAAGTCGGTGGGAGAAAAGATATGAAAAAGATACTTTATATAGCAGGTGAGGCGCTTCCGTTTGCCTCGTCGGGTGGACTTGGCGACGTTATAGGCTCGCTTCCCGCCGCATTAAAGGCTGAAAGTGACGACGATATCCGCGTCATACTTCCGCTTTATTCGGCAGTGCCCGAAAAATTCCGTGAAAAGTTCGAGTTTATCGGCTCGAAGGATATAAGCCTTTCCTGGCGTAAGCAGTATTGCGGAATCTTCAGATACGTCTATCAAGGCGTTACCTTCTATTTCCTCGATAACGAGTTCTATTTCAAGCGTGCATCGCTTTACGGCGAGTTTGACGACGGCGAAAGATTTGCTTTCTTCTGCCGTGCCGCACTTGAGATATTGCCCGATATTGATTTCTTCCCCGATATTCTTCACGCGCACGACTGGCATGCCGCACTGAGTGTTATCTATCTCAAGCGTTGCTATGCGGAGTATGATGCGAGGTATGAAAACACTAAAGCGATATTCACCATCCATAATATACAGTACCAGGGTATTTATGATTTCGCTATCCTTGGCGACGTTTTCGGACTTATGCCGTCCGACAGAGAGATCGTCGAATACAACGGCTGTATAAATCTTTTGAAGGGCGCTATCGTCTGCGCTGACAGAGTCACTACCGTAAGCCCGACCTATGCAAAGGAGATACTCTCTCCCAAATTCTCGCACGGGCTCGATAACGTGCTCAATATGTTCTCCTTCAAGCTTTCGGGTATTTTGAACGGTATTGACCGCGACTACTACAATCCCGCAAAGGACAAGGAGATTTTCGCAAACTTCTCGTGGAAGAATCCCGAGGGCAAGGCTATCTGTAAATCGGGCTTGCAAAAAATGCTCGGCTTGCCCGAAAGGGAAGACGTTCCGATGATCGCGGTGATCTCGCGCCTTGTCAGCCATAAGGGATTTGATCTTCTTATGCTCGCGGGCGACGATATTTTGAGAGAGGACGTTCAGCTCGTCGTGCTCGGTATGGGCGACAAGAGCTACGAGGAATATTTCACCAAGCTTTCCGACCGCTATCCCGATAAATGCAAAACTCTTATCACCTATAACCGCGACCTGTCGAAGCGTATCTATTCCGCGGCAGATATATTCCTTATGCCGTCGAAGAGCGAGCCCTGCGGACTTGCCCAGATGATATGCTCTCGCTACGGTACCGTTCCGATAATTCACGAAACGGGCGGACTTTACGACAGTATCAAGGATATCGGCTGTGAAAACGGCGGTAACGGCTTTACCTTTGCCGCATACAGCGCATACGAGATGCTCAATTCGGTCAGACGCGCCTGCGCGTTCTTCAAGAGTGACCGAGAGGGCTTCAAGGAACTCAGTAAGAAGGTAATGCGTGTCGACTTCTCCTGGAAGCAAAGCGCGCTTTCCTATATAGAACTCTATAATCAATTATATTAATGAAGGAAACCACTTGAATGGCAACTAAACTTACCCAGACCGCAATCCGCGAATCGCTCAATCAGAAGCTTTCGCGTTATTACGGCATCAACGAGGGCGACGCCGACCTCAATCAGATCTATAACGCGACCGTTCTGTCGGTGCGTGATATTTTGGCAACAAAAAACAAGGAATTTTCCGACGCGGTAGTAAAGGCCGAAGCAAAGCAGGTCTACTATATGTGTATGGAATTCCTCATCGGCAGATCGCTCAAAATGAATCTTTGCAACCTCGGTATCGAGGAGGAGTACCGCAAGGTTCTCAAAAAAATCGGATTTGATCTCGATGATATCTACGAATGTGAAACCGACCCCGGCTTGGGCAACGGCGGCTTGGGCAGACTTGCAAGCTGCTTTATGGATTCGCTCGCGAGTCTCGACTATCCCGCACGCGGCTATTGCCTGCTTTACGAATACGGCCTCTTCAAGCAGCGTCTTGTAGACGGCGAGCAGCTCGAGCTGCCTGATATCTGGCTCCCCGACGGACAGAACTGGCTCGTTCCCCGTCACGACAGAGCGGTAAAGGTCAGATTCGGCGGTAAGGTCCGCGAGGAATGGAAGGATAACCACTGCGAGATCATATATGAGGATTACGACGAGGTCGAGGCAGTGCCCTACGATATGCTTATCTCGGGCGGTGTCGGCGAAGCCGTAAATACCTTGAGACTCTGGAAGGCAAGAGATATCAACAATTTCAATATGGAAGCCTTTTCTCAGGGCAGATATCTGAAGGCTGTCGAGGAAAATACGATAGCAGAAACCATAAGCAAGGTGCTTTACCCCGCGGATAATCACCACGAGGGCAAGCTCTTGCGCCTTACCCAGCAGTATTTCCTCGTTTCCGCATCGCTTCAGAATATCGTGTGGAGACATCTCTTCCGCTTCAAATCGCTCGATAACCTTCCCGATAAGGTTGCGATCCATATCAACGATACCCACCCCGCACTCTGTATCCCCGAATTGATGAGAATTCTCATCGACGATCACCACGTTTCGTGGGAAAAGGCTTGGGATATGGTAAAGCGCACTATTTCCTATACCAACCATACCGTGCTTCCCGAAGCGCTTGAATGCTGGAACGAAGACCTTTTCGCGCTCAAGCTCCCGAGAATCCACTCTATCATCAAGGAAATCAACCGCCGCTTCTGTGCAGACGCGTGGAATGCTTATATGGGCGATTGGGATAAGGTTTCGCGTATGTCGATACTCAACAAGGGCTCGGTAAAAATGGCGAACCTTTCGGTTATCGGCTCGCATACCGTAAACGGCGTTTCGAAGCTCCACTCCGATATTCTCAAGGAGACTGTTTTCGAGGATTACAACGATATGTATCCCGAACGCTTCACCAACGTTACCAACGGTATCGCTCACAGAAAATGGCTCTGCTACTCGAATAAGGGCTTGGCATCGCTTCTCGATGAAACCATCGGCACCGAATACAGAAGCGACCCCACCGTTCTCAATAACTTCAGAGCGTTTGCAAACGACGACTCGGTTCTCAAGCGCCTCGATGAGATCAAAAAGAAGAATAAATGCGACTTTGCCGACTATATCAAGCAGACCAAGGGCATCGTTATCGACCCCGATACAGTGTTTGACGTTCAGGCAAAGAGATTGCACGAATATAAGCGTCAGCTTCTCAATGCGCTCAATATCATCACGCTTTATCTCAAGCTCAAGGCAAACCCCGATGCCGACGTAACCCCGACAACGTTCATCTTCGCGGCAAAGGCGGCTCCCGGATATTATACCGCAAAGGATATTATCCGTCTTATCTGCTATATCGCGGCTGATATCGAAAAGAACCCCAAGATCAGAGAAAAGCTCCGTGTCGTATTCCTCGAAAACTACTGCGTAACCCTCGCAGAGCATCTTATGCCCGCGGCTGAAATCAGCGAACAGATCTCGCTCGCAGGTAAGGAAGCAAGCGGTACGGGTAATATGAAGTTTATGATCAACGGCGCGCTCACCATCGGTACTCTCGACGGTGCGAACGTTGAAATGACCGAGCAGGTCGGCAGAGATAATATCTATATCTTCGGCCACACCGCAGACGAGGTCGAGGAGCTTTGGCACAGAGGCTATGCTTCCTCCTATTACTATAACCGCAACCCCGAGCTCAAGGCGGCTATCGACTATCTCCAGACCGGCTTCAACGGCAGAAGCTTCTCGGATATCGCAAACTATCTGCTTTATTCGTTCGGCGTTTCCGACCCGTTCATGTGCCTTGCAGACTTCGACTTCTATACCGAAGCACGCAGACGTATGTATGCCGATTATAAGGACAGAACAGTCTGGAATAAGAAGGCTGTTGTCAATATCGCGGGCGCCGGCTTCTTCGCGGCTGACAGATCGATCCGTGAATATGCCGAAAATATCTGGCATATCAAGCCTGTCAAGACAAGCAAGAAATGATATTACATTTCAGTATCACGTCAAAAGACTCTCCTTCGGGAAACCACACCTTCCCGAAGGGGAGCAATATAACAGTATCGCTCGACGTGCTCGGGGCAAATTGCAGCAAAGCTTATTTTTACCTCGGCAACGACGAAAGAGTTCTTATCGAAAGGGAAGTTGAGGTGAATAATCAAGCCTCTTCTTTTCGTTGCGCCGTGAATCTCGGCGAAAACGATTTCCCAAATGAAGACGGGCTCTATTACTGTCACTTTGAATTCATCTCGAACGGAACGAGATATTATACCGCGTTCGGATACAATAATTTCTGTTACCCCGAAACTCATTTTGTCAACGAAACTCAGATACTTATATATAATGAAGAGTATCTCCCGCCCGAATGGCTTTACGGCGGTGTGATGTATCAGATTTTCCCCGACAGATTCGCAGTCGGCGGCAATACAAAACGCCGTGAGGACGCTGTCTATAACGACGATTGGGAAAACGGAATCCCCGAATATCCCTCCGTCCGCGGCGAATCCTTCCCGAACAATACCCATTTCGGCGGAAGCCTTTACGGCGTTGCCGAAAAATTGCCCTATCTCGAATCGCTCGGTATTACCTGTATTTATCTGAACCCCATCTTCGAGGCATTCTCGAATCATAAGTACGACACCGCCGACTTTTTGTCGGTCGATAAAAGCTTCGGCGGCGACGAAGCGCTTGCTAACCTTATCAAAATGGCGCACGAGAGGGGAATAAGGATCATACTTGACGGCGTGTTCAATCACGTCGGAAACGACAGCGTCTATTTCGATGCCTACCATAAATTCGGCAACGGCGCCTGTGTGAGCAAAAATTCGCCCTATTACGAATGGTTCACGTTCAACGAATATCCGCATAGCTATGAAAGCTGGTGGGGAATCACAAATCTCCCCCGTACAGTGCGCTGTGAAAGCTATATCCGATTTATCACCGAAAAGGTTATCCCGAAATATATGAATATGGGCATCGACGGTTTCAGACTCGACGTTGCCGACGAGCTCGAAAGCGAATTTCTCGATAGAGTCGTAAAGGCGGTCAAGACCTGCAAAAAGGACGCGATCGTTATCGGCGAGGTCTGGGAGGACGCATCGAATAAAATAGCATATAACGAGCGCAAGCGGTATTTCCGCGGCAGACAGCTCGATTCTGTCACAAACTATCCGCTTCGCAACGCGATAATATCGTTCGTCAAGGACGGCGATGCCGATTTCTTTGTCGAAACGGCAAATACACTTTACCGCAACTATCCCAAGCATAAGCTCAAGTGCCTGATGAACTTTCTCGGCTCGCACGATACCGAAAGAATCATCACTCTTCTCGGCGGCGATAGAGATAACGGCGAACCGAATTCGGTCTTGGCTGTCAAGCGTATGAGCGTTGAACAGCGCGCAAACGCCTGCGCCCTGCTCGGACAAGCCTATAATCTGCTTGCCTGTATGCCGGGTGTGCCGTGTATCTATTACGGCGATGAGATCGGTATGGAGGGCTATCACGACCCGTTCAACCGCGCTCCTTTCCCGCAAAAATCATTTGAAAGCGGCGAAAATGCGTCTTTTAAGCGTATGAACGAGATAAGAAAACGCGAACAAGAGCTTTTCACTGCCGAATATATGAAGGCGGAGGCCGTTTCTGCGGGAGTTGCGAGAATTATCCGCGAAAAAGACGGAAAAAGATTGACGGTTGTCGCAAATATGTCGCAAAACGCATATCATACCAATATAAAACGCGGCTACGACCTCTTGGAAGATAAAGAGGTTTGCGGCAGCGTGACTGTCGAGCCGAAGACTGTCAGGATATTTAAAGAGGACTGAAATGACTGAAATCTCAAAGCAGATATCGAATTCCGCACGTGCGCTCGGGATCAAAGAGGGCGACACCGTGCTTGTCCATTCCTCTCTGCGCTCGCTTGGCGGTGCAACCGCGTGCGAGGTCATCGAGGGATTGACCGACTGCCTTGGAAGCGAGGGAACTCTCGTTTTTCCGACACTCAGCTATATGAACTGCAACCCGTCAAAGCCGAATTTTGATTATTATGAAACCAGATCAAACGTCGGCTACCTGCCCGAGTATTTTCGTACCGAGGTAGAGGGTGTCTTGCGAAGTATGTGCCCGACTCATTCCTGCGCCGCTTTGGGCAAAAACGCGGAATACGTCGTTTCGGGTCATAAGCTCGACAAAACTCCCTGCGGAAGCAATTCGCCGTTTGCCAGAATCAGAGAGCTCGGCGGAAAAATACTGTTTATCGGCTGTGGGATAAATTGCAATACCTCGATGCACGCCGTCGAGGAATTAAGTGAGCCGGATTATCTTTTCGGCGACGATTGCGAATATACTATGACCGATCAAAACGGAAACAGCTATAAAGCTGTCTGCCGTGCCCACGGATTCAAGGGCGTTACTCAGTGCTATTACCGCTTGCAAGAGCTTCTTAATGACGAGGAGCACCGCATCGGCAATATACTTTCGGCAGAATGCCACCTCATTGATTCGATCGCGATGTGGGAAAAGGCAGATAAAAAATACCGCGAAGATCCTAACTATTTTACAGATAGGGATTGATTACATTGAAAAACCACGAATATTTTTCGCTGTTTACAACAATAATAAGAGACTTTAAGCTAAAGGGTGAGCTCACGGGTATCACCTGCGTCAGCACCGGCAATATCAACGATACATACGTTGTTTCGACGGTTATCAACGGAATGGAAAAGGAATATATCCTTCAGCGTGTCAACCACAAGGTGTTTTCCAATCCCGATAAGGTTGCGGAAAACGTTTGTAAGGTGACCGACCACGTCGAAAAAAAGCTCCGTGAGTCAGGATATAAAGATATCCGCCGCAGAGTTATGCGCTATTACCGCAAGAGCGACGGAAGCTATTTCCATATCACCGATGACGGCAACTATTGGCGAGTGCTTTCCTGCGTTTACAATGCAGTCAGTATTGATTTTGCCGATATTCCGCATCTCCGCGCCGCAGGTATCGCATTCGGCGAATTTCAGAACTATCTTTCTGATTTTCCCGCCGAATCGCTTTATGAAACTATCCCCGACTTTCATAATACCGCAAAGCGTTATGACAATCTTCGCAAGGCGGCAAGCAGCGATGCATTCGGCAGACTTTCTTCGGTAAAGGAAGAATATGACTACCTTATGTCGATGGAAAACGAAGCAACTCTGCTTTGCAAGCTTTCCGAAAACGGTCTGCTTCCGCACCGCGTCGTTCATAACGATACAAAGTGTAATAACGTAATGTTTGACAGTGTCACCGGCGAGCACCTCGCCGTTATCGACCTCGATACCGTTATGGAGGGCTTGGTCGCTTATGATTTCGGCGATGCCGTTCGCTTTGCCGCAAACCCCGGCGGAGAGGATAACGAGGATACGAGCAAGATCTATCTCGACCTTGATTATTATTCTGCGTTTGCAGAGGGATTTGTGCCCTGCCTTATAGGTAAGGTGACCGATAAAGAAATCGAAACTCTGCCCGACGGAGTTCTCGCGATCACGCTTGAGCTTGCCGCAAGATTTCTCACCGACTATTTGAACGGCGACGTGTATTTTAAATGCAAAAGGGATAAACATAACCTTATCCGCACCAAAGCACAGATCGCGCTGGCAAAGGACGTTTTCGGCAAAATGCCCGAACTGCGCAAAAGATTAAGCGCGATTGTAGAAGAAAACAGATAAATTGTTGTGCAAAACCACGAAAATTCAATCAGATATTGAATTATTCTTGACAAAAGAATTCAATTGTGTATAATTAATTAATGACGATAGGGCATATAGTGTCTCTATCGGGGAGGAGTCTGCGTGTCATCGAACCGAACAGATAAAGCAACAACTGCCGAAGAAGCGGTTCTTATCGCCTCCGCAAAGAACGGGGACGAATATGCGTTTGAGCTCCTCGCCCAAACCTACAAACGTGTTCTTGAATATCACACCATGCAATTCGATAACGATCCCTCCGTCCGCGAGGATCTCATGCAGGAGGGAATGATCGGTTTATTGAAGGCTGTCAGAAGCTATGACGGAAAGTCTTCGTCTTTCGCAACGTTTGCTTCTCGCTGTATTAAGAACAGCATAATCAGCGGAGTCAGAAAGTACGCAAAGCAGGCATCGAAAACAGTAATGCTGTCGGAACCGATGCTTGAATCCGAAACTACCCCTTCTGCCGAAGAGGTAATGCTTGACGGAGTGCGCGCAAAGCTGCTTTACGATAAAGTGTACGAAGCACTTTCACCGTATGAAAAAACGGTGTTTGATATGTATCTTTCGGAAATTTCCTACGAATCTATCGCATTCGTCACGGGGAAGGACGTAAAGAGTATATCAAACGCGGTCTTCCGTATCAGAAACAAGCTGAAAAGGATCGTCGGCAACGCTGAACCTACATCGAAAAACCCTTAAAAAAGGGCAAATAAAAACTTACTCAAAGAGGAGAACCACCAAATGTACGAAGACAAGACTCTCACCTGCAAAGATTGCGGCAACGAATTCGTTTTTACCGCAGGCGAACAGGAATTCTACGCTGAACGCGGCTTCCAGAACGAACCCCAGCGCTGCAAGGCTTGCAGAGATGCAAGAAAGCAGGCTACCAGAGCCCCCAGAGAAATGTTTACTGCTGTATGTGCTGAATGCGGCGGCGAAGCGAAGATTCCCTTCCAGCCCTCCGATGACAGACCTGTATACTGCAGCGACTGCTTCGCAAAAAAGAGAAACGCGTAATCATTCATAGCGTAATCGCGCCCTGATATAATTACAGTGCCTGCCACAGCGATGTGGCAGGCAACTCTTTTTTTATCGCTTTGAGTCGCTTCGCTCTCGATTAAAATCTCACGATTTTAATCGGGTTTTGGTCGCTATCGCTCTCGATTAAAATCTCACGATTTTAATCGGTTTTTGAGATGCCCGTACGCTCGCGCAAAGTGCGTGCGCACCGCTTCGCGTCTTGTCCGCACTTTCGGGCATCATAGGT
>SVRD01000013.1 GCA_015064955.1 Oscillospiraceae bacterium
GTTTTGCGTATGAATTCGGACTCTTACTTTGTTTAGTGAAATCGTTCGCTTGCGCTCACGGTGAAATAATTTACTCCGTAAATTGTGAAATTTGATGCTATCGCATCAAGTGAAATTAAATCCACCCACTCGCCGTCGAGGCGAATTTCACACGCCGCAGGCGTATTTCACATTGCGAAGCAATATTTCACCCACCCATAAGGGTGGATTTAGTTGAAAAACCGACAAGTCGAAACTTGTCGGTTTTGTGTATGAATTCGAACTCTTACTTTGTTTAGTGAAATCGTTCGCTTGCGCTCACGGTGAAATAATTTACTCCGTAAATTGTGAAATTTGATGCTATCGCATCAAGTGAAATTAAATCCACCCACTCGCTGCTCACAGCGAATTTCACACGCCGCAGGCGTATTTCACATTGCGAAGCAATATTTCACCCACCCATAAGGGTGGATTTAGTTGAAAAACCGACAAGTCGAAACTTGTCGGTTTTGCGTATGAATTCGGACTCTTACTTTGTTTAGTGAAATCGTTCGCTTGCGCTCACGGTGAAATAATTTACTCCGTAAATTGTGAAATTTGATGCTATCGCATCAAGTGAAATTAAATCCACCCACTCGCCGTCGAGGCGAATTTCACACGCCGCAGGCGTATTTCACATTGCGAAGCAATATTTCACCCACCCATAAGGGTGGATTTAGTTGAAAAACCGACAAGTCGAAACTTGTCGGTTTTTCTGGTGGGGACTACAGGGCTCGAACCTGTGACCCTCTGCTTGTAAGGCAGATGCTCTCCCAGCTGAGCTAAACCCCCAAGGTGTTGCTCACTCGCAACGTGGATTATATTACCACAAGAAAAAGCAAATGTCAATACCTTTTTTAAAAATTTTTAAAAGAGTTTTTTGTTAATCGGCGAATTCAAAGCTGTCCTTGATAACAGTCATAGTGTCTGCCACCTTGTCGGCGCAATCGCTCGGAACGGTGAGGGTGATGATATAAACGGTTCCGTAGCGGCAGCAAAGGATCTGTTCGCAGGTATAGGCGTTGCCGTTGAGCTTGCCCTCGTATTTGACCTTGATCGCGGGGGCGTCGTCCAAAAGCTTGCCTTCTTCACTGTATTCCTTGGTGTCTAAAAGCTTGTAATCGGTGTAAATGCCCTGAACCTCTTCTTCGTACTGCGCCCAATACTGCTTTGCGGTCTGCTCGCTGTCCTTTAAGGTGAAGCAGAGAACTGCGATATTCGCATGTGTCGCTTTGGTTGCCGATTCGTCGCAGTCATACTGAATTTCGATAACGCCGTCGTTGCGAATGATCGACCATTCCTCAGGGTAGGAGAAATTGTAGTAAACAGCGTCGTTGCCGGCAGCGCGGCCCGCCGCCTTCATACCGTCGGCGGTGACGTATTCATCGCTTCCGCAAGCGCAAAGCGAAAGAAGCATAATAGCAGAAAGTGCAATAAGTAAAAATCTTTTCATTGTTGTTCTCCGTAACTATTTCCATTCGGTTTCGAGTAATCGGTCCTTGTCGCTATCGTCGCGGTAATAAACATGTTCGACATCGTCAAGTCCTTCGATTTTTATGCTTACATAACCCTCATCGTCGGTGGGGAGCGCTTTACTGCCGCCCGCAGTGACTTTTACGGTTATGTAAAGACAATCGTCCTCGATAACGTATTCATATCCCGAAATACTTCGGTTTTTAAGCTCGCAGCGAAATTTTCCCTCAAAGCTGCCGCTTGTATACATTATTCTTTCCTTGCACGACATACCCTCGAATTCGAGAATATCCTGGTCGTTTTCATAAGCGGTATAGGTAGCAAAAGCAATACCGCCGAATAACAAAAGCAATACCAGCACTATCAGTGTATAGCGCATTATACCGCCTCCTTTGCGATTTTCTTAATTATAACGCAGATTTTACAAAAAGGCAATACCTGAATATGTAAAATTTCGTAACTATTTTATTGTCGTAATTTCTTTATTTTTGCCGTTTTTTGTGTTATAGTAAAAAAGTTAAGAATCTTAAATCTACGAGGTGTAATACAATGCCCGAACAAACGAAAAACGCAAACCCGCTCGGGTTTGAAAGGGTATCGAAGCTTTTGGCACGCTTTGCAACTCCGAGTGTTGTTGCGATGCTTGTCAGCGCTCTTTATAATATCGTCGACCAGATATTTATCGGCAGATACGTCGGCACACTCGGCAACGCCGCAACAAACGTTGCGTTCCCGATAACGACTATCTGTATCGCAATATCGGTGCTTTGCGGTGTCGGCGGTGCTTCCTGCTTCTCTATCGAGCTCGGCAGAGGACATAAGGACGAGGCAACCCGCTGTGTCGGTACCGCGTTGATAACCGCGGGCTCGCTCGGTGCGGTCTATGCGCTCTTGGCGTTCTTCTTCGCAAGAGGAATGCTGACCTTGTTCGGCGGAAGCGGCGCAACGCTTGATTATGCCGTTAATTACTGCACCTATCTTGCGCTCGGTATTCCGTTTCTGATACTCGGCAACGTAATGAGTAACTTCATCCGCGCCGACGGAAGCCCGAAGTTTTCGATGGTGTGTATGGTTACGGGCGGTGTTGTCAATATAATTCTCGACGCGATATTGGTACCCTACGGCGGTGTCGAATGGGGTATGCAGGGCGCGGCTCTCGCAACCGCTATTTCACAGATCGTTTCATTTGTTATTGCCGCGATCTATCTCAAGCACTTCAAAACAGTTCACTTTAAATTAAGAGATATCAGCTTCAGCCTCAAGCGCGCCTTTAAGATATGCTCGCTCGGTATGAGCAACTGTGTGAATCAGCTTGCTATCCTTGTCGTTCAGGTAACGATGAACAATCAGCTCAACGCATACGGACTTATCGAATACGGCGAGGAGCTCAAGCATATACCGCAGGCGGCGTTCGGTGTCGTTATCAAGGTCAATTCTGTCCTTATCTCGTTCTTTGTCGGTATGGCGCAGGGGTCCCAACCGATCGTCGGCTTCAACTACGGCGCAAATCAATGGTACCGCTCGAAGAAAACCTTCAAGCTTTCGGCAACAGTCTGCCTTATCGTCGCAACAGTCGGATTTTTGTTCTTCCAATTCGCTCCGCACCTTGTTATTTCGATCTTCGGCTCGGGCGAGAGCGCTTATAACGAATTCGCCGAAAAGACAATGCGTATCTTCCTTTCGATGATAATGCTCAACGGCGTTCAGATGACTATCTCGAACTACTTCTCGGCAATCGGCAAGCCGATAAAGGGTATAATCCTTTCGCTTATCCGTCAGGTTATAATCATTGTTCCGCTTATGATAATACTTCCGCAATTTATGGGACTCGACGGCGTGCTCTATGCCGCACCGATAACCGACTTCATTTCGTTTGTTGTCGCTCTCGCGATGATTATTTATGAATTCAGATTAGAGGGATACAAGCAAAGTAAATAAGCAAAAACAAAAGAAGCCACGTTAAAACAACGTGGCTTTTTGTCGCTTGCTTCGCTTCGCTCTCGATTAAAATCTTGCGATTTTAAACGGTTTTTGTGAGCGCCGTTCATTCGCACGATATACCCCGAAAATCGCAAGATTTTTGGGGACCCCGTAACACGTGCGCGCCGCTTCGCGTCTTGTCCAAACACTCGGCGCTCTAAGGTATAAAAATCGAGGCACATGTCCTCGATTTTTATGGAGTTTTTATCGTATTATAATAAAAAATGTTTGTTTTCAAAGTTTTTGGGAGAGAGCACGAGAGAACCCTTTTGCAAAAGGGTTCTCTCGTAATATCGGGATATTTAGCCTATTGTATAAGTTCCGAAATAATGACGCTTGATCAAAATGTAGTCGTACTGATTTACTGCGCCGTCGGAGTTAACGTCTGCGGGGAGCATTTCGTTATCGGTGAGATAGCGGGTGCCGAAGTAGTGACGCTTAACAAGGAGGTAGTCGTACTGATTGATAGCTCCGTCGCTGTTAACGTCGCCGAGAGTGTATTCGGGCTTGGGAGGTTCGGGAGGAACGTCTGCGCCGTAAAGCTCAACCTCGCTGAACATTGCAAAGGTGCCGTTGAGGTCAACGAGGACCATCACGTAACGAGCCTTTGCGTTGATAACCGACGTGCCCCAAGCCGATTCGCCTTCATAGTCGCTGTATGTGACTTCTCCTGCCAATGTCCAGTCGTTCGCCGCCGCTGTGCAGGAGGTGAATACGTTAATAGAGGAGGGAGGATTGATGCCCCATTTGTTATTTACGAATGTGAGAAGCTTGAGCTCGGTAAGAAGCTTTTCTTCGCCGAGGTCGATGTACATCGTGCCCTCTCCGTCGGGAGCGTTGATATCGTCGGGATAGTTGGGATGATGGTAGAATGTGAACCACTGCGCGTTGTTGCCGTCGAGCACGGTGGGCTTGATTCCGTCGGTAAGATCGCCGATATAGGGGGTGCCCGAAAGGGGAGCGATGTCCTTCATACCTGCGATGAGGTTGGTGGTTTCTTCGGGATCGATGAAATCGGGGTCGTCGGGATCATCGGGCTCGATATCAATATCGGGCGGTGCGGCGGTTTCGTCGCCGAATACAGCGATTTCGCTTGTCCAAGCGTAGTTTGTGTCGGAGTAGTTAACCTTGATATAGCGAGCGGTAGCACCTTCGTTTACGGCGTGGAAATCCACGTGGTTCCAGTTGCCCGAGCCGGTACCTGCCGTTTTGACGGTTTCACCGAGCGCGGTGTAGCTCTTGCCGTCTGCCGAGTAGGAGAAGGTTACGGTTGCGCTGTTCGGGTCGCTGATACCCCAGGTGCCGCCCCAAAGGTCGGTTTTCACACCCTTGACACTGTAATATCCGCCAAGGTCGATGACAATGTTGATGCTCGCACCGGAGTATGCACCGATGTCGAGACCGTCGCCCGCTTCGGTAAATACACCGTCGGTGAGCTTGCCGATAGGCTTTAAATCGTCGCCGGTGTCGGTCCAGCGCTCGTCGTTGTAACGGTTACCGTCGGAGGAATATGACTTGGAGTATGCAACGTTGGGAGAGTCGATGCCTTCAATGCCGTTGCCGCCGCCTGTAAGCAGACTTTCGTCGAATTCAAAGGGATAGCCGTCGTCAACTGCTAACTTTGCGCATTCCTGAAGCTTTGCAACGGTAGCAGAGTCCATATCGGCGGTGTAGGCGTTGCCGACAGGATCGACTCCCAAATGCTTGTAAAGCCATGTCGCAGCGATGAGGTAGGAGCCCTCCTTGGAGTGATGTCCGCCGTCAATGGCGTAGAGCGGTACTTCGGGGTACTTTTCGTGGCAGTAGATGAATGCGTGCGCCGCGGGCGAGCATTCAAGGCCGAAATGGTTGGAGAGCTTGGTGTAGTTGATGTGGTGCTTTATCGCATTCAGCTTGTTCTGCTCGAGTGTGCTTGCCGCGGAATAACGCATATAAAGTAGAGCTTCTGCGCCGTTTTCCTCGATGAGAGGGAGAATTTTTGCGATAGCGGGGCGCGAGGTCGAATAGGTCGCCTTTGCCGCGTCCTGAAGCACGACGTAGTCGTAATCGTTGTTTTTGAGCTTGTTGCGGAGCGCGATTCCGCGTTCGTGGTCCTCGTCGGCAAATTCATATAGATATGCACTGCCAAAGGTACAGTAGTCAACGTCGATCTCGATTCCTGCCGCCTTTGCCATACCTTTGAACTTTATAGGAGTGCCGTTGAAATAGGTCGAGCTGTTGCCGACAAAGAGGAAACGTACAGCATCGTCGGAGGGAGCAACGGGATCGTTGTATTTTAAGGTGAACTTGTTGGTGGCGGTGTCATAGCTGCCCTTCATATCGTAAATAACCGACATGGTGGAGTTGTAGAGCATCGCGTCTTCCATCGCAACGTTGAAAGCGTCGAAAAGCGTTTCTTCGTTGTAGGGGTTAAAGCCGATCATAAATCCGCCTGCGGGAATGGTGACAGTGTCCTGCGGCGAGCCTGTGACAGTGCTCGAGTTTTCGTACATATCACCGCCGGCTTCCATAAGTCTGCCGTCAGCGGTAAAGATCATAAGCTTGGTGTGTCTGAAATAATAGGTGTTTGCGGAAACGTCGCGCGGGGAAGCGGTATCATTAGTATATATAACGATATCCTTTCCGTCTGTGTGACAGTCATAGCCGTCTATGTCCAGAACGAGTACGTTCTCGTAGTCCTCTGCAAGAGAAACAAAGGGAATCGCAGTGAAAACGAGCAACGCGGTCATGAAAATCGAAAAAAATCTTTTCATAGCCTTCTCCTTTTACTTTTTAGTATGCTAACTTATTATAACATACAGTTTAGAAAAAATCAACAAGATAGTGTTGTATTAAATAATGTCTGTTTTGAAATTTTTTGGGAAAGAGCACGAGAGAACCCTTTTGCAAAAGGGTTCTCTCGTAATATCGTGATATTTAGCCTATAACGTAAGTGCCGAAGTAGTGACGTTTGATGAGAATGTAGTCGTACTGATTTACTGCGCCGTCGGAGTTAACGTCTGCGGGGAGCATTTCGTTATCGGTGAGATAGCGGGTGCCGAAGTAGTGACGCTTTACGAGCAGATAGTCGTACTGGTTGATAGCTCCGTCGGAGTTAACGTCGCCGAGAGTGTATTCGGGTGCTTCACTGCCGAAAACCTCGATCTCGTTGATAAATGCCAGAACGCCGTTGAGGGTAACCTCGACCTTAACGTAGCGAGCGTTGCCCTTGACCTTGCCCTCGTAATAGTAAGCAACGTTCTTTTCGGGCACGGGCGAGGTGAGAGCGGTTGCTTCGCTCCAGCTTTCGCCGTCATCGGAGAGATATACCTTCATTCCCGCGGGAGCTTTGATACCCGAATCACCCTTGAGGTCGAGCGTGTTGACGCGCACGCTGTCGATTGAATAGTAGCCGCCGAGGTCGATGACGATGCTTCCGATTCCGTTGGGCGCGCTGATAACCGAATTGTCGCTTCCGTTGTTGTAGAATGCGAACCAGTTGTCGTCGTAGGTAATAGAGGTCGTAGCCTTACCGTCGGTGAGGTTTGCAGAAAATTGACCGTAGGGCGCGCCGCAGCCCGAAACGGTGTATTCCTTGCCGAGCGCGATGTTATCGGGTGAGTTGGGGTCTTCACCGTGGATCTCAATCTCGTTTAAGTACATAAACGCGCCGTCGAGGGTGAACTTGAAGATGACCTTGTCGGTAACGATGCTGTCGCTTTCTGCACTTATCCAATAAGCAATGGCGTCGTCGGAGGGGATGCTTTCAAAATCGCAAAGCTTTACTTCTTTTCCGTCGACAATGCCGTATGCCGAAACCGATTTCGGCGGCTTAACGCCCATACCCGCTACGTTGTTGAAGAGATGCGCGCGGAGCTTTGTGATCTTGTACTGTCCGCCGAGGTCAACGGTGACCGTGCCGACGCCGTTTACGATATTGGGCTTGTAGGCGGAGAAGGCAAACCAGCTGTTGTTGCTTGCATTGAATTCGGTAGCGGCGATACCGTCGGTGAGGTCAGCCGCGTAGTAGGTGTTGTATTCGGGTGCGCCGGGATCGTCGTTGGTGACAGAGATAATATAGTCTCTGCCTCTTGCGAGGTTGTCCTGCGGGCCTTCGTTATCGGGCTTGTCGGGAGCTTCGGTCGGGGTTCTGCCGTCTGCGTCGTAAAGGAATCTCCAAACACATTCGGTGTGAACCTCCTTGCCCTTGGGATATTTAACAAGCGTGCTGTTGTCGCACTTCGAGAAATAAAGCTTGTTTTGGGTGGTGTTCATATCCCAGAACGCTGTGAGGAAGCTGTTTTTCTGGCTTTCGAGCGAATCCTCGTAGGTGTTGATGTGAACATCAAACTGATACTGCGAGAAGTTCTTGCCGTAGAGGATCGCGCGGGTCGCCTTGTTGCCGCTGTTCATCGGGCCCGAATAGTCCGCCTTGCCGACGTCTGCGGTAACGACCGTTTTGACAAGATTGCCGTCCTTGTCGATCATATCGGCATAAAGACCGTATTTTTTGGCAATGGGGAACATACAGGTATAGGAAACGCCGTGGTAAACGTCCATAACGTATTTGTAGTCGACGTTCAATCTCACCTGCGGACCGGTTATTGTGTATTTACGGGTCACGTTTGCGAAAATATCCGATTCGGTGTAGGTCTGGTTTTTGTTGATATAGTCGCCGATACTGTCGGCGGGGTTAACGTCGGGGAAGTAGAGAAGATTTGTCTTCTCGATAATGTGCAATACGTTTACATTGATGCTTTCGCCCTTTGCGAGCTCGATCTTTTCGCCGGTCTCGCCGTTGTAGAATTCGAGCGATACGAGCGCTTCGTTGCCGTGGTTGCCGCCGGTGAAGTACATCGGGCCGCCTGCGTTCTTGCTTGTGCGGTAGACGTATTCAAGGTCGGTTCCGCCGGTGAGGAATACGTGGTTGGTGCCGCTCTTGTCCTTCAAGCTCCATTCCCAAAGATTGTAGGTGCCCCAAGCCATTTCCTTGAAGGTTATTGTCATCGTGCCCGAATCGAGCTCGCTGACAAAGCTGTATTTTGCGTCCTCGGTTCTTTTGACAGTTGTGGGGTAGGATGTGAGCTCGTCGGTTTCGGGATTTTCAAATACTTCGTAATCGTCAAATCCCCAATAATCGCTTGCCGCGAATACCATCGGCATCGCCGTGAAAAGCATTACGAGGCAAAGGAGAGTGGTGAGTGTTCTTTTCATGCTGTACCTCTTTCTTTATTTTTTCTTTTTCTTGAAGAATATAAGATATGCCGCCGCACCGACACCTATAACTGCCGCCGCGCCGAGTGTCCAATAAAGCCAAGCGAGCTTTTTGTTCTTCGGCTCCTCGTAGTCGCCCGTGTCTTCGCCGCTTTGCTCGTTCTGAGAGGGTGCTTGGGGGTCGTCGTTTTCAAATACCTTGCCGTATGCGCTGATCTCGCTCGACCATATAAAGTTCGGACCGGTGTAGGTCACCTTGATATATCTTGCGTTGATCGGACTTTCGAGCTCGAGCAGAAAATCGCGCTTTATCCAGCTGCCGTCTGCCGATTCCTCGGACATAGTTGCGTCGGAAGGATCGAAATAGTTTGTTCCGTCGTTCGAGAATTCAATACTGACGCACGCATTTGCGGGGTTGGCGATTCCCCAGCCCTCGTTGCCCCAAAGGTCTGTTTTGACAGCGCGGAGGTTGGTTATCGTGCCGAGGTCGATGATGATACTGTGTCCCGAGCCGGTGTAACAGCCGATTGCGTGATCGTCACCGGCGTTTGCGTATTTACCGTCGGTCAGCTTGCCCATCGGCTTGCCGTCTGCGCCGGTGTCGGTCCAATCGCCCGTGTAAGCATTGCCGGTGGGGGTATAGGGTTTGCCGACTGCCACGTTTTCATAGGTGTTTCCGTCATTTGCAACGAAAACGTCCTCGGTGCTCGGGTATTTGTAACCCTCGTCGATCGCGAGATTTGCACATTCCTGAAGCTTTCTTGCCGTTTCCTCGTCCATATCTGCGGTGTAGCTGTTGCCGAGCGGGTCTTTGCCGAGATAGCTTCTGAGCATACAGCAGGCGATAAGATAAGAGCCCTCTTTCGAGTGATGCGAATTATCGTCGGCATAGAGATTTATTTCGGGGTACTTTTCGGTGCAGATAAGGAATGCGTCCGCCGCGGGCGAACAAACAAGTCCGTAATCCTCTGCAAGCTGAGTGTAGTTGTCATAGTGCCTTTTCGCACTCTGAACTCTTTGTGCGGGGTCGGAATTCGAGGAGTAGCGCATATAAAGCAGTGCTTCCGCGCCGTTTTCTTTGATAAAGGGCATTATCGTGTCGACTGCGGGCTTGGAATCGTAATAATCGGCACTGCCGCCGTCCTGAAGCACAACGTAATCGTATTTGCAGGACTTGAGCATATTGCGCATCTTGATTCCGCGCTCGTGGTTTGCATCGGCAAATTCATAAAGAAACGCACTGCCGAACGTGCAGTAATCGACAACAACGTCAATTCCCGCCGCTTTTGCCAATCCCTTGAATTTTATCGGCGTGCCGTTGAAATAGGTCGAGCTGTTGCCGATAAACATAAATTTCTTTGCGTCTGTCGCGTCGGGGGAGGGGTTGTCGTATTTGATCGTGAGCTTGTTGCCGTCGATGCTTCCGTACATTTCATAAATAACCGACATCGTCGCGTTGTAGAGCATCGCGCCCTCCATCGCGGTGGTGAATGCGGTCTGAAGCTCCTTGACGTTGTAGGGGTTGAAGCCTATCAAAAATCCGTGCGGGGGAATATTTACACTTTCCTGCGGCGAGCCTGTTACGGTGTCGCTGTTTTCAAACATATCGCCGCCCGCCTCTATAAGTCTGCCGTCGGCGTTGAATACCATAACCTTTGTGTATCTGAATCCGTATTCGTTCGCACCGACGACACGTATATCGTCGCTGTCGTTTTTGTAAACGATCAGATTGCCTTCGCTCGTTTTGCAATCGAATCCGTCGATATCGAGCGTGATGACGTTGTCATATTCGTCAGCGGAAACCGGCACTGCCGTTCCCAACGTTGCCGCCAGCGTGAGCAGGGCAACCGTTCGTAGAATTAATCTCTTCATAATATTGCCTCCTTTTTAATAATATAACATATCGCATCGGCTCGCGTCAATCTGCTATTTAAGCGAAGTTAAAGCAAACGCTTTGTGGAAGTTGCACAAAGTGAGTTAGCTTTTGCTAACTCGCGCGTTGTGATAACGCCGAAATGATAAAAATTCGACACGAAATTGCAAAAAAACTGTTGACAAATCAAGCGTTTGAGCGTATTATTATCACGAAGTTAGCCACCGCTAACTCGAAAATCGCAAAGCGAGGCAGAGATATGAAAACAATGCGTGAAGCAAAGGTAGGCGACACCGTAACCGTTGTCCGTGTTCACGGAGAGGGTGCACTGCGCCGTCGTATTATGGATATGGGAATCACCAAAGGCGTCGAGATCTATATCCGCAAGGTAGCTCCGCTCGGAGATCCGTTTGAGGTCTACGTCCGCGGCTATGAGCTTTCGCTTCGAAAAGCGGATTGCGAGCTTATCGAGATAGAATAAAACAAATCATCATGGGGCAAAGCCCCTGATTTTTCCGCAAATGAGTTAGCCTCGGCTAACCGAACGGAACGAAAGGAACGTTTTTGAATATGGAGATCAAAATTGCGTTGGCGGGCAACCCCAACAGCGGCAAAACGACACTCTTCAACGCCCTCACGGGCTCGAACCAATTCGTCGGCAACTGGCCCGGCGTTACGGTCGAAAAGAAGGAAGGACATTTAAAGGACAGGGAAGACGTTATCGTTGTCGACCTGCCCGGTGTTTATTCTCTTTCGCCCTATACGATGGAGGAGGTTATCGCAAGAAACTTTCTTGTAAACGAGCGCCCCGATGCGATACTGAATATCGTCGACGGCACGAATCTCGAGCGTAACCTTTATCTCACCACTCAGCTCATCGACCTGGGTATCCCGGTTGTCGTTGCCGTCAATATGGTCGACGTTATCCGCAAAAAAGGCGATAATATAGATTTTGATGCTCTCTCCCGCGCACTCGGCTGTAAGATAGTCGAGATATCGGCGCTCAAGGAGGAGGGCATCGGCGAGGCGGTCGAGGCGGCTATCGCCATCGCGGGCGAAAAGAAGGTAAGCGTTCCGCTCCATTCCTTCTCGGGTGCTGTCGAGCACGCACTCGCACATATCGAGGAGGCAACCGTTCACGGTCTCCCCGCAGAGCAGCAGCGTTGGTATGCGATAAAGATATTCGAGCGCGACGAAAGGGTTCTTTCCGAGCTCGATATCGACAAAGAAACTCTTGCACATATCGAAGAGGATATCAAGGCGGCAGAACGCGAGCTCGATGACGATGCCGAAAGCATTATCATCAACGACAGATACGAATTTATCACAAAGCTTGTGAGAAAATACGTTAAAAAGAAGGATACGGGCAGACTTTCGACCTCGGATAAGATCGACAAGGTCGTTACCAACCGATTCCTCGCGCTCCCCATTTTTGCGGCAATAATGTTCCTTGTTTATTATATTTCGGTTTCCACCGTCGGCACCTGGGTGACCGATTGGACAAACGACGGCTTGTTCGGCGACGGCTGGCATCTTTTCGGCTCGGGCGAATATGAAGAAGCGGTCGATTCCTACGGAAACGAAACGCTGTTTTCAAACACCGAGCTTTCAGAGATTATCGCTAATGCCGAAAACTCGGGTATCACCGGCGCGGACGAATTGAAGGGCGCGTTTGACGAAAAGGATTATTTCGCGTTCGAGGAAGCCTATGGAAGCTACGGCGAAAAGCTTTCCGAAACGGGATTTGATATTTCTGCATCGGTAGACCCTGTTCTCGAGGGCACACCCGACCCGTCGGAATACGGAGTCTGGGTTCCCGGTGTTCCGGTTCTTGCCGATAAGCTTTTGCTTGATGAAAACGGCGAGCCGGTAGTTGCCGAATGGCTCTATTCGCTCATTCAGGAGGGTATCATCGGCGGTGTCGGCGCGGTACTCGGATTCGTGCCTCAGATGATAGTTCTCTTTATTCTGCTTGCCTTCCTCGAAAGCTGCGGCTATATGGCAAGAATTGCCTTTATGATGGACAGAATATTCAGAAACTTCGGTCTTTCGGGCAAATCCTTTATTCCGATACTTATCGGTACCGGCTGCGGCGTTCCGGGTATTATGGCATCGCGTACTATCGAAAACGAAAAAGACCGCCGTATGACGATAATCACGACAACCTTTATCCCCTGCGGCGCAAAGCTTCCGATAATCGCGCTTATCACCGCGGCGCTCTTCGACGGCGCGTGGTGGGTTGCACCGAGTGCATACTTTATCGGTATCGCGGCAATACTCATTTCGGGCATTATGCTCAAAAAGACAAAGCCCTTTGCGAGCGATCCGACTCCGTTTGTTATGGAGCTCCCCGCTTACCATATGCCGACGTTCACCTCGTTGATTCGCTCGATGTGGGAGCGTGCAAGCTCGTTTATCAAAAAGGCGGGCACTGTAATTCTCCTCTCGTCGATCATCATCTGGCTCGGCTCGAAGCTCGGATTTGTCGAAAGCTCCTTCTGCTTCTCGACCGAAATGGCGCTCGAAAATTCGCTCCTCGGCTATCTCGGAAGCGGCTTGAAGTGGCTCTTTGCACCTCTCGGCTTCAATAATATCAAGGCGACTATCGCAACGCTTATGGGCTTGATAGCAAAGGAAGAAGTCGTCGGCGTGTTCGGCGTGCTCGACTTCGAGGGTATGGGCGCATTGGCGGGCTATTCCTTCCTTGTGTTCAACCTTCTCTGCGCTCCCTGCTTTGCCGCTATGGGCGCGATCAGACGCGAAATGAACTCGGCAAAATGGACTGCGTTTGCAATCACCTATCAGTGCGTATTTGCATATGCGGTATCGCTCGTTATCTATCAGTTCGGCAACGCATTCGGCGGAAATATGAATATAATCGGCTTTATCGCCGCACTTCTTGCGATCGCTTTTGTGGTGTTTATGCTTGTAAAGAAGCCCTATACTGAGAAAAAATAATTCATACGGAGAGATAAAATATGCTTGATTGGATCATTGAAAATAGCGCAACGATCGCTGTTTCGGCAGTGTTGATCGCCGTTGTCGGAATAATCGTTTTCAAGATGATAAAGGATAAAAAGGCGGGAAAATCGGGCTGTAGCTGCGGTTGCGGCGGCTGCGCGATGAAGGACGTCTGCCATTCCGACAAAAAATAATCGAAAAAAGAGAGCCGTAGACTTGTTTTTACGGCTCTTTTGCGTTAAAATATATAAAGATAAATAACGGAGGATAATTGTTATGTTTGAAAAAAAGCTTGAAGCAGTATTGAATATCGAGGGTATGCACTGCAACCATTGTAAAGCAAAGGTCGAAGCAACGATAAAGGCATTGAAGGGTGTTAAGTCTGTCGAAGTTTCGCTCGAAAGCGCAAGCGCAAAGGTACTTTACGCCGAGGGCAAGATAACCCCCGAAAAAATTGCCGCTTCTGTTACCGAATCGGGCTTTAATGCAAGCGTAAAATGAAAAACGAGGTAATCAAGGTCGGCGGAATGTCCTGTGTGCGATGCTCCGCCGCGGTCGAAAATTCGCTCAAGTCGGTAAACGGTGTCGAAAGCTGCGAGGTTTCCTATGCCAACGGCAAGGCGTTCGTTTGCTACGACGAAGAAAAAACCGATATAAAGATTCTCGAAAAGGCAATAAAACGTGCGGGATACGAGGTTATCGAGGACGTGAGAAAGGCGCGCAAGCGCGAATTCAGACAAACGCTGTACACCTTTATCTTTGCGCTCGTCTTTGCACTTCCGTTTTTTGTAATGATGGGCTGTATGATGTTCGGTCTGCATTTAAAGCTGATGCACAACGGGGTTTTACAGCTTATCCTTGCCGCTCCGATACAGTTTGTTGCGGGCTTCCGCTTTTACAAGGGCGCGGTCAGCGGACTCAAGAATAAAAGTCCGAGTATGGACCTTCTCGTCGCACTCGGCACAACGGCGTCGTTCGCATACAGTGTTTACAGTATTATCATCGGCTCGGACGTTTTTTATTTTGAAAGCTCGGCGATGATAATCACTCTTGTCCTTCTCGGCAAGCTGCTCGAATCCCGCGCGAGAGCAAAAACAAGCGAGGCTATCGAAAAATTAATGGACCTCGCCCCGAAAAGCGCAACCGTTTTGCGTGACGGCAGGGAAGAAGTGATCCCCGCAAGTCAGATAGTAAAGGGCGACACGGTTATCGTTCACCCCGGCGAAGCGATCGCCGCCGACGGCTATATCGTTTCGGGCAGTGCGAGCATCGACGAATCTATGCTCACCGGTGAAAGTATGCCTGCTTCAAAGGGAATCGGTGACAGTGTTTTCGGCGGTACCGTAAACGGCAACCGCTCCTTTTCGTTCGTTGCCGAGGGTATCGGCGAGGAAACCGTGCTTTCGGGAATAATCCGTCTTGTCGAGGACGCACAATCCTCAAAAGCGCATATACAGAGCATCGCCGACAAGGTTGCGGCTGTATTCGTTCCGACTGTTGCCTCTATTTCGGCAATAACCTTTTTTGCAACCTGGCTTATCACAAACAGCGTTTCCGATTCGCTCGACAGCGCGGTTGCTGTGCTCGTTATCGCCTGCCCCTGCTCGCTCGGGCTTGCGACTCCGACAGCGCTTATGGTCGGGCTCGGCAGAGGCGCATCAATGGGTGTTCTTATAAAAAACGCCGATTCGCTCGAGCTTGCCTGCAAAATAAAGGCGATCGTGCTCGATAAGACGGGAACACTCACCGAGGGCAAGCCCAAGGCAGTCGAGATCAGAGAGCTTGACAATATTCCCGACGCGCTGATGTATGCCGCTTGCGCCGAATCGCGCTCGGAGCATCCCTTGGCTTCGGTCATCTGCGAATTATACAGCGGCGAATTGCCCGAATGCGAGGAATTTGAATCGGTCACCGGCAACGGCGTGACGGCAAGCGTCAACGGCAAAAAAATCGCCGTCGGAAAGCCCGAATGGGTCTATTCGCTTTGCGGAAGCGATATTCCCGACGATCTTGCTTCGCTTGCAAACGGCGGAAATACCGTTGTTGCCGCATCGGTCGACGGTATCCCTGCGATCGCTTTTGCGATAACCGATCCCGTGCGGAGCGATTCGCGCGCGGCGATAGAAAAGCTCCATTCCTTCGGAATACGCACTCTTTTGGTCACGGGCGACAACGAATCTACTGCGAAAAGCGTTTGTGAGCAGGTCGGTATCGACGAATATGTTGCAAACGCGCTTCCCGCCACAAAGGTCGAAAGCATAAATAAGCTCAAATCGGTCTACGGGATAACCGCAATGGTCGGCGACGGTATCAACGATGCACCCGCGCTCACCGCGGCAGACGTCGGCTTTGCGGTCGAAAGCGGAACCGATATTGCCATGGAATCGGGTGATATCGTGCTTGTCGGCGGCGGTATAAGCGCGGTCAGCGGTGCGATATCGCTTTCAAAGGCGACGATGCGGAAAATAAAGCAAAATCTGTTCTGGGCATTCTTCTACAATACTATCGGAATACCGCTCGCGGCGTTTGGCTTGCTCAATCCGATAATCGCGGGCGCGGCTATGGCGTTTTCATCGGTTTCGGTGGTGACAAATTCGCTCCTTTTGAAAAAAGTAAAGCTTTAAAAGCGGATTTGGCTTGATATTTCGGAAAAGAATTGATATAATATAGTAAACTAACCGAAAGGAACTGCATTTATGGATATCAAAGCAAAGATCAACGAGCTCGTTGACAAAATCAAGAACGACGACGCTATCGCAGAAAAATTCAAGAACGATCCTATCGCAACTGTCGAGGGACTTATCGGTGTGGACCTTCCCAACGATCAGGTACAGAGTATCGTAGACGGCATCAAGGCGAAGATCAATCTCGGCTCTATCGGCGATAAGCTCGGCGGACTCTTCGGATAATAAAATAAGTAAGGCGGTGAGCGTGATACTCCAAAGCGGAGTATCACGCAACTCTATTCGCCTGACGGCGAGTTATATTGCTTCGCAGTGATATTCGGCTTACACCGAGTGATATTTGCTTCGCAAGTTTATGGGCGAATAGAATATCACTGAAGCCGAATGGCTTCAATATCACTTTTTTGAAAATATCTCGCCATCGGCGAGGAATTTCCAAAAAAATATCACGCTGACGATAGTCAGCATATCACTTAACAGACAAAAAGAAAGAGAAGACTCGTTAATATACGAATCTTCTCTTTTCTGTTGCTAATGGGTTTGGGCTACTGCCCAAGTGCATTTGTACTTACAAATGCGATGCCGGTTCTTCTTCTTAGCTGAATTTAAAAGAATTCTATTTTCTCCGATAAGAACAACGCACTTTACTCACCGCTTTCTTTTTTTGAAAAACACAGTCGATTATATGTATTGCATAAAAATCAGCTTTGCAAATTGAATCATATACAACTGAATTGTATACATTGACCAAAATGGCGTTATATATGCAAAAGCCTTGACAAGCGGTGACAATCTTTAGTATAATTTAAGGTAAGAAATTATTATGGGGTGATATTACCAATGAAAAGAGTAATCAGCAGTATCCTTTCGATGTGTCTGATTCTGGCGATCGCCGTTTCAGCACTCGTTCTTCCTGCTTCTGCGTTTTCGTGGGATAACGTTCAAGGCTCCTATGCCTACTACCGCGATCCGTACGGAGCAAATTCGTCTTACCAAAACGGTAAATTCTACAAAAATCTCAACCGCGTTCCCCTCACGGGCGACGGCGCGCGAGATGCCGTTGCAATAGCGCTTTCGCAAATGGGCTATCTTGAAGGCGACTATGAATTCAGCGGCGAAGTCGGCGGTTCCGGCAACGTTACCGAGTACGGCGACTATATGGGCATTTCGGGCTACGCTTGGTGCGCGGCTTTCTGCTCGTGGGTCTACTACAACGCACAGGTAACCAATCTTTACGGTGCTTCCGATTCCTGCGGTAACAATTCGGGCGTTTCCGGCTATATCTGGTCGGATACCTACGTTCCCAACTGGTCGAATCAGCTTTATAACTTCGGATACTACCGCTTCAGCGATTATTACAGATACAGCTATGCTCCCTCGCAGGCAAGCTACAAGCCTCAACCCGGCGACCTTATCTTCTTCACCGCGGGATATTATCCTCTCGGCGAGGGTCATATCGGTATGGTCGTTTATTCCGATGATAATTACGTTTACACCGCAGAGGGCAACACCTCGAGTCAGGACGGTGTTGATGCCGAAGGCGGCGGCGCGTTCTTCAAGAGATACGATCTCTCCTCCTCCGCTATCGCAGGCTACGGCGCGATGCCCTTCAAGACCGTTTCGGGTCTTGCACCTATTGATTACAGCGGCTTGAATCCCACTGCCGGTCTTTACGTCAACGTTTCGCTCCCCGCGAGCGTTTATCTCAACCGCGATGACGATACTCCTTCCTGGACTCTTCCGACCTCGTCTATCTTCGAGGTATCGAGAATCGAAGAGGATAAATACGGCTACACGATGCTTTACTCCAAGTGCGAGATCAACGGCGAAACCGTTTACGGCTGGATCCCGCTCGGCAACTCCGAAAATACCTGGTCGAGAACGGTTCAGATCTATGCCGCACCCGTTATTATGGAGGATATCGACGTAGTCGGAACACCCTTCTGGGTAACCCATTACAACAATATCGAAACCGAGGGCAGCGGCTCGATCATGACGAGCACATACACCGGCGGCGCTTGGAATCTGCACGTCGCTTTCGCTCCCGATACAAAGGCAAACACCTATAAGATCACCGCTATTTCCGACGGTATCACAGCGGGCGGTGCTTCGGCACTTGCGATTCCCGCGGGCGGCTTTGTTTACACCTTGAACAGAGGTAACGACTGGCCCTCCCTCTATGCGTCCGACCCCACGACCTATTCCTATGCGGCAAGCTATCCCGATTATACCAGCGCCTCCTGCGATGCTATGATCGAAAGAGCAAGCGAATGGAAGGTTGGCGATACTTTTGAATTCACCAATCTCGATATTTCCACCCGCACAGTCCCCACAACCACACCCTATACCAAGTGGTATGAGGACGCATATAAATGCTATTCGGGATATAAGCTCAACGGCGCAACCGTTCCCGATCCCACTCCCGATCCCGATCCCACACCCGATCCCGAAATTCCCTCGTTCAATCTTCCCATCGTTCCCGATGAACCCGATGCCCCCGGCGCTTCCACCTTCCCCGATGAGCTTCAGGGCGCGGGTATCCCCGGCAGTGCAGGCAATATCGCGTTCGGCTGTGACCTTTCCTTCTACAACGTCGGCTCCTCGGGCTATTCCGAATCCGATGCCGATTATTCGCTTGTCGACTTCAAGAAAATGAAGGCGGACGGCTGTGATTTCGCTATCCTTCGACTCGGCAGCGAGGATTCGAGCGGACGTTACTATGATCCTCACTTCGTGACCTATTACAATATGGCGCGTGAGGCGGGTATGGCACTCGGCGTTTACTATTATTCCTATGCGCTCACCTATGACGAAGCGGTTGCAGATGCCGAATTCGTTATGGACGTTATCGAAGACCACGGAATGTATTTTGAATATCCCATCTATATTGACATTGAAGAATCCGACCAGCTCGCACTCAGTTCGAGTTCGCTCGGCAATCTCTGCCTCGGCTGGTGCGAGACACTCGTAGAAAACGGATATTTCCCCGGTATCTACGGCAACTACGCGCTTTACGACAACCTTCCCACAAGTGTTATCAATACCTATGACACCTGGATCGCTTGGGTATCCTCGGCAGATTCGATAAGCGAATATACTCCTTGGGCATATAACCTCAGCGACGAATGCGGTATGTGGCAGTATTCCTTCTACGGCTATGAATACGACGGGATCGGACTTGATATGCTCGACGTTAACGTTGCATACAAGGATTACCCCGCACTTATGGCGGAATACGGCTACAACAATATGAAGAAGACCTCGGCAGACGTTGTATCCAAGGACAAGAACTACTATCCCGACGCAAATACCCGTACCGATGATTACAAGGACGACCAGATCAAGCTTACCAACGGCATCAAGGGCAGTATCCACGGCGGCGAGATCGGTCGCTATTCGGGCTGGTTTACCGAAAAGCTCGATATTATTGTAGACCTCGGCGGCAGTGCAAGCTATAACTGCTTCAACATCTACGCGGCGACGAATTCCTCTTGGGGCATCAACAATCCCCCTGCAGGACTAATCGTTTCTGTATCCGACAGCCGCAACGGCGAATATACCGAGGTCGGCTCTGCCGAAAAGATCTTCCTTGTCGAAACCGACAGCACAAACGGCTGGACAACCTACCGCTTGAACGTGCTTTCGGATACTCTCTTCAAGAAGAGATACGTTAAGTTCACCATCTACGCAAAGGCAAGCGACCCCGCTGTTTCAAATGCAGGCCACATCTGGCTCGACGAGATCGAGGTCTCCTATTCCGAGACCGACGGCGAAAAGCCTGTTGACCCCGATGATAAAAACGGCGACGGTATTCCCGACAGATACAATCCCTCGCTCGATGAAGAGAATAACTACGTCTTTGAAAACGCATACGGATATGTATTTGATATCGACGACGTAAACGGCGTTATCGACGGTGAGGACGCAACTCTTATCACCAATCAGAGCGCATTTGAATCCTGCAATCCCAACTGGGCGGTATGCGTTCAGCTCAAACCTACCGGCAACGCAAACGAGTATTCGGTAGTCAAGGTCGTATCTTCTCCCGGCTCTGCCGCAGGCGCAGGAATCACTCTCGCAAACGGCGAAGCTATCCTTGTCGTTCACTCGGCTGCGTCCAAGCCCGGCGCTTACGCAAACTGGATGAGCAAGGTTGCGGCTATGGCACTCAAGGAAGGCGATACTATAAGTATTTCCGCATCAATGACTGAGGCTACCGTTGAGTATCCCGCAGGCTCGGCTCCTCACGTTCACACTCCCGGCACAGCGGCAACCTGCACAAGCGCACAGACCTGCACCACCTGCGGAGAAGTGCTCGAATCGGCAAAGGGTCACACCGCTGGCGAATGGGTAACTCTCGAAGACGGAAGTAAGGAACAGCGTTGCTCTGTTTGTAACTTCCTCCTCAATACTCAATCCGTACCTGTCGGTTCTGTCGGCGACATTAACAACGACGGAGCAATCAACCAGTATGACTACATTCTCGTAAAGCGTCACTACTTCGAAACCCGTTATCTCACCGCTGACGAAATGACCAGAGCTGACGTTAACGGCGACGGAAATATCAACCAGTACGACTATATCCTCATCAAGCGTCACTACTTCGGCACTTATGTGATCGGCTAATTTATGATATTACGAGAGAACCCTTTTACAAAAGGGTTCTCTCGTGCTCTCTCCCAAAAACTTTAAAAACAAACATTTTTTATCATAATACGATAAAAACTCCATAAAAATCGAGGACATGTGCCTCGATTTTTATACCTTAGAGCGCCGAGGATTCGGACAAGGAGCAGAGCGAGGCGCACGTGTTACGGGGTCCCCGAAAATCGCAAGATTTTTGGGGTATATCGTGCGAATGAACGGCGCTCACAAAAACCGATTAAAATCGCAAGATTTTAATCGAGAGCGTCAGCGACACCTCTCTCCCAAAAACTTTAAAAAAACAGAAAGTTTTTATTGGTGTTTCGGTGCTTAAAGACATTATATATATGTAAGGCAGAATCTATATCCGATTTTGGAGGTGCAATTTTATGTTGTTCAAGCGTATTTTCGCGTTATGTATTGCTTTTGTTGCGGCAGCTTCGCTGCTTGCATCGTGCGGAAAGCAAGATATTGTTGAAGAGGCAAATAAGCTTCTCGCAGAGGGCAAAAACGAGGAGGCATATTGTTTGCTTATAACGGCAGAGGATAGCGATGATAGAATTTCCGATATGCTTGCGAAATTCAAGGTGGTATTCGCTGTAAGAGAGAATATTTATATGTCTGCCGACGAATTGCAAGTGACCAGGTATGAAGACATCTATGATTCAAACGGCAACAAGTTAAAAACGCTTCATACCGATTATAACGGAACACAAACCACTCCCTTTCAAGCGGAATACGATGAAAACGGAAGGATTATCAGCGAGGTTTATCGACAAAACGGCGAAATTAAATGGGAAAATAGCTACGAATACGATGAAAACGGAAGGATTATCAGCGAGGGTTATCGACATAACGGCGAAATTAAATGGAAATATAGCTACGAATACGATGAAAACGGTAACAATATCAAGACTGTCCTAATAAGAGATAATAAATATACAACATACGAATACAACTACGATGAAAATGGGAATCTTATAAATGAACTGCGCTTGGATCCCGCTGATAAAATTGTGGAAAAAACAGTATATACCTACGACAAAAACGGAAACAGAATAAGAAGTCTGAACATTGTGAACGGGAATGAAAGTCATTCGTACGACTTTGTATACGGAAATAACGGGAAAATTGTCAAGAATACTTATACAACCTATGACGATGATCCGGACGGAATTGTTAATTGGAGTATAGAATACACCTATGATGAAAACGGCAACGAAATAAAACGCAAGACAGCTTATTCAGGCGGAAAAGTCAGAGTTATCGAAAGCAAATTCAACGAAAACGGTAAAAGGACAGAGCAGACCGAAACCGTATCGGGTGATATAGAAACTCGTTTGTTAATGAGTTATGATGAAAACGGAAACGTAATAAGAAGCGAACGAAGTACTTCCGGGGGAATAACTGAAATTTATGAATATACGTATAATTCCGATGGAATCAATACAAAAACGATAAGGAAAGTGAAAGAAGCCGATAACGCTGCAGTTATTACGAGTGTTGTGATATACAGATATGACGAAAACCGCAACAATGTCAAAGAAATACATTTGAAAACCGGCGGAGGAATAGTAGTATATAAGAAGTCAAATTATCAGTATTTTTATTATCCCGACGGAGTCCCCGAAGAATAAACCGAATACAAAAAAGCAGTGCCGCCAAAAGCACTGCTTTTTTGTTATTTATACTTTATTTCTTCTTTTTAACGATAAGGATAACAACTACCGCGATTACAACAACTGCTGCCGCGATGATAGCGATGAGTGCGCCGGTGGAAAGACCGCCCTCTTCCTCTTCAGCTGCGGTGGACTCGGTTGCGGAAGCGTCTGCCGATTCGGTTTTGGATTCGGTCTTGGATTCTTCCTTGGATTCGGTCTTGGATTCTTCCTCGGAAACTGCTTCGGATTCTTCCTCGGAAACTGCTTCGGATTCTTCTTCCGAAACGTCCTCGGAGCCGCCGGAGTCGGTGGGATCGCCTGCTTCTTCATTGGGAACGAGATCGAGCTTGTTGATAGTAACGGTCGCCCCGTTTACCGAGTAAATCTGAATACCGCTGAAGATAAGCTCGTTGTTCTCGGTGATGATACCCGAGGGGAATGCTTCGTTTTTGTAGAACTTGTTGGAGTTGACAAAGTCGGTAAGTCTGATAACACCGGTATAGGTGCCTGCGTGAAGGTCGCCGCTGCCTGCATCGTAGCCGACGTTGCCGAGGGTGTTGTTACAGATGGTGTAGCTTGCGCTCGAGCCGAAGCCGTCGGTGAGGTAGAAGTTGATATTGGTCTGACCTACTTCAACGGTGAAATCGTAAACGAGGGAGTAATCGTCGATGCTGACGGTGATGATCTCTTCATCGGAATACATTCTGTCTGCGCAGGGCCAGTAAGCGTCTGCTTTGAAAACAGCTTCGTTTTCGGTCACGTTAACGGTGATATCAAAGCCTTCGTAGGGGGTGGTGGTCCATTCGCCGCCTTGGGGAATAAGCTTGTAGGAAACAAGAGCTTCTTCCGCAAATGCAGGGATCACGCAAGCAGAAAGAACAAACACGATTGCAAGAGCTGCAAAAAGGATACGTTTCATAATATAGCCTCCGAAATATTAATTTACGAGATGATTTTAGCACACAACGATTAAATAGTCAAGTGGAATTGCTGTTGACTATTTTTTTGATATATGGTATAAATAAATCAATAATTAAGCACTGTGAGGTGTTGTGTATGAACACAAAAAACGCATTTGATTATCTCACCGGCAAAAAGAAACCCGACCGCGAAAAAGCCTTTGCACTCTCCCGCAAGGGCGCGTCGGACGGTATCGTTTTGCTTGAAAATAAAAACCGCACCCTCCCCTTGAAAAAGGGCGACGGCGCGGTGTTCTTCGGCAGAATGCAAAAGCTTTACGTTATGAGCGGCACAGGCTCGGGCGGCAAGGTTATTCCGCTTGTCAGAACGAATATTTTTACCTCGCTTGCCGAAAACGGACTTCTGCTCGATAAAACAGCCGAGGAATTTTATGACAGATTCGTCGAATCCCACCCATTTGACGACGGCGGCGGCTGGATCGAGCCCGATTGCCAGATCGAGCCCGAGCTTTGCGAGGAATTTGTGAAATCGGCGTCGGAACGCAGTGAAAACGCCCTCTTTCTCATCACCCGCACCGCAGGCGAGGACAAAGACCTTATCTCGACAAGAGGCGGTTATTATCTCACCGAAACCGAGCTCAATAATTTAAAGCTCGTCCGCAAGCATTTCAACCGCGTAATCGTTATTCTGAATACCTGCTCGGTTATCGACTGCAGTGAGATCAATTCGGTCTCGCCCGATGCATTGATAATGCTCTGGAACGGCGGTATGCTCGGCGGCAACGCCGCGGCAGACGTGATAATGGGTATCGTCAACCCCTCGGGCAGACTTCCCGACACAATGGCAGTCTCGCACGAGTCGTATCCCGCATTTGAAAACTACGGCAAGCCCGCAAGAAACCTTTATAAAGAGGATATTTTTGTCGGCTACCGCTATTTCAATACCTTCGCGCCCGAGGATATTATCTATCCCTTCGGCTACGGTCTTTCCTATACCGAATTCGACAGCTTCTTTATCGACATTCACCGCAAGGAAGGCAAAACTCTCATTCGTGCGGTCGTGAGCAATTTGGGTACAGTCGAGGGCAGGGAGGTTCTCCAATGCTATGTTTCCGCCCCCTGCGGTAAGCTCGGCAAGCCGAGAAAGGTTCTCGCCGCGTTTGCAAAAACACCGCTTCTCAAGGGCGGCGAAAGCTGTACAGTAAGCCTTGAATTTTCGGATTATATGATCTCGTCCTATGACGATTCGGGTATCACCGGCAACAAATTCTGCTACGTTCTCGAGGAGGGCGAATATATCGTCGAGCTCGGCAGCAACTCGCGCGATGCCGTCGAGGCGTGCAGCTTCACGCTTCAAAGCACTGTTATTACCAAATCGGTGTCGAGTGCGCTCGCTCCCGTTACCCCGTTCGACAGAATGGTAAACAAGAGCGGTATAAAGACCTTTGAGCCCGCTCCGCTCCGTATCAAGCGCGACGAGCCGATCCCCGCAACGCTTGCAAGGATCGAAAAGGACGGTATGACGCTTGACGACGTGTATGACGGTAAGATCACCGTTGAGGAGTTTGTTGCAAGACTCGACGACAAGGACCTTGTCCATATCGTTCGTGCAGAGGGTATGTCCTCTCCCAAGGTAACCCCCGGCACAGGCGCGGCGTTTGTCGGCGTAACACCCTCGCTCAAGGCGATGGGTATTCCTATCCTTTGCTGTACCGACGGCCCCTCGGGTATTCGTCTCGAGGGCGGCGGAAAATGCGTTTCCTATCCCTCGGCAACCTGCCTTGCGGCGACTTGGGACACCGAGCTTGTAAAGGAAATGTATTTTGAATGCGGCAACGAGCTCGCATCGCTCCATATCGATATCCTTCTCGGCCCCGGCACGAATATCCACCGCGATCCCGTCTGCGGCAGAAACTTCGAGTATTTCTCGGAGGACCCCTATCTTGCGGGTAAAATGGCGGCGGCGATCTGCAGCGGTCTTGACGAGGCAGGCGTGAGCGGCGCTGTAAAGCATTTTCTTGCAAACAACCAAGAGGTCGACCGCCACGGCGCAGATTCGGTTATAAGCGAGCGTGCCGTGCGCGAGATATATGCCCGTCCCTTTGAAATTTGTGTAAAGGAAAGCGGCATTCGCTCGGTTATGACCTCCTATAACCCCGTCAACGGACTTTGGGCGGCATCGAATTACGATCTCACCACCCGCTTGCTCCGAAACGAATTCGGCTTCGACGGCTTTGTTATGTCGGACTGGTGGGCAAGAGTCAGCGCAGACGACGGAAGCGCATCGGTCACCAATTTAAAGGCGATGGCACACGCACAGAACGACGTTTATATGGTCTGCCCCGATGCGTCAATGCGTGAGGACAATCTCCCCGAATCGCTCGAAAACGGAAGCCTAACCCGCGGCGAGCTTCAGAAATGTGCGATAAACCTGCTTAATTTTGCGCTTATCAGCCTTTCCTATATGGCACAGCGCTCGGGCTACGGTATGCGCGATCTGAGAGCTGAAACCGATGGCAAAACACCGTTTGCATCTGTTGCTGTCAAGGACGGCAAGGCAAGCTTCAAATCGGATATTGCCAGAAAGGCGATCCTCCGCGCAAGCTTTGTTTCGGATACTCCCGTTCTTACTCAAACGAGCGTTTCGCTCACTATTTCCACCAAAAACGCCGCAGGCTTTATTGTCGGCGGAACAGAGGGCAGGGTATTTACCGACTACCGCGAAATTTCGCTTATCGAGGGCGACAACGAGTTTATCTTCAATTCCGACGATAAGCTCTGCAAAGCAACTCTTATCGAAATATTCGACTAAAAAATAAATCGAGCTTCAGATCAAAATGAAGCTCGGTTTTTGTTTTATTCGCAGTATTCGTCAAGCGTGATTCCTTTTTGGAAGATTTCGGTCGCGGCGGTTCTGCCGACGTAACGGAAATGCCAGGATTCGTGCTTGATGCCGGTTATATGCTGAGTGTTGGGGGGATAACGCAGAATAAATCCGAATCTGTGCGCGTTCTGTGCAAGCCAGATAGCCTCGGGTGTGTTGTCAAATGCACTCGTAGTGTAGAGAAGATTGTGCATATCACAGCATAATCCCGATTGATGCTCGCTCGTGCCGGGCTTTGTCGAATAGGTAAGCACGTGCGCCTCGGTCTCTGCCTCGGTGGGACGTCGAACCTCGCCTCCGCATTTCGCACAGACTGCTTTTTTGCCCTCGTCTGCTACCGACATACAGCTTTCGCAAAACTTCTCGCCGTCTATCTCGGTCAGCTCGCCCTTGCAGGCATTACAGCAGACAACTTTGGTGACCTTTTCGGGAAAATAAGAAATATCAAAGTATTCGTTGCAGGTGTCGCAAACGTAATCCTGCTTGATATCGTTGTCGAAATAACGCTTGTATATGCTCGCCTGTGAATTATATGAGCGGTATGCACTTGTTACGGTGATATCGTCAAATCCGTAGTATGCCGCCTCTGCCAAAAATGCCTCGAGTGCCTTGTTTGCCGTCGCGTCCATATAAGACCAGCCCTCAGGTCTGCCCTCGCGCATGCTTGTGCACCAAACGAGGTTTTTCGGCTTAAAATCGGAAGAAAGCGGGTGGGAGGGGTTTACGAGGAAAACGAATTCCTTTTCGTTTTCGGGGCAAACGTATTGCTCGTACTCGGTCATATCAATAGCATATTCAACACCGATAAGCTTTTCGTAATCGGCAACCGATTGGAGCTTGCCGTCGGTTGTTTCCGAGCTTTCCGAGGGAATCGAAGAATCCTCGGCAACGCTGCCGCTACTGCTTTCCGCGGTGCTCGATTCGGATTCGCTGATAATAACGCTTGTCAATTCGCTCTCACTGCTTTCCGCTTCGCTTTGCGTTTCCTCGTCACAGCCGACCATAATACATATCAAAACGGTCGCAAGCGCCATAAAAACGAATATAAGGCTGATTGCGATATAAAGATAATTGTTGGGGTTCTTGCGCTTTCTGCGCCGTTTCGCACCGCTTTTCGATGCCGTATTGGCGGGGCGGGGTCTTGGCGCGCGTTGATTGTTGGTTTGTGCCATTTATGTATCAGTCTCCGTTGTTGGCTGCGGCAAGAAGCTCTATCGCCGCGCTCTTGATATCTTCCTTGCCCAAAACACTGCTTCCCGCGACAAGCACGTTTGCGCCCGCATTCACGCAAAGGCGCGCGTTTTCTGCGCTCACACCGCCGTCGACGCTGATTTCGTAATCGAGATTGTGCAAGGCCGCATAATCGCGCAGGAATTCACATTTCGGGAGCATATCGCCCATAAATTTCTGTCCGCCGAATCCCGGCTCGACAGTCATAACAAGCACGAGGTCCAAAAGGGGAAGGTATTCGGTTATCGTGGTGATATCGGTCTTCGGCTTCACCGAAAGTCCTGCCTTTACACCGGCTTCCTTTATCTTCATAATCGTCGCCTTGATGTCGTCGCAGGCTTCTGCGTGAACGGTAATAATATCAGCACCCGATTTCACAAAATCGTCGATATAGCGTATCGGCTCGTCGATCATCAAGTGCACGTCGAGCACGAGGTCGGTGCATTTCGAGAGCGATTTTACAACCGGCTGACCGAAGGAGATATTGGGAACAAAGATTCCGTCCATAACGTCCAGATGCAGATATTCGGCACCGCCTGCCTTTGCCTGCTCGATCTGGATGCCCGCGTTTGCGAAGTTACATGCGAGCGCCGAGGGTGAAAGCTTTATTTTTTTCATTTTCTGTTTCCTTTTCGACAGTAAACGTCATATTATTATAGTATAAACAACGGCGGGTGCGCTTTGCGTCGGAGGTGAAAGATAAAGGACCCGAAAGCATAAACGCAGAGTGTCCACCTTCAAATATATAATATACCTTTTTACTGTGTCTGTCAATGAAATGTCAGAAAATATCAGATAAATTCACTTTCTCGCTGTCGAGTATCTCGTTTATCGCATCGCGCAGACCTGATTCTACCTCGGCAGTATTGCCGTCGCCGTTTGCAGTCGAGGCACGCTGCTTTTCGATTTCTGCGGAAACCGAATCTATCTCGGCATCGCGCACAAACAGCGAAAAATACCCCTTGTTTTCCTCCCAAACAGCTATCGCACCGTCGATATCGCCGCGCTCGACAAGCGATAACATTTCGTCACAGAGCGAGCAGAGGATAGATGAATTCACCGCGGTGAATATGCCTATTGCGAGCAGTAATATCAGCGCTGTTATAAAGTTTCCCATAAATCATTCTCCCGATTGGTTCGGTGCCGCGCTTTGCTTCGGCAAAACGCTCATTTTCCCCGTGCGCTCGAGTATCACCTTGTCGACCTCGCTCGCGCTGTGAAACCCGTTAATGCGTATCTGCGCCTCGACGTCCTCGGCGGAGATTCTCGCTTTTGTCAGATTCTTTCCGATAAAGCTCCCGTTTTCATAAAGAGTTATCGGGTTGCCGTTTATCAATATCCGAAAGAATCGGCTTTTCCGCGAGGCGAACGAGATAACCACCTCGATCGAGGATATCATTATCAAGGGCATCAAGCCGTGGAGCAGGGGAATGTCGGTGTCGGTGACAGGTAAAACCGCAAGCTCGGAGAGCAATACAGTTGTCACAAGCTCGCTCAACTGCATTTCGCCGATCTGACGCTTTCCCATCAGCTTCATCATCAGCATAAGTAAAATATAAAATATCAGCGCTCGTATTATAATTATCGTCATCGAATTTCACCGCCCAACTGTTATTATTGCCGCATTATCTCGCCGTATTCGCTTGACTATTAAGCTTTTTGGGTGTAGAATACTAAAAAAATCACGAGGTCCGGTATGAATCATAACGAAAAAGCGGTACATCTTTTTAATTCGGGATATAATTGCGCGCAGGCGGTTTTTTGTGCTTATTGCGACGTTACGGGAATCGAGGAAGATATCGCAAAGCGCATTGCATCGTCGTTCGGCGGCGGTATGGGTAAGCTCCGCGAGGCTTGCGGTGCGGTTACCGGCGCTTTTGCCGTGCTCGGTATGCTGTACGGTGATTACGACGTCAACGACAATCAGGCAAAGTCAAATCACTATGCCCGCATAAGAGCGGTTGCAGATGAGTTCAAAGCGATTCACGGCACGATAAATTGCGAATTGCTGCTGAAGGATATCGCCGATACAAAGGGAAGTGATCCGGCACCGCGCACGGCTGAATATTATGCTGTCCGCCCCTGCGCACGCTTTGTAAACGATATCTGTGTTATTCTCGATAAATATATCGAAAGCAATAAATAATCAAGCAAAATGGCTGTTGATTACGCACTCTGAATAATAGGTAATAAAAAAACAAAAAAAATGAAATTTTTTTCAAAAAGGTATTGCATTTTGGAAAAAGATATGCTATTATAATCAAGCGCGCTGACGCAAGCCATACGGTTCGGTAGTTCAGTTGGTTAGAATGCCGCCCTGTCACGGCGGAGGTCGTGGGTTCGAGTCCCATCCGAATCGCCAATTCTTCCTCCTCTGTTACAGAGCTTAAAGCGCAGATGTGCGGATTTAGCTCATTTGGTAGAGCGCCACCTTGCCAAGGTGGAGGTAGCGGGTTCGAACCCCGTAATCCGCTCCAACCAAAACTTACCGCTTTCAATGCGGTGATACGGCGCCATAGCCAAGCGGTAAGGCAGAGGTCTGCAACACCTTTACCCCCAGTTCGATTCTGGGTGGCGCCTCCAAACAAAAACAACTTAATATATATATCCTTTTTTGAGATGCTGATGTGGCACAGGTGGTAGCGCACATCCTTGGTAAGGATGAGGTCATGAGTTCGAGTCTCATCATCAGCTCCAGCGGATTTAGCTCATTTGGTAGAGCGCCACCTTGCCAAGGTGGAGGTAGCGGGTTCGAACCCCGTAATCCGCTCCAAAAACGGTTCGGTAGTTCAGTTGGTTAGAATGCCGCCCTGTCACGGCGGAGGTCGTGGGTTCGAGTCCCATCCGAATCGCCAAGCTTTCCTGCAACAGCGGGGAAGCGAAACGCCTCTGTAGCTCAGTTGGTAGAGCAGGAGACTGAAAATCTCCGTGTCATTGGTTCAATTCCGATCGGAGGCACCAAAACAAAACGCACTTCGCAAGAAGTGCGTTTTGTTTTGGAACGATGTTTGCCCTTTCGGGCAAGAGATGTGACTTCGTCAGTGATGCTCACTGCGTCAGTGATGTTTCGCCTTGCGGCGAAGCCATAAAACATCACATCACTTTGCAAAGAATTTGCAAAGCATCACTGTGCGTAAGCACTACATCAATATGGCGAAGCCATAACATCATTTCGGCGCAGCCGATACACTACCCTTTACAAACGATTATAATTATGCTATAATAGCACGAATAATATTGATGCACAGCAACAGATAATTAAGGAGATTTAATTTTATGAAAAATTTTCTCGATAAACTTTACGGCAATACAAGACCGGCGATGGCGTTTCCGCTGTTTACCGCGTTGGTTTTTTATCTGCTGTTCGCAATTTTCGGTGTTACCAACAATACAATGAATTTGCTGTTTGCCGCACCTATCGTCAGCGTGATTTTATTCTTTATGTTGTTTCTTGTGATTTATATTCAAATCAAAAACACCTCTTGCCCCGAGTGGTTTTTAAATCTTTGTGAGTTACTGTTTACGATTTTTTCGTTTTTGATGTTTGTTAGAGGAATATTCCCGTTTTTCTTCAGCGGATTTGAGGATTTTTTAACCGTCTGCTTCGGATGTGTCGCATTCAGCGCGATTGCTTGGGCACACAGTAAAAGAAAGCAGTAAAATATTAATACAAAAAGAAAACCGTCCGATAATTTCGGGCGGTTTTCCTCATTTTACCTCTCAATCAGCAATATAAGTGCCGAAGTAGATGCGCTTGATCAGAATATAGTCGTATTGGTCAACAATGCCGTCGCGGTTTATGTCGGCGCGGGTAAATTGCTCGCCTTCGAGTATAAGCGTGCCGAAGTAGTGGCGCTTCGCGTAGAGATAATCGTATACCTCGATATTTCCGCTTCCGTCAACGTCGCCGCGGCGTACACTCGGCGTCATATATAGTTTGAAGCTGTCAACCGACGAGGATAATTCCTTTTCGAGAATGACCGCGATAAGCGTGTACTGCGTGGCAAGGTCAAATGCGGTCGAATTGTCGTAGGTTGCGAAAACCGACATTATTCTTTCGCTGCCGTTGTCGGTCAGATAAGTATGAGTAACATCATATTTAACGGTTTGGGCAGGGGAGTATGCAGTAAAGAGGAGAATGTCGTAGTAATCGAAAAACAACTTGTAGTCACTTATCAAATAGTCAAACGTGTCTTTGTCAACCCCCGCGATATCCAAGTCATCAAGCTCTTCGGGCGAGGTTACAAGGCTCGGGGTTGCGTCCTTGCCGTAATAGTTTTTCGGGTCGATGTCGATAATTATGTTTTCGGTAGAAAGCTCGATTATCTCAAACGGAGGTGTTTGGCTGTTTTCGTATTCAAAATTGACCGAAAGCTTGATATTTTCGATATCCTCGGGTGCATTTTCGCGCAGAAGCGTTATTTCGATAAGGTCGAATCCGAGTATTGTGGGAAATCCGCCGTCGGGTTCTGTGCAGGTGTATTCGATATATGTCGTATCGTTATCGTAATTCACTTTGTCAACTCTGTATTTGTAGCCCGGCGTGGGAGAATATGCATAGATAAAAACAATATAGTATTCATCAAAGAAAGAGGGGTTGCGGGCTCCCGGGGGAATCAGATCGTCTTCCGGGTAATCGGGCTCGTAATAGGGCAAAACCTTGTCCAATTCCTCGTATGATTCGATAACCAAAGGAATACACCCCGCACCGTATTTCGAGGGATAACAGCCGACGCTTTCAAGGTATTCTCTATTGATCAAAAATCCGTCCTCTGTATTGCTGAAAACGCAATAATCGAACCAATAGCTGTCGGGCAGAGGAACAGAGAGCGAAAGCGCTATGCTCGGAATAAGCGAAAAAGCAAGGGTTATTGCAAGAATCAATGCAAAACAACGTTTCATTTTTGTTTCCTCCATTTCGTCTTCTGTCTATTATACGTCCGAAGAAGGAAAAACACTCACCAAAATGAGTGTTTTTAATTAGAGTTCAAACAGACGGCAATCATTCGTAAACTATAATATCGCCGTCGGATATGTGGCCGCGCGCAATATCGTTTACGCCGTAAACTGTGTTTTGGTTTTCTTCGTCGATATATCCGTAATAATTTACAAAAACCACCAAAAGCGAGCCTTCTTTAAGGTTTTCGTATTTAATTGCGCGTTTAACAACGTTGCAATCTATATTAACCCTATAGATCACTCCTTCTTCGCCTTCGCGAATAAGCCTTGTGTCGTCAAAAAGAATATATTCATCTGTAATTTCGGTAATATATCCGTAAAGCCAATAGGTGTTGAATATATGCTTTGCGGGTGAACGGTTGTTTTCGGCGTAATCGATTATCTCGTTCGCCTTGACTTTGCCGATATTAAAGGTTGTTCCGTCGGAAAATCGCAAATATCCGTCGTTGCTTACAAAAACCGTGCCCCAAATGCCAAGCGGCATAGATCTTACCTTAAATGAGATGCTCGAATGCTTGTTGCTCCAGTCCCAAGTGCTTTCGACAGACATTTCTTCGACGTACGGGGCATTCAGACATTCGAAAAGCCTTTTCCACACAAATTCCTCGTCGTGAATTTTATATGTGCGCAATTCCAGCGAATCGTTTTCGAGCTCGTATCTCGAAAAGCGTGAAATGGGCATATTCTCGTTAAGATTCAATGCGTTTATATATTCGCCGAGCGTGGAATTCGGGACCTTTGACGTTGAAACGAAGCAATAATAATTATTGCCGAGCTTTGCGGCTACGCGGTATTTGCTCGAAACGCCCTTGATTTCGAAAATTTCGAATTCGGTTGAAGCATCTAACCCCGTAATATAGTCCCAACCGTAAAAGCTGTGTGTGCCGAGCGTGGCGCCGATATAGCTTTCTACAATACCTCTTCTTATGTTGTTGTATTGAACGCCGTTGTATACGAGCCTTTCGTATTGCTCGTACAGCTCGCGCTCGTCCCAGGAATATTCGTATGCCACTTCTGATCTATACAGCTCTTCGTCGCCATATCGCGAGGAATAAAGCGAAATGTTGGTGGAATCAGAGCCTTCGGTTGCGATATTTTCGGGATACGAATAGTCGTAGCTTGCTTCTTCGCTTGGATTATTGCTTTCCGGCGGTTGTTCGCCGCTTTCGGCTTTATTGGGATAAAGCGTGTGCAGCGAAATGGGGATAACTATGCAGACGCACAAAAGGCAGGCGGCTGCGATTAATATTATTCTTTTTTTGCTATAGCGCTTTGCTTGCTTGTAATTAACAGCCTCTTCTATATATTTATCGCAAATAGAGTCTGTCAATATTTCGATATCCTCTTTTTTCAAAGAATAAAGCCCTCCTTTGTAAGACGTTTTTTTAGCCTTTCGCGCAGTCTTGAAAGCTTTACCGAAACGGCGTGATTGCTTATTCCAAGCAAGAGCGCAATATCGCTTATGCTTTCCGAAAAATAATATCTGCGGACGAATATTATTCGGTTTTCCTTGTCGAGCGACTCTAAAAAGCTGTTTATAGCTGCGGAGAGGCGCTTTTCTTCAAGCTCGGTTTCGATATTTTCTTTGCTTTTCAGCGCTTCGCACAGCTCGTCAAACGCTATATCGTAATGCGAGTTGCGCTTTTTCGCCGTGTTTGCGCGATAACGCTTAATAGCAAGGTTGCGCACTATCTTACATAAATAGGTCAAAAGCGGATTCGGTTTTTCGGGCGGAACACTGTTCCAAACGGCAAGGTAGGCGTCGTTAACGCATTCCTCGGCATCGCGCAGATCGTTTAGTATATTGCTCGCAATCGCGGTGCAACGCTTTCCGTATTTATCCGATAGCTCGATTATAGCCTGCTCCGAGCGCTCGAAGAACAATTCGATTATCTTGCTATCCTCCAAATCCATCTTCCTCCTTTTGTAAAAGTGTGCTTACTTGCTTTGCCTTCATACATATACTACCCGAAGGCATTTGAATATCTCACAAGGGTTACAAAAAACGCCAAGAAATTTACTTGGCGTTAATTGTTAATCGTAGCCGATACAGTTGTTTTTCTTGTTTTTGCTTTTCAAAAGCTCGGGACGGCGGTATTTAAGATGCTGCAAAAACAGATCGTTATCTGCCGCGATCGTGTGAAACGACCAAGCGATAGGCGAGCTGTCGCAGTTAATCTTGTAGCGCTTGCCTTGGGGTGATTTGTTGCGAAGCTTGCCGCGCATATTAAATACCGGTGTAATAGTGTGGGTTGCGGTATAGGCAATACAGAAAGCCGCCGACGGCTGTTGCAGAGAGGATTCGGACGGTTTAAGGCAAGAATATCCGATTTCGGTAATATCCTTCCACGCCAAAGTGCCAATCTTGCGCCAATTCTTGTAAAATGTTATCTCCTCGGTTCCGAAAATTACCTTTTCAAACGAAATAAAACGAATCACGCAAAACGGAAGGACGACGAAAACGAAAAGGCATGCCGCTGTGATTTCGAACGTATCGTTTTTACTCGGAGTAAAGGCGTTAATCAGGTGGCAAACCAATAAAACCAGAAGAATCAACAGCAAAACCAAGTTGGGAATATAGTTTGTTTTTTGTGTTCTCATATATTTTCTCCAAAACAATCAAAAAGTTTTTTGGAAAGAGCTCGAGAAAACCTTTTTATCAAAAAAAGGTTTTCTCGTAACAAATCAAGTCAAAATCAAACCGTTTAATCAACCGTTACCCAATGCGTTGTGCCGCCGTTGGAGTTGCCGAGAATAACGTAGTCGATGCTTATCCGCTTTACACTGTTTGCGGGAACGGTTATCTTGATAACCTCGCTTCTTTCGTCGACAACGTCGCAGTAGGGTCTGCCGTCGGCAACTCTGAACCACCATCTGCCGTTCTTCTGAACGAGAAGCGACGTGTTTACGCCTGCAAAGCATTCCTCGAGACTGCCGAAGCTGTAAGGACCTGTGAGCGCCTTTGCGTCTAAGATGTTGCCGCAATCGTCACGAGTCATAACAAACAAAACACCGTTGTTGCCGCGCTTGAAGAAGCTGAAGGTGCGGTCCTCGCTGCCTGCGTTTACGAGAGTGAAGTTATCGGTGTACTGAACCATCCAGTTGCCGATGTTTGCGGGCTCGCCGCTCGAATCGGCGCGCTCGGTGTCGATAACGATCTCGTTGCCCTCGGTGTCGACGCATTGGAATATCATCATGTCGGTGCCGATAGCCTTGGCGACGCCGTTGGGGTTCAATGCGGTAACCCATTCGGTCGATTTTATCGTCTTTGCCTCGAGGTCGTATTTCGCATAAGGGGTGTTCTTGCTTGCATAGGCGGGATCGTGGTACTTGGTGTATTGTATCGGGAGCTTGCCCGCCTTTGTATCGTCGTCGACGACAAAGGTAATATTCGATTCGATCAATCCGGCAGTCGGGTCAACACCCTTGTACTGCTTGGAGTAATCGGTCATTTTCTGGGTTTTGCTGTTGAAGCGCTCGGTGATAAATCCCTGCTCCTCGGGGTTCGCCTGAACCTGCTTTGCATCGGTGTAAACGTAGAACGTGCCGGTAACATTTCCGCCCGAAACGTTGAATTTTACAACCGCGTTCGAGCATTTACCGGGGAGAATAGGGGTGTTTGCGGAGTTGAAGACGTTTGCGTTGTTATATGCGTCTGCGCTCGTGCCGCCGAGCACGTAGATGTATTTGCCCGCGGGGACAGTGAAGCTCACAGGCTCACGCGGGGTGGGGGTGTAGTCGATGTAATCACAGCCAACGTAGATCGGATTTACGCTTCCGTCAGCGCGGAAATAATCCTCGGGAAGCTCGAATCGGTAATTGAAGTAATCGCTCCATGAGCGCTGACCGAGCCATTCGCCGTCGGGCTGGAAGCCGAGGTTGTTGACGGTGACGGTGACGTCGGTTTCGCCCTCGTTCAAAAGCTGATAACCGAAATAAACCGGCTTGCCCGTGTGGTTGGAATGCTCATAGGTGAAGATAACGTCGCCCGTGAGCGATTTTGTGCGGAGTATTGCTTGGCCGATATCCTCGGGTGCGAGCATTTCGGGATTGTTGGAATAGATATAAGTACCGCCGGCGCGCTTGGTGTATTCGATATTTGCGCGCTTGTCGCCCGCACTGTCTATCTCGATCGTCTGCTTGCCGTAATAAAAGGAATTTTCAAAGGGTTGACCGTTTGCATTGTATTCTCTTTTTGCAAATTCGAGGTCTAAAGTATAGCCGTTTTCGGTAATCGTTTTGTTCATAGTGTAGCCGTCCTTGATTAATTGTTCGTTAACGCTTGTTTCGTCGCTTGTAATGCTTTCCTCGTTCCCGCCGCCGCAGGAGGCAAGCAACGTACAGACCGTAAGCAGTATGAGAAGCGATTTAAGAGCCCGCGTATGCAAAGAACCACCTGCTTCCCGATTTTACCGCGATGTAGTTGCGTGTGGTGTCGTCGCCGCCCTTTATGATACGCATTTTCACGATAGCGACGGTGTCGATATTATCGCGGCCGTTTTCGATCTTCTGGCAGTATTTGTCCATTATCTCCTCGTATTTCTTCGAGCCCTTTTCGTACTCGAGCGAGGAGATGAGCTGAAATGATATTTCGTCTGCCTTGTATTGCGGCTCGTTGTCGGCATACGCCTTGTTCAGATAGGATTCGAGCAGTCTGTCGCTCGTTTCGCGGTTGCCGTAAAGCACGATCTTGTTGTAGTCCGACGAATATTCGATCATATTGTCGGCATCGTAAAGTATCGCCGCCTTTTCGTATTCGGCGATAGCCTCGGGCGCGGTCGGCGCACCGATAACCATCAGGTCTACCGCATAGATGATCAAAAACGCGATAACGATACCGACGATTGCACAGCCCGAATAGATAAGAAGCTTTTTGAGCTTGGGGCTGAGCTGGGTTTTTTGAGGGAGCTTGTCCTCGATCGGATCATAAATATCAATTTCTCTTCTCATCAAAGACACTCATTTCTTCTTTTTCTTCTTTACAACGTATGCAACCGTCATCACAACGGCGGCGATAAGAACAGATGCCGCGAGTGTGATCGTTCTTGCATTGATGAATCCCGATTTCTTTTCCTCGGGCTTGGATTCCTCCTCGGAAGCAACCGCTTCGGAGGATTCCTCCTTCAATTCGGGGTAACGGTCGGAAAGACGGCATTCAAGCAGCTTGTCGAGCAAGCCCTCGGTCGCAAACGCCTGATTCCAGATACCGTGGCCGCCGGTGGTGTATTCGGTGTATTCGACAAGTGTTCCGCCCGCATTCTGAATCGCCTTGACGCTCTCGCGGGAGCCGCTTACCGGAACCGCGGTGTCGTCGACCGCGTGGAATACAAACATCGGGGTATCCTTCAAAAGCTCGCCCTTGCTGATATCGCCTCCGCCGCAAACCGCGATAGCCGCGGCGAAGATATCGTTGTGGCGCATCATAACGTCCCAGGTGGCGAATCCGCCCATCGAAATTCCCGAAGCGTAGATTCTGTCGGTATCAATGGAATAGAGCTCGCAAAGCGATTGGATATATTCGACGACTGCCTTCAATTCATTCGATTCGGGGATGTTGTCGACAGAATATGCACCGTTTGCCCAAGGTGTGTCTACCCACTGATTGTTGAGCGGGCATTGCGGCACGAGAATAAAGCATTCGGGGAGATTGTCGGCAAGATACTGAATACAGTGAAAAAGCGAAAGCTCGTTGTCGTTTCCGCGCTCGCCTGCGCCGTGGAAGAATACGAGCATCGGATAGCTCTTGCTTTCGTCGTAGTTCTGCGGAACGACGATACGGAAGGGAATAGTGGTATCTTCGTTGGTGTATACCGTCTTGCGCGAATCGGTCTTGACGTCGATCGCGTTTGCGGTGAGAGGGATTGTAAATAACAGCATAGCAATCACCAAAGCGATAAATCTTTTCATAATCTTATCTCCTATTCGACAGTGATCTCGATATAGCAGATCTCGGAATCGCCCATACCCTCGTTGTAGGTATAGCCGACTGTAACGGTGCCGACAAAGTCTTTTTCGGGGAAGAACAAGAGCTTGCCGTCCTTCGAGACAGATGCCGAGCCTGCTTCGGGTTGAACGACACAATCATAGCTGCACAAAATTTCGGAATCCTGCGCGATGACTGCATCGAGCACTGTGTTTTTCTCTGCGGTAAGCTTGATAGTTTCGAGCTTTTCGGGCGCAGTGCTCAAAGTGCCCTTGATGAATTCATAGGTGATGTCGTAGATATAACGGGTTTTTGCGTCCTTCGAGAGCGCCGCCTTGCCGTAACAGTCGATTTCCTGATAATACATATGAATACAATTCTTCATATAGCCGAATTCACTGCCGCCTGCAAGATATTCGACGTAACGGCGGTAGAGAGTGTCGTTGCTGAGCGCAGAGCCGCCGATTTCGATTTCAATACCCATTCCGTAGTTTAAAATAGTGTTGACCGCGTTCTTGATTCGGTCGTCGGGAACGGTTTCGTCAAATACGTAGTTGGGCTGCATACAAGCCGAGTCAAATCCGACCTCGTCCCAGATATTGACACCGGGAGCGTTGTACCAGGGAATCCAGAAGAAGTCAACGCCTCTGCTGTGAACCTCCTTGCTGACCTCCTTCAAAACGTCAACGTCGCCGTTTTCGGGGTAGATTCCTTCGCTGTACCAATAGTAACCGATAAAGTCAATGTTCTTGAAATCGTATTCGGCATATTTTGCCTCGAACTGATCCATATACCATTTAATAATAGCAACCTTGTCCTGCGGAGTAACGGTGCTTTCGGACTTGCCGTCGCCGTTGATATCGCCGAAGTCAGTGTTCATCTTGCTCAGCTGATAAAGAGTAACGGTGAGTCCGTATTTGAAGTCTTCGGGGAGACCGAGCTTCTGCTTTGCAATTCCTGCCGCTTCTTCGAGCGCAAGAATGTTCTTGCCCTCTGCAAAGAGGTCGTTGAGTGTCCATTCAAGGTCGGACTTGGTGCAGTCTGCGTGACCGCTCAGTCCGGAGGGGAAGGTGCCGGTGAGGAGGAAGAGGAAGCTGTCGAACATAGTGTCCTTGTAGTTGCCGTCCTCGTCAAGATATGCACGTAGGGAATGAAGTCGTCGGCGTCGAAATTATCGCGGTTGTAGCCGTGGTAGATAAGACAAAGGTCTTTGATACCGCTTAGAATATCCTCATCGGGTGCGAGATAGCCGAGCGAAGCGTCCTTGCGGTTGATAAGTCCTGCCTCCTCGGGAGTCTTTGCGCCCGAAACGCTTGTTGTGCCGTATGCCTCGATCTCGGAGCAGCCGAACCAGTTTGAAGTCATTACTCTGAAGCAGATATATCTTGCCTTTATCGACTTGTTGAGCTTAAGCTCTGCCTTGACTATCTCGTTGTCGCTGTTGGGCTTGATATCGCCTTCCCCTGCGAGATACCATTCGTTCGCATCGTTGGAGAGATAAACGGTAAACGAGTTCGGAGCGGCAATACCCCATGAAACGAGGTGGGTGAGCTCCATAGTGAACGAGCTGAGCGCGCCCTGAGTTCCGAGGTCAAAGTAGAATTCGATCGGTGCGGCGGTGCTGAAGAATTTATAGAACTGACCGTTGTGTATATCGTTTACAGAGGCAAATCTGCCGTCGGTGAGCACGTTTACGTCGTGGCTCGAAATATTGCTGCCGACACTGCTTGTATCTGCGGGAATAAATATCTGCTGCTTAAGTCCATTTAAAAGATTCTGCTTTTTGCTGCTTACCGATTCCCAAGGAGTTTCTTTGCTGTCAAAAACGACCTTCGGGAAGAGCGAGTTGCCCGCAACGTTTGCAGAGCGTGCATAGACCGCCGCTTCTTCGATAAGGAGCTTGTCGGTCTCTGCGAGCTTCAGAGTAAATCTGACGTATCTGCCCGATGCGCATTTTGCAAGCGAAAGGGGATAGTCATAGCTGTATGCACGTGTCGAAACACCGAAAATTCTGCCGATATCGGTGAAGCTTTCGCCGTCGTCGCTCACCGCATAGGTGACCGAGGTGGGAAGCTTGGTGCCGGTGACAAAGTTGGTGAAGCAGGGGATACGGAAGAAGGAAAGGTCGTCGCGCTTTTCGCCGAGGTCGACAACAATGCTCACGTCGCCGCTATCGTCAAATCCGACCCATTCGCCGCTTTCGAGAAGACCGGTAATCTTGCCGTCGGTAAGAATGCTTCCGTTGTCCTTGAAGCTGTCGAGAGTATTTCGCGAGAGGGTGTATTTACAGCCGGTGCTGATGAGCGCTAAGGGCAGACTTTCATCGGGTGTATTGCCGCCTGCAAAATCGACAGTACCGAGCGTTTCGTAATCCTTCATTACGGTTTCGGTATAAACGTCAACGTCGCCGCTTGCATCAATGTCTGCAAATATCTCGACCTCGTCGGCAAAGAACCACCCGTTTTTCGAGATCGCAAAGCGGATATAACGCGCGTTTACGTATTTTTCGGAAACAAAGGTTGCTTCCTGACGTGTGTCCTCGACAAATTCGGGAATCTCCATATTGCCGAGCTTCTCGAACTTCTTGCCGTCGTTCGATGCCATAACTCGAATCGAGGTGGGGATACGCACGCCCGCGCTGTTTGTTGCGAGATAGCCGACCGAGAAGGAATACATATTTTCATAAACCTTGCCCAAATCGACGGTAACGCTCATAACAGTGTTGCCGTGATAGCCGGCATATGCGCTTGCATTGTAATCGCCGCTTTCGGCTGCTCCCTTTTTGCCGTCGGTGAGCTCGGCGTTATATATATCGGGATACTGTGCGCTGGGAGCTTCGGAGGTCTTATAAACCTTTCCTGCGCTGATAAGTGTTTTGAATTCGGGTGTGCCTATCTCGGCGCCGAGATAGAGCGATTCTGCCTTTGACGATTCATCGCCCGATTCGGAAACGACCGATTCGGCGCTTGACGATTCGTCGACAGCTACGTCGTCCTTACAGCCCGCAAGGGCGGTAAGCAAGAATGTAAGACAAAGCAAAAGGCTCAACGTCTTTTTTAAAAGGTTTATCATAATAGCCCTCCGTTTATATAGAAAGTATACTATATGTGATTCTAACATAAACGCATCTTAAAATCAAGACGGCTTTATTACATATATATAAAAAGCGGACAAAAGTTTTCACCTCTGTCCGCCTTGATCAAAGCATTGTAATATTCCCGATTATTTCGTTTTTCAGCTTCTGGCTGTTTTCAAGATATTCGCTGTATGCGCGCTCCGCCTCGTCAAGCTCTCTTTCGTTCGCCTGACCGCGTGTGTGGCTTAGCAGGGCGAACAAAAGCTTTGTCATTCGCTCCTCGCCCTCAAGCCTCAGTATCTCGAGCCGCAACCGCTCCTCGCGCTTGATGTCGGCGTCCTTTTTCGCCTTTTTCACCGCAAGGCTTATCACCGCCGCGAAAAGACCGCCCGTCAGTCCCGCCGAGGAGAGTATTATCGGTAAAAGCTCGCTTAAAAGCTCGATACCGCTTATGGCTCGTATATCAGCAGATAAACGCAGTCGGATAACAGCCCGACTATCCTTTTAGCCGCTCTTATCAGCGCTTTCACTGCCGTCCTTCTTCATTTGCTTGTAGATATTGTTTGCATAAACGCTTGCAGAAGCGCAAAGCAGACCTTGGGTCACAGCTGAAAATATCATCTGTGCAAGCTCGGACCAACCGCTCGGTATACCGAGTGAGATTCGGTAGCAGGCGGCGAGCAGGATTCCGAAAATGCCCAAAAGCATCGGGATATATTTGTCGTTTACTGTGCTTTTCTTCAACGCAATACCGATAATATAGAGTATCGGCACGAGTATCAGAAGCTTTTGCTCGATCAGTTCGCTGAAGTTCATATTACCTCCTATTTGAGCAGGTTTTCGGTGAATTGCTTATCGGGTACGACAGGATCCTTTTTGTCGTCCTTTTCGCTTTCTTCCTTTTCCTTTTTGGCAAATGCCTTGGTCGCATAGTCGTTTGCCGTTTTGTCCTCAACCCCCGCTTTTTTGCAGGCGGCAAGGAAATCGGATTTGTTATCGACCCGCGAGAAGATATAATCAAGCTGTGCGACAGTCGAATACTGAAGCGCCGCCGCTCTCGCGCCCGCGGCATTCATGCCCGATTTCACGTATTGCTCCTGAAGCTCTGCGTATTTGTCCTGACGGTAGGCTTTGGAATCATAGCCGACTACCAGCGCGAGTCTTTCGGCTTTGCTGATATCCTCATATCCGTATGCCTTCAGCATAAATACGAGCTCGTTGAAGTAATCCTTGTCGATTCCGTAGTTTTCGGTCATATCCAAAAGATAACGGTTTATAAGGTATTCGTCCTCGTCGCCGTAGATATATCCCGTTTTGCTGATGTTGTTCACCATCAGCTTCGCAAGATCCTTGGGGTCGGTGCCGGGGATAAACGCCTTGAGCAGCTCGTCGAGACTTGTACTGCCGTTCGTACTTCCCGAGCCTATCACAGTGCTCGATGAGGAATTGCTTTGCGACCCCTGCGAGCTATTGGGGTATTTCGCCGCCAACTCCTCTCTCTGCATTTTTCTGTCGTTTGCAAGACGGGCTTCCTCGAGCAGTCTTTCCGCCTCGAGCTTCTTTTGAAGCAGCTCGCGCTCGCTTGCAAGCTCCTTGTCCTGCATCAGCTTTTCCGTCTCTAATTGCTTATCCTTCATTTCACGGTCGCTTTCGGTCTTTGCAATATCAAAAAGCAGTCCCGCCTTTTTGTCGTTGAGTGCCGCTTGATTTGCTGCAAGCTCGCTTTCGAGCTTGTATCTCTGCTCGTTTGCCGTCTGCTCGAGTGTGCTTATTCCGTCTGCCAGCTTGCTATCGAGCGCGCCCAAGCGGTTTGATAGAAGAATATTCGAGTTGAGCTTCTCCTGCGCCGCCTCGCCCGAAAAACCGAGCCCGCGTGACGCGAGCATATTCATCGCGTTGCGCTCCTCGCGCGCGGTGTCGGCATAAACAGTGTTTCTCGCGGCGGTGTTCTCCGCCAAAAGCCTGTTTTTGCTTTCGGTATATGCCTTTTCGGCGTTTGCAACCGCAGTCTTATAAAGGCTTTTCAGCTTTTCGGTGTCCGATGAATAGCCGTTCAATGCCTTTTTAAGCTCCTCTACGGTATCATAATATGCCATTTCGTTCGCTCCTTTTTCTGTCTTTTGTTTTTATACTCAGCCCGTGAAGCGCGATCTCGCCTCCCGTCATTCTCACTGTAATTCGGTAGGGCATAGCACGCTTGAGCGACGGGCGGAAATTAATTCGTTTGTAGCCGATATCGTTTGCGCCGAACACAAATTCGCGGATTATCTCGTCACCGCCGTCCTTTTGTAGCGATATGCTCAGCTTGCTTACACCTCCGACGTAAATATCGGCGGAAAGCATAACACAATCGCTTCTCCCGACAGACGCGCGGTTGATAAACGGGCTTTGCCAGAAGCAGTCACAGCTCTTGTTGTCGCTTTGCCCGAATCGGTAAAGCTCACAGCCGTTTGCGAAATAAAGTATTCCGTTGCCGACGGTATATCTGCTTCCACCGAATCCGTCGAAGCGGTAAAAGCTTCCGTTTCCGTAATTGTAGATATGGTTAATACCGTTTACGATAAAATAAAGCTCGTTCGTTTTCTGGTTGTCTGCGAGATATGCGTTTTCTGCCTCGGCGGGTGTGAGCGTTGCGACAGTGTCGCATATCGGCATCGAAATACAGCGCGCGTTCTTTTCGTTCACAACGCTTGTCGATTCCCATAAATTCAGTCCGTCGATACAAAGCGTTACGGGGGTGTTGTTAATAACACAGCCGTCGGTCTCTATCAAACAGCCCTTCTCGGAATTGAGCGAAAATACCGGAAACGACGAAACCGTGTTTCCCAGACTGTCGCTTTTGAGCTCACAGTATGAATAATACGCCGTGTCGCGCGTGAATATGAGCTGACGGTCATATTGCTGAACGATACAGTTTATCCTTGAGTTGCCGATAACCGTAAATGCGTTTATCGGGAAGTATTCGGCGCTCGGAATCCCGCTTGCAAGCTCGGAATGAAAGCGGTAATTCGGGTAGTCGTCGTTTCCGTACAAAAACACTCGCCCGTCGGAGTTGCCCCCGAAGAGCATCGCACGGCGGCAGCCCATAATCCGTGCACGGTCGGATTCGGATATATCCTTGCGGTAGACGATCTCGAGATTGTTAAGTCCCTTCGGTATCGGACTTTCAAAAACGACAGCGCCGTTTTCATTGTCGACCGTGTATCTGCCGCCGTAAAGAATACCGTCGAGCAAAACATAAGAAATACCGCCTATCGCCTTTTCGGCGAGAGAATATTTCGTCGAGACACCATCTCCCGAGAAAAGCTGTCTTCGCTTGTCGGATATAAGGTTTATCTGCTCGAAAATCTCGCCCGAGCCGTCTGCCGAGCAGCTTATCGCAACCGTCGGGACATAGCCCGAAACGGTTTGCAGATTCAATCCGTCGTATTTCTGATAGGTCGTGTCGGTCTTTATATAAAGCAAGCCATTGAATTTGAACATCAGACAAACGCCTGTCCCGATATCGCCGATAAGAGCGCGCTTTCCGTCGCTTACGTCGACTCTCCAAAGCCTGTTTCCCTCGGCGATCGCGATAAATTCCTGCTTGGCAATCTCACCGTGCCAGATGCCGTCGATGTCGCTGTCGAATACCGCAAACGATTCGATATTGCCCCGCTTCTCGAGCGAGCCGCTGTCGGTCACTCTCAGATTGAGCATACTTGTTGCGTGGGTAAAGCCCTCGGAAAGCCTTTTGCGCTCGTCGATACCGACAAACCCCTTTGCAGTGCTCAAAATCATTTATATACCTCCGTTATCGGATGTGTCATCGGCTTGCCGAAGCAGAGCAGGGTATTGCGCGAGGAAAGATAAAGCGAATTGAGATCGCCCGCCAATGCGTCGTCCTCGCCGATCATCAAAAGCCGCGCGAGCCCGTAAGGAAGCACACCGTATGCAACACTGTCCGAGCAGTCAAGCGTATCGTCGAGAGAGCTTATCGGCTCGATTTTGTGCTCGGAGTGCCTGATTCTGCCGTCGAGCACCGAGTTTTCGGCGAGCAGAATGTTTATCATCGCGGTTGCACGTGCGCGCAGATCGTTCGTGTCGCTCGGGAGCGCGCCGTCGATATTGCGTAACCCGAGCAGGTCGAGCGAGATATCAAGTAATTCCTTTCCTGTCATATTACCTCCTTGATTAAAATAGGGCGGCGGAGTGCCGCCCTTGCGTTATTTTGTCTTTACGGGGACATATCCAAGCAATCCGGCGCGGATCTGGAAGTCGTTCAGCGTGCCGTCTCCCTCGGTCGAATAGATAAATTTGAATCGGTTGAATTTGTGTCTGTATCCGTATTCATCGAGAGGGATGATATTTATACGGCTCGAGTTGATCTCCACCTCGTAATTGGGATAGCCGTTTTCGGACACGATAGTGAGCTTGTGGGTGTGAGTAGTCGGAACGTCGGCGAAATCGACCAGCAAAAAGATCATGCCGTTGTTTTTCACTTCGGCACCGAATTCGACAGTACCCTCGGTGCTGACAAGCCTTGTAAGCGCAACACTTTTTCCTTTGAAAACACCGGTTGCGTTACACACGGTGATAGTTTTCATCGAAAACCTCCTTTATCAGATCTCATTTCCGCCGTCGGTGACGGGGCAGTAGGTGAGCTCAAAGGGGCGGATAACCTTTGCACCGAACACAAGTCTGCCGCGCACTGCCTTGTCAAATGAGCTTTCGAGATGCTCTATAACCTGTGTTTCGAGCACCTGCTCGGCATAAGCGATTGCCGAATAAGAGCCGGCAAGCATGATCGTCGCGCCGTTTTCGTCCTTTGCGAGCTGGTTGGAAACGTAGATATCACAGCCGAGCTCGTCGGTGAATGCGACCGCGCCGGTGCCGTTAACACCGTTGTTGATCTGGAACTTGATTCCGGCGAGCATAAGCTTGGTTTTGATAAACGGGGGAACAACGATCCATGTTCTGCCGTCGGGTACGTTTGCCTCCTCGAGCTGCTGCTTCATAGCGGCGATCGTCTGAAGCACGTTCGCAGGGGTTACGGTAACGGGATCGAGCGAGAAAAACGCTTCGTTGTAAAGACCGAATACGTAGCTGTCGACCTCGTTTTTGAGAAGATAGCAGGCACGCTTTGTCTGGTTGTCCTCGAGGCCGATAGTGGAACGAAGCTCCTCGAGATCCTTTACCTTAAAGGAAAAAGCCTTGTCCTGATCGATAAGAAGCGTGATAGCGCCGTCGTTGATATCATCGTATTGGATATTGCCGTCGTAATCGTAAACGCTGGGGTCGATGAGACCGACAAAGGTCACGCTGTCGCCGCGGTTCTTGATCTCACCGATGCATTCGGTGTTGCATATTGTGTTTGCGAGGAGATTATCCTCGTTCATTCGGATTAATTCGGTCGAAATGACCTTTTCAATGCTGTTGTAGTTAGACAATTTTTATACCTCCGTAGAATTATAAAGTCGTTTTTAAAGCTTCCAGCTTTTCATCGCGCGGATAATGCTTTTGTAGTTTCGTTTGATGTCGTTGCTTGTCATTTTTTCGACCTGCTCCTTTGTGAATACAGGCTCGGTCGAGCCGTCGTTCTTGACTCCCGCGCCGAGATCGGCGTTTCTTAAGTTGACCTTGTCGGCAATACTGTCGAGCGCCTTTTCGCGCACAAGCATAAGCGCATAGGCGTGCACAAGCGTTGCACCGCCTGCAACGTCCTCCCAGACCGAATCGGGAATGCTTTCGGGGGTTACGTCGGGGAAAAGCTCGCAAAATGCGCTTATCTCCGTTGTCATCTTTTCCTCGTCTGCTTCCATTCTCGCTCTCTTGCGCTTCTCCTTTTTCAGATCGCGCGCTTCGTTGAGCTCGTTGATTATCTCCTCGGGAAGCCCATAGGCAAGAGGGACATTTGCGAATTCCTCCTCGACTCTGTCGAGAAACACGTCGACTCTCAAGCCGAGCGAGTCGGCAAGGTCGTAGATCGTGTCGAGAATGATCTCGTTATTGATCGTTTTCATCTGCGTTTACTCCTTTCTGCTCCGTTGAGCGTATTTCCTCGATAAGCTTGTCCTTTTCGGGAATAAGCCCGTCGGGGATTCTTTCAAGATACTGTATTGTGCTGATTCTGCCGAGCTTGAGCAGCGAATCGAGAGTGTTGAGCGCGCCGATCTCGCTCCAATAGCTGCTCGCGCCGACGTCTACCTTGCAGCCGAACAGACAGTCACCGAATTTCTTCAGCCCGAAGCCGAGGTATTCCTCGCTTCCGTTTTCGATAACCCCGACAAGACGGCGGTCGTCGTAATATGCAAGCATAAAGTCGAGCCAGATAAGCCCGATGTCCTCGACAAATCGGTAAAGCGCGCGCTTTACGTTCTCGAGCGGAACCGCCGACGTGCTCTGAAGCGCAAGTATCGCGCTGGTGTTGTTCGGAGCGACCGAGCCGAGCGCGGCGTCGGTTGCACCCATAAATTCCTTCGTGTCGGATATCGCCATCGAAAGCACCTCGAGCATACCCGATTGCATCTGACCGGGGCTTATTACCTTTGCGACGTTCTCGACGGGTCCGTTCACCGCGATAGCCTCGCCCACTCTGTCCGACCAACCGTCAAGCAACGTGGAGTCATAGACAACCTTTGAAAACGCGGTGTCCATCATATGCTTCATCACCATCGCATAGCCCTTGTTGATAAAGCGCTGATTGTCGATAAGTCCCGTACCGACCGCCTGACCGTGCCAGGAATTCTTTATCGGGTACCAATTAAAGAATGAAATCGGGTAACGTGTGAGCAGGGTATCGGTGGTGTCCTTGATAATGGCGTTTTTCACCGATTTGCGATAAAGCACGTGACCGTTTTCGTCCTTCCAGAGCTTGATAAGCGAAATACATTTCGTGCCCTCGAGCTCGTAGTGCGCCATATCGCCCGATTGCTTTGCGGTGTCGTTGTCGGGGCAGATCCTGTCGATCTCCTCCTGCCTTCTGCCGTTCCTTTTCGCCTGGAGTGCAAGCTCCTCTACCGTTTCGCGCTGTGCGATGAGAATATAGGGCTGGTCCTGCACGCTTTTTGAGTTCGGATCGCCGAAAAAGACATTGGTGTTGTCAATAAGCAGACTCACAAAATCGCCCTTGAAGGCTTGGCCGGTCTTTATATCGGAATCCCAATAGGTGTAGCAGACCGCATCGCCCGAAACGGCGGCATCGGTGAGCGCATCGGCAAGAAGGTCGTTCATCTTGTTCTTTTCCCAACGCATATCGGCTATTGCGTTCAAACGCTTGCCCGCGTCGGCAAGCTCCTCCTTTGTGAACCCGCGCAACACGGGGGCAGAGAAGGAATAACGCATCTTTATCGGCGTCTGCATAATACTGCTTGTGAAATAGTAACTCATGCGTCTGAA
>SVRD01000014.1 GCA_015064955.1 Oscillospiraceae bacterium
TTGTTCTACTTCACATCTTAATGCTTTGTAGTACACTGTTGTTCAATTTTCAATGTCCGTTCGTACTCCCCGCTCGCTCGGCTCTTGCCTCTCTCGCGGACAGCTTGGCTATTCTACCACAACAATTTCCTTTTGTCAACCCTTTTTTTCAACTTTTTTTAATTTTTTTAAAAAAGTCCGAAAAGCGTTGCAAACACAAGGTTTTATCGTGATTTTCTTTTTTCTTTTTCCTTTTCGAACGCAAAAAAGACTTCGCCATACATATAGAGCGACCCAAGCATCACCAACGGCATATTTTGTGTCTCGGCGGCAAGGTAGGCGTTGCACACACCCTCTTCAATCGTTGCGAAAGCCTCGGCATCACTGCCGCGAGCTATACATTCCTCCGCAAGCCTCTTTGAATCAAGTGCGCGCGGAGAAGGCGGTGTCACGCAGAACATCTTCTTTGCATTTGGGAGCAAAACCGAAAGCATCTTATCCCATTCCTTATCGGCAAGCACACCCATAAGCATCAGCACCCTTTCTCCGCCGAAGAAGCGTTTGATGCTTTCCGCCGCAGCTGTTACGCCCTGCATATTGTGCGAGCCGTCGAAGATAACGGGAGGGTTATTTGCAAGTAACTCAAACCTTGCGCGCCAGCGCGCAGATGCCAAGCCATTACGCAGTGCCGATTCGGGAACCGCAAACCCGATTCTATTCAGAGTGGCAATAGTTTCGATAACGGTTGCCGCGTTTTCGGGCTGGTAGCTTCCGCAAAGCGAAAGGCGGATATCCTTTATATTATTATAATGGAAGATTGTTCCCGAAACATCCATGCTTTCAACTGTCAATTTATCGAGCGCGGTACGCACTATATCGCTTCCGCACTCGGTTGCTTTTCGAGAAATAACCTTGAAAGCCTCGTCATCTCTGCCGCCGTAAACCACAGGGCAATTATTTTTGATTATGCCCGCCTTTTCGGCAGCGATCTCGGTAATAGTATTGCCGAGCACCGAAACGTGATCGAGCGCGATACCCGTTATGACCGAAACAAGCGGAGATTCGATAACGTTTGTCGAATCGAGTCTGCCGCCCATTCCCACCTCGAGCACAACAACGTCGCAAGCGTTTCTCTTGAAATACAGAAACGCAAGTGCGGTGATTATTTCAAACTCGGTGGGCTTGTCCTGCATCGTATCGGCGATTGGCTTGACAACTGCGACAAGCTCGGCAAGCTCTGTATCGCTTATCGGCTCGCCGTTGATGCACATACGCTCATTGAAGCGCACTATATACGGAGAGGTATACAGACCGACCTTATATCCCGCGGCGCGAAGCACGGAATCGAGCATCGAGCAGGTCGAGCCCTTGCCGTTTGTGCCGGCGACGTGAATGAATTTTACATTTTTCTCGGGGTTGCCGAGCTTTTCGAGCAATTCTTGCGTGCGCGAAAGCCCCGGTCTCGAGCCGAGCCATTCGACCGAATGAATGTATTCGAGTGCTTCGGTATAGTTCATTTACGTCCCTCCTTGGCAAGATCGAGAATGCGTTTGTTTTTGAGCAGGATATACACCGCATACGCCTCGGCGATGCCTATCACGAAATAAAGCGGTATTCTGAGCGCGAGCATCTGCCAGGCATAGCCGTACATAAGAAGTCCGAGCGATTTGATTATCATCGAGCCGACCGCATGCGAGGCGAGTGTCGCCGTGAGGGTGTGCAAAAAGCCATTCGTTTTCATAATATAGCCCGAAAGCAATCCCGCGATCACGCCGACCGACGCCGCACCGAGAGTTATAACCGGATTGATTCCAAAGCCCGAAAGCGGAGCCGAAACGAGATCGGCGGCAATACCGACCGCGCCGCCGTATATCGGCCCGAGCAGATAGCCGGCGAGCAATATCGGCAGATTTTCAAATGTGACACGGATCGCGCCGAAGGTGAGAAAGCGCTTGCAGACAAGTCCTATGACTATACAAAGTGCAGTCATAAGTGCAGAGATCGCAAGCTTTTTGATATTTGTCTTCAATAAAAAAACCTCCTTATCCTGCATAACATATAGCAAGAAAAGAAGGTCGCACGTCAAAAGACGAAGACTTTTTATTTTTGCCGTATGAAGCGGGATGCAGGGCCCAGACCGCAAACGGATACCCGTTTTTCGTCCGCCCGACAACTCCCCGTTCGGTCGGCACTTCACGAATAGACCCTTACTCTTCAATATCTTACCGATGCATTTGCTCGGCAAAGCGTATTATAGCACCGCAAAGCCGCGCTGTCAACGGTTTTCTTTGTTTTTTCAGCCTCTGAACAACAGTCTCAGAATCGGTTTGAATATTTTCGGAGAGCGAAAGCAATAGATTCTCATAAAAGCACCTTCTTTTATTTAATAAACAATACCGCACCAACGCCGACTATCAACGCCGCCTCGACAAAAACAAGCGCGCCCGTAGGCAAAACGGTGCAAAGCAAAACTCCCGCCCCGAAGGCAAGAGCAGAAACCCCGACACATCGGGCAATACCGCAACGCATATGTATCACAGCCTTTCTTTATCAATATATTCATAATCGGTTCTGCTTGCTCATATACTTTACTAAAAAAACGAAAGGGCGCGATGAAAATAAACATCACCACCAACGAAATACTTATACCGAAGAAGATCTTTTCGGCGGCAGTAGATAAAGAGCTCGAGTTCGATGCATCACTTCCCGAATACTGCCCCGATATCGCAAGGATTGTGAAGGTAGACTGCACACCCTTCGCCGAGTCCTGCGAGATAAGTGACGGCAAAGCCACGGTAAAGGGGCGCGCGGTATACGACGTGCTTTATGAAACCGACTACAAGAGCAGACTGCGTTGCTGCAGCTTTACTCAGGACTTCAGCCACACCGTAACCCTGCCCCGAAGCAACGCAAGCGAGATAAGCGGTTTTTGCAACACCAAATGCGAAAAGATAAGCTGTAAGCTCGTCGGCGCACGCAGGCTGATGATAAAGTCGCTCATATCGGCGCAGTACGAGATCGAGGGTGTATCGGCGGTCAAGGCTGTCGCGGTGAACGACGGAAAGGATATTTACTTTCGCAGAAAGACGATCGGCTTTGACGGCAAGACAATTCGCTTTGAGGACAAATCGAGCTTCACCGATTCGATAGCGCTTGCGCAGAGCGAAAAGAGCATCGGCGAGATAATCTCGGGCGGAGTAACACTCCAAGCACCGCAAATAACCCTCTCCCCCGGCAGAGCCGAAATAAGAACCAACGCGGTTATGCGAGTTTTGTGCGAGGAGGAAAACAGCGAGGACAGATGCTTTGTTTCCTCGAAAACCCTCCCTATTACGATCGAATATCAAAACGACGCCATCGAGGACCACAAGCATATTTCGGTTTCGCTTTGCACGACAGAATCGACCTTTATCCCCGAGCTCGACCAATACGGCGAAAGCAGAGTGATCAAAGCGGCGTTTTCGGTGAAGACGAGCATTAAAATCAACGAGCCGAAGGCTTATACCGTGGCAGACGACGTTTTCGAAAGAAATTATGACTCTGTCCCTGTCAAAACAGCGGTGACGCTTCCGCATATCCATTCGCAAATCGAAAACAGCTTTTCGGCAGAGGCAAAGCTCCCTCCCGCAACACCGAAAACCGAGTCGATACTCGATTCCTCCGCACGTGTCGGCGGCACGAGCGTCGAAAAGGGTGAAAATGCGGTAACGGCAAGCGGAATTTTCACCGTTACACTTTTGACAAGCACTGCCGACGGCGTTTACAGTCAGGACTTTCAAGTGCCGTTTACACAGACCTTCCAAACCGAGATTCCGAACAACACCTCCGAAATCACCGCCGAAACGAGTGTGCTCGAGGTGATCCCGACTCTTCATTCCGACGGCAGTATCACAATAAGAATCATCGCATCGACCGAGATAATCGTTGTATCGGAAACCGAGGAAAGCTTTGTTTCCGAGCTGACAAAGCGAGCCGCAAGAAAAACCGACGACGAGGACTGTGCATTGATTTATTTCTTCCCGCAGGAAAACGACGATCTATGGAGTATTGCAAAGCACTACCGAGTTTCCCCCGAAAGCATCGCCGAGGAAAATCCCGATTCATTCAATCCGCAGGGCAAGCCGACCGAGGCGGGAAAAGCCGTTCTTATAAAAACGTAACCTTTCGCGCGCGACGTGAATAACATAATGACAGGAGCATATCTCCTGTCGAAGCAAATGCGCCGTCATACCGCTTCGACGCGGCAGGGCAGAGCCCTTTCCGCCGACAAAAACAGAACGGAGTGGTAGAATGAAGCTTGCATTTGCAGGCGGAGACCTGCGTATGATCGCCGCCGCCGAGCTTTTTAAGCGAGACGGTGCAGACGTTGTCTGTGCCTTTCTCGGCGAGGACGATATTCAACCCGAGGCATTACGCGACCGCGATGCCATAATCCTGCCGTTGCCTTATGAGAAGGGCGGCAGACTCAATTCGCCGATGTCGGACAGAGCAATCGGAATCGGTGAGATTTTGGCGGCAGGCAACGCCGATACGCTGTTTATCGGAGGAGGCCTGCCGCAGCAGAACGGCAGCTTTATTGATTACGCAAAGCGAGAGGACTTTTTGATTGCAAACGCAGTGCCGACCGCCGAGGGCGCGATAGAAATCGCACTGCGCGAATCGAATATCACCTTAAACGGCGCATCGGTATTGGTTTTGGGATTCGGCAGGATCGGAAAGTATTTATCCGGATTACTCTCGTCATTCAACGCAAAAGTCACCGTAGCGGCGAGAAAAAGCGAAGCTCTGACGCTTGCGAGAATCTCGGGATACCGCACGGCAGGCATTTCGGATATGCATGCGGCAATTTCCGAAGCCGATATTATCTTCAACACCGTTCCCGCAATCGTTTTCGGCGAAAGCGAATGTTCGTTTGTAAAAAACAGAATTCCGTTTATCGAGCTTGCCTCCTCGCCGGGCGGAATAGACGAAATCTCTGCAAAAAATCACGGTGTAAACCTGATAAAAGCGCCTGCGTTGCCGGGCAAGACCGCGTCGTTGACGGCAGGCAGGATTGTTTACGACGTCGTTTTGTCTATCCTTCGCGAAAGGGGGCTTTGCAAATGAAGCTCGCTTATGCACTCTGCGGTTCATTTTGCACCCACGCAAGATCGATCGAGGTATTGAAAACGATTGCCGCGGTAAACAGTGTTACACCGATATTATCGGAAGCGTCACGCGATACCGACACACGATTCGGAAGAGCCGACACACTGAGAGATACGGTAACGGGAATTTGCGGAGAAAAGCCGATACTGACGATACGCGACGCTGAAGAAAAGATAACGCGCGGCGGATATGATGCGCTCATCGTCGCCCCCTGCACGGGAAACACGCTCGCAAAGATCGCAAACGGAATTACCGACAGCACGGTGACGATGTGTGTCAAGGCACAGCTCCGCAACCGAAGACCGGTGATCATCGCGCTCGCTACCAACGATGCGTTGGGTGCAAACCTTATGAACACCGCGCTGACGCTCGAAAAGAAAAATATCTATTTCGTGCCGTTTTCGCAAGACGACCCGTTCGGCAAGCCGAGCTCGCTTATCTGCGATTTTTCGCTTATCGGACCGACTCTTGAAAGCGCGCTTCGCGGTATTCAAATACAGCCGTTGCTGAAATAAACGATGGGGCAGTGTGTTTTTCAACGCACAGACTCGGACCGAGGAAAAACTCGATCCTTACGTCCTTGAAAGAAACAACAAAAACGATTCCGTGTGTTTTCGAACGCACGGATTTTTATTTCCGCTTGACAAAGCAAAATCTATGTTTTAAAATATAAGGTAACAAATAAATCAAGGAGAAAGACAATGAAAAGATTGAACCGTTTATTCGCGTTTGCTCTCGCTTGTGTTATGCTTATCACGGTAATTCCCTTTGCCGTATCCGCAAAATCGCAGGCATTACAGGGCAAAACGATTATCGCTCTGGGCGACAGTATGACCAGATTCGGCACCACCTCGTCGGGCACGACATCGTCCACCGGCGAAAAGACCTACCCCTACTATCTGAGCACCGACGATTATCTTGGTGTTCCGGTTATCAATGCGGGTGTCGGCGGAGATACCACCAATCACGTTATGGCTCGTTTCAAGGCAGACGTGCTTGATAAAAATCCCGACGTCGTTATCATCTGTATCGGTATGAACGACCAGGCAACCGTTATCTCCAGCGGCAACCCCAACGTTTCGCTCGCAACCTACAGAAACAACCTCGATTACTTTGTAAAAGAGCTCAAAGCGATCGGCAGCGACGTTATCCTTGTCACTCCCAGCCCCGTTAACTCCAACAGCGGCTATTACGTTCCCGGCGCATACGGTCTCGATTACAGCGGCGTACATATGGAAAGCTTCTGTAACGCTATCCGTGAGATCGCCATTGATAACGAATGCACTATCGTTGACATCAACTACGAGTGTGATTTCGAGAATATGAACGATTTCGCACAGTCCGGCGACGGCATTCACCATTCCGACTACGGCAGAAAGCAGTATGCAAACTACATTTCCAAGCATATGCACGCCGTATACGACAATCAGAACAAAGCGACTATGACGGTAAAATGCGTTGACGAAAACGGCGAATTACTCAAAACCGTCACCCACGTCGGCGCGGCAGGCGCACACATCACCCTCGCATCCCCCGAGATCGCAGGATATTCCGCAAAGGAAGCCGATATCGAAACCACCTTCGTAAACGGCAATGAATTCACCTTCACCTATACTCTTGATATTTACTCCGCTATCGAAAAGGCAGAAGCGCTCGTCGCGTATGGTTACAGTGCCGAAGTGATCGACCTCCTTCGCGAAACGATCGCCGAAGCAAAGGAACTCATCTCTGCAAGCCCTCTCGATGCAGAAGCACTTATCGAATGTGCATCCACTCTCAACGCACTTATCAACACCGCAACCGGCGAGCCCTATATCGTTTCGAACGGAGCAAGCTACATCACCACTTCTCCCAACCGCAACGACAGCTTTGACGACGACGGAGTACGTCTTACCGACGGCGAAAAGAGCACCGCAGACGGCGGCACCGGCAGATATTCCGGCTGGAGCGAAGGTGTTACCGTCAATATCGACGTAGATTTAGGCGAAGTAAAGGCAGTCAACAGCTTCAGCGCATACGCCGCATCCGACGGCGGCTGGGGTATTAAAAAGCCCGCAAAGCTCACCGTTTCGATTTCCGACGACGGCAGCACCTGGAAGGAAATCGCATCGCAGACACACATAAAGAACACTTTTAACCTTGTAAACCAAAAGGGCACCTGGGACACCTCGGTCATCACCGCCGTATCCGATGAGATCCACAGCACCAGATACGTTCGTTTCACCGTTGTTCCCAACGGCAGCTTCGTTTGGTTGAGCGAGGTAGAAGCGGCGTTGCGCACATATCCCTCCGAAAATACCGTTTACATCAGCGGCGTCAACAGAATGGTAACAACCGGCGACTGTATCGTATTTACCGAAGGAACTCACACTGCGGCAAGCGCAAACCACAAATGGACCGCAAACGCTATCGCCGAATGGAGCGAAGCGGACAGTGCGTACATTGTCAAAGAGATTATCAACAACCCCGGCAACAACGCAGCGGACGTTGTTCTTACCGAAGGCATGATCATGATCTCGGCACATTCCGATGAAGTCAACATAAGCACCATTCTCAACAAAGAAAAGATTGCTTCGCTCGAGGTCGGTCAGAAGATCACCCTCAGCGGTGTTTCGACGGAAACCGGCAAAACCGAAGCTCTCCCCTATGCTACTATCGTTGATTACAAGGGCGAGCCCGAGCTTGAAGGCGGAAGCACCTTCTGGGTAACCCATTTCAACAACACCAGCGCAGAGGGCGCAGGCTCTATCTTCACTCAGGAATACACCGGCTGCGGTTGGTGGGTACACGCTTCGTTCAAGCCCGTCGAAGGACTCGAAAACGTTTATGAGCTCGTTGAAAAGTCCGACGGTGCAAGCAACGGCACCGCAACTCCTCTCGCCATCCCCGAGGGCGGATTTGTTTACGCGGTAAACACCGGTAACGACTACATCACCCTCAACAAAGACGAGCACGATATTAACTTCAAAAACAAGGGTGCAAGCGATGCTATGTCGGCTGTACGCAGCTGGAGAATCGGCGACAAGATTCAATTCAGCGGCTTGAATCTCGACACTATGCGTATCCCCACCACAACCGAATATATCGATTACTATTCCGAGGGCTACGTATGTACCGCACAGTATGCAAAATACGTTGACGGTGACGACCCGAATGCAAATCAGGTTCCCTTTAAGGTTTCGCACGTTAACCTTTACAACTGGCAGACATTCGAATCGATGATCATTTCGGGCGACGGCAAGACTGTTGTCGACGTTATCAATCAGAGAATCGCAAAGAACTGGGTTGTTTACACTGTTGAAAAGCAGGACGGCAAATATATCGCCACCAACTACTACAAGGACACCAACGACTGTCACACAGTTGCAGTTCCCGCAGGCGGATTCCTCTACTGCGTACACTCCTCCAACAGCGCGTACGAATTGGCAGACAACGGCGGACTTCTCGGTGCGGAATTCGACCTTGCAGGATTGGCCATCGCGGCTACCGACAAGCTCGCTATCGACACAAACACCTCGAGCCCCGTATTCATCTATCTCACCATTCCCGAAAAGCCCGTTGTTCCCGATCCCGAATACACTCTCGGCGACATCAACTCTGACGGTGCTATCAACCAGTACGACTACATTCTTGTAAAGCGTCACTACTTCGGCACCCGTTATCTCACCGATGACGAAATGCTTCCCGCAGACGTAAACAAGGACGGCGCAGTAAATCAGTACGACTATATCCTCATCAAACGTCACTACTTTGGAACTTACGTTATAGGCTAAATATCACGATATTACGAGAGGACCTTTTTGCAAAAAGGTCCTCTCGTGCTCTCTCCCAAAACTCTTAAAACAGAATAAAAACAAAACAGAATGCCGCGTTATTTTAACGTGGCTTTCTTTTTTTACTTTCAAAGCCATATAATGACGTGATTAATGTGCATTAAAAGAATAACCGCCTTGATTTAATCATTAATATGTGATATAATGTACTTAAATATATCTGCGCACATTGCGCATTATGAAAGAGGCAAGGCTATGAAAAGATTTTTTGCAGTTACGTTGGCTATTCTTCTTATATTGCCGACACTCGCTTTTTACAGCGTATCCGCCGCACCTAACGAATGGAATACCTTTTGGGTGACACATTACAACGATTGGTCGGGCGAAGCCGCAGCGGCGATCGTTACCGGACAGGAACACAACGTTATTCAGGGCTGGGCGTGGAGATACGTTGTTGTATTCGAGCCTGTCGAAAGCCTTTACGGCGTTTACGAGGTTTCGAAAACGTTTAACTTTCTCGGCTCTGCCATTGACAGCGCAGAGGTTGTCGATGCACACACCAACACGGTCGTTCCCGAAGGTGGATTTATCTATCACCTCAACTACGGAAACGACTATTCCTCAACCGGCGGAACAAACTACAAGAACGATCAGATAAACGCAGCGATCAACGTTGCAATGAGCTGGCAGGTCGGCGACAGACTCGAATTCACAAGCCTCAACCTCGAATCGCTTGTCGTTCCCACCATAACCCCCAACGTCAAATGGTACGAAAGCGGTTATATCTGCACCGCAAAATACCGCGTATACAAGGAAGAACAGCGCCCCGCGAACGAATCCATCTCGATCGACGGCGTGCTCAATGACAATTGCTGGCTTGATTATAATTGGACAAGCGTCGACGGCAACACGGGTCATTGGCAAAAAAACTTCAACGATAAATCACTCGCCTTTAAATATCAGTTCCGCACCGACAAGGAGCACCTTTACGGCGCGGCTGAAATATTCAACACTCCCGTTGCGGGAAGCGGAAACGGCTCGGCAACAAACTTCAGACTTTGGGTCAACACAAGCACCACTTCTGTCGGCGCGACCCATTATTACGATATTTTTTACAGCACCAACGGCGGCGCGGGAATCACTCCTTCGGTAGCCGGAAGTGCTATGGTTGCGGCACTCACCACGACTTCGAGCTCGGTTCGTATCGAATTCAAGCTTCCCCTTTCCGAAATCGGCGCGACCGATCTCGAGCAGATCCCCTATTTCATCTCCTGCTCCACCAACAACGGAAGCGAGGAGCCCTGCCTCTACTACCCCAAGGTTTACGTTGATGCGGGCGTTACCTTCTCGCCGAAGAACAACTGGTACAGAGCAAACGACGGCGATCTCAATGCATTTGCACTCCGTCTCAACGGATTCGAATACACTCTTTCGTCCGACGGAACTTATTATATTCTTTCGGGATACAACGGCTCGATTTCTTCGACACTCACGGTGCCCTCACAGCACGCAGGTCTCCCCGTTAAAGAGGTCGGCAGACTCGCATTCGCCGAAACCGAGATCACCTCGCTCATTATTCCCGATTCGGTGACCAAGCTCGGACACGGCGCATTCAGCCAATGCAAGAGCCTCACCTCTGTTTCCCTCAGCTATGGGCTCAAGGAAATCGGCATGATGGCGTTTATGGGCTGTGAAAAGCTCGCAAAGATCAATCTTCCCTCCTCGCTCACCACTATCGGCAACGCGGCATTCAGCTCTTGCGCGCTTGCTGAGGTTACCGTGCCCACGTCTGTCAGCTCGGTCGGCTCGAACGCGTTTGCATTCTGCAAATCGCTTACCGATATATACTGCGCACCCGCGTCGAAGCCTGCGAATTGGTCTGATGCCTGGATAGACAACTGCGATGCAACTGTACATTGGACCGATTCGGCACACGTATTCGAGACCATCTGGTCCAACGACGAAACACACCACTGGCACGAATGCACGCACTGCGACAAGGAAATTGCCGATTACGGGGTACATATCCCCGGCGAAGTCGGTGCTGACAACAAAACGCTTTGTAAGGTCTGCGGTGCCGAAATGACCGTCGACAATCCCACTCACGTTCATACTCCCGGCACAGCGGCAACCTGCACAAGCGCACAGACCTGCACTACCTGCGGAGAAGTGCTCGAAGCTGCCAAGGGTCACACCGCGGGCGAATGGGTAACACTTGACGACGGAAGCAAGGAACAGCGTTGCTCTGTTTGTAACTTCCTCCTCGCTACTCAGCCCGCACCTGTCGGTTCTGTCGGCGACGTTAACAACGACGGAGCAATCAACCAGTATGACTACATTCTCGTAAAGCGTCACTACTTTGAAACCCGTTATCTCACCGATGACGAAATGACCAGAGCAGACGTCAACAACGACGGAAATATCAATCAGTACGACTATATTTTGATCAAACGTCACTATTTCGGAACTTATAAAATTGGATAAATAAAAGTATAAAAATCGAGGACATGTGCCTCGATTTTTATACCTTAGAGCGCCGAGAACACGGACAACGAGCAGAGCGAGGCGCACGTGTTCTATGCGAATGAACGGCGCTCACAAAAACCGATTAAAATCGCAAGATTTTAATCGAGAGCGAAGCGACTAAAGCGTCACTATTTCGGAACTTACGTTATAGGCTAAATATCACGACATTACGAGAGAACCCTTTTGCAAAAGGGTTCTCTCGTGCTCTCTCCCAAAACTCTTAAAGCATTATAATAAAAGAAAATCGGGGTGTTCTGCCCCGATTTTTTTCATAGCTTCAGTGCGCACGCATTCATATCGACTCTGCCGTCGGGGAGAAACACAACTCCCTCGTCCTCGAGCAGCTTTCTTTGCATATTGATCCCGCCGAATGCAAATGCGGGAGTGAGACTGCCGTCCTTCATAACGACACGGTGGCAGGGAATCTCGTAAGGGCGCGGATTTGAATGAAGAGCATAGCCCACAACTCGCGAAAGGCGCGGATTGCCCAAACGGCAGGCAATATAGCCATAAGAAGCAACCTTTCCTTTCGGAATAAGGCATACCTCCTCGTATATTTCTTCAAATGTATTCATTTTATTCACCTCATGGTTATTATACCGCATATAAAGAAAAGTTACAACATATAAATAATACAATCTCAAATACCGCAAAAAGCTATTGCTTAATTTACTTGTTTAGCACTATTTAACAAACACCGCCAATATTTTTAACAATTTACAGCTATTTTTTTCAGCAAAAGCTATTGACAAACTTTAAAAACAGGGTATAATAAAGTCAAGATTAGCACACAAGGTTATCGAGTGCTAAAACAAAAAACGGAGGCAGAGAGTTTATGGAGCTCAGCGAACGCAAAAAAGCAATATTACGTTCGGTAGTAGATGCATATATTATGACCGGCGAGCCGGTAGGCTCCAAGTACCTCACCGCGAACGCGGATTTCAACGTTTCGAGCGCAACGCTGAGAAATGAAATGAGCGCGCTTGAAAGTATGGGATATCTCGAGCAGCCGCACACCTCCGCAGGCCGTGTCCCCACCGCAAAGGGCTACCGCACCTATGTTGAAAACCTTATGGGCAGATATTATCTCGCTATGGAAGAGGTAGAGGTGCTCGACGAGGTTATCGAAAGCAAGCTTACCGAGCTTTCCACAATTATGGAGGAAGCGAGCCACGCCATCGGCGAGGTCACAAATTACACTTCCTTTGCCTTTATCGGCGGAAGCGGAACCGAAGCGGACAGATACGAAACCCTGCTCATCAGCGAGCACGATTTCCTTCTTATAATGATCTGCAAGGACGGCTCGGTCCGTTCGCGTCAGGTCAAGACCAAGGAAACGATAAACAACGAAATAATGGAGTTTGCCAAAAACGCGTTGAACAAATGCTTTGTCGGCATCACACCCGAGCAGGTCAATCTGAACACGGTTATCGAATTCGAAAGTGCGATGGGCGAATACAGATCGTTCGCATCGATGCTTTTGAGAGTCGTAAACGAAATGTTCAATTCGTTCGACAGCGAAAAGGTCCACATTGACGGTATGACAAAGCTCCTTTCGCACCCCGAATTTTTCAACGTGGCAAAGGTGCAAAGCGTGCTCTCGATGATCGAAGAACGCAAACGCTTTTCCGAGCTGATGAAAAAGGCTGTCCCCGGACAGACGAGTATCATCTTCGGCGAGGAAGCACAGGATATCGCACCGCCCGGAACCGGATTTGTATTCCATCCGATAAGCGTCGGAGGAAAGGTTGTCGGCGCGGTAGGCGTTATCGGACCGAAGCGAATGGACTACAAAAAGGTCATCGCGTCACTTGATTATTTTGCAGAAAGCCTTACCGAGCAGATCGACAAAGATTTCGGAGCAAAGGGCGGATTACTGATAGGAGAAGCCACCAATGGAAAACGAGAAGATGAATAATACAGAGGCGGAAAACGCCGCAGCCGAATCCGAGGCGGAGGAAACGACCGCTCCCGAGGAGCAGGAAGCCAAAGAGGAAGCAAAGGACAAAAAAATATCGAAAAAGGCGGAAAAGGAGATCGAATCGCTCAAAGCCAAGCTTGCAGAGGGCGAGGACAGATTCCTACGGCTTGCCGCCGAGTACGACAACTACCGCAAGCGCACCACGAAGGAAAAGAGCGACGCTTATGCAGAAGCATACAGCGATGCTGTAAAAGCGATACTTCCGCTTGCAGACAGTCTCGACAAAGCACTTGAATTCACCCCCGATGACGACGGAATAAAAGCACTTTCCAAGCTTTTGACCGACATTTTCGCAAAAATGGGTGTGAGCGTGATCGAATCGAACGGAAAAGAGTTCGACCCCAATCTTCACAATGCTATAATGCACGAGGAAAACGAAGAGTTCGGTGAAAACACAATTTCCCAAACCTTCCAGACCGGCTATATGCTCGGCGAAAAGGTTATCCGTCACGCAATGGTTAAGGTTGCAAACTGATAATATCGGTTTCACATATATTCAACACAAACTCAAATCTATATAAAGGATGGTAATTTATTATGTCTAAGATTATTGGTATTGACCTTGGTACAACCAACTCCTGCGTTGCAGTATACGAAGCGGGCGAGCCCGTAGTTATCGCCAACGCCGAGGGTAACAGAACTACTCCCTCTGTCGTTGCATTTTCCAAAACCGGCGAAAGAATGGTCGGTCAGGTAGCAAAAAGACAGGCTATCACCAACCCCGACCGCACCATTATCTCGATCAAGAGAGAAATGGGTACCGGACACAAGGTAAGCATTGACGGCAAGGACTACACTCCTCAGGAAATCAGTGCGATGATATTACAGAAGCTCAAGAGCGACGCCGAAGCATATCTCGGAACCACCGTTGACAAGGCGGTAATCACCGTTCCCGCATACTTCTCCGACTCTCAGCGTCAGGCAACCAAGGACGCGGGCAAGATCGCAGGGCTCGACGTTCTCCGTATCATCAACGAGCCCACCGCAGCGGCGCTTGCATACGGTCTTGACAAGGACGTTGATCAGAAGGTTATGATCTATGACCTCGGCGGCGGTACCTTTGACGTTTCGATTCTCGACATCAGCGACGACGGCGTATTTGAGGTTCTCGCTTCTGCGGGCGACGCAAGACTCGGCGGCGACGACTTCGATGAAAAGGTTATGAACTGGATCGCAGATACCTTCAAAGCAGAATCCGGTATCGACCTCCGCAACGATAAAATGGCAATGCAGCGTTTGAAGGAAGCGGCTGAAAAGGCAAAGATCGAGCTTTCCTCTACTATGTCCACCAACATCAACCTCCCCTTCATCACCGCAGATGCAACCGGCCCCAAGCACTTCGATGCAACTCTTACCAGAGCTAAGTTCGACGAGCTCACCCGTGATCTCGTAAACAAGACTATGGGTCCCGTTAAGCAGGCGCTTTCCGATGCAGGCGTTTCGGCAAGCCAAATCGACAAGGTCCTCCTCGTCGGCGGCTCGACCAGAATCCCCGCAGTTGCAGAGGCAGTCAAGAGCTTCCTCGGCAAAGAACCCTTCAAGGGCATCAACCCCGATGAATGCGTTGCTATCGGCGCGGCTATTCAGGGCGGCGTTCTCGGCGGCGACCTCAAGGGCGAAATCGTTCTTCTCGACGTTACTCCCCTTTCGCTCGGTATCGAAACTCTCGGCGGCGTATTTACAAAGATCATCGACAGAAACAGCACCATTCCGATAAAGAAGAGCCAGATCTTCTCGACCGCAAGCGACGGTCAGCCCTCTGTTGACATTCACGTGCTTCAGGGCGAGCGCGAAATGGCGGCTAACAATACCACTCTCGGCAGATTCAGTCTCGACGGAATCGCTCCCGCTCCCAGAGGTGTTCCTCAGATCGAGGTAACCTTCGATATCGACGCAAACGGCATCGTAAACGTTACCGCAACCGACAAGGCAACCGGCAAGGAGCAGCACGTTACCATTCAGTCCTCCACCAATATGAGCAAGGAAGACATCGACAAGGCTATCCGCGATGCCGAAATGCACGCAGAAGAGGACAAGAAGCGCAAGGAAGCTGTTGAAACCAAGAATATGGCAGAAAGCCTTATCTTCCAGTGCGAAAAGACGATGAACGAAGCGGGCGACAAGCTCACCGATGCCGACAAGGCACCCGTTAACGAAGCTATCGCAAAGCTCAAGGAAAGCTCGGCTACCGACGATATCGAAAGAATCAAGGCAGACACCGACGCGCTCCAGAAGGCTATCTACGAGGTAAGCGCAAAGCTTTATCAGCAGGCTAACCCCGACGGTGCAAACGGTGCAGGCTTTGATCAGGGCGCGAACGGCGGTTTTGATCAGGGCGGAAGCAACGGCGATTATTACGACGCTGACTTCACCGACAAGAGCAACGGCTAATCAATCCCCGAAATATGCGAAAAGAGAGGCAAAAACGTCCTCTCTTTTCGTGGGTATATCACGAGGTTTATAACATATGGCAGATAAAAGAGATTGCTACGAAATACTCGGAATAAATAAATCAGCCACAGCCGACGAAATAAAGAAAGCATTTCGTAAAAAAGCCAAGGAATACCACCCCGACGCAAACCCCGGCAACAAGGAAGCCGAGGAAAAGTTCAAGGAGGTAAACGAGGCTTATTCGATACTTTCCGACAGCGAAAAGAAGGCGCGCTACGACCAATACGGCTATGCGGGTGTCGACCCCTCCGCAGGCGGAGGCGGATTCGGCGGCGGATTTTCGGGCGCAGGCTTCGATATGGGCGATATTTTCGATATGTTCGGCGGTATGTTCGGCGGGGGAGGCTCTTACAGAAGCGCGAATTCCCCGATGCGCGGCGATGACGTCGGCGTAAGAGTCACTATCGACTTTTCGGAATCCATAACCGGCTGTAAGCGCGACGTTTCGTTCACAAGAATCGAGCAATGCGCGGAATGCGGCGGAAGCGGCGCGGAAAAGGGCACGACCGCATCGACCTGTAAAAAGTGCGGCGGCAGAGGCACGATAAACGTTCAAAGACGCACTATGCTCGGCGTTATGCAGTCGACAGTGGAATGCGACGAATGCGGAGGCAGAGGCAAAATAATCAACACCCCCTGCCGTGAATGCCGCGGAAACGGAACTGTAAGAAAGAACAAAACGCTCGAGGTGAATATCCCCGCAGGCATCGACAACGGTCAGAGAATCGCGCTCGGCGGTCAGGGTAATTGCGGTGCAAACGGCGGTCCGAGCGGTGATTTGCTCATTCAGGTCATCATTAAAAAGCACGAACTGTTCAAGCGCGAGGGATATAATATTTATTATGACCTCCCCATCACCTTTGCAGATGCGGCACTCGGCGCGAAAATAACCATTCCCACTCCCGACGGAGTCGGCGAGCTTACAATTCCGGAGGGAACGCAAAGCGGCACGACCTTCTCGGTGCGCGGAAAGGGTGTTCCGAGACTCAATTCAAAATCGCGCGGAGACCTTTACGTTACGGTTATCGTCGAAACTCCCAAGAATCTCTCCAAAAAGCAAAAGGATATTCTGGAGGAATTCAGAAAAAACACAAGCGACAAAAACCACGCAAAAGGCAAAAGCTTTTTCGAAAAATTCAAGAAATAACCAAAAAATCTCCCGTACAACACGTACGGGAGATTATTTTTTGTGCGGATATTGAGTTTTTACATCGGTGAGTCCGAGTATATAATCCACCGACACATTATAAAACTTCGAAAGCGTTATAAGACATTCAATCGGAATTTGTCTCTGACCGTTTTCATATTGAGAATAGGTGTTTTGACGTATGTGCAGCATTCCAGCCACTTCGCTTTGAGTCATATCCGAATCCTCGCGCAAATCGCGTAATCTCATTCAAACACCTCCTTTTCTTATTATATGTTATCTCATATTATATGTTATCTCATATCGAGATATTGACAAATATCTCATTTTGTGATATTGTGGTCGTGTAATATATATTTATTCGGAGGAAATTGTATGAAAAATTTTTTGTGTTTTATCTTATCTATCGCTTTCGTTTTTTGTTTTGCCGGTTGCGATTCACCGAAAGAAGATGTTAAACGCATCACGATCGATGAATTTAAGGGCAAATTGGATGACTATATCGAAAACTTCAAAGTCGAAGATTCTGATTCCGGATTTGATTTTTCCTACTCAATTAGGGTTTTGGATGCATGGGAAAAGAAGACTATACTCGTTGAAGGAACTGCAAACGAAAATCGCGAAATCGAAACCGTCGTTATGAAATTAGTCGTAAAAAATAGTAAAGGTGTTGTTTCCGAACTGTCTTCGGACACTATAGATTATGTAAAAAATGTAGATAAAGCGGATTGGTCAAATGATCTTGTAGATAATGGAAGTATTCGTGGTTATGAACTTTCGGGATATGCGTTTATCACTCATACGATATTGTTAGAGTCAGTGTTGTTCGATACATTCAAAGAAGATTTGATAGTTGCAGACTTAATAATGTTATCTGAAACATTTTTCGAACACAGAACTTCCTCTATAACACAAAACCATTGGACTTGCAAAGTCAATTATGAGGATGTTCCGACTTTCATCGCAACATTTAAAGGATAATGGAGGATTCTCACAATGAACAAAAAGCTTTGCGTAACGGCTCTTATTTTATTATTGATTTTTGCCGTACTATTTTGTTCGCCCTGTATTTATTCAATTACAACCTATACAGATACAGGTTGGTCTGTTCTGTCTGACACAACCACAGAAAATGGTTTTTATGTGCCCGACCGATATATAATTTTTAACGTTGTGTTTTTTGCGTTAAGTGTAATTGCTTTTTATTGTCACTATTTCGAAAAACAATTCAAATATTTAAGATTGATGACTTTTTCGCCAATCGCTGTTGCCGTAACTTTCCTTCTCGCAAACTATAATCGATGCGAGGTCAACGGTTCGTACCACAGCACACTGTCATACTCTTTAGGAGAAATCGACATTTATTATAACTTGGCTTGGGGCGGATATTTGAATGCGGCCATAATCCTAATTGTTTCATTAATTTCAATTTTAATTGTATCAAAGGGTTCTAACAACAGTTACAATCAAATATCTACCGTTCAAAACCCATCAAATTAACACATATTGCAATTCAAAAAAGAAAGCATACTTCTCAAAGTCGTTGACTTTAAGAGGTATGCTTTTTATATCTATAATATGCAACAGAAAAATCTTCTTATCAATGATATAAATAATGCTTTTCACTTGCATTTTTAATATTAATGTGATATATTAGTAAATTGGATAACGATAATAATGGGATTACTATGCCCTTTTTAAGGAGATGGCAGGTATCCGACAAAAGACGGAGAACGGTATGAAAAAAAGACTTATTGCAATAGACGGCTTGGACGCATCGGGAAAGATGACCCAAACCGAAATGCTGAAGGACAAGCTCGCTTCGCTTGGGCTTTCCTACCGTTATCTTTCGTTCCCTACCTACGATATCGACTACTCGGCGCACGTTAATATGTATTTAAAGGGCAGATTCGGCGATGACCCCGAAATCGTAAACCCGTTTGCCGCCTCGAGCTTCTTCGGTGCAGACAGATACTGCTCGTTTATGCTCGATTGGAAGAAGGACTACGAAAACGGAAGTATTATTCTCGCGAACCGCTACACCTCGGCAAACGCGGTGCATCAGCTGAGCAAGCTCGATGAAAGCGAATACGATTCGTTTTTAAGCTGGCTTATGGATTATGAATACGGTAAGCTCGGTATCCCGAAGCCCGACGCGGTGATATATCTCTGCGTACCGCCCGAGGTCTCGCAAAAAATGATACAGCACAGATGCGACGAGACCGGCGCAGAAAAGGATATACACGAAAACAACAAAAAGCATCTCGAAAGCTCCTACCGTGCCGCACTCTATTCGGCAGAAAAGCTCGGTTGGATAAAAATCGACTGTGCACGCGACGGCGAGCTCCGTCCGCGTGAGGATATACACAAGGAAATAACCGACAGACTCGCGGAGCTGATTCCCGAGCTGAGCGGAAAAGAAGCTTAACAGGAAAGGTAAAAATAATGGCAACAGTATTTATACTTCTCGCAAGAGGATTTGAGGAATGCGAAGCACTTGTCCCCGCCGATCTTCTGAAGCGCGCGGGCGCAAACGTTATCCTCGTTGCTACCGAGGGCGGACTCGCCGTTCCCGGCGCACACGGTATCACCGTTACCGCAGATATCACCATCGACGAAATACGCAAGGAGGATATGGACTGCGTGATACTTCCCGGCGGTCTTCCCGGCACGACAAATCTTGCAAAGAATCCGAGAGTGCTCGACCTGATCGAGTATGCGGCAAGCCGCGGCAACTATATTGCGGCGATCTGCGCCGCACCGTCGATACTCGGCAAAATGCGTTTGCTCGATGGCAGAAACGCGGCGGTTTACCCCGATTTTGCTCCCGATCTTGAATTTGCGAATATCACCGGCAAAAAGGTTGAGCACGACGATATCTTTATCACTGCCGAGGGTATGGGCGCAAGCTTTGAATTCGGCTTTAAGCTTATCGAGGTTATGTTCGGCGCACAGACGGCAACCGATATCCGCGCCGCAGTAAGACATATCTGATCCGACTTTAAAAACGAAGGGTGGTGGCAATCTTGACCGACACAACTAAAGAAAAGCTCAAAAGTCCGCTTATTACGACACCGTTGCTGGTCATTTTTGTCATCGCGGCAATGCAGGCATCGCGGCTCGCTATGAAAAATCTTTCGGAGGAGACCAACGTTTTCGTTGCGGTGGGCGTTATTCAGCTTATCGTGTTTGCGCTTCCCTGTATGGCTTATTATTTAATGAAGGGGCGCAAGCTCAACGAGCCGATGTATCTTATCCCCCGCGGCGGCACTCATATTTTGTTTTTGATCTTCGCGGCGCTGTTTTTCATCTGCGGAATGCTTATGATAAAGTTCTTCTACTTTGTCAACGGCGGCTCGGTCGCATCGCTTGTTAATTTCTACGAGGATTTTTCGGGCACGACCGAGGGCGCGGGACATCTTGAAATAATACTTTCGCTTATAATAATCCCCGCATTTTGTGAAGAATTCTTCTTCCGCGGCATAATATTCAGTGAATACCGCCGCTACGGCACGGCAAACGCCGTAATAATGTCGGCTTTATGCTTTGCGATGCTGCATTTTTCAATCGAAAACATGGCGATATATCTTTTCACGGGGTTACTGCTCGGGTTTGTCACCGCGATGACAAGGTCGATAATTCCCTCTATCGCGCTGCATTTATTGAGCAACACGTTAAGCATTTATGCGAGTGACGCATTTTTACGTGTGACCGTTGTGAAAAACGGTGCGTTCTTCATCGGATTTGTGTTGACTTTATTGACCTGTATTTCGTTTATTCTTTTGCTTTCTCGCGTGGAAAGTATATGTCTGAACTACGCGGAACGCCCGCCGGTCGACGCCATACCCAACAAAAGCATCAAGCATACCGCAAAGGTTTTTCTTTCCCCGACGTTTTTATTCTTGTTGCTCGCATTTATCTGTTTTTCGATATTTATGTAACACACGCACACAAATCACTTTTAAGGAGGTATTGCTATGGCAGAAAACAACGAACGCAGCCGCGCAGACGACCTTTTTGAAATACTGAACGAATTTAACGACGACAACGATAATAAAAAAACCGAGCCTGCTGCGGCAGATGTTCCGAAGGAGGAATCCTCGCTTCCGCCCAGCCACGTCGACGAGATTCTTGAAATTCTTTCCCAAGGGAGAGAACCCGATGAAAGCCAAGATACAGCCGACGAAGCCGATTCGGACGGTGATATCCCTATTTCGATATTCAGCCATCTTTCCGAAGAAGGAGAAAGCTCGGCAAGCACTTCAGCGGCACAGAGCGAAAGCTCGCCCCATTTCAGCAGTCATTTTTCCGAGGACGACAGTATTCCCGAGGAAGAACCGATAGCCGAAGAGGAAGCAGAAAGCCAAGATGCCGAGGAAAACGGCGACGAGGACGACGAGGGCAAGGTCGGAATCGTCAAAAAGATTTTCCGCACGTTGAGCGTAATTCCCAAAGCGGTAGTATACGTTGCTTTGGTTTTGATAGTCTCGGCTTATCTTTCTTATTATATCATCACGATCGCCAACGACGTATTTGCTTTTGTTTCCGACAACCGCGAAGTCACTATAACCATCGAAGAAGATGCAACTCACGATTCGGTCGCGGATATTTTGAAGGAAAACGGTGTGATCGAATACGGCTGGGTATATGAGATATATATGAATTACCGCAGCGACGGCGACAGCTCGAACGAATATATCCCCGGTGAATACACGCTCAATACAAACTACAACTATTCCCAGATAATAACTATTCTCACAGCGAACAACGTAAAGCGCGAGATCGTGCGCGTCACCATTCCCGAGGGGTTCACTATCGACCAGACGATCGACCTTTTGGTAGAAAAGGGCGTCGGTACGCGCGAGGGCTATATCGAAGCTATCAACAATTATCCTTACAAATGGGAATTTGTTAAGCTTTTGGAGGAAAAGGGATATTCCGAGCACAGAAAATACCGTCTCGAAGGCTATCTCTACCCCGATACCTATGATTTTTATACCACCGAAAGCGAAGTATACGTTGTAAATAAGATGCTGAACGCATTCAACGACAAGTTCTGGAAGGATTTCACCCGCAAGAATATGAAGGGCGAAAGCTATCAGGCGATGATGCTCGATAATTACGGTATGGACTTCGACGATATCGTTATCCTTGCATCTATGGTACAGAGCGAGGGCGGCACGGTAGACGATTTTTATGCTATTTCTTACGTGTTCCACAACCGTCTGTCCCATCCCTCAAGCTTCCCCAAGCTCGAAAGCGACGCAACTATTCAGTATGCACTCCCCGAAAGAATCAACGATTCGACCCAGCTCGACCCCAACTACGAAACACCTTATAATACCTATCTCTACGACGGTCTGCCTCCCGGAGCGATAAGCAGTCCCGGCCTTGATGCACTCAGTGCGGCGATGTTCCCGGTTGCACCCCAGACAGACAGCGGCAGAGATATCGACGCATATTTCTTCGTTTCAAACGATGCGGGCAAGACCTACTACGCATCGAGCAAGAGCGGACACGAAAATAACGTTGCTCAGGCAAAGAAGGACAACGAAGCGATAAAGAACGGAAATTATGAAGGATAACAAAAAACGCCCCGAGCTTTTATCCCCTGCGGGAAATCTCGAAAAATTGAAATATGCGGTAAACTACGGCGCGGACGCGGTATATTGCGCGCTCGACCGTTTCGGAATGCGTGCCTCGGCGGGCAATCTTTCTCCCGAGCAGCTGAGCGATGGTATTGCTTATGCACATTCAAGAAACGCAAAGGTCTACGTCACCGCAAACACTATGCCGCGCGACAGCGAGCTTGATTCTCTTTACGAATACGCAAAGCTTCTGCGCGAAATAAAGCCCGATGCTTATATTGTGAGCGACCCCGGCGTTATGGATATTATAAAAGAGGTTATCCCCGATGCCGAGCTTCATCTTTCAACCCAGGCGTCGACGGTAAACTCCGCGGCGATAAAATTCTGGAGCAGATACGGAGTAAAGCGTGTCGTTCTCGCAAGAGAGCTTTCGCTCGAGGAGATAAAGACGATCCGTGCAAATATCCCCGACGAAATCGAGCTTGAATGCTTTATCCACGGCGCAATGTGTATTTCATATTCGGGCAGATGCCTGATGTCGAACTATTACACCGGCAGAAACGCAAACGGCGGCGCTTGTGCACAGCCTTGCAGATGGAAATATTATCTGCGTGAGGAAAAGCACGGTGAGACTGCTGTTGCCGAGCAATACGAGGACGGCACTTACGTCTTTTCATCACGCGATATGCGAATGATCGAGCATATCGGCGACCTTGTCGATGCCGGCATTGATTCGCTGAAGATCGAGGGCAGAATGAAGAGCGCTTATTACACCGCGGCTATCACAAACGCCTACAAAATGGCGATAGACGGCTATTTCAAGGGCTTACCGTTTGACGAGCGCTGTCTGCGCGAGACCGAAAGCGTCAGCCACCGCGAATACGGCACGGGATATTTCTATTCCTCGCCGTCAACCGACGCAAACACGGTTATCCGCAACGAATATATTGCCGACCGTCCGTTTTTGGCGACAGTCACCGAATTTGACAGCGAACGAAAATTGGCGAAATGCTTCCAGCGCAACAAAATGTCTGTCGGCGAGAGTGCAAATCTGCTTTCTCCCGGAAGCTTCGGCAAAGATTTTATCATCGGCAAGCTTTACGACACCGAAATGAACGAGATTCCCTCCACTCCCCACGCGGGAATGGAATTCTACCTCGAGATAGACAGCGCCGAAAAGGGCGATATTATCAGAGGAGCATAAAAAGGCAAAACTTTATGAAACATCTTTATGAATTGGCGACCGAAAAGGTCACTGTAATATCCGGCCCTTACGGCTCGGGAAAAACCAATATTGCCGTTAATCTTGCTTTGGATATACGCAAGCAGGGCGAGATCTGCCGTATTGCCGATCTCGACACGGTAAACCCATATTTCCGCTCTGCCGACAACGAAAAAATGTTGTCTGAGCAGGGAGTGCAGACTTTGGTTCCGATGTTTGCAAACACAAACGTTGATATTCCCGCGCTCCCGCCGAATTACCGTCTTCTCTTCACAGGCGAGGGCAAATCGGTTGCAGACGTCGGCGGCGACGGCGACGGTGCGGCGGTGCTCGGATTTTCGCACGACGATTATATCGAAGCGGGATACAAAATGTATTTTGTATACAACCGCTACCGCTATATTACAAGCGAGCCCGAGGGCGCGCTCGAGGTGCTCGAGGAGATAAAGCGGGCATCGGGGCTTGAATTCCACGGAATCATAAACAATTCCAATTTGGGACTCGAAACCACCGAAAAAACCGTCAAGGACGCGATAAACCACGCCGAACGGCTGGCGGAATTGACAAATCTTCCCTTGCTGTTGACCACAGCGCCCGATTGGGTGGATTTAGAAAACACAATCAAGATTACCGATATAACGAAAAAGTTATTTTGATAATAAAAATCCAAAATTCAGAGGACAAAGATCATGAACAAAGTAACATTCAAAACCGACCTTTGTAAAGGTTGCGGTCTTTGCGTTCTTGCTTGCCCGAAGAAGATCGTCTTCCTCGACAAGAGCATTCTCAACGCAAAAGGCTATCACCCCGCAACAGTTACGGAACTCGACAAGTGCATCGCCTGCGCTATGTGTGCAACGATGTGCCCCGACGTCGTTATAACAGTTGAAAGAGGTGACAAATAATGGCAGAAAAGCTTTTGATGAAGGGTAACGAGGCTATCGCAGAGGCTGCTATCCGTGCAGGCTGTAAGCTGTTCTTCGGCTATCCTATCACTCCCCAGACCGAGCTTGCCGAATATATGGCAAAGCAGATGCCCAAAAGAGGAGGTCTTTCTCTTCAGGCTGAAAGCGAAATAGCGGCAATTAATATGGTACTCGGCGCGGCAAGCACCGGCGCAAGAGTTATCACCAGCTCATCCTCGCCCGGAATCTCGCTCAAGAGCGAGGGCATCTCCTACATAATCGGCTCCGACCTTCCCTGCGTTATCGTAAACGTACAGCGCGGCGGTCCCGGCTTGGGCGGTATTCAGCCCGCACAGAGCGACTATAACCAGGCAACCAAGGCACTCGGCCACGGCGACGGCCACGCGATAGTTCTTGCGCCCAACTCGGTTCAGGAAATCGCAACACTCGTCGGCGAGGCGTTTGACCTTGCAGATATCTACCGTATGCCCTGTATGATCCTTGCAGACGGCGCGCTCGGTCAGATGATGGAGCCTGTCGACTTCGAGGCCAAGCCCGCACGTGAGATTCCCGAAAAGGATTGGGCTTGCTGCGGTCACGGTGGAAAGCGTGTTCACAATATCGTAAACTCGCTTTATATCGAGCCCGAGGAATTGGAAAGAATCGTTCTCGAGCGCTTTGAAAGATACAACAAGCTCGAGGAAAACGAGGTAAAGTACGAGGAATATCTCACCGAAGATGCCGATATCATCATTGTAGCATACGGTATCACCTCGCGTATTGCAAAGACTGCAGTGCGTAACGCTCGCAAGAAGGGCATCAAGGCAGGACTTTTCCGTCCCATCACTCTCTATCCCTTCCCCACCAAAGAGCTCAAGGCATTGGCAGACAAGACCGATTGCTTCCTTTCGGTCGAAATGAATATGGGTCAGATGGTCAACGACATCAAGATCGCCATCGACTGCAAAAAGCCTGTATATCACTACGGAAGAACGGGCGGTATGATTCCCTCTCCCGAAGAAATACTCGCAAAAATCGAAGAAATCTCGGGAGGTAACGCATAATGATCGTTTTTGAAAAGCCCCACGCGCTTACTGATAAGCCCTTTCACTACTGCCCCGGCTGTACTCACGGTATAATCCACCGTCTTGTTGCCGAGGTTATCGATGAGCTCGGTGTCGAGGAAAAAACTGTCGGCATCGCGCCCGTCGGTTGCTCGGTTTTCGCATATAACTATTTCAACTGCGATATGATCGAAGCACCCCACGGCAGAGCGCCCGCTGTTGCAACCGGTGTTAAGCGTGCAAACCCCGATCTCACCGTATTCACCTATCAGGGCGACGGCGACCTCGCCGCTATCGGTACTGCCGAAACGGTTCACGTCGGCGCAAGAGGCGAAAACATCACCATTATATTTGTAAACAACGCAATCTACGGTATGACCGGCGGTCAGATGGCTCCCACCACCTTGCTCGGTCAGGTATCCACCACCTCGCCCTACGGCAGAATCAAGGAGATCCAGGGCAACCCGATCCGCGTTTGCGAAATGGTAAGCACACTCGACGGTGTTGCTTATGCAGAGCGAGTTTCGGTCGACTGTGTTCCCAATATCCGCAAGGCAAAGGCGGCTATCAAGAAGGGATTCGAGATGCAGCAGAACAAGAAGGGTCTTTCGATTATCGAGGTACTCTCCACCTGCCCGACAAACTGGGGTCTCTCTCCCGAAAAATCGCTCGAATGGCTCCGTGAGAATATGATGGCTCACTATCCGTTGGGTGTATATAAGGACGTTACAAAGGAGGAAACGAAATGAGTGCTATTCTTTTGGCAGGCTTCGGCGGACAGGGTATCCTTTTCGCAGGCAAGCAGCTCGTTTTAGCAGGTATGAAGGCGGACAAGCAGGTCAGCTGGCTTCCCTCCTACGGCCCCGAAATGCGCGGCGGTACCTGCAACTGCTCGGTTAACATTGATGATGAACCGATCGGCTCTCCGCTCGTAACCACCCCCGATATCCTTATCGCGATGAACAAGCCCTCGCTTTTGAAATTCGAAGGCAGAGTCGCAAAGGGCGGCACTATCGTTATCGACAGCTCGCTTATCGACGTTGAAACCTCCCGCGAGGACGTCAACGCTTGCTACATTCCCGCAACTCAGATGGCAAACGAAGCAGGATTTCCCAAGCTTGCGAACGTAATCATTCTCGGTTATCTTATGAAAAAGACCGGTCTTTACGACTTTGATTACTTTATGGATTGCATCAAGGCTTCCGCACCCAAGGCAAAGCCCGAGCTCGGCGAGCTTAATGCAAAAGCGCTTCAGATGGGATACGACTACAACGACTAAACGGTGTGAAATCACCTGAAAGCTGTTATTATGTGTAAAATCGGAGCTTGCGCCGTCATCGCCGCCGCAGGAAGCGGCAGACGCATGGGCGGCGTGTCCAAGCCCAATATAAAGCTGTTGGGCAAAACACTTTTTGAATACGTCCTCGAGGCATTCGACTCGTCAAACGTCAGCGAGATAGTAGTCGTATGCTCCGAGGATAACGAGGAATCTCTCCGCGCGTTAGCAGTCGGCACAAAAAAGCCGATAAGCTTCACACGCGGAGGGGTGACCCGCGCCGAATCGGTCAGAAACGGGGTCGAGGCTTCGGCAAAATCGAGCACACTGATTTGTGTTCACGATTGCGCGCGCCCGTTTGTCACCCCCGAAATGATCAACGAAACGCTCGATGCGGCATATAAGCACGGCGCCGCTTGCGTTTCTTCACCCGTTACGGACACGATAAAGCAAAAGGACGCCGTGACCGGCTTTGTTTCCACGCCCGAAAGAGCAACTCTTTTCGCGGTGCAAACACCTCAATGCTTTAAAAAATCGCTTTATTTGCAGGCGCTGAATATGCTCGCGGAAAGCATATCCTCCTTCACCGACGAAACGAGCTTGCTCGAGGAATTGGGTGTCGAGGTCTGCTATATCCAACGAAGCGAAACGAATATGAAGCTGACCGCGGTCGACGACGTACCCATCGCGGAAATACTGATGAAACGAAAGGGCGGAGATTTATGATCAGAATAGGTCAAGGCTATGACGTTCACCGTCTTGTTACGGGAAGAAAGCTGATCGTCGGCGGTGTTGATATCGAGCACGAAACCGGCTTGCTCGGTCATTCCGATGCCGACGTGCTCACCCACGCTGTCTGCGACGCGCTTTTGGGCGCGGCGGCTTTGGGCGATATCGGCAAGCACTTCCCCGACAGCGATGAAAGATACAGAGGAATAGATTCTCTGGCACTTCTTTCCGAGGTCGGCAGACTGCTGAAAGCAAAGGGCTGCCGAATAAACAATATCGACGCGACAATAATCGCTCAAGCACCCAAGTTTGCTCCATATATCGATAAAATGAGAAGCAATATCGCAAGCACGCTCGGCTTGGATATCGACTTTGTGAGCGTAAAGGCGACCACCGAGGAGGGACTCGGCTTTACCGGCAAAAAGGAAGGCATCGCCGCAAGCGCTGTCTGTATTATCGAGCAATAAGCGAATACAAATCTTTATTAATAAAGAGGGTTTTATGGGCAAAAACTATCTATCGGGCAAGCTGATCACACAAAGCGGAATAATCAACGGCAGTGTTTCGTTTGAAAACGGCATTATCGGCGCTGTTTCCGAGGGATCGGCAGAAAACGGCTTTTATATCGCTCCCGGATTTATCGACATACACGTTCACGGCGGCGGCGGTCACGATTTTATGGACGGAACCGAGGAAGCCTTTCTCGGTGCGGCAAAATTGCATTCCTCGCACGGAACGGCAACCTTGCTCCCGACAACGCTCACCTGTCCCGACGAGGAGCTTTTCCATTCCTTCTCGGTGCTCCGCAACGTGAAGAATGATGACACATACGGCGATATGTTCTACGGAATGCATCTCGAGGGCCCGTATTTTTCACCTGCGCAGGCAGGCGCTCAGGACCCAAAATATCTTAAATCCCCTAACAAAGAGCATTATGAGGCAATTTTAAAGGAAGCCGACGGACTTATCACCCGTTGGTCTGTCGCGCCCGAGCTTGAGGGCGCAACCGAGCTTGGCGACACTCTCGCAAGTCTCGGCATCTGCGCTTCGATGGGACATTCCGATGCTCTTTACGAAACCGTGCTCGAGGCAACCAAGCACGGATACACGCATTTGACCCACTTTTACAGTGGAATGAGCTCGCTCACAAGAAAGCGCGGCTACCGCTACCCCGGTATGATCGAAAGCGGTTATATGATAGACGAGCTTACCGTCGAGGTGATCTGTGACGGCAAGCATCTCCCCCACTCGATGCTCAACTACGTTTTTCGCGCAAAGGGCGCAGACAAATGCGCACTTGTGACCGATGCGATGCGCGGCGCGGGTATGACAGAGGGAAAAACCATTCTCGGCTCGCTTACAAACGGGCAGGAATGTTATATCGAAGACGGTGTCGCAAAGATGCCGGGCGGCGAAGCCTTTGCGGGCTCTGTCGCAACAACCGACAGGCTTGTCCGAAATGCGATTATCGCAGGAGCAAGCCTTGAAAACGCAGTGAAAATGATGACGGCAACCCCCGCAAAGCTCACGGGAATGACCGACCGCGGCGAAATAGCCGTCGGAAAGCGTGCCGATTTTACTGTATTTGACGATGAAATCAATATTATCGCCGTTATTTCGGGCGGTAAAATAATATACGAAAGGTGATCTGTAATGGCTGTTATTAAGCAAGGCAAGGTCGACAAGCTCGATTATATTGCGTTCGAAACGAGAACCGAAATGGGCGAATACGCCGCAAAAGAGGCTGCGGACGAAATCAAACGCCAGATTGACAAAAAGGGCGAGATCAATATGATCTTCGCGGCGGCACCCAGCCAAAACGATTTTTTGGCATCGCTTATTGCCGATAAAACTATTGATTGGTCGAAGATACACGCGTTCCATATGGACGAATATATCGGTCTTCCCGCAGATGCACCCCAGGGATTCGGCAATTTCCTTAAAAATGCCATTTTCGGCAGAGTCCCCTTTGCTTCGGTGAACTATATCGACTGCACTGCGAGCGACCCCGAAGCCGAATGTGAAAGATACGCTGCTCTTTTGAACGAGCATAAATGCGACGTGATCATTATGGGCATCGGCGAAAACGGCCATATCGCCTTTAACGACCCCCACGTTGCCGATTTTAACGATAAGAAAACCGTAAAGGTCGTTTCGCTCGACCAAACCTGCCGTATGCAGCAGGTGAACGACGGCTGCTTTGAAAAGCTCGAGGACGTTCCCGAATATGCACTCACGCTTACCATTCCCACCCTCGTCGCACCCGAAAGCATTTTCTGCATCGTCCCCGCGAAAACCAAGGCAAACGCGGTAAAGCGCACTATAACAGGAGAAATCAACGAAGAATGCCCCGCGACCGCTTTGCGCCTGCACAGCAACGCAAAGCTTTATCTCGACAAGGACAGCGCGGCTCTTATTTAATAGATGGATATAAATATCAGTTATCTGCAGGAGGGGGTTACACTCGCCGCCTGCAAAACAGACAAATTCAAATCGGCGGTTATGACGGTAAGCTTTGCTGTTCCGCTTGACGAGCAAACGGCATCGGGCTATTCGCTTCTCACAAACCTGCTTTCGTTATCGACCGGCAGATTCCCGACAATGCAATCCTTTTCGATAATCAAGGACGAGCTTTATGCGCTCGGACTCGATGCATTCGTCCAACGCAGAGGCGAGCTGTTGCTTATCAAGCTTGAAATCAACACCATCGCCGATTCCTATGCGTTTGACGGCGAAAGAGTCCTTTTCCGCGCGGCCGAGCTTCTGGGCGATGCGATATTCAACCCGAATCTCGAAAACGGCGTTTTTCCGAGCGCGAGCGTCGAAAACGAAAAGCTCTGTCTTTGCGAGGAAATTGCATCACTGATCGAAAACAAGCACGCATACGCAATGCTCCGTGCACGCCAGATAATGTGCGAAAACGAGCCCTTTGCGGTCGATGCAGCAGGCGATATCGAGCGGGTTTCGCAGTTGAACGGCGAAGATCTGATGAAGTTTTACCGCGAATGTGTCGAAAACGCGCCCGTGTTTATAACCTATGCGGGTGAAGCCGATTTTGAATACGTCAAGGAATGTGTTCTCGCCCACCTCCCCTTTACCCCGCGCAAGAGCGTTTTGCCCGATTCGGTATTCCACACGACCGACAATAAGATAAAGCGTGTTTGCGAAGAAATGGAGATGGAGCAAAGCATAATCATACTCGGCTTGAACTCTGTTATGCCGAACAGCCCGCGCGTACGTGCGATTTTAAGCGTTTTTGATGAAATATTCGGCGGCTCACCCGCTAGCAAGCTGTTTATGAACGTGCGCGAGAAGGAAGGGCTTTGCTATTATTGCTCCTCCTATCCTGCGGGAAGAAAGAATATTATTTTTGTTTCCTGCGGTGTAGAGCCGGGTTGCGAGGACAAGGCGATAGGCGCGATCTACAACGAGCTTGAAGCGATGAAGCGCGGTGAATTTACCGATTCCGATATCGAAAACGCAAAAAATTCGATAATTCGCTCGCTTATGAGCTTTGAAAGCAGTCTCGGTGCGATAAACGGATATCTGCTCGGTCAGATACTCGGCAGTGATTCGGCTACCGTTGAAGAAAGCATCGAATTGGTTTCTGCCGTAACGCGCGAAGAGGTTATCGAGCTGGCACAAAAGATAGTACCCGAGCTTGAATATATACTCGGAGGTGCCGAATGAACAGCTTTGTAACTATTGAAAACAAAAAGTTCAACGAAAAATATTACAGCACCACACTCGAAAACGGATTTAAAATAACGATTATCCCCAAGCAACTCAAAACAAGCTACGCTATGGTATGTTGCCGTTTCGGAGGTGCGGATATCGAATATAAAAAGGACGGCGTCACCCATTATCTCCCCGCGGGGACGGCTCATTTCTTGGAGCACAAGATGTTTGAAACCGAATCGGGCGGCGATTCCTTTCTTGAGTTTGACAAATTCGGCGGAAACGCAAATGCGTTTACGTCGTTTGAATCGACCTGTTATTATTTTTCCTGCACCGAAAACTTTTTCGAGAATCTGGAAATTCTTCTTGCCTCGGTTTCGAGTCTGCATATAACCGATGCATCGGTCGAAAAGGAACGAAACATTATCGCACGCGAGATAACGATGTACGACGATTCTCCGGCGGTAACCGTTTCGCGCAATCTCAGCAAAGCGATGTACCACGTTCACCCGACCGTCTACACCGTTTCGGGAACAGTGGAAACGATATCGAATATCACAAAGGAAACTCTTTTCCGCGCTTATGAGGATTTTTATCTCCCCGCAAATATGTCGCTTTGCGTTTGCGGTGATATTGATCCCGAGAAAATCAAGAGCACAGTACTTCGCTATTTCGGGGAATCGGGCGGAAAGCGCCCCGAGACTTTATACGGAGATGAGCCCGAAAGAGTAAAAACCGAAAGAGTTATCGGAAACGCAATCGTCGCAAGCCCGCTTTATTGCATCGGTATAAAATGCGAAGGAAACGAAAAAAACGATTTGGCGGCGTTCCGCAGGTCATGCGCGATGAGATTGGCAATATCGCTCACCTTTGGGCGTGCAAGCGATTATTTTTGTAAAAACTACGAAAATGGATTGCTGAACGAGCGCTTTTATGCAGGCTTCAATCAATCGCAAAATGCGTCCTACGTTATAATATCGGGCAGCGGAAACGAATACGGTCAGGTACTCGAAAGCGCGCTCGCAGAGCTCGAACGGCGCAAGGAGATATTCTTCAGCGACGAGCAGATACTCCGCGAAAAGAAGGCGGCATATGCCGAAAGCCTCACTCTGTTTGATTCGGGAGAGGATCTTACCGCGGCGATGGCGCTTTGTGCACACCTTGAATACGATGAATTCGACTGTATCGAAACGCTCCGTGATATAACAAAAGAAGAGATCAGGCAAGCGCTCGATTCACTCAATCTGAGCAACCATTCTATAAGCATAATACAGAAAGGAACAGAGCTATGAACGAAATCAAATTCCCGGGTTTAGGTATCGAGCTAACAGTAAACGAAACTGCGTTCACCCTTTTCGGACTCGAGATCAAATGGTACGGAGTTATCATCACAACGGGTATTCTTCTCGCATTTTTGCTTTTCTACTACCTCGGTGTAAAAAAAGAAATGCTTGATGCCGATTCGGTCTACAATATCACGCTTCTTGTTATGCCGATTGCGATAATCGGTGCGAGATTCGTCTACGTTATTACCGAATGGGATCGTTTCAAGGGCAAGGGATTTTTGAATATGATTAACATCCGCCAAGGCGGTATCGCTATCTACGGAGCTATCATTTTCGGACTTGCAACGGTTCTTGTTTATAATAAAATAAAAAAGCAATCTTCGCTTTCGATGCTCGATGCACTCGCACCCGCCGTTATGGTCGGTCAGATCATCGGCAGATGGGGCAATTTTGTCAACGCGGAAGCATACGGTTGGTCCGAGGGTGTAGAGAATCTCCCTTGGAGAATGGAGCTTGAGCACGTATATATCGACGGATATCTCCAAAGAGATATCCACTGTGTACACCCGACCTTCCTTTACGAATCGCTCTGGAACGCGCTCGGCCTCGCGCTTATACTCATTTTCCTCTACCGCAAAAAGAAGTTCAACGGCGAGATCTTCTTTGCTTATATCGGCTGGTACGGCTTGGGCAGGGCATATATCGAAACTCTGCGCGCAGACAGCCTTTATATAGTCGGAACTCTTAAATTCTCGGTGTTTGTCGGTATAGTTTGCGTTATCGCCGCTATAATCGGTGAAATCGTACTTTACCGCCGTCACAAAGAGGAAGTCAGCGAAATGTCGGATTACAAATCCGAATTCGCAACAGTAAAGCTCGCGCTCAGCAAGGAAGAAAACGCGCTTGACGACAGCGTTTTTGAAGAAACAGAGAGCGAAGAAGCAGAAGAAATTGAGGAAACGGAAGATATTTCCGAGCTCGAAGAAGAGGATTTGGAGGTTCTCGCCGAGCAGGATCTGCTCGACGGCGCCCCCGCAGAAGAAAACGAATCTCCCGAGGAGGAATAGAAAATGAACATTATCGACGGAAAGGCGATATCCGCAAAATGCAAAGCGGAGACTGCCGAGGAAATCAAGCTTTTGACCGCTGACGGAAGACGTGCTCCCTGCCTTGCTGTAATTCTGGTGGGTGACGATCCCGCAAGCGCGGTTTACGTTCGCAACAAAAAAAGAGCTTGTGAAGCGGTCGGCATCACAAGTCTTGAATATCTTCTCTCTGCCGATGAGACCGAGGAAAAGCTTTTGGAGCTTATCGACTTTTTGAACAAGGACGAAGCAGTAGACGGTATTCTCGTGCAGATGCCTGTTCCCAAGCATATTGATCCCGACAAGGTTATCGAAGCGATCAGTCCCGACAAGGACGTCGATGCGTTCCACGCATACAACGTCGGTAAGCTTTATACCGGTGCACCGAGATTCCAACCCTGCACTCCCGCAGGTGTTATGCGCCTTCTCAAAGAGGCAAACGTTGAGATTTCGGGCAAGAATTGCGTTATCGTAGGCAGAAGCAATATCGTCGGCAAGCCGATGAGCGCGCTTTTGCTTGCCGAAAACGGCACCGTGACAATATGCCACTCGCGCACAAAGGATTTGGCAAGCTTCACAAGAAATGCAGATATTCTTGTAGCCGCTGTCGGCAAGGCGCAGATGATCACGGGCGATATGGTAAAAGAGGGCGCAGTTCTTATCGACGTGGGCATAAACCGCGTCGGCGACAAGCTTTTGGGCGACCTCGATTTTGAATCCTGCGCCGCAAAGGCATCGTATATCACTCCCGTTCCCGGCGGTGTCGGACCGATGACAATCGCGATACTTATGCAAAACACCGTAACCTCGTATAAAATGCGTTTCGGTCTTTAATTTGACCCAACATAAAAACAAGCTTCGTAAAACGAAGCTTGTTTTGTTTTATATTCATTTGGTTTTCTTTTCTTTTTTGAATATTCTCGCGCCGAAGCCCGACCAAAGCAAAATAATTATCTGTCCGGGAACGCCGATAACAAATATAAGCCAGCTTTGATAATTCCCGACGGTAAGATAGATGCTTGCAAGAACGCTCCAGACCAAAATCGAAATAAACAAATAATTCAGCTTGCCGCCCCGCCAGATCGAGCAGAAAACGATGAGTATTATCGAGCAAACGGGAACACAATATACATAGGCAAGCCAAAGCCGATGAAAATCGGTCGTTAGCCCCAAGGTTACAAACAGAACGGTCGCAACGAGAAACACGAGCATACAGGAAAGCGAGGCAACGATAAGGCGGTTCTTTTTGATCTGACGCGGAACGCTTTGCATCGTCGCATTCAGTGGGTGGACCTCCTCGAGAAGATAATCGACGGTAACACCGAAAAGATCGGCGATCTGCTTTAAAACGATAACGTCGGGAATCGATTCGCCGCGCTCCCATTTGGAAACGGCTTTGTCGGAATAATTAAGCCTTTCGGCAAGCTCGGCTTGCGTAAAAGGCACTGCTTTTCGCAATTCGATGATATTATTTGCAATAATACGCTTATAATCGGTCATACCGAGCAACCTCCCTTTTTCTTTATAATATCATATAGTAAAAGCCTTGTCAAGACCCCAAAAGCATTGATAATACAAGCTTTTCTACCCATAGTAGAGCAGTAGAAAAATCACTCTACCGCGCCAAACCCTTATAGGAGGGTTGGTTTTATAAGCAGTAGGTGGACTTTTTCGGATCGTTGTATTAAGATTAAAGCGTCGGTTGGCGATTGCTTGCCGACTGAAATGACAACGCATCGAAAACTGCAACGACAACGCATCGAAAGGAAACTGCACAGTGAAAAAGATCAAGATTTACGGTGATTCGATTTTAAAGGGAGTTATGTATAACGACGAGCTCAAGCGATACAGACTCTGCGGATACCGTTTTGACGAGCTTACCGAGAGCGGTATCGAGGTCGAAAACAACTGTAAAATGGGTGCTACGATCGAGGAGGGCTTTGAGATCCTGAAGGACACTCTCGGCGATTGCGACAGCGAAACGGTCGTTGTTCTCGAATACGGCGGAAACGACTGTAATTACGATTGGGCGGCGGTTTCCGATAATCCCGAGGGAGAATTTCTCCCCAACACTCCCGAAAGCAAATTCACCGAAAAGTATCTCGAAATGATAAACTACGCAAGAAGCAAGGGCGCAACCGTTGCGATATGCACTCTTGTTCCTATTGATTCCCAGCGTTTTATGAACTGGATAGCACGCGGCTTGAACTACGACAACATTCTGCATTGGCTTGGCGATATCAACCGAATCGGTAAATGGCAGGAGCATTACAGCAATCTTGTGAGCAAGGTGGCAAATGCCGCTAACTGCATACTTTTGGACCTTCGCTCAGCGTTTAAGGAAAGCATGGGCAGTCTTCTCGGCACCGACGGTATGCACCCGAGCGCAGAAGGTCACTCGATGCTCCGCGAGGTATTTCAGAACCGTATTCTTACAAGCAAGCTTGCAACGCAAGCGTGATTCTTGTAACGCATAATAATCTGCGTAGCAAAAACCTCGTTATTTCACGTATATGTGACCGACTATTAAGGAAGGTGACGCCATGTTAATTGCTTTGTTCGCCTCGTTCTCTATTTTCATTGCGCTTCCCGTTTTTTGCCTTGTTCGATTTCTGTTCAAACTGGTTAAATATATTAAGATTCGGTGTTCCGGTTCGGAAAACATCATCCTGCGCAAAGAAACTATATCGGCGTTTATTTACGCCGCGATATTCATCGGCATCTCGGTAGGGTTAACGATACTCTTAGAAAATACGCTGACAAATATGTGATCAAAATGGAAGAAAGAAAATTCAAAAAGTTGCTTTTATCAATCGTCATAATCGGGTTGGTTCTTACCGCCGCCCACGCAATATATGCGATATGCGCTTACGACAATTCGTCGATAATCCGTTTTATTTCAAGGGAGTTGTGGTGAGCTTATGATGAAAAAATACAAGCAGATACTTATAATATCACTGGTTATTCTTTTATTTGCCGCATATAATCTGAGCATTTATGCCTTGGTAACCTACCGTTGCGGTGCCAATTTCAAAAGCAGAATAATCGAGCCTGAGCGTTATCTGCCGTTTGACAACAACGCAGAGTTTTCGAGAATCGAGACCGATTTTCAATTAAGCGGCGAGCCTCCGCGAATCGACGGTGCAGCAGCACTCCTTCCCGTATATGCCGCCTTAGTCGACGCAGTATACCCTGAAAATTCGGTTGAATTCGACGGCGAAAACTACACCGAGAACAGTGCCATAAGGTTTACCGACACGGTCGAAGCTTACAAAGCGGTAGTCGACGGAAGCGCCGATATCATTCTTTGTGCCGCCCCCTCAAAGCAACAGCGCGAATATGCTTTACAGCAAGGCGCAGAGCTGGAATATGTCCCGATAGGACTTGAAGTTTTTGTCTTTTTCGTCAATGCCGACAATCCCGTTGACGAGCTCACTGTCGATGAAATTCGTGCTATTTACTCGGGTGAAATAACCAATTGGAAGGACGTCGGCGGCATTAACCGCCCAATAAACCCCATTGACAGACCCGAGGGAAGCGGAAGCCAGACGGTTATGCTTAGTTTTATGAACGGCGAAGAAATACGAAAGAATCCGTTGGGTATCATCGGAGGAGCTATCGGCTTTTCGTTTCGCTTTTACGTTGACGGCATAGTCGCGAACGACGGAGTAAAGCTTTTATCGGTAAACGGAGTTTATCCCGACAAAGATAATATTAAAAACCGAACCTATCCTATAATATACCCGTTTTATGCGGTTTATCGCAAGGATAACGACAACGAAAACATAGCCAAGCTGATAGATTTTATTTTGTCGGAAGACGGGCAAGATATTATCGAATCAAACGGTTATACACCAATTAAATGATTTAAAGGAGATTTGAAAATGGAAGTTTTGTTTTACGTACTGATCGCGGCATTACTTGCAGGGCTTGCAAGCTTTCTTTTCGTCTGGCTTCGAGTGAGCATTTTTATGTTTACACGGGCAACCGACAACGGTGATATACGCAAATCGCGCGCCGGAATGCTCGCCGCGTCATCAAGCTCTTTTGCCGTTTGTCTTGCAATCATTGTTTGGGTCGCCTATCTTATTATAACCTGATCTCAAATTCAAAAGGCGCGGAAGCTATCTTCTCCGCGCTTTTTATTTTGCAATTTTATCAAAAAATTATAGTAAAGCGACGAAATAAATCTTGCGAAAATGTGAACTTTGTGTTATAATATAATTGTATATGTTGCATATACAACAATCGCGACTCCCGACCGACATGCGTGGTTGAGGAGCAGGCTTTTTCTTTTTTTTCCAAGAGGTGTTATTATGAGATTCGCAATCGGCGATTTAATTCTGTACGGTGAGACCGGCGTATGCCGTATCGAAGAAATTGTTGAAAGAGAGTTTTTGGGTGAGGTACGGCCCTGCTACAAGCTCCAACCCTTGTATCAAAGCTGTATGATATTTACTCCTGCCGACAACGAGGCGGTATTTATGCGCGCGATCATCACAAGCGCGCAAGCGGACGAGCTTATTTGCAATATGCTCGATATCGAACCGACTGCCTGCAGTGCAACCTCCCCGCGTGAGCTTTCGGAGGCTTACGATAAGATCATCAAGCTTCACGACTGCAACGCGCTTGTCGCGCTCACAAAATCGATTCACAGCAAACGCGAAAGGTTGATTGCCGCAAAGAAAAAGCTTTCTGCCGTTGACGAACGCTATATGAAGCGCGCAGAGGATCTTTTGTTCGGCGAGCTCGGCGCCGCGCTCGGTATCGAAAAGTCGGCAGTGCGGGAATATATCAACGAAAAGATCGCAGTTAAATAATTCGGATAATCAAAAAGGACAGCCTTTGCGAGACTTCCCAAAAGGAAGTCTCGCAGTTTTATTCACCAAATAAATTTGGTGAGTGATATTGCTTCGCAGTGATATTCGGCTAACGCCGAGTGATATTGCCTTCGGCAGTTTTCTCCCCCACAAAACCATGTTTTGCGGGAACCCATTTGGCGAATAAAATAACACTGAAACTGCAAGGTTTCAATATCACTCCGACGGAGTCGGAATACAACTTGAATAATATAAACCGTTATGATAAAATGGGTTTAGGCATAGCCCAATAACGCATTTGTACCTACAAATGCGATGCCGGATCTTATAAATCAACGCGGTAAATCAAGAATTTGTTGAGGAATAAAATGGATATATCTTTCAAATTCGATAATGAAAAATTCAATTACAGAGTATGTGCTATTATGATTTCTGACGGCAAGATTTTAGCGATGCACGATGAACGTTCACCGTATTACTATTTACCCGGCGGTAGAGTTGAAATCGGTGAAACCGCTGAAAATGCTGTTATTAGAGAGATTCAAGAAGAATTAGGCATTACACCCAAGATTGTCCGCCCGCTTTGGCTGAATCAAGCATTTTTTACGGAAGATGTAGACAATATGCATTACCACGAACTTTGCATCTATTTCTTAATGGATATTGCTGAAACAGATTTATTGGCAAGGGGCGAGATTTTCACAGCACACGAGGGTCAACGCACACATACATTCGAGTGGTTGGCCTTTGAAAGATTGAGGGACGAGTATTTTTATCCGCTGTTCTTGAAAAAAGATATTTTTAATCTTCCTAACGTCTTTACCATTCGCACAGAAATCGAGTGACCAAGAAAATTCAATTTATGAACAGAAAAAACACCGACAGATTATCATAATCCGTCGGTGTTTTATTTCCCTTATGAGAAGAAGTCTTAATGCTGTCTTTATACTGTGACGGTCGATTAAAGAACGCCCTGTGCCTTCATAGCGTCGGCAACCTTAAGGAAGCCTGCGATGTTTGCACCTGCAACGAGGTTATCCTCGCTGGTTGCATATTCCTTTGCAGCCGCGGAAGCGTTTTCAAAGATGCCGTTCATAATGCCGTGAAGCTTTTCGTCAACCTCTTCGAAGGTCCAGGAGAGACGCATCGAGTTCTGGCTCATTTCAAGGCCGGAGGTAGCTACGCCGCCTGCGTTTGCCGCCTTTGCCGGACCAAAGTAAACGCCGTTGCTGAGGAATGCTTCGATTGCCTCGGGAGTAGAGGGCATATTTGCGCCTTCCGCAACGTACTTAACGCCGTTTGCGATGAGTGCCTTTGCGTCGTCGCCGTTGAGCTCGTTCTGCGTAGCGCAGGGGAGAGCGATATCGCACTTAATAGTCCAGATGCCCTTGCCTTCGGTATAGGTTGCGCCTTCAACACGTGCAGCGTATTCCTTGATTCTGCCGCGTTCAACCTCTTTGATCTGCTTAACAACGTCAAGCTTGATGCCGTTGGGGTCGTAAACGTAGCCGTTGGAGTCGGACATAGCAACAACCTTTGCGCCGAGCTGAGTAGCCTTTTCGCATGCGTAGATCGCAACGTTACCCGAGCCGCTGATTACAACGGTCTTGCCAACGAAGCTGTCGTTCTTCTTTTTGAGCATATTGTCGGTGAAGTAGCAAAGACCGTAGCCGGTTGCCTGTTTTCTTGCGAGCGAGCCGCCATAGGAGAGGCCCTTGCCGGTGAGAACGCCGGTGAATTCATCGCGGATTCTCTTGTACTGACCGAACATATAGCCGACTTCTCTTGCGCCAACGCCGATATCACCTGCGGGAACGTCGGTGTCGGGACCGAGGTACTTCTGAAGCTCGGTCATAAATGCTTGACAGAAGCGCATAATTTCGTTATCCGACTTGCCCTTGGGGTCGAAGTCAGCGCCGCCCTTACCGCCGCCCATAGGAAGACCGGTGAGGGAGTTTTTGAAGGTCTGCTCGAAGCCGAGGAACTTGATTACAGAGGAGCAAACGCTGGGGTGGAAGCGGCAACCGCCCTTGTAGGGACCGATCGCGCTGTTGAACTGAACGCGGAAGCCGCGGTTTACCTGAACCACGCCGTTGTCATCGACCCAAGCAACGCGGAACTGAATGAAGCGTTCGGGCTCGACGATGCGGTCCATAATGCCCGCTTCTACGAGGTCGGGACGCTTTTCGATAACAGGAGCGAGAGATTCAAAAACCTCGCCTACTGCCTGAAGGAACTCTTTTTCGCCTGCGTTGCGCTTTTCAACCTTGGCGTAAAGCTCCTGAAGATATTGATTGTTGATCTGCATAATTATTACCTCCGAATGAGTTTGAATCAATTTGAATGAGTTATTATACAACGCTTTTTGCAAGATTGCAATAGTAAAATTGCATATTTACTGTATTTTTTCGAGAGAAATGCGCTTTTTTGCAACGTCAACGTCGATAACTCTCACTTTTATGATATCTCCGACCTTCACAACGTCGCTTGCGCGCTTTACAAAGCGGTTTGAAAGCTTCGAGATATGCACCAAGCCATCCTGATGCACGCCGATATCGACAAATGCACCGAAATCGGCAACGTTACGCACGGTTCCGACAAATTCCATTCCCGTCTTGAGTGAGGAAATATCCATCGCGTCGGTACGCAATATTTGAGGAGGAAGCTCGTCACGCGGGTCGCGTCCCGGCTTTAAAAGCTCGGAAACGATATCGTTGAGCGTGGGCACGCCGATACCGAGCTCTGCGGCGAGAGTTGCGGCAGAACGTGCCTCGACCTTGGCGGTCAATTCGCCGAGCTTGCGCTCCTTGACGTCGTCCTTTGTATAGCCGAGTGTTTTCAATAACGAATACGCCGCCTCGTAGCTTTCGGGGTGGACTGCGGTATTGTCGAGCACCTCTTTGCTTTCGGGCACGCGGAGGAAGCCGACACACTGCTTATATGCCTTTTCGCCGATACCCTTGACCTTCAAAAGCTCGCTTCTCGATTTAAAGCGCGAAACTGTTGTGCGGTATTCGTAAATGCTCTTTGCGATCTTCGAGTTGATACCCGCGATATGCGAAAGGAGAGATACCGATGCGGTATTAAGGTCTGCACCGACACCCGAAACACAGGATTCAACAACGCCGGCAAGCGAGCTGTCGAGTGCCTTTTGCTCCATATCGTGCTGATACTGACCGACGCCGATCGCTTTGGGGTCGATCTTAACAAGCTCCGCAAGCGGATCCTGAAGTCTTCTTGCAATAGAAACCGCGCTTCGAAGCGAAACGTCGAACTGCGGAAATTCCTCGCTTGCCAATTTTGAAGCCGAATATACCGAAGCGCCCGCCTCGTTGGTCATAATATAGCTTACCTCGCGGTCAAGCTCCTTTATCATTCCCGCAACGAAAATCTCGCTTTCCTTCGATGCGGTGCCGTTTCCGATAGAAATTATATCGACCTTGTGCTTATTGATAAGCGATTTGAGCTTTGCTTTTGCTTCCTCGGTCTTATTCTGGGGAGGAGTGGGATAAACAACGGTGGTGTCGAGCACGTCGCCGACGTCGTTAACTATCGCGATCTTACAACCGGTTCTGTATGCGGGATCAAAGCCCATAACGACCTTGCCGCGAACGGGAGGAAGCATAAGAAGATTTTTAAGATTCTCGCCGAAAACGCGGATTGCCTGCTCCTGCGCGTTGTCGGTGATGGTATTTCTCATTTCGGTCTGCACCGAGGGCGCGATAAGACGCTCGTATGCATCATCGGTAGCTTCGCGCACATATTCGGTGGAGGAGCATTCGCGAACGGAGAGCATCTGGCCTCTCAGATAATCAAACACCTTTTCCTTGTCGCATTCGACCTTGACCGAAAGCACACCCTCCTTTTCGCCTCTGTCGACGGCTAAAACGCGGTGTGAGGGCATTTTGGAAAGCGGCTCGCTGTAATCGTAATACAAGCGGTAAACGGTATCCTCCTCGGTTTTCGCCTTTGCAACGAGATTGCCGTGGCGATAGGTGAATTCACGTATCCATTTGCGGAATTCGGCATTGTCCGAAACACGCTCGGCGATAATATCCTTTGCGCCGTTCAATGCGTCGATCGCGGTATTTATCTTCTTTTCGGGATTGAGATAATTTTCCGCCTCGGCGGCTATATCGACTTCCTTTTTCTGCTCGAGCATAAGCTCGGCAAGCGGAGTGAGCCCTGCCTCTGCCGCGATGCTTGCGCGGGTGCGGCGCTTGGGACGGTAAGGGCGGTATATATCCTCGAGCTCGGAAAGCGTTTGCGCGTTTTCGATAGCGGTCACAAGCTCATCGGTGAGCTTTCCCTGCTCGTCGATAAGACGGGTCACGTCGGCACGTCTTGCATCGAGCGCGCGGTAAAATTCAAGCTTTTCGCCAAGCTCGCGGAGCTTTTCGTCATCAAGCGAGCCGGTAGCTTCCTTACGGTAACGGGCGATAAAGGGGATCGTGTTGCCCTCGTCGATAAGTCCGACCGCCGCTTCGACCTGCTTGACACGGATCTTTAATTCTTCTGCTATCTTTGCAATAATATCCATTCAAAAAATCCTTCCAAATTTTGCTATTCTAATTATATCACAAAGTGCCGCGAATGTAAAGAAAAAACGTTCGGGAAGCCGAACGTTTTTCATCGTTTATTGTCTGTTTTACTCTATACTTTCGCCCGAAAAATCAGCTGTGGAATTAACGAATTTGCTTGAATACTTGTTATATTCGGAATTGAGAATACAAACGATAACAAGCAAGGTTATCGCCGTGATGACAGCGAGTGTATTTGCGGTGATCACCGAGAAAACGAGCGCGATTATTGCAACAGCAAGATTCTTCTTCAATATTGCAAAAAGGTTCAAAAGCGCAGTTGCGACAAGAGCCACGATCGTTGTGACTATTGCGATGACGATGATAATATCGAGGAATTCATTTACCGGCATACCCACAACCGATTCAAAAATATCAAGATCCTCGATAAATTCAGAATAATCCTCAAGGTCATGTCTTTTGAGCTCCTCGAGCACAAAATCAAGTCCCTTGCTGAAATCCATTCCCGAGAACAGCAAAAGCGCACCAACGAGTCCGAGCAAAGTCAAAAGAACGGATATGCCCGTGCAAACGCCGAAAACGATCCAGCCTGCCGTGATCAGAGATCTCGCCTTTTGCGAGCACATCGGAGATGCGAAATATTCTTTTTTGGTCATAAATATCATTCCTTTCGGTACTTTTCTTTAATATATCACATTTTTTGTATTTTTTCAACAGAAATCACAACCACATTTTCCCCGTCGACACGGAATTTTACCTCGAATTCGCCGTAGGACATACCATAAACACGCTCACAATCGTCGTGATACTGCGGGCGGGGGTCCCGTGCGAGAAGCTCGGTCAGAGCATTTCTTTTTTCGGGCGAAAGCTTGTCCAATTCGCCGTCTTCGTCAATTACACCAAGCGTTTTCCCGCCGTCGCGTGCAAATCCTCCGACAGCATCGCTCTTGCAATCGGCATAAGGCAGATATGGCTTTATATCGTATATCGGCGTGCCGTTCATAAGGTCGGCGCCCGAAACGATAAGTATTTCGCCCTTTCCCTCTCTGTGCTCGATTCTTAAAAGCTTCACACAGGAAAGCGCAAGACTGTTCGGACGGTACGGCGAGCGGGTTGCAAACACGCCCACTCTTTCGTTCCCGCCCAAGCGCGGCGGGCGCACGGTCGGCGACCAATCGCTTCGTCTTGCCTCCGAAAAGCTCCAGATAAGCCAGATATGTGAAAAATCGGTTATACCGCGCAGAGCGTCGGAAACACGGTATTCGGGCTCGAAAATTATTTCGGAAAGCAGTGATTCGGCAAGTCCACTCTGCCGCGGAACGCCGAATTTTGTATTGAGATCGTTATGTATATACGCTATCGGCTTGATAATATATTCGTCGTTCATAAAAAGCTTCACCTCGTTATCTTGATTTTAACATATTTCAAGAAAAAATAAAAGGCATCACTTGAAAAAACTTTGCGTCTTGTGTAAAATATCAAAAGGAGATGATTATATGGAACTAAACGAGATAATACGAAAAATGCACTCGGGCGAGCTTTATCAATGCTCCGACGAAGCACTTCTTGCAAAGCAGGTAAAGCAGCTCGATATGCTGTTTGAATACAATTCCCTGAAGCCCTCTCAAGCAAAGGAAAAGCAATCGCTTTTAAAGGAAATGTTTGCTGAATTCGGCGAGGGGAGCTATATCGAAACACCCTTCCACGCGAATTGGGGAGGTAAATTCACTCATATCGGCAAATCGGTATATGCTAACTTCAATCTCACCCTTGTCGACGACGGCGAAATTTTTATCGGTGACAACGTGATGATCGCGCCGAATGTCACCATTTGCACCGGCACCCACCCGATAAACCCCGAGCTGAGAGAAAAAACGGTTCAATACAATCTCCCCGTCACGATCAAGCGCAACGCCTGGATCGGTGCAGGCAGTGTTATACTCCCCGGTGTTACGGTTGGCGAAAACAGCATAATCGGCGCAGGCAGTGTTGTCACAAAGGATATCCCCGACAACGTAGTCGCTGTCGGCTCGCCCTGCAGAGTACTGCGCGAAATATCCGAGCGCGACAAAAAATACTACCGCGGAAATATCGAAATAACCGACGATTTTGAATAAAAAATCGCTTCGGGGCACAGAGCTCCGAAGCGTTTATTTTTATTGATTTTTCATAAGTGTAACAAGAATTTCGACCATTTTTTCCATTGAGGGAACGGGGATAAATTCGTGGATACCGTGGAAGTTCGCGCCGCCGGTGGAAAGGTTGGGACAGGGCAGACCCTCGAATGAAAGCCTTGCGCCGTCGGTGCCGCCTCTTATCGCAACGATCATCGGCTCGACGTTTGCCTGCTTCATCGCATTCACGGCGTTATCGATAATATGCATATGAGGCAGTATCTTTTCACGCATATTATAATAGCTGTCGCGGATCACCGCTTCAAAGGTGTTTTCGCCGTATACTCCGTTAAGATACGAAACGAGGTTTTCGACAAACCGCTTGCGAGACTCGAATTTTTCGCGGTCGTGATCTCTAATGATATACTGTAAAACGGCGTTGCTTTCGTCGCCCTGCATACCGCAAAGGTGATAGAATCCCTCATAACCCTCGGTATGTGAAGGTGTTTCCGCTTTCGGAAGCATCGAAATAAATTCCGAAGCGAGCAGGCTTGCGTTCTTCATTTTATTCTTGGCACTGCCTGGGTGAATGTTCACGCCGTGAATAGTTATTTTTGCAGATGCGGCGTTGAAATTTTCGTATTCAATCTCACCGAGCTCGCCGCCGTCGACGGTATATGCCCAATCGGCAGAAAAGCGTTTGAGGTCGAAGCGGTCGGCGCCTCTTCCGATTTCCTCGTCGGGTGTGATGCAAACAGGTATCCTGCCGTGAGAAATCTCGGGGTGGGCTACAAGATATTCGAGCGCGGTAAATATTTCGGCGATGCCTGCTTTATCGTCGGCGCCCAAAAGTGTCGTTCCGTCGGTCGTGATGATCTCCTGCCCGATATATTTTGCAAGATAAGGAAAATCGGCAAGACGAATGCTTTCCTTTTCGTTCAGCGCGATATCTCCGCCTTGGTACAAAACTCTTTGCGGCTTTATGCCGTCCCCCTTGACTGCCGAGCTTGTATCCATATGTGCAATAAAGCCGACTGAAGCGTCGTTTTCCCTGCCCTTGCTTGCGGGAAGCACGCCGTAGACATAGCCGTTTTCGTCGATTCCGACCTCGGCAAGACCGATTTTCACAAGCTCATCAACAAGATATCTGCCTAGCACGAGCTGGCTTTCGGTCGAGGGGCAGGAGGCCGACTCCTCATCGGAATTGGTACCAAAGGAAACATATTTCAAAAAACGTTCGCTTACGTTCATAACAACCGTCCTATCTGTTTTTTTGTATTCTACCACATTGTGCACAGATAATCAACCACTATAATTCCAAGAAATGATGAATTTGTTATTGAAAAACAGATTGATTTGTGGTATAATCAATATGTTATAATTTCAAAAGAAGGAGTATCGGAATGGACAACGGCGTGCAGAAAAACCCTCTCAGCGGCAAAAAAATCGCGCTGTTTGTCGTATATGGCTTGATCGCCGTCCTCTTGCTCATCTTCGTTTTGAAAATCAACGATATGCCGAGTATTCTCGAGCAAATCAAGAACGCCGATATCGGCAATTTGCTCCTTGCGCTTGTTTTGATTCTCGTATATATGGCGCTTTACCCGCTTTCGCTTTGTATTTTGACAAAGGCAAGAAAGACCAAAGTGTCGATGCCGATTACATATACCGTCGCGATGACCGAGCATTTCTTCAACGGTATCACCCCTTGGGCAACGGGCGGTCAGCCATTTCAGGCGTATTCATTCTCGAAAGCGAAGGTAAGGATTTCGGAATCCACTGGACTTTTGCTCACCAACCTCGTCATATATATGGTTGCGTCGACAAGTCTTTCGCTGCTCGGTTTGTTTCATTTCGATACCTTGGTCGCCGAAATCGATCCCTTGTGGCTTCCCGTGATCTTTATCGGGTATGCTATGAATTATATTATGCTCGCCGTTATGCTTCTCTTGGGGCTGAGCACAAAGGTCCGCAACGGATTGCTCAAATGCGCACGATTCTTTTGCAAATTTAAGCTTTTCAAGCGCTTTGAGCCGAGAATCCAAGGCTTGCAGACCTATTTTGAGCAGGTGCAGGACGCATTCCACGATCTTACCAAAAAGAAGGGGCATTTTATACTTGCGCTTATCTCGAAAATTGCTTCGCTTGTGTTCTTCTACCTCGCAAATTTCTTTATCCTCAGAGCGATGCATATCGAAGTCGGATGCGGCGATATGCTTTTGATTCTCGCGGCGGCGTCGTTTGTCAATACCGCGGTCGGATTCATTCCCACCCCCGGCGCTTCGGGCGGTGCGGAGGGTGCAACCGGTCAGATATTCAAGTCTGTGATTATTTTTCTTGTCGGCGGCTCGGCCGCGGCGGCGTCGCTTACCGCGAACGGACTTATGCTTATCTGGCGTCTTTTGAGCTATTATTTCGTAATGCTCGTTTCGCTGATTTCGTATATCGGGCTTGAAGTCTACTTCGCAAGAAAATCAAAAAAAGAATAAATAAATATCGGCGTTGCCTGTTTCTTGGCAGCGCAGGAATATGCGGATGTGTCGGAACTGGCAGACGAGCCGGTCTTAGAAACCGGTGCATATGCGTGCAGGTTCAAGTCCTGTCATCCGCACCAGAAAACGACAGATTCTGACAGGAATCTGTCGTTTTCAACTAAATCCACCCTTGCGGGTGGGTGAAATATTGCTTTGCAATGTGAAATACGCCTGCGGCGTGTGAAATTCGCTGTGAGCAGCGAGTGGGTGGATTTAATTTCACTTGATGCGATAGCATCAAATTTCACAATTCACGGAGTAAATTATTTCACCGTGAGCGTAAGCGAACGATTTCACTAAAAGCTAACACTTATGTAAGAGTTCGAATTCATACGCAAAAACGGCAAAAATATCTTTTTTGTAGCCCATAGACAAAACCTCACGTACCCTTCTGTTAGTGTTCATAGGGACATTTTCTGACAGTATGTAGGTATGGTAACGGCGGATGGCGGTTAGTCATCCGCCGTTACTGCGTTTATCTCGCATTGTGCGGTGTTTATGCGGGGAGCAGTTCCGGTTGTGCTACGGTCACTGCTACGATCTGCGGTTGTTGCTGTTCG